>CAYFPI010000007.1:727-1878 GCA_964344985.1 uncultured Candidatus Thioglobus sp. | reverse complement strand
CACTATGGATGGTTAAGCGTGTTTTCTGGGGTGGAATTACCAATCCAGATGTTGCAACTCTATCTGATATTAATGGGCGAGAGTTTGCTATTTTGGCAGTACTTGCTTTGGCTGTATTAATCATAGGTATTTATCCTCAACCCGTGATTGAAGTTATGCATGTTTCAATTGAGCATTTACTTCAACAAGCGCTATCCTCTAAACTTTAAGTATTAAATTATGAATAATTATTTCTCATTTGACACATCAACTTTATGGGTAGCATTGCCAGAGATTTTCTTGTTAAGCGCAATTGTTGTTGTTTTATTATTAGACTTATTTTTAACAAAAGCTTTTAAACAAGCTACTTACTATCTAACCCAAGTTAGTTTGCTGGCTACAGGCTTGTTGTCGTTTAATTTAATTGGCCATCCGGAAGCGATTATTTTTGGCAATTCTTTTGTACTTGATGATATGGCCTCAGTCTTTAAAGTATTTATGGCTGGAGCAACCATGGTAGCCATGGTTTATTCTCGTCATTATTTAATACAACATTCTCTGTTCAGAGGTGAATATTTTGTATTGGTATTATTGGCAGTATTAGGCATGATGGTAATGGTGTCAGGCCATAGTTTGCTAACGCTTTACCTTGGCTTGGAAATTCTGTCTTTGTCTTTGTACACGCTGATCGCCATTGCGCGCGAAAGAGTGGGTGCGGTTGAGGCTGCATTAAAATATTTTGTACTAGGTGCAATTGCATCAGGTATTTTGCTTTATGGCATGAGTATGATTTATGGCATAACAGGAAGTTTAAACATTAGTGAAATATCATTCTTTGCTTCAGATGCAAACCTTGCATCTAGAGAGACATTAATCATTAACTTTGGTTTGGTATTCTTAGTGATCGGTATCGCCTTTAAGCTTGGCGCTGTACCTTTTCATATGTGGGTGCCAGATGTTTATCAAGGCTCTCCAACAGCAGTAACCATGTTTTTATCAACTGTTCCAAAAATTGCAGCCGTTGCAATGCTAGTGCGTATTTTGATTGATGGTTTGGGATCTATGCATGCTTATTGGTCAGATTTATTTATGGCTTTAGCATTGCTTTCAATTGCATTGGGTTCTGTAGTGGCACTCATGCAAACCAATATCAAACGCATGCTGGCATATTC
>CAYFPI010000007.1:0-717 GCA_964344985.1 uncultured Candidatus Thioglobus sp. | reverse complement strand
TGCTTGGTTTTGTAACGGGTGTTATCACTGGATACGGCGCAGCAGTATTTTATGTATTTGTATATGTACTGATGAGTTTGGCTGTTTTTGGCATGATTATTCTTCTTAATAAAAAAGGCTTCGAAGCAGAAGAAATTTCTGATTATAAAGGCCTTAGCAAGCACTCACCTTGGTTTGCGTTAATGATGCTAGTTATTATGTTGTCAATGGCAGGTGTGCCTCCATTTATTGGTTTTTATTCAAAATTCTTTATTTTGCAACAAGTGGTTTCAGCTGGTTTTGTAACCATTGCTATTATTGCAGTAATCTTTGCTGTGATTAGTGCTTATTATTATTTGCAAATCATCAAATCAATGTACTTTAACGAAAGTGAAAAGGAAATCGCTCTAAGCGCACCAATGGATATTAAGCTGGTCTTATCAATTAATGCAGTATTAATATTGGTAGTCGGTTTATTCCCTGATTTCTGGATGAAATTAGCACTTTCATTGTTCTAAAACATCCATTCTTAAAATTTACGAAATTTTTGATACTCTATTATAGGCAAGGCCTATAACTGTCATTTAATTGGCTAAAAACAAGGTTTTAGTAGTGTTTTGGAGGAAAGCAAGGCTTTTCTCTTGAAGAAATTTCTCTATTTCAATAATTTCCAATATTTTTTATTGGGTCAAGACAACTTAAGCGGCTCTTTTCTAATAATCGCAAGCAAAATTTTAT
>CAYFPI010000006.1:80687-83505 GCA_964344985.1 uncultured Candidatus Thioglobus sp. | reverse complement strand
TGTTCTTGTTGTTGTAATGGAAACCCCAGTCTGAATCGTTGTTCATGTCGTTGTTATTAGAGAATGGACCCCAGTTAGAACCACCGTTGAAAGGACCCCAGTTAGAACCACCGTTAAATGGACCCATGTTGTTTCCACCTGAGAATGGACCCCAGTTAGAACCACCATCAAAAGGACCAAAATTAGAACCACCGTCGAAAGGACCCCAGTTAGTTAAACCGTTGCCAGCACCCCAACCATTATTGTTGCCGTAGCCGTTGTAACCATTGTAGCCATTGTTGTTATTGAAAAAACCTGCAGATGCAGAAGTTGCTGCAACTGTTGTAGCGATTGCTACTGCTTGTACTAATGTTTTCATGTTTATCTCCATATTTTTTAGTTAAATAACAAGGAACATATTAACTAAAAAAGTTAATATTCCTCTAATTATAACAAAATAATAGGGTCTTTTTTAAACATTAAATGAAAAATATTCATGCATAAAAAAACCACCCCGAAGGGTGGTTTTTAGCTCATAACCATCAGTGCAAGCACCAATGGTTAATTCAAGTTACTAATTACTTAGCAGCAGGAACGATCACTTGATCACGTGAGTCAGCAGCAGCGTTAGCTTTAGCGTCTGCGTAACCTTTAGCGTATGCATCAGCTTGTGCCTTAGCAAAACCGTCAGCTTGACCTTTAGCGTAAGCATCAGCTACACCTTTAGCATTAGCGTCAGCAGTACCAGCAGCTTTACCGTCTGCAGTTGCTTTAGAAACGTTCTTAGTAGTGTTCTTGTTGTTGTAATGGAAACCCCAGTCAGAATCGTTAGTCATGTCATTGTTGTTTGACATTGGACCCCAGTTGTTAGAACCGTTGAAAGGACCCCAGTTAGAACCACCGTTGAATGGACCCATGTTGTTTCCACCAGTAAATGGACCCCAGTTAGAACCTGAGTTCATAGGACCGAAGTTAGAACCACCGTCGAAAGGACCCCAGTTAGAAAGACCGTTACCAGTACCGTAACCGTTGTCGTTGTTGTTACCAAAGAAAGCCGAAGCTGAAGTAGCTGCTACTAGAGCAGAAATTGCGATAATTTTTTTCATGTTAATCTCCTAGATTATTTTTATATTCAACACCACCATAATTGAGGTGTTTTATTTGCAAGAGTATGTTCTCTTGATAGGTGCGTATTATACAGTAACTATATTAGAAGTCAATAATATTCTTATATAGATTTAACCAATATCAAAATTAATAGCATAAGTTATTGATTTTTAATGATTTAATTTATATATAAAATTTTAAAAAAAATGAAAATATATGAAAAATAAGGGAAAAATAGCTAAAATTTATAAAAAAAACCACTTATTTTTAAGAAAAAATGCTGTTTTTTAAGCTCATTTTGTTAAAAAACACCTTAACAAGCGCTTAATTTTAAAAAATTTAGAAAAAATAAGAATCGGTATCTTTATTGTGGTTTTTTTTATAATTACCTATACATATATATAGGTAATTATAAAAAAACCACCCCAAGGGGTGGCTTCTACTTTTAACTACTAATTAATATTAATAGTTTACGAGTGGTAACCTACTTAGCAATCACCTGATCACGTGAATCAGCTGTACCTGCTGCTTTACCATCAGCATAACCTTTAGCGTATGCATCAGCTTGACCTTTAGCAAAACCATCAGCTGTACCCTTAGCGTAAGCATCAGCTACACCTTTAACGATTGCATCTGCCTTACCAACAGCACTACCATCCGCTGCTCCTCGAGAAACGTTCTTAGTCGTGTTCTTGTTGTTGTAATGGAAACCCCAGTCTGAATCGTTGTTCATGTCGTTGTTGTTTGACATTGGACCCCAGTTTTGAGCACCATTAAATGGACCCATGTTTGAGCCACCGTTAAATGGACCCATGTTGTTTCCACCAGTAAATGGACCCCAGTTGTTTCCACCTGAGAAAGGACCCATGTTTGAGCCACCGTCAAAAGGACCCCAGTTGGTTAAACCATTACCTGTGCCCCAACCATTATTATTGTTGCCCCAGCCGTTATTATTACCCCAACCTGCAGAAGCAGTTGCAGCCGCCATCACTGTAGCAATTGCTACAACTTTTGTTACGTTTTTCATTGTTTCTCCTCTAAGAGTTATTTTTTATATATAGTTATAAGCAGTTAAGTTAATAACTACCTGTAGCTCATCATACGCCACTACAACCTATATGCAACACTATTAGTAGAGCATAATACTATGATATAGAATCAATGATTGAATTTAGGGTAGCACTTGGTCGCATCACCTTAGTAACTAATTCTGGATTAGGCTGATAATACCCGCCCAAATCTACTAATACACCTTGGGCTTTATTTAATTCAGAAATAATAACCGACTCATTATCAGACAAAGATTTTGCCACTGGTGTGAATTGATCTTGCAATTCAGAGTCTTGTGTTTGAGTTGCTAGCGCCTCGGCCCAATACATAGCAAGATAAAAATGACTACCACGATTATCAAGCTCTCCAACTTTTCGCGATGGTGATTTGTTGTTGTCTAGAAACTGAGCAGTTGCATCATCCAGTGCAGTTGCTAATATTTGTGCTTTAGGCATATCAAACGTGGCAGATAAATGCTCCAATGAAACGGCCAGTGCTAAAAATTCACCCAATGAATCCCAACGCAGATGATTTTCAGTGGTTAATTGCTGAACATGCTTAGGGGCAGAACCGCCTGCGCCAGTCTCGAACAAACCACCACCATTCATTAGCGGCACAATAGACAACATTTTTGCACTTGTTCCAAGTTCCAATATTGGAAATAAATCTGTTAAGTAATCTC
>CAYFPI010000006.1:74625-80677 GCA_964344985.1 uncultured Candidatus Thioglobus sp. | reverse complement strand
TGAAATTACATCACTACCCTCTTTCACGCGTTCAAGTGTAAATTGAGTGGCTTTTTCTGGCGACATGATTTGAATATCTAGAGATGACGTATCGTGTTCAAGCAAGTATTTATTAACTTTTTTAATAATTTGACTGTCATGTGCACGATTTTCATCTAACCAAAAAATTGCAGGAGAGTTTGTTGTTCTAGCGCGATTTACAGCTAGCTTAACCCAGTCTTGAATAGGTGCGTCCTTAACTTGACACATGCGGAAGATATCACCCGACTCTACAGTCTGCTCAAGCAGTGTTTCGTTATCATCTGAAATGACACGCACCACGCCTGCTGAAGGTATTTGAAAAGTTTTATCATGAGAGCCGTATTCTTGCGCTTTTTGTGCCATTAGGCCAACGTTTGAAACAGAACCCATAGTGGTAGGGTCAAATGCACCATGGGTTTTACAAAACTCAATAGTTTGTTTAAAAACACCCGCATATGAACGATCAGGAATTACTGCCATTGTGTCTTGTAACTCACCGCCTTTGTTCCACATTTTTCCAGAACTACGAATCATGGCTGGCATAGATGCATCAACAATAACGTCGCTTGGAGTGTTTAAATTAGTAATACCTTTGTCAGAATCAACCATGGCAACATCGGGTTGCTTGTTATATACCGCTTGAATATCAGCTTCAATCTCTGCTTGTTTTTTAGAATCTAATGCTTTAATTTTGGTTAGAACATCACCTAAGCCATTATTAGCACTAATGTCCAATTCTGCAAAAATGCTCGCATGCTTATCAAAAACGTCTTTAAAAAATACACTTACTGCCTGGCCAAAAATAATCGGGTCAGAAACCTTCATCATGGTGGCTTTCATATGCACAGAGAATAAAATATTTTCCTCTTTTGCTTGAGCAATGGAGTCAGACAAAAAACCCCTTAAAGAAGATTGACTCATAACAGAGGCATCGATCACTTCACCCTCTTGCAATGGGGCCAATGCCTTTAACTCCTGTACCGCGCCATCAGACGCTTCAAATTGAATACTAAACTGAGATTCTTTGTTAATGGTTGTTGATTTTTCAGAACCGTAAAAGTCACCTTCAGTCATACTGGCTACCATGGTTTTAGAATCAGCCGACCATGTTCCCATCGAATGAGGATTTTTCTTGGCATAACTTTTAACCGATAAAGGCGCTCGACGATCTGAATTACCTTCACGTAATACCGGGTTTACAGCACTACCCAATACTTTAGCAAAAGTAACCTTGTTAGCTTTATCTTCTTCACTTTGAGGATTGGAAGGATAATTTGGAATGTCATAACCATGTGTTTGAAGCTCGGCAATAGCTGCTTCTAGCTGTGGAATGGAAGCGCTGATATTTGGCAATTTAACAATGTTAGCTTCTGACAATTTTGCAATTTGGCCCAGCTCACTTAGAGCGTCTCCAGTTTGTTGATCTACAGTTAACCTATTAGAAAAATTAGCCAGTATGCGGCCCGCTAATGATATATCACGAGTTTCAACTGCTATATCTGCAGCACCTGTAAACGCTTTAATAATTGGAAGTAATGAGGCGGTTGCTAGTGCAGGCGCTTCATCGGTTAATGTGTAAATAATTTTGGAATTGTGCGACATAAAATGCTAGGTAAATAAATCAAATATTGGCAAATAATTACTTTATTTGCAAACGTAGTATTTTAGCATTCTCGCTGTTTGAATAGTATTTTTTACGTATGTCGATATGCTCAAAACCTAGAGATTGATAAAAATCAATGGCAACGTTATTCGACTCCCTTACCTCTAGAAATACCGAACTTGCTGAGGTTTTTTTACTTTTTGAATAAAATCAGTATACAACCGTTTGCCTAAACCTTGGTGCTGGTATTTTGGATGAATACAAATATTCAATATATCAACAAACTCTAAAGAATTAAGCGCAAACAAATAACCCACTATTTTTTGATCAAGCAAAATAACGCTCGCTAAAATGTTTGGGTTATTAAGTGAGTCGTTAAACTTTAGTTTGGACCAAGGCGATTCATAAGCCAGATTCTCAATAGCAACTATACTATCAAGATCTGTATTTTGACAAACTCTACAAGAAATATTGATAGGCTTTGTTGTTGGTTTCATTTTGATAAAAATATCCTAACTCATCAAAACTTTGTTCAAGCTTATCTATATCACTTGATTGCAAACCAATCAAAACACGACCAAAATCAGCGCCATGATTTCGATAATGAAACAAGGTAATGTTCCATTTACTGCCAATTTTTTTAAGGAAGTTTAATAGCGCACCTGGTCGCTCTGGAAATTCAAAACGATACAGCACCTCATTTTCACAATCAGCACGACCGCCCACCATATAACGAATATGAGTTTTTGCAATTGAATTATCACTCATGTCTAGCACATCAAAAGAGTTAGATAATTTCTCAAGTAACTTTTTCTTTTCAGCCAAACCTTCGTTAAGCGCAACACCTACAAAAATGCGCGCCTGATCTTTGGCACCATAACGGTAATTAAATTCAGTAATTGAATGGTTTTCTAACAACTGGCAAAAATTTAAAAAACTTCCCGGTTTTTCATCAATGGTAACCGCGATAATAGCTTCATTGTGCTCACCCAAATCGGCACGCTCTGAGATGTAGCGCAGACGATCAAAATTAACATTAGCACCAGAAATAACTGAGACTATTTTTTCATCACTCAGCTTATGGGTTTCAATGTACTTTTTAACACCTGCTGTGGCTAGTGCGCCTGCTGGTTCAGAAATTGAGCGCATGTCTTCATAAATATCCTTGATAGCTGCACAAATCTCATCATTGCTTACCAACACCACTTCATCCACCACTTGCTTGGCGATTGGATAGGTTTTTTCGCCAATTTGTTTAACTGCCACACCATCAGCAAAGCGCCCTACTTCAGATAACACCACTCGCTCACCTTGTTTTAGTGCTTGATAAAGTGTTGGGGAGTCTTCTGGCTCTACACCGATTACTTTAATATGTGGCGCATAGTGTTTAATATAAGTTGCCATACCAGCAATCAAACCGCCGCCGCCAACAGGAATAAACACCTTGTCCATACTTGGAAGTTGATCTAATAGCTCTTTAGCAATGGTTGCTTGGCCTGCCATAACTTCAATATCGTCATACGGATGAATAAACACCAAGTTTTGGTCTTGCTCTAATGTTTTTGCATATTGATAAGCATCATCATACACATCGCCATGCAACACTACTTTAGCGCCTAGCTCTTCAACTGCATTAACCTTAATCTTAGGTGTAGACATTGGCATAACAATAATGGCGTCAATACCCAATTTTTTAGCTGACAATGCCACGCCTTGTGCATGGTTACCTGCACTTGAGGCAACAACACCGCGGCGCTTTTGCTCATCCGATAAACTGGATATTTTTTGATAGGCGCCACGTAATTTAAACGCATGAATGGCTAATTCATCTTCTCGTTTAAAGTATATTTTATTGCCACTACGCGTAGATAATTGACTCGCCAGAGATAGTGGCGTAATCGTTGCTACATCATAGACTTGTGAATTGTCAGCTAGATCAACAATGCTTTGCATGCAACTCCTGCAAATACTCTACATCCACATAACTTGCATCTGTTTGATCACCTTCAATCATGGTAAATGGCTTGTCTTTTTCACCCAAATTGCTAAGCACCACAAGCGCTCCGTCAAAAGGATGCGTGTCTGTGTATTCATTAACAGTGATAACGGTTTTTAAACCAGCTTCTGTTGCAGCAATAATGCCATTTTTTGAATCTTCAAATGCCAGGCACTTTGATGAATCTAGATTCATTTTATCAAGAACATAAGTATAGATATCTCCTGCTGGTTTTAGCTTTGGCACAATATCGCCCGCACCAATAACTTCAAACCAATCCAACGCCTCCTTGCCAAGTGTATTGGCAATGAGTGCATCAACATTAGCGGGTGTAGTGGTCGTGGCAATTGCTAAGCGCAAACCAGACTCTCTAGCTTCGTTAAAAAGCCTTTCAACACCAGGACGCAGTGGTACCGCCCCCTCATCCATTAAACGAACATAAATACTGGTTTTTAGCTTGTGAATCGAAGCGACAAAATTATCCAAATCATCATGCGTAAAGTCTGGTTTGTAATTTTTTAAATAATGTTTAATGCGTAATTGACCACCGGTTACATCCAAAAGTTCATGATACATTTCATTTGTCCAATACCAATCTAGACCTAACTCTTCAAAAGCAATGTTAAATGCCACTAAATGACCATCCCTCTCTGTGTTTGCAAGGGTTCCGTCTACGTCAAAAATTAATGCTTCTAATGCCATAATAAAATTTATAATAAAAAATGTTAAAAATAAATTGCTATTTTAAAGTAGTTTAGGTATAAACGTATTTTTTTTGAATTATTACACCGCTATGTCGCAAACAGATTATCAAGACTTTCCAAACTACGAGCCAAAAGATGGTGAGGAGTTTATGAATGAGGCTCAGCTTGATCATTTCAAGGCAAAGCTTAATGCGTGGCGTGAACAGCTAGTAAGTGATGCTGAATCAACCATTAACCACATTCAAGAAGAGGCAACACAGGTTGCAGACATTAACGACAGAGCAACACTTGAAGAAGAGTTTGCCTTAGAGCTTAGAACGCGCGATCGTGAACGTAAGCTTATTAACAAAATTGACAAAACATTACACACTATTGAATTAGGTGACTATGGATACTGCAAGACCTGTGGCGCTGAAATCGCTTTAATTAGATTAGAAGCTCGCCCTACTGCGGATGAATGTATAGATTGTAAAACCATTGCAGAGCGCAAAGAAGTCTAAATTCCTGAATCTTTTACCCTTCTCTTTTGTTATTTTTTTAAAATACTTAGTCATATAGATCTACCTACACTCCTTCGTATTTAAAAAAAAAGATGCCTCACAGAAAGGGAAAAATATTTGGAATTTGTCTTTTTCTATCCACTATGTTGGATTTTAAAATTATTCAGTCATTTAGATTCAACTAAACTACTTTCATAATTTCAAAATTCATCTTGTGGCAAAAAAAAATACTTGAAAATTTAAAAATGCTGGTATGGCTGACAATCTTCATCAAACATTGCTAGCCTTTCAATGCCTAACTTTTTAGTAATAATGCCAATTGGGCTTAACGACACACCAAGTTCAGCCTCTATTTTTTCAACTGCTTTTAATTTACTCTGACTAACTGTAAAACACAATTCATAGTCATCACCACCGGCGAGTGGTAAACACCAATCTTTTGTTTCTTCAACATAGGTCAGAACTTCATCGCTCATCGGGATGTCGGTAAGATTAAGAGTTGCGCCTACGTTAGAGTGTTTTAATATGTGAGACAAATCTTGCTCTAATCCGTCGGAAATATCGATACAACTATTTGCAACACCTAAGAGTTTTTGACCTAATAACACTTGTGGATCTGGTGTATTAAATTGCTTAAGCAATTCCTCGCTCGGTACTTTATCATCTTGCAATTGCTTCCATGCTAGAGCTGCATCACCAATCGTATTAGAGACAAAAATAATATCGCCAACTTTAGCGCCAGACCTAAGTAGTGCCTTGCCTTTATCCACCACACCTGTAACATTGATACTAATACTTAATTTGCCCTTGGTGGTGTCACCCCCTGCTAAAGTTATTTGATGTTTTTGTGCTAAACTTTTTAAAGAATTTGAAAAATTACACAACCAAGATTCATCTTTACTGGGCAATGTTAATGCTAAGGTGAAATATTTAGGGGTAGCACCCATGGCTGCTAGATCACTTAAATTAACTGCTAAAGCCTTATAAGCAATATCACTTGGATTGGTATTTTTAGGAAAATGAACATCTTCAATTAGTGTATCTACACTGGTAGCTAATTGTTGATTAGGATCAATACTGATCAGTGCACAATCATCTCCAACACCTAAATCAACAGAATCATTATGCCAATTAAAGTATTGGTTGATTAAAGAAAACTCTCCCACTACTCAGGATATTTCTCTGCATGTTTTTTGTCAATTTCTCCACGCCCAGCATTAAACATCGA
>CAYFPI010000006.1:56988-74615 GCA_964344985.1 uncultured Candidatus Thioglobus sp. | reverse complement strand
GAACCAAGCACCACCGATACCAGCACAACAAAGAATAATGGCACCACGCCTAGAAGTGTCATGATCGAGCTAACAATACTAACACCATCCATACTAGCAGGCGCATCTGAGCCAAGCAGCAAGCCCACAACAGAAATTAAAAAGTAAAAAATATAAGCACCAATCAATAATTTATAGCGATTAAGCGAAAGCTGCCAATGTAGATACACCAAACGAACATCTTGAGTTTTTGCCTTTTTGGTGCGCATATAAGTATAGGCAATAATAAATAGCGATAGAATAATGGAAGTGCTAATTGCCACATCCATGCCTGTACCAAAAACCTTGATAAGGCCTAGGGTTAAAAAAATATGAACAACAATGGTATTTAGCGTAAATAACTCATGTGCTGCTTTAGCGGATTTGCGCTCTTTAGCGCTAGCGTCTATGGTAATAATCATGATGAGTAGTTTATCATCATAAATAAAATTGTGCTACATATAAGCGTTATCTGTTTGACTGTGATCTGTCACATCGCGCACTGACTTAATCTCAGGAAAACGTGCCTTCAATTGTTGCTCCACACCTTGCTCTAATGTTAGCTTTACTGAAGAACAACCCTGACAACCACCGCCAAAATTTAAAATAACGTCCTTATCTTTGGTAATCTCTACCAGTTCTACAAAACCACCATGAGAAGCAAGTCCTGGTGAAATCTCTGCAGCAATCATGTATTTGATTTTCTCTTCAAGAGGCGCATCTTCACTTGGTTCTTCACCTTTTGCGTTTGGCGCAGTAATGGTTAATTTTTTACCTGCACCCTCATCTTTAAGTGCAACTTCAGATTCTTCTAGGTATTTAAAATTAGCTTCATCAATATAGGCAAAAAAACCTTCATAAGCAAATTTAAAATAATTCTTGCCTAACTCTTTCGGAAAACAAAAATTAAAAGTAACAGCGGCAGCTGGCGTACCTGCTCTTTCAATATCTACTTTTAAGCCCAAATCTTTTTCATCTTGTTGAGCAAATAAATCTGAAACGTAAGTTTGCGCTTCCTCTGTAATATTGAACATGGTTATCCTTTGTTAAAAATAAGATTATCAATCAGGCGAACATCACCTAAGTAAGCCGCAGATAATATCGCAATTTTACTTGTATTATCAGTAATTTTCCTAAGGTTATTCGCATCTAATAATTGAAAATAATCCACTTTAAAATCCTTACTAAGTTCTTTAATTGCTAAACGTTCAAGTTGATCAATATCAACAGACGAATATCTATCTTTAGTATTGATTAAAACTTGATATAACTTTGCAGCAACGTGTTTTTGCTCAGCATTCAAGTACTGATTACGCGTACTCATCGCCAAACCACCGGGTTCGCGCGCGATAGGTGCAGACAAAATAGCAACACCCTTGTTCAAATCTTTTGCCATTTGTTTAATGACTAATAATTGCTGATAGTCTTTCTCTCCAAATACTGCAACATCTGGCCTTATAATATCAAATAAACGACTCACTACTTGGACCACACCTTTAAAGTGTCCAGGCCGTGAAGCGCCACATAAAATATTGGCAATGGCTCCAGGCTCAATATCGCTAGCTACCCCTTGTGGATAGATTTCATCTTTACTTGGGGAAAAGATAATCTCCACACCTTTTTTTTCAAGCAGTCTTTTGTCATTAGCAAAGGTATTTGGATATTTGTCAAAATCTTCATTTTTTCCAAACTGCGTAGGATTGACAAAAATACTCACAACCACAACATCAGCATGCTTTTTAGCCATATCTACCAAAGACAGATGCCCGTCATGAAGCCCGCCCATAGTAGGCACAAAAGCAATGGTTTTATTGTTGGCTTTGTAATTTGATACTAATGACTCAATATCAACAACAGAGTTAATAACTTTGCTCATCAGTTGGGAATGTTTGGTTTTTAACCGAATGAATAAAATCTTTAACTGCAGACTCGATCGAGTCATTACCAGATAAAAAGTTTTTCACAAATTTTGGCACATAGCCTGTATTGATACCAAGCATATCATAGCTTACTAATACTTGACCATCACAATCGCTACCTGCACCGATACCAATAGTAGGAATGCTTAAGGCTTGAGATATGACTTGAGCTAACTTGGCAGGTACGCACTCTAACACCAAAACTTTTACACCCCATGACTCAAGCAGTTTTGCATCTTCTAAGATCTTGTTAGCACTTTGCTCATCTCTGCCTTGCACTTTATAACCACCCATCTCAAGCACTGATTGAGGTTGCAAGCCTAAATGACCACAAACTGGAATGCTATTGGCTTGCAAAATTTTAAACGACTCTTTATGTTCTTTACCACCTTCAAATTTCACCATGTGTGCGCCTGCAGTAATTAATTTATTCGCATTAACAAGTGTTTGTTCGGCACTCTCATAACTCTTGTAAGGCATATCAGCAATAAGCAATGACTTTTGAATACCTTTAGCAGTTACCTTGGTATGGTAGATCATATCATCCATAGAAACACCTAAAGTGTTTTCACCACCTTGAATCACATTACCCAACGAATCGCCCACCAAAATAACATCTATGCCGCACTTATCAAAAACTAAAGAAAATGAAGCGTCATAAGCGGTTAGACACGTAATTTTCTCGCCTGAACGTTTAAAAGTTTTTAGTTGTTCAATATTCATAACTTAATTAGTTCTGACACGTCTAGCTTATCAATTAAATCTTGAATAGGGCCTAACACTGGCACTTTAAGATCCGGATCCATCTCAGCAAGTGGAACCAATACAAATGCTCGGTTCATCATCTGCGGATGTGGAATGACTAATTGCTTGGAAGCAACAACTTGTACACCATACAAAATAATATCCAAATCAATGGTTCTTGCACCCCATTTTTTTTCGCGCACACGATGTTGTTTTTCTTCAATCTCTTGACAAACATGCAAAAGCTCTAAAGGTGTTAAATGAGTGTCAACTTGACAAACAGCATTAATATAATCAGGCTGATCAGAATTATCAATTGGCTTAGATTGGTATAGGCTTGATAAATTTACCACACTAACATCTTGCATATCATGAAGTGCAAGTACTGCGTTTTTGATTTGTTGCTTAGGGTTGTTAAGATTTGAACCCAGTCCAATATAGGCTAACAATGGATTAACGTCCCCACATGTTCACCAGCACCTAATCTTGACAAAATATCAATTTGTCTGCCAGAGGCAATGATGGTATCTGTATTAGTTTTAGCAGCGGTTTTAGCAGCTAGCACTTTAGTATACATACCACCCGAGCCTAAAGATCCACCAGAACGACCTGCTACTTTAATTAGCTTTTCATCGGTTACACAAATTTTATCAATTAGCTCAGCACTCATGTCTTTTCTTGGGTCAGCACTGTATACGCCACCTTGATCTGTAAGTATTACAAGCTGAGTTGCACCGGTCAAATTAGCAACCATGGCTGCTAATGTGTCATTATCACCAAATTTAATCTCATCAGTGGCAACCGTATCATTCTCATTAACAATAGGCACAGTGTCTAGCTCTAAAAGAGCACTGAGTGTTGCACTGGTATTATCACTTTGATTTTTATCAACTAGATTATCATGAGTTAATAACACTTGTGCAGTGTGAATATTATGCTTTGCAAATAAAGACTCGTAAGTTTGTACTAAACCCATTTGACCAACTGCAGCAGCAGCTTGCAGTTTGTGAATATCAGTTGGACGCTCAGACCAATTAAGTCTTTTAATACCCTCAGCAATGGCACCACTAGAAACCAATATAACCTCAATATCATTAGCCTTAAGACCGGCAATTTGATCAACCCAACTACTAATTGCATCAATATCCAGACCTTTACCGTCATTAGTTAATAATGCAGATCCAATCTTAATTACCCATCTTTGTTTACTCATTGTTGTCTTTTACTAAATTAAATAAGCCTTCTACTAAATCCTTACACCCTAATCCATTTAGGGCGGAGATATTGTAAAAATCGCCTTTGTAATTAATCGTTTTCAATAAATCGCTCACAATACCATCTCGATCCTCTTCTGGCAATAGGTCCATTTTATTAATCGCCAATAGTCTTGGCTTATTAGCCAATTCTTTATCATATTTTCTTAATTCATTTTCAATGGTTAAAAAATTATGGGCAGGATCCGATCCATCTGCTGGCAAAATATCCACCACATGTAATAGTGCTTTTGCACGAGATAAGTGTTTTAAAAACTCAAAACCCAACCCAATACCTTCACTAGCATCTTCGATTAGACCTGGAATATCAGCCATAACAATGTGCTCATCGTAGTACGACACCACACCTAAAGATGGATGCAACGTCGTAAAAGGATAATCTGCTACTTTTGGCCTGGCACTAGAGATTTGACGAATAAGGCTAGATTTTCCCGCATTAGGCATGCCTAGCAGGCCAATATCAGCCATCACACTCATCTCTAAACCAATCTCGCGAACCTCTCCAGGTGTGCCTGGTGTTGTTTGGCGAGGCGCCCTATTAGTGCTTGATTTAAATCTTGCGTTGCCCAAGCCGTGAAAACCACCTTTGGCAACCAGTAGTATTTGATCATGTTTGGTTAGCTCGCCAATCAACTCATCGGTTTCTAAATCATATACTTTAGTGCCTAATGGAATCTCAACAGTTAGGTGCTCTGCTGATTTTCCTCTTTTGTTTTGTCCAGAACCAGGTTGTCCATTTTTTGCTCTAAAAAGTCGATTAAAACGGAATTCACTTAACGTATTTAACCCTTCTTGACCACGAAAATACACATGACCGCCGTCACCGCCGTCACCGCCGTCAGGACCACCATCAGGAATATATTTTTCACGACGAAAACCTAAACAGCCTGCGCCCCCTTTACCGGCTTCAACATGAATTGATGCAGAATCAACAAATTTCATAAAAGCTTAAGCAAAAGGTCTAAAATACAATGAACGATATTATACCACTCATAAATGAACCGATTCTCTTACAGCTTTGTTGGATATTTACTTTTGCCAGTAATGCTTTTGCGCCTATTAATAAAATCTTTAAAATCACCTGAGTATCGCAGACGCATGGGTGAGCGACTTGGTTTTATCAATAAAATACCTGTGCCTATTATTTGGATTCATTGTGTCTCTGTTGGTGAATTTCGAGCCTCAATCACACTGATTGATAGACTGATTAAAGATTATCCGGAGCACCGCGTTTTAATCACCACAACCACACCTACTGGATCAAGAGCAGTTAAAGATCATTATCAACAACAAGTACTGCATTATTATTTTCCATTTGATTTGGGTTTTATTGTTAATCGCTACGCAGCAAGAACTAATGCCGATATTTGTATTTTATTAGAAACTGAAATTTGGCCAAATCTTGTTCATACGCTAGATAAAAACAACATACCAACGCTGCTGATTAATGCAAGATTATCTCAACGCTCTTTAGAAAAATATCAAAAATTTGCACCTAATTTAGCCAGACAAACTTTAAATAAGTTTAGTGTTATTGCTGCTCAAAATCAGAATTCACAACAAAGATTTATTGAACTCGGCGCTCTACCTAATAAAGCTATTAATGCTGGTAATATTAAATTTGATCAAAATGTTGTTGTTGATAAAGATGTTTCCGAGTCTTTAAAAAATATCATTGGCAAGCGAAAAGTTGTTGCTTTTGCCAGCACACATGACACAGAAGAATCGCAAATTATCAACGCTTATTTAAAAGTTAAAGACAGTATTGATGCACTACTTGTTATTATCCCAAGACACCCTGAGCGTTTTAAAGAAGTCTACAAACTTGCTCAAAAAAATGATTTATCTATCGTAAGACGTTCTAGTAATAAATCCGCCCAAAAAGCACAGATACTACTGGGTGACTCTATGGGTGAAATGATGAACTATTTTAATGTAGCTGATATTGTGTTTATGGGCGGCAGTCTTAATAATACTGGCGGGCACAATATGCTCGAACCAGCAGCACTATCAAAACCTATTTTGTTTGGACCAACGGTATTTAATTTTGCAGAGATATCATTTGATTTGGTGAGCAAAAAGGGCGCCATTCAAGTAAAAAATAGCACTGAACTATTTGAAAGAATTATTGAGCTATTAGATAGTCCTAAAGAGCAAAAAGAGCTTGGAGATAATGCACATCAATACTTCAAATCAAAACAAGGCGCACTTAAAACAATCTTGCAACTCATTGACCAATCTATTTAGAATCCCAATAACGCCTCATTTCATAGTATAAAAATGAGGCTGTCCAAGTAATCAGTACAAAGCCAACCAAGGACTCCATACCAACTAAAAACCTAATTGCACCAAAAGGTTCAATATCACCAAAACCCAGTGTGGTAAAGTTGGTAAACGAAAAATAAACACTGTCTAATAAAGAACCATCAAAATTGCCAGTAATAGAGCCCCATTCTGGATTCTGATTCATAAAGAAATATCCTAGTGCAAATATCCATATCTCTACCACATGAGCAATGAGTGCAATAAATACCACGCTTACAATTCTAAAACGATGTTTGATTTTCATCAGTGGCACAATCTTGGTGGTGCGATACAAAAATTCATAATGAATAAGTACACTAATCATTACAATGATTGAATTGACCAAAGCTGCTAAAAACATCGTATTTTATTTATAATAAAATAAAGCAATTGTACTGTAAAAATTTAGGAAATTTTCAAAATGGGCTGTTGTAATGCTAAAACTGATGAAAAACTGCTGTGTTATTGCTTTAATATCACTGAAAATGCTTATCTGGAAGCACTAAAACAAGGAAAAGGCGGCACTTTAAAGGATTTTGTCATCTTTCAGACTAAAAACAACTACTGCAATTGTGAAAATCTTAATCCTTCTAAGCAATGCTGCTTGAAGGATTTTAAAATTTTAGAGAAGGTGAATTTACTTTAGTAAAGAGAAGCTGCCCTGGGGTAAAAAACGCAAATGGACGGTTAAGCGCCCTCTTTCATGTAAATTTCAGAATCATTATCTAAAAATTCTGCAGATTTTTTGTCCATCTCTACTTGGATAGCATTAATCTTTGCAACTTCTTCGTCATCCATGGTTTTAATCTCTTGAGTGATTTTCATAGAGCAAAACTTAGGACCACACATAGAGCAAAAATGTGAGGTTTTGGCTGCTTGCTTCGGCATGGTTTCATCGTGATACTTGCGCGCTGTATCTGGATCTAAGCCTAGGTTAAATTGATCTTCCCATCTGAATTCAAAACGCGCCTTACTCAGTGCATTATCACGAATCTGTGCACCAGGATGGCCTTTAGCAAGATCTGCCGCATGAGCAGCAATTTTATAAGCAATAATACCTTCTTTCACATCGTCTTGATTTGGCAATCCTAGGTGTTCTTTTGGTGTTACGTAGCAAAGCATTGCACAACCGTACCAACCAATTTGTGCTGCGCCAATCGCTGAAGTAATATGATCATAACCCGGAGCAATATCAGTGGTTAATGGGCCTAATGTATAAAACGGCGCCTCACCACACTCTTTGAGTTGTTTATCCATGTTTTCTTTAATCATCTGCATTGGCACATGACCAGGACCTTCAATAAAGGTTTGAACATCATGCTTCCAAGCAATTTTAGTTAGCTCGCCCAGGGTTTCTAGCTCGCCAAATTGCGCTGCATCATTAGCATCAGCAATTGAGCCTGGACGCAGACCATCACCGAGTGAAAAAGTAATATCATATTGTTTCATGATTTCACAAATTTCTTCAAAATGGGTATAAATAAAACTCTCTTGATGATGCGCTAAACACCATTTAGCCATGATTGATCCGCCACGAGAAACAATGCCTGTTGTACGATCGATAGTCAGTGGCACATGTTGCAAACGCACACCAGCATGAATAGTGAAATAATCTACACCTTGTTCGGCTTGCTCAATCAGTGTATCCCTAAACACTTCCCAATTTAGATCTTCAGCAATACCATTAACTTTTTCTAGTGCTTGGTAAATAGGCACTGTACCAATTGGCACTGGAGAATTACGAATAATCCACTCACGAGTCTCATGAATATTTTTACCGGTTGATAAATCCATAATGGTATCAGCACCCCAGCGAATACCCCAAACCATCTTATCCACCTCTTCTTCAATACTTGAGCCTAAGGCTGAATTGCCAATGTTGCCATTAATTTTCACCATGAAATTACGGCCAATAATCATTGGTTCAGTTTCGGGATGGTTAATGTTATTAGGAATAACTGCGCGACCACGAGCTACTTCATCGCGAACAAACTCCGGGGTAATAACATCTGGAATTGAAGCACCAAAACCCTCACCCTTGTGTTGGCCAATTTGGTCTTTATATTCTTGCCACTTACAATTTTCACGAATAGCAATGTATTCCATTTCAGGCGTAATGATGCCTTTTTTGGCATAATGCATTTGTGAGACGTTTTTGCCTTTTTTAGCACGACGCGGCGCTTGCAGGTGTTCAAATCTAAGCGCGTCTAATTCTGAATCTTCTAGACGTTCATTAGAAAAAGTTGAGCTTAGATTCTCCAACACTTCAGTATCATCACGTTCTTCAATCCAGGCAGATCTAACATTGTCCAAACCCTTGCGCAGATCGATTGAAACTGTAGGATCAGTATAAACACCTGTTAGGAAAAGGCTCGATAAAAGCTTTATTAATAGTTAGCGTGTTTTTTAAGGTTTTGCTTGATTGGCTCATTGTTGTATAATCGACTAAATTATTAGGAAAATTTAAGATGACAATTTTAACCCATAGACCACGTCGTATGAGAAAACACGCATATACCCGTGAATTAATGCGTGAAAACACACTAACAACAGATGACCTTATTTTTCCAATCTTTATTCTAGAAGGTGAAAACAAGCGCGAAAGCATTGACTCTATGCCTGATATTGAGCGCTTAAGCATTGATCAATTACTTATTGAAGCGGGAGAGCTTGTTGAACTTGGTATTCGTGCTGTAGCGCTTTTTCCAGTGGTGCCAGAGGAGAAAAAATCATTAGAGGCCGAAGAGGCTTTTAATCCAGATGGCCTTGCCCAACGCGCTGTTCGTGCTTTAAAAGAAAACTTTCCCGATATTGCAGTGATTACCGATGTGGCACTTGATCCTTTTACCACTCATGGCCAAGATGGTTTGATTGATGATAAAGGCTATGTGCTTAACGATGAAACTGTTGAAGTTTTAGTTAAACAAGCCTTGTCTCATGCTGATGCTGGTGTTGATATCGTTGCCCCTTCGGATATGATGGATGGTCGTATTGGTGCCATTCGTAACGCACTAGAAGAAAATGAGTTTATCTATACTAATATTTTGGCCTACTCTGCAAAATATGCATCGTCTTACTATGGCCCATTTAGGGATGCTGTTGGCTCTGCTGCAAACTTAGGCGCCTCAAGCAAAGAAACCTATCAAATGGATCCTGCTAATTCAGATGAGGCTATCCGAGAGGTTGGAATGGATATTGATGAAGGTGCTGACATGGTTATGATTAAACCAGGACTACCCTACTTGGATATTGTGTATCGTATTAAACAAACTTTTGGCATGCCAACCTTTGCTTATCATGTAAGTGGTGAATATGCCATGCTTAAAGCTGCCAGTCAAAACAACTGGATTGATGAGAAAAAAGTTGTATTAGAAACTCTACTTTCTTTCAAACGTGCTGGTAGTGACGGAATTTTAACTTACTACGCTAAGCAGGCTGCTAAGTGGTTGAAATAAAAGCATTTATTTTATATATTAAAATATAATAATATTCTTATATAGTTCTCAAAATAGTGTATAATACACACTATTATTACAGTATTAATTTTGAGAGACTATTATGGAAAATAAATCACTATTTACATCAATCGTTCTTGCAATAACATTAGTTGTCGGCTTTTTCTTTTATGACAAGCAAGTATCAGAGCTAAAAAAAGAGATTGGTGAAATTACTCAAGAGTACAACAACAAGCTTTCTGCAATTCACTCTAGCCAAAAAAAATCACACACTTCTGATGAAATTTCAGCACTAGAAGATTTAAACAACCAACTTATTCAAGCACGCTCTGAGCTAAAAAAAGCACAAGATAAGCTTTCTCTAGCTAATAGTAAAACCAGTGTATTGGCTGATGAAATCTCACAAATGAGTGACGCCAGAAATGAAGTAAACAACTTAAAAGGATCACTACAATCAACGCAAGAAAAACTTCAAATTTCAGGTGATAAGTTGAACTACCTTGAAAATATTTTTGAAACACAAAATAAAGCCACCGTTAGTAAAAATATTACTCGCATTGCTCAGTTAAAAGAAACATCAACTGGTATTGCTGTAACAGGATTGGTTGTACCTGCCATTGGTGTAGCAACACTGGTATCTTACACTACTGAAGAAATTCAAAATTACTGTAGTAATATTGAAAGCATTATGAAACTTGAAAATAAAGTATTTGGCAAGGTTGTTTCGATAGATGTTCAAATGCAAAAAAACTATCACAACCAGTGTGAAGTCAGCCTAAAAGACAAAATCAAAAAAGGCTTGAAAAAACTAAAGATTAAACAACCTAATAACTAATCAATTCGATTATTAATTAAATCTTCAACCACCTCTGGCTCTGCCAAAGTTGAAGTATCGCCTAGGTTTGTATAATCATCTTCGGCAATTTTTCTTAAAATTCGACGCATGATTTTTCCTGAACGAGTTTTAGGCAGTCCAGGTGCAAACTGAATTTTATCCACGGTTGCAATTGGTCCGATTTCACTTCGCACTAATTTAACCAATTCACTCTTCAACCCATCCGTTGGCTCAACGCCACTCATAATAGACACGTAAGCATAAATACCTTGTCCCTTGATGTCGTGCGGATAACCAACTACTGCAGCTTCTGATACGTTTTCATGCAATACTAATGCTGACTCAATTTCAGCTGTACCTAAGCGGTGCCCTGAAATATTTAAAACATCGTCCACTCGACCTGTAATCCAGTAATAGCCATCAGCATCTCTTTTAACACCATCACCTGCAAAGTACTTACCAAGGAATGTTGAAAAATACGCCTCCATAAAGCGCTCATGGTTGTTATAAAGTGTGCGCATTTGTCCTGGCCAAGATCGTGCAAGCACTAAAATACCCTCTGCTTCGCCCTCTAAAACCTCACCTTGTTCATTTACAATCTGCGGCTCAATGCCAAAAAACGGCTTGCTGGCTGATCCTGGCTTTAAAGCTGTTGCATAAGGTAGTGGCGTGATCATATGTCCACCTGTTTCTGTTTGCCACCAAGTGTCAACAACTGGACATTTTCCCTCGCCTACCTTGTGATAATACCACTCCCACGCTTCAGGATTAATCGGCTCACCCACAGTACCCAAAATACGTAAACTAGAGCGTGAAGTTTTCTCCACAAACTCATCACCCGCACCCATTAGTGCACGAATGGCTGTAGGCGCGGTATAAAAAGTATTTACTTGATGTTTGTCAACAACCTGCCAAAAACGTGAAGCATCTGGATAAGTCGGAACACCTGCAAACCTAAGTGTAGTAGCACCATTGGCAAGAGGCCCATAAACAATATAAGAATGCCCTGTTACCCAACCAACATCGGCTGTACACCAATAAATATCATTCTCTTGATAATCAAACGTATATTTGTGCGTTATGGCTGCATATAAAAGATAACCTCCAGAGGTATGTAAAACCCCTTTTGGCTTACCCGTTGATCCTGAGGTATAAAGGATAAATAGTGGTGTTTCAGCATCAAACGACTCACACGGACACTCACTTGGAGCATCACTTACCAAATCGTGATACCAAACATCTCTAGCGCCCCAATGAACCTCGCCACCAGTATGGCGAACCACAATGACTGAATCAACACACTCGCAAGCACCGATTGCTTTATCAACATTGGCTTTAAGTGCTGTTGCCCTTCCACCACGAACACCTTCATCAGCAGTAATAATTACCTTACACTCAGAATCTAAAATTCGATCTTTTAATGCCTCTGGAGAAAAGCCACCAAACACCACAGAGTGAATCGCACCGATACGCGCGCAAGCCAGCATTGCATAACTCGCCTCAAGAATCATTGGCATGTAAATACAAACTCGATCGCCTTTGCCAACACCTAATTTTTTCAGGCCATTGGCAAATTTTGCCACCTCGTCATGTAGCTGTTGATAGGTAACCTTTTTACTTACCTCAGGGTCATCACCTTCCCAAATAATGGCAACTTGGTCAGCTCTTTCAGGTAAATGCCTATCAATACAATTGTAAGCAATATTAAGCTCACCACCCTTAAACCATTCGATCTTTCCAGCGTGATAATCAACATTAGAAGTTTGCTCCCAATCCTTATCCCAATGCAAAAATTCTTTAGCTTGAGTTGTCCAAAATTCATCCGAATTATTAATTGAATCAGCATACATTTTCTCGTACTTATCTTGGGTGCATAACGGTGTTGTATATGATGTTGCTATTGGATAGGTTTTCATGATCTAGTTAAAGGTAAAAATAAGACTATAGATAATACCTGTAATTTTATAAAGACGAAAAAAAATGACGCATTAGCGTCATTTTTTTGTATAAAGCTTGAAAAGTAACTACTCTTCAACCTCTGTAATCTCATCAGCCACTTCATCAATTGCTGTTGCTGATAATTCGGCCTCAACCTCTTGAGCTGTTTGTGCATCATTTGCTTTTTGTTGAGCAGTTAACTCTTCTTCCATAGCATGCTCTTCTGAAAGAATAGAAGTATCAACAAGACCAGCCTCAATTTCTCTAAGCGCAACCACAGTTGGCTTGTCTTTGCCTACATCCAAAGTAGATCTAAAACCGCCAGAACTTAACTGATGAGCACGTTTTGCAGCTACCAATACCAGCTCAAAACGATTATCTACAAAATCCAAACACTCTTCAACAGTTACTCTAGCCATAATACTCTCTAACTTTTAGTTATGATAAAATCAATCAATTTTACACGAAAATAAACCGGTTCGATATTTTATGGAAAGACTAATTGTTCTAGATACTGAAACTACTGGTATTGAGCCTTCTGAAGGTCATCGAATCATTGAAATTGGCTGCACTGAAATTGTTGACAGGGTTATTAGTGAGGATAACGATTATCACCAGTATATTCAACCCAATCGCAATGTAGGTGACTCAGTTAGAATTCACGGCATTACTGATAAATTTCTAATTGGAAAGCCTGAATTTGAAGAAGTGGCTTTAGAATTCATGGAATATATCGATGGTGCTACACTGGTTATTCATAACGCACCGTTCGACCTTGGCTTTTTAAATCATGAGCTTAAACTTATGGGTTCTGATGAAACCATTGAAGACAAATGCACAATCATCGACTCTTTAGAGTTATCAAAACAACAACGCCCTGGGACGCTTCACAATCTTGATGCACTGTGTAGACGTTTTGAGATTGACGCCAGTGCTCGTACTGTTCACGGTGCACTACTCGATGCGCAAATTCTTGCACAAGTATATCTAGCCATGACTGGTGGTCAATCAGTTTTATTCCATGCCGAACAAGCAAATACTCAACAAAGCACTGCAGCAAATGATATTTCGCGCATAGATGCAAGTATTGGAAAAACCAAAATTATTTATGCCAACGCTGATGAAGTGGCTGCTCACAATGCTTACTTTGACAACATATAGGACAACTTAATGCATTATCAAGATCTACGTGAATTTATCAATAAATTAGAATCTCAAGGTAGGCTAAAACGCATCACCACAGAGGTTAATGCCAATCTAGAGATTACTGAAATTTGTCGCCGTACATTAGACCAACAAGGCCCTGCTTTGTTATTTGAAAATGTAAAAGACTCAAACATGCCGGTACTGGCCAACTTGTTTGGTACAACGGATAGAGTAGCCAGTGCCATGGGTCAAGAAGATCTTGTAGCACTTAGAGAGTTAGGAAAATTACTAGCAGAGCTTAAACAACCAGAACCACCAAAAGGTTTAAAAGATGCTTTTAAAAAACTACCAACCTTAAAAAAAGTATTAAGTATGCCAGTTAAGTCTGTCAAAAAAGGTCAGTGTCAAGAGGTTGTTATTGAGGGTGAGGATGTAGATCTTAATCAATTACCTATTCAAACATGTTGGCCAGGAGATGCTGCCCCACTTGTTACTTGGGGGTTGACCATCACCAAAGGGCCATACAAAAAACGCCAGAACCTAGGTATTTATCGCCAACAACTGATTGGTAAAAATAAGCTCATTATGCGCTGGCTATCTCATCGTGGCGGTGCACTTGATTTTAAAGACTGGTGCGAGAAAAACCCAGGACAACCCTATCCTGTTGCTGTTGCAATTGGCGCTGATCCTACAACTACGCTAGCTGCTGTTACCCCCATTCCTGACTCACTCAGTGAGTATGCATTTGCAGGACTATTACGTGGTAAAAAAACCAAAGTCTGTAGCTGTATTGGTAATGATTTACAAGTGCCTGAGAATGCAGAAATAATCCTAGAAGGCGTTATCCATCCTGGTGAAATGGCTGATGAAGGACCGTACGGCGATCATACTGGATATTACAATGAAATTGAGAGTTTTCCAGTATTTACTGTTGAGCGAATTACTCATCGAAAAAACCCAATTTATCACTCAAGCTATACAGGCAAGCCGATTGATGAGCCCGCAATACTAGGTGTGGCACTCAATGAAGTGTTTGTACCACTACTACAGCAACAATACCCAGAGATTGTTGATTTTTACCTGCCACCAGAGGCGTGTTCGTACCGAATGGCAGTGGTTAGTATTAAAAAACAATACCCAGGCCATTCAAAGCGAGTCATGATGGGCGTTTGGTCATTTTTAAGGCAATTTATGTACACCAAGTTTGTCATTATTGTTGATGATGATATTGATGTAAAAAACTGGAAAGAAGTTATTTGGGCAATGACCACTCGAGTAGATCCAACTCGTGACACCACTTTGATTGACAACACACCAATCGACTACCTTGACTTTGCTTCACCTATTTCAGGCCTTGGCTCAAAAATGGGTATTGATGCAACCAATAAACTACCTGGCGAAACTGACAGGGAATGGGGAACGCCTATCGTAATGGACGATAAAGTTATTCAAAAAATTGATGATATTTGGAAAGATTTGGGAATTGGTTAAATTAGCATTAATAATCAAATTTAGCTCTTTACACTGACTCCGAACAAAGTATAATTATCGTTTTTTCGGAGTGTAGCGCAGTTTGGTAGCGTATCTGGTTTGGGACCAGGTGGTCGGGGGTTCAAATCCCTCCACTCCGACCAAAAACTTTTCCTAGGGTTTTAAAATTGCGCCCTTAGCTCAGCTGGATAGAGCAACGGCCTTCTAAGCCGTAGGTCACACGTTCGAATCGTGTAGGGCGTGCCAAAAAAAAGTTTATGGCGGGAATAGCTCAGTTGGTAGAGCCCCGGATTGTGATTCCGGTTGTCGCGGGTTCGAACCCCGTTTCTCGCCCCACTACCTCATTTCAAAATATTGATAAATTTATGAAATCTTTATTTTTGCTTACTATTTATAGTTTTTTACCAACCTTGGTGCATGCGCAGGTTGAGAGCGAATCGCACAGAGGGTTTTCTATCACAGCACTTATAGGGTCAATATTTTTTATTGCAATCTTAGTGTTTATTTTTAAACAATTCAACAAAGTTAGAAAACAAAGAGACCAATAAATCTATTGATTGTCAGCAAAGATTTGATCGATATCATCCTTGTTGAAAAACAAGTGCTCATTACAAATCTCATTATGAATGGATATTTCTCCTCGCTCTTTAAGTAAGGATCTGGCATCTTTTTCACCTAAGTCAAAAATGATTTTTTCAAAACGTTCTCGATCTTGATAACACTCATAACTGATCAAATCGCCATCAAATACCTCCACCACTTCTTCATGAAAGAGTCGATGTAGTAATGTATTAACATCTAAATCACACAATTCTTCGTTAGTTAGCGTACCGGCTAATGCCATGACTCTATTCCAATCCTCTTTAGAATTACTGCTTACTTCTGGCATTTTTTGAATCAACATTGCCGAGAGGTTGTTTTGAGTAGAACTCACCCAAAGCTTGGAATCAAGCTGCTCTGATTGAGAAAAATAATCTTCAAAAGTAGTGATCAAACCTTGGGGGTTTCTAGGGACAATTGATTGAAAACTATGATCAGTTTGCTCATTATAAAGTGTGGCGATAATTTGCCCTTGTCCTAAAATAACATCAAGCTCATGACTATCAATTGGTTTGCTATCGTGCCTGACCATACCGCGAATTTTCAAATCATGCGTTACTTCCACTAATAACAAACTAATTAGTCCATCACCTTGTATTTGAATGGTCAGCTTGCCTTGGTGCTTCATACCATTAGCCAGCATGATAGCAAGTGCAGACAGCTCTGCAAATAATTGCCTTACTTTTGCACTGTATCCACGATCTTTTATCATTGATTGCCAGGCATCATCGGTTGATAAATACTGCCCGCGTATATCTAAATCTTTAAATAGAAATCTACTAATTGTATTCATAGACATTACCTAAAATCTGCACACCAAGTTACCAATATAGCACGCCATATTATTTTATATAGTAAATTTAATTTTTCAAAGTCATCAACAAATGACTTGCTCAAATTAAATTCACCCTCTGAAAACACTCTGTCGCACTCTATCAGCAACTTCGTATACAGAATTTAGGTATTATTTTAATTTATACCTAGAGGCGCCAGTGCAAAAAATCATCGAAAGAAAAATCACTATTAAGCAAGATGGTCAGTTATTGATTAATACCTTAAGTGAACAAACCGCCCTTTCAAAACAGGTGCTTAAATCTGCTCTAGACAAAGGCTGCGTATGGCTAAAAAGTAGTAAAAAAACCAATCGTATCAGACGCGTTAAAAAACCTTTAAAAATAGGCAATGAGGTTTATATTTATTTCAATGAAAAAATATTATCTTTAGTGCCAGAGACTCCAGAGCTAATTCTTGATAAAAAAGATTATAGTATTTGGTTTAAACCTGCTGGTGTGTTTTCACAAGGTTCAAAATGGGGTGATCATTGCGCACTTACAAGGCTTGTAGAAAAATCTCTAAATAGAAACAGTTTTTTGGTACATAGACTGGATCGTGCAACCAGTGGACTTATGATTATTGCTCATACAAAAACTTTAGCAAGAGATCTATCTGATATGTTTGCACAACGAAAAATTAACAAAAATTATATTGCTATTGTTGAGGGCAAGTTTCCAGACAAAGAGATTCACTTAGACGGAAAAATTGATGGCAAGCGTGCGCTAAGTCATATTAAAAAATTACAAGAAGATGCTGACAAATCCTTACTATTTGTTACCATTGAAACCGGCAGAAAACACCAAATTAGAAAACACTTAAGTAAGTATGAATACCCCATTATTGGCGATAGAATTTATGGAGGTGCTAAAGCCCATGATAAAGACCTGCAATTACAAGCAATCCAATTAATATTTAACTGTCCTATAGACAAGACTCTTGTTAATATTGAATTAGACGAGAAAAAAAGACTCCATCTTTAAGAGCAATCACGCTCTATCTCTCTATC
This sequence comes from uncultured Candidatus Thioglobus sp., assembly GCA_964344985.1. GTDB lineage: Bacteria > Pseudomonadota > Gammaproteobacteria > PS1 > Pseudothioglobaceae > Thioglobus_A. Next base: position 57,051 of record CAYFPI010000006.1, on the reverse strand, counting down.
CCAAATAGCAGGAATAATAATCCTCAAACATTCTAGCACGAGAAACAATAGTGCCTAATTGGA
>CAYFPI010000006.1:56464-56978 GCA_964344985.1 uncultured Candidatus Thioglobus sp. | reverse complement strand
TGAAAGCTCGGCACAAATTGCAGGCTCATCTAATTTTTGATGTTTGTGTTTTGGCACAACAACTGAGTCTTTTTCTCGCACGGTAGCACTTTGTGAATCTCTTTGATCTTCACAACCCACTACAAGAATACTTAGCAATAACATGTATTTAATCATGCTTTTCATTGTAACCTATTTAGCTTGAATTAAACGATAATAGTCCTTATATAATCAGTATCTAATTTTTTACAACAGGAAAGTCATGAAAAGAATATTTTTGTTTTTATTAACTAACATTGCCATTATTGTTTTACTTAGTATTACACTAAGAATCCTAGGTGTTGATTCACTGTTGGCAGCTAATGGATCAGATTTAGACATTAATGCTTTGCTGGTTTTTTCTGCAATTTTTGGTTTTGGTGGTGCATTTATTTCACTGGCTATTTCCAAATGGATGGCAAAACGCATGACAGGTGCTGTGGTTATTGAAAACCCATCTTCTAACGTTGAAAAATGGTTAGTAGACACTGTTAAA
>CAYFPI010000006.1:29501-56454 GCA_964344985.1 uncultured Candidatus Thioglobus sp. | reverse complement strand
TCACAAGCAAAAATTGTTGGTATTCAAATGCCAGAAGTGGCCATATTTCCATCAAATTCAATGAACGCTTTTGCCACAGGTGCTAGTAAAAACAAAGCCTTGGTTGCGGTTTCTCAAGGCTTACTAGACAACATGAATAAAGGTGAAATTGAAGCGGTTGTTGGACACGAAATGAGCCATGTTGCTAATGGTGATATGGTAACTCTTACGCTTATTCAAGGCGTAGTTAATACCTTTGTTATTTTCTTTTCGCGTGTGATTGGTCATGTGGTTGATCGCGTTATTTTAAAAAATAATCAGGGTCACGGTATTGGCTACTTCATAACCACCCTATTTGCACAAGTCGTCTTGTCGATTTTGGCTTCAACCATTGTTATGTATGTTTCAAGAAAGCGTGAATTTGTTGCAGACACTGGAGGGGCAGATTTGGCTGGACACCAAAATATGATTGGCGCACTAAAACGCCTAGGACAAGTTGAGCCTCAAGCACTTCCTGAACAAATGGCAGCATTTGGCATTAATGACAAGGCTGGATTTATGGCATTATTCTCTTCTCATCCGCCAATTGAAGCTCGCATTGAAGCGCTAGAGACTCGAGCTAAAAATAAAGCGTAACAATGGCCATTGATATTAAATCAGCTGATGAGATAGAAAAGATGCGCGTAGCTGGCCGTTTGGCCGCTGACGTTTTAGATATGATTGCGCCTTTTATTAAAGCAGGTGTTAGCACGGATGAGTTGGATAAAATTTGTCATGATTACATTGTAGATGTGCAAAAAGCCATCCCTGCCCCACTTAATTATCACGGCTTTCCAAAATCAATTTGTACCAGTGTCAACAATGTTGTTTGTCACGGCATCCCTGGCGAGAAAAAGTTAAAAAAAGGCGACATTGTCAATATTGATATCACTGTTATTAAAGACGGCTATCATGGCGATACATCCAAGATGTTTATTATTGGCAAGGCCAATGTTAAAGCTCAACGCATTTGCCGAATTGCGCAAGAGTGTATGTATATCGGTATTAAAAAAGTTAAACCGGGTATTCGCTTAGGTGAAATTGGCATGGCGATTGGTGCACATGCGGATAAGAATAACTGTTCAGTAGTGCATGATTATTGTGGTCACGGCATTGGTCAAACTTTTCATGCCGAACCTCAAGTAGTTCACTATGATGATGGTAATTTAAATAGTAGTCCAATTCTTGAACCTGGAATGACTTTTACCATTGAACCCATGGTAAATATTGGTGGTTATGAAGTAGCCACTTCAAAAGTAGATGGTTGGACTGTTACTACTAAAGATCGCTCACTTTCTGCCCAATGGGAGCATACTATATTGGTTACTGAAAACGGCTGTGAAATTCTAACTCTAAGGGAAGAAGAATCGTTTTAACCAAGGATGTTTGTCCTTCGTATCAAGCTAATGCTTATGCTAAAATAATAGCTTTTTACTATTTAGTCTTTCAGCGTTGAAAAACCTTAGAAACTATTTTATTTCTGGTCTGCTTTTTTGGATTCCTTTAGGTCTTAGTATTGTTGTTATTAAGTTCTTCCTAGAGCTGGTCAATGACATCGTCCCACCTAAGTACTTACCTGAAGCTTTGTTTAACTTTGAAGGAAGTATTCCTGGATCTGGCATTGTTTGGGTAATTCTAATTCTTATTGTTACCGGAATACTGGTTAACAATTTTATTGGTCGAAAACTACTTAGTCTATGGGAAGGAATGCTTGATAAAATTCCTGGATTTAGAGGTATTTACAAGGCCTTAAAGCAACTCTCAGATACAGTATTAAGTCCATCAAGTAACAGTTTTAAAAAAGCATTGTTGGTTGAATATCCGCGCAAAGACATGTGGACAATCGCTTTTCAAACAGGTGATTATCGCGGTGAAGTTGAGGAAAAAATTGGGCAAGAAATTATCAATATTTATGTACCAACAACCCCTAACCCCACCTCGGGATTTTTTATTATGTTGCCAAAAACCGATGTCATTGAATTAAACATGAGTGTTGATGAGGCATTTAAATTAATTATTTCTACTGGTGTAGTAACACCTAAATAAAACCAAATATAACAAGGAAGAGAGAAAATGAGAACACATTATTGTGGTGATTTAAACAAAACAAACATTGATCAAACGGTAGAGATTTGCGGCTGGGTGAATCGCAGACGTGACCATGGTGGTGTGATCTTTTTAGATATGCGTGATAAGCGCGGCATTGCTCAAGTCGTTATCAACCCGGACAATAACGACTTCTCTTTAGCTGAAAGCATTCGTAATGAATTTGTTTTAAAAATCACTGGAACAGTTATCGCAAGAGATGAGAGTTTAATTAATACAAAACTTGCCAGCGGTGAGATTGAGATTGTTGCTGATCATATTGAAATTCTAAATGCATCAAAACCAACACCATTCCAAATCAACGCAGCTGACACCTCCGAAGAGGTTCGCCTAAAGTATAGATATCTTGATCTTAGAAATGATGTTATGCAAAAACGCATGAGATTGCGCTCTAAAGTAACGCACTTTATGCGTGAGTTTATGGATAAAAATGATTTCTTAGACATTGAAACACCATTTTTAACCAAAGCAACACCTGAGGGTGCGCGTGACTATTTAGTGCCTTCTCGTACCCACCCTGGTGAATTTTTTGCCCTACCTCAATCTCCACAGTTATTTAAACAATTGTTAATGATGTCAGGATTTGAACGTTATTATCAAATTGTTAAATGTTTTAGAGATGAAGATCTTCGCGCCGATCGTCAGCCAGAATTTACTCAACTTGACGTTGAAACTTCATTCATGAATGAAGATGAAATCATGAATATGATGGAAGAAATGACACGTGGCATGTTTAAAGAAGTCATTAATGTAGATTTAGGTGATAACTTTCCACAAATTACTTATGCTGATGCCATGAGCAAATACGGTGTAGATCGCCCTGATATGCGTATTCCAATGCAAATAGTTGATATGGATGAGCTAATGCAAGGCGTGGACTTTAAAGTATTCTCAGGCCCGGCAAGTGGTAATGACTCACGTGTAGCAGCGCTTAAGGTGCCAGGTGGTGCGTCAATCAGTCGTAAGAATATTGATAAGTACACCAAGTACGTTAGTATTTATGGCGCCAAAGGTCTGGCCTATATCAAACTTAATGAAGATGGTCCAGCCTCACCAATTTTAAAATTCTTGGGTGATGAGGTAACCGCCAAGGTTATTGAAATAACAGATGCCCAAACAGGCGATATCATCTTCTTTGGTGCAGATAAAACTAAAATTGTTAATGAGTCTTTAGGAAACCTACGTGAACAACTTGCTAAAGATCTAGACTTGTTTGACTCTGAGTGGGCGCCAATTTGGGTTATTGATTTCCCAATGTTTGAAAAAGGCGATGATGGCTCACTGAATGCAATTCACCATCCATTTACCGCACCTAATGTTGATACTCAAACCTTAGAGCAAACTGCTGATAGCGCTCTGTCTCGTGCTTACGATTTAGTTATTAACGGCTCTGAAGTAGGTGGCGGTTCAATTCGTATTCACCAGTCTGATATGCAACAAACTGTATTGAAATTACTGGGCATATCTGATGAAGAAGCTCAAGATAAATTTGGCTTCTTACTTGATGCTCTAGAATATGGCTGCCCTCCTCACGGTGGTATGGCATTTGGTCTTGATCGACTAGTAATGATCATGACTGGTAGTGAATCTATTCGTGATGTTATTGCATTCCCTAAAACACAAACGGCAGCTTGTCTATTAACCGACGCCCCTGCTGGTGTGCCGAGAAAATTACTTCGTGAATTAAGTGTACAGGTGAGCTTACCAGAAAAAGAATAATTTATTGTGTCAACCCTTAGATCCCAAATTAAGGCAGAACTAAAAGCTAATAATGCAATTTTAGTAGCGCATTATTATGTTTCTAGCGAATTACAAACACTCGCTGAAGAAACTGGTGGTATTGTTTCTGATTCTTTAGAAATGGCTCGTTTTGGGAAAAACTCTGACGCTGATACTATTGTGGTAGCAGGAGTTAAATTTATGGGAGAGACGGCCAAAATCCTATCTCCTGAAAAAACCATTTTGGTGCTAGATCTTGAAGCTACCTGCTCTTTGGACGAAGACTGTCCTATTAAGGAGTTTGCACCTTTTTGTGATCAGCATCCCAACAGAGAAGTGGTGGTTTATGCAAACACTTCAGCGGAAGTAAAAGCGCGAGCAGATTGGGTGGTTACCTCAGGTAGTGCTCTTAGTGTGGTCAAACATCTTAAAGAGCAAGGAAAGAAAATTCTTTGGGCACCAGACAGACATCTAGGCACTTATGTGCAAAATGAAACAGGTGCTGACATGCTGCTCTGGCAAGGTTCTTGCGTGGTGCATGAGCGCTTTAGGGCAGATGCGCTCATCAATTTGCAAAACAAACATCCAGAAGCTGCCACATTAGTACACCCTGAATCACCCCAAGCAGTAGTTAATTTGGCAACAGTGGTGGGTTCTACCACCGCCCTTATTAATGCAGTTAAAGATAGAGATGAACAAACCTTTATCGTGGCAACAGATAACGGAATTTTTCATAAAATGCGTGAAGTTGCACCCAATAAAAAACTCATTGAAGCACCAACCATGGGTGTTGGTGCAGATTGCGAGTCTTGTGCACATTGTGAATGGATGGCAATGAATAATTTAGAAAATTGTCTAGATGCAATTCGCAACAAAACTAACGAAATAACAATTGAAAAATCCATCAGTATTCGAGCAAAAGATTCCATACAAAAATTACTCGATTTCACTGCATAAGGTAAAATTTAACAAACTTAAAAACTGGAGATAACTTCATGGCTGGACATAGTAAATGGCACAATATTCAACACAGAAAAGGTGCACAAGATGCCAAGCGTGGCAAGATTTTTACTAAGCTTATTAAAGAAATTGTTATTGCTGCCAAACAAGGTGGTGGTGTAGTTGAAAACAATCCAAGCCTTCGAATGGTTATCGATAAAGCCTTGGCTGCCAACATGAAACGAGATACCATTGAAAACGCGGTAAAACGCGGTAGTGGCGACCTGGAAGGTGAAAATTATGATGAAGTTCGCTATGAAGGCTACGGCTTAGGTGGCACTGCTATTATGGTAGACACACTGACTGACAATAGAAATAGAACGGTTGCAGATGTTCGTCATGCTTTTTCAAAACACGGTGGTAATTTAGGCACTGACGGCTCGGTTAATTATCTATTTACCAAACAAGGATTTATCAACTTTGCATCTGGTGACGAAGATCAAATTATGGAAGTAGCACTTGATAGTGGCGCAGAAGATGTTGTTAGTAATGATGATGGCTCAATTGATGTAATTACCACGCCTGAGGATTTCTTCACAGTTAAGGATGCACTTGCTGATGCTGGTTTAAGGCCGACGCATGCACAAGTCACCATGGAGCCAGCTACGCGTGTAAAGCTAAACCTTCAAGACGCAGAAAAATTCATGAAATTAATTGACCGATTAGAAGATTTGGATGACACACAAGAGGTTTATCACAATGCTGATATCTCTGACGAAGTAATGGCACAATTATGATTCACATTCACCAAGGTATTAGCGCATTAGGTGCATTCAGACAAGAAGCTTTACAAAAAAAACTAACCAAGGCGCAGTCCAACCTAATATTACTAGGTGCTGAGTTTATTCATTTTGCTGATCTTAATTCACCTCTTTCTAACGAACAAGAGCAACATTTAGATCAACTACTTAACTACGCTGATAAAACAAGCATCACTGATGATGCTTCAAGCATTATTGTAACGCCAAGACTTGGCACAATCTCACCTTGGTCTTCCAAAGCAACTGACATTGTACACTTGTGTGATATTAATCAAATTAATCGCATTGAGCGTGGTGTTATTTATCACTTTAATTGTGAAATTACCAACACCAGAGCTGTACTTGATTGCATTATGGACAAGATGACTGAATCTTTATTGGATTCAGTTAACGATGCACATACTATTTTTGACAACTTTGAGCCAAAGGCTTTTACTAGTATTGATATCCTTTCCCAAGGAAAAACAGCTCTAGAAAAAACAAATACTGAGCTAGGATTGGCACTTTCTGTTGGTGAAATTGATTATTTGGTTGAAAACTTTACTAAGCTAGAGCGCAACCCAACAGATGTTGAGCTTATGATGTTTGCGCAAGCAAACTCTGAACATTGTCGTCATAAGATTTTCAATGCAGACTGGAAGATTGATGGTGTAGAACAAGCAAAGAGTCTGTTTGCTATGATTAGAAACACTTATCATAAACATCCAGAAGGTCTATTAAGTGTTTACTCAGACAACTCTGCTGTTATGGAAGGTTACGAAGGTGAGCGCTTTTATGCAGATGAAAACACTCATTATGTAAGCAGTAAAGAGCACCGCGCCATTCTGATGAAAGTAGAAACGCACAACCACCCTACTGCTATTGCACCACACCCAGGTGCAGCAACAGGATCTGGTGGTGAAATTCGTGATGAAGGCGCAACTGGACAAGGCTCTAAACCAAAAGTTGGTCTATGCGGATTTAGCGTATCCAACCTAAAAATCAACAACGCCAAACAACCTTGGGAAATCGATAACGGAAAGCCTTCTCAAATTGTATCTGCGCTTGACATTATGCTTGAAGGGCCAATTGGCGCAGCGGCATTTAATAATGAGTTTGGCCGTCCAAATACTTTGGGATATTTCAGAACCTATGAACAACAAACACCAGATGGTGATATTCGCGGCTATCATAAGCCAATCATGCTAGCTGGTGGTTTAGGACACATTCAAGAGCAACATATTGAAAAAGGCAACATTCCAGTTGGCAGTAAAATTATCGTTTTAGGCGGCCCAGCAATGCTGATCGGCCTAGGCGGCGGTGCTGCATCAAGCATTAAGAGTGGTGAACAAAGTGAAGATCTAGACTTTGCCTCTGTACAACGTGCCAACCCAGAAATGGAAAGACGCGCTCAAGAAGTTATCGATCGTTGTGCAAATCTGGGTGATGACAACCCTATTATTTCTATTCATGATATTGGTGCAGGTGGCTTATCAAATGGTCTACCTGAGTTGGTTAATGATTCTGGTCGTGGCGGTCGTTTTGAGCTTAGAAATGTTCCAAATGATGATAATCAAATGTCACCACTTGAGATTTGGTGCAATGAATCACAAGAGCGTTATGTATTGGCAATCTCTGCTGATAATTTAGATACTTTTAGCAATATCTGTGAGCGTGAACGCACACCATTTGCAGTACTTGGTGAATCAACCAAAGAACAAGAATTGGTGCTTAGTGATGAGTTATTTAAAGATGAGCCAATTGACATGCCAATGTCTGTACTACTTGGCAATCCACCAAAAACCAACATTGAAGCAACAACACAAAATATAAATCTTAATGCGCTTGATACTAGTAATATCGATCTTGGTAATGCCATTAATCGAGTATTGCAATTACCAACAGTTGCCAGTAAAAACTTCTTAATTACCATTGGTGATAGAAGTGTAACAGGCATGGTGGCGCGTGATCAATTTGTTGGTCCTTGGCAAGTTCCAGTTGCTGATTGCGCTATTTCAATTTCTGATTACGTAGGCTTTAAGGGCGAGATTATGTCTTTGGGTGAGCGTACGCCACTTGCATTATGTGATGCTAATGCAGCTGCACGTATGACCATTGGTGAATCTTTAACCAACATGCTGGGTGGCTATGTAGAAGATATTCATGATATTAGTTTGAGTGCCAATTGGATGAGTGCATCTGGACATACTGGTGAAGATGCAAAACTCTTTGAAGCAGTTAAAGCAGTTGGCATGGATCTGTGCCCCGAACTAGGACTTACCGTTCCTGTTGGTAAAGATTCAATGAGTATGAAAAGCTCGTGGCAAGATGAAAGTGGACAAGACAAATCTGTAACTGCACCACTTTCGCTTATCATTACTGCTTTTTCCAAAACTCCTGATGTTAGGGCACAAAAAACACCACTACTTAACACCACACAAGAAAGTGAGTTGTTACTCATCGATCTTGGTTTTGGCCAAAACAGAATGGGTGGATCTTGCTTAGCGCAAGTATATAATCAGATTGGTGATATCGCACCAAATCTTGATGATAGCGCTTTGTTTAAAAAGTTCTTTACTGTTATCAACCAGTTGAACAAAGATAATCTAATTGATGCTTATCATGATCGTTCTGATGGCGGTGTTATTACCACGCTACTTGAAATGGCTTTTGCTTCACATTGCGGTTTAACTATTGATTTAGACAGTGCTAGTATTGAGACTTTATTCAATGAAGAGTTAGGTTGTGTTATTCAAGTCAACAGTAGCAACAAACAAATTGTCTTAGAAAAATTAGCAGCTGCAGGTCTTGAAAAATGTACACACAACATTGCCCAAATCAATAGCACTGATAATATTGAAATTGTTGAAAACAATAACACAATATATTCTGAATCTAGAACAACATTACAATCACTTTGGTGCTCCACTTCTTACGAAGTTGCGAAGCTGCGTGATAATCCTGAATGTGCTCAGCAAGAATTTGATGATATCAAACAACAAACTTCGGGTCTTAAAATCGATCCGAGCTTTGATATCAATCAATCTGTATCAGCGCCTTATATTAACAGCGATGTAAAACCAAAAATTGCCATCCTTAGAGAACAAGGTATTAACGGACAAGTGGAAATGGGCATGGCCTTTACCAAGGCAGAATTTGACGCTGTTGATGTTCACATGAGTGATATTCTATCTGGTAGAGTGTCGCTAGAAGAGTTTAAAGGGCTTGTGGCCTGTGGCGGATTCTCTTATGGTGATGTGCTCGGTGCTGGTCGTGGTTGGGCGAGTTCAATTTTGTACAATAATCGCGCTAAAGATGAATTCGAGTCATTCTTTAATAGAGAAGATAGTTTTGCACTGGGTGTGTGTAATGGCTGTCAGATGATTTCAAATCTATCATCAATCATTCCAGGATCTGAACATTGGCCAAGTTTTAATCGCAATGTATCAGAACAATTTGAGGCACGTTTTTCAAGTGTTAAGATTGGAAAGTCTAATTCAATTTTCCTAAATAATATGGAAGATTCAGTCTTGCCAATTGCCATTGCACATGGCGAAGGAAGAGCGATATTCAAAGGCAGCGAGGCAAACAATATTGCACTACAATATGTTGATCATAGTGGCGATATTACTCAAAATTATCCTCATAATCCAAATGGATCTGATAGCGCTGTTGCTGGTGTTACTAACGATTCTGGACGTGTAACGATTATGATGCCACATCCTGAGCGAGTATTTAGAGCTGTGCAATACTCACACCATCCAAAAGATTGGGATGAGCGCAGTCCATGGATGAGAATGTTTGAAAATGCCAGAGTCTGGGTCGATTAAATACTAACTATTTATTATTCACCATAATCATACCCGTATTATAAATATTGGTGTCAAAATATCACACAATACAAGGTATTAATCAATAAATACGTTAATTATGTTACGATTATAGTGTAGTATTCAGTATATTAATTAGTTAATAAGACATAATTATGATTAAAGATAAAAAATTATTAGAAATGGTTAGTGACAAGATTCGTAATCTGATAGCAGTTAAATACTTGTTAATTGTTTGTCTGCTTAATCCTGTTAAATGAGAGATTTGAGTTGCACTCAAATCCTCAGAAAATAACAAAATTATTTGTCTAAATTTAGCCTCTGAAATACGTGAACGAATTACATACTTGTTTTTTGTTGTCATGACAGTACTTTAACAGGTTTTTAAATATGCTTAAGTTGTCTTGACCCTTAAAAATTTTGGAAATTTTACGAATGAGTGATTTTTTAAACATTTATCAGGTTAAATAGCGATTATGAACTATCAACTCATACGCTCAAAACGCAAAATTCTCAGTTTGCAAATTAATCACAATGCTGAATTAATTATTCGAGCGCCTAATCGATTATCTATTAAAAAAATAGAGAAATTTATTGATGAAAAATCTTCATGGATTGAAAAAAAATCAAAATCCATTCAATTAACAAAAATAGAGAAACCGAGTTATAAAAATGGTGAAAAATTTTTATATTTAGGCAACTCTTATCCGTTAATCATCAATACAGATCATCAACAAGGATTGAGTTTTGATGGTGTGGCTTTTAAGTTAAAAACCGGTGGAAAGAATGATTTTTTAAAATGGTATAAATCAGCTTTTAAAAAAATCGCCCTACCAAGACTTAAATACTACGCTGATACATATCAGCTAAATTACAACCAAGTAAGATTAAAGATGCAAAAGACTTTATGGGGCTCTTGTAGTGGTGCAAACAACATTAACCTTAACTACTTACTTATTCAAGCACCAATACACGTGATTGACTATGTGATTGTGCATGAATTAGCACACACTGTACATAAGAACCATTCAAAAGATTTTTGGCGATTAGTTGGTAATATTTTACCAACTTATAAAATCGATAAAAAATGGCTAAAGGATAATGGTTACAAGCTTCACAATCTTTAACTAGTGCCCAATATTGACATTAAAAATAAGCAAGTATTTTTACTTTATGCAAGGCGGATTTTAAAAATATGAAAGCGTGTAGCAAGTCTACATAACTGAATATTTTTTAAAATCCAACACGGTTAGAAAGTAAAAAAACGCGACTTATTTGTTGTTAAATTTTTCTACTGCTGATTCCATCTCACCCTTTAGCGTGCCCATCTCTGCCATTTCAATGATAATGTCACCACCACCCATTAATTCTGAATTGAAATAAATCTGCGGAAAAGTTGGCCAATCTTGGAATGCAGGCAGGTTTTGCATAACTTCTTGATCTTCGAAAATATTCACATATGCAAACTCAACACCTGTTTCTGCTAGCGTTTGTGCAGCACGTGCTGAAAATCCACATTGTGGGAATTGTGGCGTACCCTTCATGTAAATTACAATTGGTGCGCTATCAACTTGAGCTTGAATTCTTTGCATTACGTCCATGTTATTACTCCTGTATTTAATCCCGAGTATTTTACTCGTATATTATTAGCTGTGCAATTAATCTAGTGTTTAACTGCTTGGGCAATTGTGTATTTTTGCCCTTGTTTTAATTTTTTATAATTTCCAAAAACAGACTTGAAATTATCCTTAATAAAGTGGCGCAAGCCATTAATGGTAACAAATGTTATTTTCCCACCAGGTTTAAGTGCATCATAAGCATCATAAAGGATAATGCTCAGCTGTTCTCTGCCTACTTTTGCAGGCACATTTGACAATACTTGATCAAAATACTCTTTTTTATCAACTGCTGAAAAGGCATCTGATAAGTACGCTTTTGCATTATTAATATTGTTGAGCTTGGCATTTGCATTAGACAACTCAACAGCCACAAAATCCTTATCAACCATATGCACCTCTCCACTTGTGCAAACCTTTGCGACACTGAGCCCAATCGGACCATATCCGCAACCCAAATCTAGACACTTGTCATTATTGTTAATATCTAAATATTTCATAAATAACACAGTACCATCATCGATCGCTCTGGGTGAAAATACACCCCAGCGAGTTTTTAACTTTAACGATTGATCAAGAAGATTAGACTCAATTGTCAAATCTTGTTTTAGTTTGGGAATGTCGTCACGATTAAACATATCGCATCATTATACCTAAGGGTATCGGTGTTAATTTCGATGATAAAATACACCTCATGAATAGACCTGAACTTCTCTCTCCTGCTGGCTCTTTAAAACATATGCGTTATGCATATGCGTATGGTGCTGATGCAGTTTATGCAGGACAGCCGAGATACTCTTTGCGAGTGCGCAATAATTCTTTTGATTTTGACACGCTTAAACAAGGCATTGTTGAGGCGCATGAGAATAACAAAAAGTTTTTTGTTGCTTCTAATATTATTCCTCATAACGCCAAAATCAAAACCTATATGAATGACATTGAGCCAGTGGTTGAATTAGGCCCCGATGCATTAATTATGGCAGATCCTGGTTTGATTATGATGGTCAAGGAAAAATTCCCAGAACAAGTAATTCATCTATCTGTACAGGCCAATACTATTAACTATGCCACGGTTAAATTTTGGAAAAATGCTGGCATTAGTCGTATTATCCTTTCTAGGGAGTTATCACTCGATGAGGTAAGGGAAATTCGCCAAGAATGTCCAGATATTGAGCTTGAAGTATTTGTTCATGGCGCGCTTTGTATTGCTTATTCTGGTCGTTGCTTATTGTCAGGATACTTTAATCATCGAGACCCAAACCAAGGCTCTTGCACTAATTCATGTCGTTGGAAGTATGATGTTAAAGCGGCAGAAGAAACCATTGAAGGGGATATTAAGGCAGTTGAAATTAAAGCGCCAGAAGATCAAGTGGTGCTACTTGAGGAGGAAGGTCGCCCTGGTGAGCTAATGCCTGCTTTTGAGGATGAACACGGCACTTATATCATGAACTCAAAGGACTTGCGTGCCATTGAGCATGTGCACACTTTGACTCAAATGGGTATTGACTCGTTAAAAATTGAAGGTCGCACTAAGTCGCATTATTATGCTGCGCGTACTGCACAAGTATACAAACAAGCCATTGATGATGCCATGGCTGGCAAAGAGTTTAATCCAGAGGCATTTGGTGTGTTGGAAAATCTCGCTAATAGAGGTTACACTGACGGATTTTATCGTAGACATCAGCCTGAAGAATTACAAACCTATTTTGACAATTATTCGCGCTCAAACAAACAACAAGTAGTAGGTGAAATTCTTGACTATAAAGACGGAAAAGCACTGATTGAGGCAAAAAATAAATTTAGTGTTGGCGATTCAATTGAGGTTGTTTTACCTAATGAGTGTTTTCATACAACAGTTGATTCCATAACTACTGAATATAACGAAGAACTAGAAGTGGCCAAAGGTAGCGGTTATCGAGTCTGGATTCCAATGAAAACCATCAATCCAGAGCTGGGCTTTATTGCTAGAAATTTTGACGAAAAAATAACCATTAAAAACAAAAATATTCAAAAAGATCCGCAGCAGAAAATTCGTCGCCCTTCTTGGTAGCCAATACCCTGCTTGCGTATAATATCATTCTTTAGAACAAGGTTATTTTAGCGTGCTTGATAAAATTCACTCACCACAAGATATTAAACAATTGAGCATGACTCAACTTGGGTCTTTGGCGGATGAAATTCGATCATTTTTAATCAGCAATACACAAGAAACAGGCGGGCATCTGGCACCAAATCTAGGCACTGTGGAAATGTCAATTGCTATGCATTACGTGTTTAATACGCCAGAAGACAGCTTTGTCTTTGATGTGGGTCATCAGGCTTATACGCATAAAATACTCACAGGTCGCTTTAACAAGATGCACACACTCAGGCAGAAAGACGGCCTGTCTGGCTTTACCAAGAGATCAGAAAGCGAGCATGATAGTTTTGGCGCAGGACACTCATCCACTTCAATCAGTAGTGCTTTAGGTATTGCGGTAGCCAACAATCTAGCAAACAGTCAAAAAAAATCTGTAGCGGTTATTGGAGATGGTGCATTAACCGGCGGCATGTCATTTGAAGCGCTTAATCATGCAGGTGACTCAAATGCAGATTTACTCATTATTTTGAATGATAATGATATGAGCATTTCTAAAAATGTTGGTGCAATGAACAAATACCTTACCAAATTAATCTCTGGAAAGGTTTATTCAACCATGAAAACCAAATCATTAGATTTTTTAGAAAAAGTGCCGATGATTCATGAGTTCGCCAAACGATCAGAAGAGCATCTTAAAGGCATGGTGCTGCCCTCTACTTTGTTTGAGGAATTGGGCATTGAATATTATGGCCCCATTGATGGACATGACTTACCGACACTTATCAAAACACTGCAAAATCTTAAGCAACAAAACAAGCCTCGCTTGTTGCATATTATTACTAAAAAAGGCTATGGCTTAGAGCGTGCTGAAAATGACCCGTGCAAGTTTCATGGGGTGGCACCTGCTAAATCTCTTGCTAATGATTTTCCTAGTTATAGCGATGTATTTGGAACTTGGTTAAATAATACTGCCAAACACAATCAAGACTTAATCGCCATTACCCCGGCAATGTGCACAGGCTCTGGCATGAGTGATTTTGAAAAAAACTATCCAAACCAATACTTCGATGTAGGCATTGCAGAGCAGCACGCCATTACCTTTGCAGGCGGTTTGTCTGTTCAGGGACTAAAACCTGTTGTTGCTATTTATTCAACTTTCCTACAGCGCGGATATGATCAGTTAATTCATGATATTGCTCTACAAAATTTAAACGTTATTTTTGCTATTGATAGAGCAGGATTAGTGGGTAGCGACGGCGCAACCCATGCTGGTAGTTTTGATCTGAGTTTTTTAAGATGCATTCCAAATCTTATTATTATGGCACCTAGTAATGCCACTCAACTATATCAAATGCTAAATACTGCGTTTAATACATCAGGTTCTATTTGTATTCGCTACCCTCGTGGCAATTCATCAACACATGATTTTGTTAGTACTGACACACTAGAAATAGGCAAAGGAGAGGTTGTACTAAAGGGTGAAAATACCGCTATTCTTGCTTTTGGAACCATGCTTGATAGTGCGCTTGAAGCGGGCAATGAATTGGGCGCAAGTGTTGTTGACATGCGTTTTGTTAAACCTTTGGATGAGAGTCTAATTCTAGAGCTAAGTAAAACGCACGCCCAGCTTATTTCAATTGAAGATAATGCTATTTCTGCAGGCGCTGGCAGCAGTGTGAGTGAATTTTTGCATCAGAACAATATTCAAACATCTCTCACAATCCTAGGATTGCCGGACGAATTTACCGAACAAGGCTCTCAGGACGAGCTTTATGACTTGTACGGACTTAATGCTCAAGGCATTATTAATGCAGCGTCATGAAAAAACTACTCAAAAAGCATGCGCCTCATCCAGATAAGATAAAAAATCACAAGCATTTAGGTTGGCTAAGCAAGCATTTGCATGACTCTAGTCTGTGGAATTTTAACCGAAGATCAATCTCCAAAGCCTTTGCAGTAGGCTTGTTTTGTGCTTTTATTCCTGTGCCTTTTCAAATGTTATTAGCTGCACCAGGTGCTGTTATTTTTAGTGCCAACCTGCCCTTGTCTATCGCTCTGGTTTGGATCACTAACCCACTAACCATGCCACCAATTTTTTATGGCTGTTATAAGCTAGGCGCTTGGATTTTAGGTGTTGGTATTGAAAATGATTTTGTCATGTCGCTAGAGTATGTTTGGCAAGTATTTGATACAATTTGGCAGCCGTTTTTGCTGGGGTGTTTATTAGTTTCAACAGCAAGCGCTGTTATTGGATACTTTTCAATTCAACTGATTTACCGACTAAGAGTTTATAAAAGAATTAAAAGATCTTAAGGTTTTTTAATTGAAGCTCGAATTTGCGCCTCAAGCTCATCCACCAAACTCTCATTACTTACTTTAGCGTGTGTCCTGCCATCTAAATACATTAGGTTCGGCTCTCCACCTGTTAATCCTACAGAAACCGCTTTTGCCTCACCTGGGCCATTAACTACACAACCAATAACTGCAGCATCAATTGGTTCGTTAACATCTTCTAAGCGAGATTCAAGCTCATTTACTACTTTAATTACATCAAATTTTTGTCTTGAGCAAGATGGACAAGCAATCAAATTAACGCCTTTGTGTCGCAAATTTAAAGATTTTAAAATATCAAAGCCAACTCGTATTTCATCTACCGGGTCAGAAGCCAAAGAAACACGAATGGTATCTCCAATTCCTTCAGACAATAACAACCCAAGACCTATTGATGATTTGACCGTACCAGATCTAAAAGAACCTGCCTCAGTAATACCTAAATGAAGCGGATTATCAATTTGAGAGGCCAGTTGGCGATAGGCAAACACAGTCATAAAAATTTCACTGGCTTTTAGAGAAATTTTAAAATTATCAAAATCGAGCTTATTTAAAATATCGATGTGTCTGAAAGCAGACTCAACCATGGCCTCTGGTGTGGGCTCAGTATATTTTTTTTGCAAGTCTTTTTCTAAAGAGCCTGCATTAACACCGATACGAATCGGAATATTATGATCTTTAGCTGAAGCCACCACCTCACGAACACGATCCTCACGGCCAATATTGCCAGGGTTAATACGTAAACAGTCAGCACCATATTCTGCCACTTTTAAAGCAATCTTGTAATCAAAATGAATATCTGTAATTAAAGGAATGCTTGTTTGTTTTTTAATCTCTTTAAAGGCCTCTGCTGCTTCCATAGTAGGAATGGATACACGCACTAAATCAGCACCAGCATTCTCAATAGATTTAATTTGACTGAGCGTTGCTTTAACATTTGTTGTGTCGGTATTGGTCATGCTCTGCACAGAGATTGGCGCATCACCACCAACAGCTACATTGCCGACAAAAATTTGCCTAGATTTTCTTCTACTAATTGTGTGTATTGGCTTCATTTTTTCTGATAACTTTGTATCACCTCGTCTAACCCTTTGTCGCTTTTTACACGCTTGTCAATCTTAACAGGCTGATAGCTATTATTTGATTTGATTATTATACTGCTAGCAACCTCATTTTCTTGTTTTTTAGCTTTACTGATAACAAAGGTTGTTTTGCTAACACTAGATTTTGCAGGCGTTTTATCCAAATTTAAATAAAAATAAACAAGTAAAACAACAGCTAATAGACCAAAAACTCCTATTTTTAACTTAGGTTTTTTCTTGGTTTTTCTTGGATAATAATCAACACCTTCAAGCATGTGTTCTTTTAGTTTTGTCTTTTACTTGTCCGGCTAATTGTCCGCAGGCTGCATCAACATCCTCTCCGCGGGTGCGCCTGGTCATGGTTCGAATACCTTTAGCATATAAAAGATCTTGAAATTTTTCAATAACCCTAGACTTTGAAGTATTGTATTTTGTTTGAGGAAAGGGATTAAATGGAATTAAATTTACTTTAACAGCCATTCCTTTTAACAAGCCTGCTAGTTGGTTTGCATGTTCTGGAGTGTCATTAACACCCTCTAGCATTACGTATTCAATCAATATATGTCTTTCTTGGGTGCCAGCCGATAGGTAAGCTCTACAAGCGGACAATAATTCACTAATTGGATATTTTTGATTAATAGGAACTAATTCATCACGAAGATTGTCATTTGGTGCATGAAGTGAAATCGCAAGACTGACCGGTGTACGCTCACTCATTCTATATAGTGCAGGCACTACACCGGAGCTAGAGATTGTTACTTTTCTTCTAGAGAGTCCAAACGCCAAATCATCTAGCAATAAATCACACGCATTATAAACCGCCTCTTCGTTCAGTAAAGGCTCTCCCATTCCCATAAATACAACATTAGAAATTCTCTTTCCCTTAGGGTTTAAATACTGATTAGCAATGATTACTTGAGAGATAATTTCAGCTGTAGTTAAATTACGATTAAAACCCTGCATACCTGTTGAACAAAAAGTACATGCAAGTGCACAGCCTACTTGAGATGAAATGCACAACGTTCCACGATCATTCTCAGGAATGTAGACCATCTCAATATGATTACCTTTTCCCAAATCCAACACCCATTTAATAACACCATCTAGCGCTAAATTTTGTTTAATAACTTCTGGAAGGGAGATATAAGCAGAGTCTGATAATTTTTCTCTTAACTTTTTACTTAAGTTAAGCATGTTGTCAAAATTAAATTCACCTGCCTTATAAATCCACTGCATGATTTGCTTGGTACGATAAGGCTTTTCACCCAACTCTTCAAACAACTTATTAAAAGAGTTTTGGTTTAAATTTAGTAAATTTTGCTTCTTATTAGACATAACTTTGGTGGAAATTTTACCCTAATCCTCAGGCACAAAAAAAGCACCCGAAGGTGCTTTGTAAATAAAACGGAAAATTGATTAACCGTTTACAGCATCTTTAAGCGCCTTACCTGCTTTAAATGCAGCTACTTTAGAAGCAGCGATTTGGATAGTAGCGCCTGTTTGTGGGTTACGACCTGTGCGCGCTGCACGATCTCTAACTACAAAAGAACCAAAGCCAGTTAGCTGTACACCATCACCACTAGCCATAGCGCCAGAAATAGCGTCTGTAGTAGCATTAAGTGCGCGAGTAGCGTCTGCTTTTGATAAGTTTGCTGCTGATGCAATTGCATCGATTAATTCTGATTTATTCATTTCTTCTCCTCGAAATACGTTTTGATAAAAAAGCCAAAAAAAAACAAGCGACAAGAAATACAAATATTTCATCAACCTTAGTAGTATTTAGCTAAATCAATTATAAGCAGGTTTTTTATTTAAAATCAACTATTTGCAAAAAAAAAAAGATAATTGTTAAATTCAATATAAACTAATTATCTATTCAACTCTTTCAAGGCTCTTTGCTTGTCACGCTGCCAATCTTTAGCTTTAATATCTTGACGTTTATCATGATCTTTTTTACCCTTAGCCACGCCAATTTCCAGCTTCACATTGCCTTTTTTCCAATACAACTTTAATGGGACAACCGTTGCACCTTTTTGATTAATTTTATCTTTTAACCTATTAATTTCTAAACGATGAAGTAGTAATTTCCTAGTGCGAGTTGGATCAGTATTCACATGTGTTGAAGCACTTTTTAAAGCCGAGATGTGCGCGCCAAATAAAAACATCTCATTATCTTTTAAAATAACGTAGCTTTCTTTTATCTGTACTTTGTTATCACGCAGGCTTTTTACCTCCCAACCTTGTAAAGAAAGGCCAGCCTCTAGCGTTTGTTCGATAAAATAGTCATGTCGTGCTTTTTTATTAAGCACAATCGTATTTGAACTAGTTTTTGCTTTTTTGGATTTTTTAGCCATGCATCATATTTCTAAAAGTGCCATTGTTCCTTATTCAGCTGAACAAATGTTTACTTTGGTTAACCAGGTTGATGATTACCCAAAGTTTCTTAATTGGTGCTCAGATGCTTGTATTTTAAAGCAAACTGAAGATCAAATCACTGCCTCAGTAAAGATTAATAAAGGTGCGTTTAATCAAAGCTTTACCACACGCAATACTTTGATTAAAAATAGTCGCATCAATATGGAATTGGAAGATGGGCCATTTAAACAACTAAGCGGCGCATGGATCTTTACTAAACTTAACGACCATGCTTGCAAGGTTGCTCTAGAGCTTGATTTTAGCTTTTCTTCGAAAGTGGTTGATATGGCCATCTCACCTATTTTCACATCCATTACAAACTCCCAGCTTGATGCATTTGTCTCACGCGCTAAACAAATTTACTCTGAGTGATTGTCTTATTTAACAAACCGTTTGGAGTCTTGTGTCAATTTAGCGGTGAAGGTAAGACACTATCAAACTATGTTGATATTAAAAACATATACCCTGCTGGAAGACTTGACAAAGACTCTGAAGGATTGCTGTTATTGACTGATGATGGAAAATTGCAGCATAAAATATCACACCCAAAATTTGATAAAGAAAAAACTTATTTGGTTCAAGTAGATGGACAAATAACCCAATCAGCTGCTGAGCAACTTGAACGTGGTGTCAAGCTAAAAGACGGCCTAACCAAACCTGCCAAAGTTAAAATTATTAATGATCC
Source organism: uncultured Candidatus Thioglobus sp. (assembly GCA_964344985.1). GTDB lineage: Bacteria > Pseudomonadota > Gammaproteobacteria > PS1 > Pseudothioglobaceae > Thioglobus_A. Next base: position 36,833 of record CAYFPI010000006.1, on the reverse strand, counting down.
AGATTGGATTTGGGACAGAACGCCACCCATACGAGTTCGTAAACATATTCCTACTTCTTGGATTGAGATAAAAATACGTGAAGGGAAAAATAGGCAAGTAAGGCGTATGACTGCCAAAATTGGCTTTCCAACGCTTAGACTTATTCGCACCCAAATTGGTCAATGGCAACTAAATGACATTAAATCAGGTAGTTATGAATACGTTTAAACTTGCTTATCAGGCATTAATGGAGACAGATATTAGCAAGAAGATTGCATTAGTGTCACAATTAAAAACTGTGCAACTAGAGCTAACACCCAGCTCTAACATCAACGAAGTTGTCATTCCTGGCAGGCCTAAAAAGCCAGATTTAGTTCGGTTTCAATCTGTACCTAAACGTGATAAATCAAATCTTGGATTTATTAAAACCATTCATGCTATTTGCCATATTGAGTTTAATGCTATTAATCTTGCGCTTGATGCTGTGTATCGCTTTCAAGAAATGCCGGAACAGTTCTATCATGACTGGATTAGAGTTGCTTTTGAAGAGGCTGAACACTTTAACTTAATCAATAATTATTTAATAAAAAATGATTATCAATACGGTGATTTTGAAGCACACAACGGGTTATGGAAAATGACACATGAAACCAATTATGACGTACTTGCACGAATGGCTTTAGTACCGCGCGTGTTAGAGGCAAGAGGATTAGACGCTACACCAAAGATTCAAAAGCGCTTTCAAAATTCTAAATTCAAAGAAATGGTATCGATTCTAGATATTGTTTTTAAAGATGAAATTGGGCATGTAAAAATAGGAAATTATTGGTTTCATCATCTTTGTAAGCAAAGAAAACTAGATCCTGTTGAAACTTTTGAAGAGCTAATCGATAAGCATATCGGTGAGAACTTGCGTGGACCTTTTAATGTTGAAGCTAGAAAATTGGCTGATTTTTCCACTAAAGAGTTGGAATATCTTCAAATTAATAGCACTACTTAAGTTTGCTTAGCCAAGTATCAATAGTATTAACCAAACTCTCGGATGTGCCACTTTCTTTGTAATAGTGATCAGCTCTTTCAATCACCATTTGAGCACTTTTCTTATTGTTAGCAATGTCCATCAAATCTCTGCGGGATTCACTCAAACGCTTAACACCTGGAAAATCATTTTCACCAAATACATCTAAAACTGGCGTTAGCATTGAATCAAGCGGGAACTGCTTAACCATTTTTTGCTTATAATCTGTTGCCCCCATGCCTATACCTATATAGGCAGATATCTTTTCATCACCATATTTATCAACATAGCTCATTGACATATGCGCACCACAACCGTGCCCTATCAACACAATATTATCAATACCACGCTGTTTATAAAAATTTATAGCCGCCTCAATACGCTCGTGTGAGTAGGGAAAGATTGGAACATAGTCATAGTATTTAGCACTTTTGTCTAATACTGGCATTTGTACCGATAAAGTATGCCAACCCTTAGCTGCAAGACCAGTTCTTAAAGGATGAACAACACTTGCCCAATTAGCATGATAACCGCGTGAATGCAGAAGAATAACACCACCCTTCGCTTCATCGGCTTCAGCTTCCATGTAAATACTAAACACTTCTTTATCGTCAGAAACGCTTAAATATTCGACATCGCCATCCATTACTGCATCTTCAATCTCACCAATCATGCGCGACTCACGCTCATAATCTGGCTTAGATTCAGTAAATTGGTTGTACATTTTTTGCAAAACACTAGGGTCAAAATCATCAATTTTTGGCAATTCTGGAAATTTTGTAAATGCATCTAAATTTGGCAAAAAAGCTTGCGCTGATTGTGTCAATAACAGAACAAAAATAAAGTAAATTCTATTCAACATATTCTTTGCTTAATAAATCTAACGCATCCTGAGCGTCAGGATGATTATTCTGTTGTGCACGATTAAACCAATAATAAGCTTGCTTAATATCTTTACGCTCCAACATTAATGATGCCAAGTTAAACTGCGCATATTCGTCTTCTTGTTTAGCAGCGGTCAGCCACCAATCATGAGCGAGTTGCGTATCTTTTTCAACACCCTTACCCTCATAATACAACATTGCTAATTCGCTTTGCGCATAAGATAGGCCTTGATCTGCTGATTTTTTAAACCACTCAAAGGCTTTTTTATCATCTTGATCCGCACCCAATCCGTGCAAATAACTTAAGCCAATGTTATTTTGAGCAGCTGCATGCCCACCTTCTGCGGCACGATTCATCCACATAAAGGCGTCTTCATTACGACCCATTTGTGAATAATTGTATCCAATTTGATACCAACGATCAAATCGGGTTTCCTCTTGCTCCTGTGCATGAGAAATATTTAATGCGAAAAAAAGGGACGCTATTAACATCCCTTTTCCTAGAACTTTGGTTAACAATTACTTAACTGTTAGACCCAACAATTTCCAATCATTCATACCACCACGGTAGTATTTGATTTTACTTTGTGGGTAACCCATAGTAAGTAGTGCACGAATCGCCGCAGGCGACTGACCACACCATGAACCGTTACAGTACAGGTATAAAGTTTTAGCACCATCGTAATCTAGAACACCGTCTAAATCCTTAACGCCAAACTTCTCAGTCATAATTTCTACAACCGCCATTGGATCTTTAGCTAACGCCTTAGAGTTAAGCTTAGTAAATGGAACGTTTACTGCGTGTGGAATCATGCCTTTCTTGGCCCAACCAGGTGTACGCGCATCGATAATCATCTTAGATGCATCACCACCAGCGATATCACGTGCTGCATGAATAACATCTAGCTCAGTAACCGTCTCAACTGCAGCTGGTGCAAATGGTTCAGTTGGCTGAATACAAAATGGTGGACAAGGACGTGATGTCTTTGCAAATGCTGGATCTACCGTATTGCCATTATCAGCATTACGAGAAATACCTGCAACCTCTAAAGTGCCCTTAACGATACCTACTGGCTTGCCTTTCTTAACCGCAGGTGCAGAAGAAGCATTGTTCCAATTAAAACTAGAATCATGGAAAGTTGCCGCTTGAGAGCCTAGAGCAAATGTTGACGCAATTGCCAGTGCAAATAGTTTAGTTTTCATAATAATCTCCTAATAATGAAAAAGACGCTTATTGATATAAGCGTCTTTTTAAATCAATTATTTAGTTGTTAAACCTAAAGATTTCCAAGCATTCATACCACCACGGTAGTACTTAATCTTGTTCTCAGGGTAACCCATAGTCAATAATGCTCTGATTGATGCTGGAGATTGACCACACCATGAACCATTACAGAATAGGTATAAAGTCTTAGCATTGTTGTAATCTAGAACACCATCAAGATCTTTAACACCAAAAGTACCTGTTAAGATATCTACTACAGCCATTGGATCTTTAGCTAATGCCTTAGAATTAAGCTTAGTAAATGGAACGTTTACTGCGTGTGGAATTGTACCTTTCTTAACCCAACCAGGTGTACGTGCGTCAACTACTAATACTGAAGTATCGCCATTTGCAGCGTCACGTGCAGCGTGAATTACGTCTAGCTCAGTAACTGTTTCAACAGCAGCTGGTGCGAATGGTGCAGTTGGTTGGATACAAAATGGTGGACAAGGACGTGATGTCTTTGCAAATGCTGGATCGATTGTTGCTTTGTTATCTTGGTTACGTGAAATACCCGCAACTTCCATAACACCTTTAACGATGCCTACTGCTTTACCTGTTACTTTCTCACCAGCAAATGCTGCTGAAGATGATAATACTGCAGCTACTGCAGTTGATACTACTAATGTTTGAAGTTTCATACTTCTCTCCTCTTTTATATAAAAAAATACTCTTTATTGAGTCTTTATTAATAGCCCCCCCAAGAAGGCAGGACTAAAAATTCTGTTGTTAATCGCAGCTTGGCTCTTCTTGCAAGTTGTGATTAGCGTAAAAATCCATTACACACTCTTCTTTTTCGTCTTCTTCTTTCTCACCACAAAAATCTTGTGCGCCATCACGAATGACTTGTTTTTGTGCTTCTGTAGCACCTTCGCTTATTGGTGCGATTGTTTCACCATCCATGTGTGCAAATGTTGTTGCACTTAATAAAAAACCAAATAACAATGCTAATTTTTTCACCACTTTCTCCTTATTGATAATTCATTAAAATTATATTTATACCATCCATGTTAACTATTGCAAGCCTTTTTAAAACTATCTACATATCATAATATTCTTATTTTGATTAGATTTTATTGAACTGTGTATCAACTTGAGTAACTTATTTCATCCATGGCCAAGTTTGCCAACTCGTCTGCCATTTCATTGCCTTTGTCACCACTATGCCCCTTAACCCAATGCCAATGCACATTATGCTTAGTGTTCATTAAATCTAATTGTTGCCATAAATCAACATTTTTAACTGGTTTCTTGTTGGTAGTTTTCCAGCCTCTAGCCTTCCAGCCCTTGATCCATTCATTAATCCCTGTCATGACATATTTAGAGTCTGTATGCAAATCTATATCAATTGTAGATGATTTGATCGCTTCTAGAGCTTTAATAGCTGCTGTTAATTCCATACGATTATTGGTAGTGTCCTTTTCACCACCTTTGAGTTTTTTATCATGATCACCGTAACGAAGCCAAACACCCCAGCCACCTATACCAGGATTACCTCTACAACCGCCATCGGTATAAATAACTATTTTTTCCATATTACGCTCTTGTGTCTATGTTGATTTGTAGCCAGTATTCTAGCAATGCTAAATGCCAAAGGCGTGATCCGTTTAATGCGGTCATGTAATTTTCTGGTTGATTAATCACTTTTTGTACAAACGATTGATTAAATACACCCCGATTAACACACTGACTTGAAGTTAATATGTCGGACATAAATTCTAAAAATTCACCGCGAACATATTTAAGCGCTGGCATTGGAAAATAGCCTTTTTTACGATCAATCACACTATCTGGCAATAAGCCTCTAGATATTTGTTTAAGTGGGTGCTTACCTTCTTCGCTCATTTTTAAACTTGGTGGCATGCTTAGTGCATGCTCTACTAATTTAGTATCCATAAACGGTACGCGCGCTTCAAGCCCCCAAGCCATGGTCATGTTATCTACGCGTTTAACCGGATCATCCACAATTAAACGCGTAATATCCGTTCTGAAAACCTTATCCATGAACTCATCAGCATTGGCTTTGGCAAATTCTTTGTTAAGCCAAGTCTGTGTGTGATTGCCAGAATGATAATCAGTATTAATGGTTTGTAAGTATTCCTCATACGGCCTATCAACATAATGCTTGGCAAACCTTTCATACTCACTACCTTTTTCAACTTGCATTCTTGGGTACCAAAAATAACCTGCAAAAGCCTCATCAGCACCTTGACCTGAAAGTACCACTTTAATATATTTTGATACTTGCTCTGATAATAAATAAAATGCAACCGCATCTTGACCAACCATGGGCTCTGCCATGTTAGCTACCGCCTCGCCCAAACGTGGCAATACTTGGGAGTTACTCACTACGTATTTTTCATGGCGCGTATTAAATCTATCAACAATTTGATCTGAATATTCAAACTCTGATCCAGATTCATCATCAATATCTTCAAATCCAATTGAAAAACTGCGGATATCTTCATGACCTGCTTCTTTGAGAAGCGCCACCAACAATGATGAATCCAGCCCGCCTGATAAAAGAACACCAATGGGAACATCAGCAGCATTCATTCTTTTTAAAACTGCATCGGTTAATAGCTCGTGTGTACGCTCAATATATTCAGCATTACTAATGATTTCTTTTGCGCGTGTTGCTGTTGGCTGCCAATAAGTATTTTCTGTAATTTTTCCTTTAAAATCAATACTTAAGGTTGTAGCAGGTTTGATCTTTTTAACGCCATTTAAAATAGTATTGGGCGCTGGAACAACGCCATGAAGTGACAATTGTTGTTGAAGAGCAACTGAGTTAATACTGTTGTCAATATTAAGAGTATTCAATGCTTGAACGTTGGAAGCAAAACTAAATGTTTGATCGGTTAGATTAAAATATAATGGCTTAATCCCCATACGATCACGAGCAACAAACAATTGCTGTTTGCGCTTATCCCAAACACAAAAAGCAAACATACCATCTAAGTGAAGCACACAATCTTCACCCCAAAAGTGGTAGGCTTTAATAATCACCTCAGTATCTGAGTGTGAGAAAAACTCATAACCTTGTTTGATTAAATCTTGGCGTAGTGATTGGTAGTTATAGATTGTGCCATTAAAAACCAACACCAAATCAAGTGCTTTATCCACCATTGGTTGTGCACCAAAATTAGACAAATCAATAATGCTAAGACGTTGATGGCCAAAACCAATACGCTCATCCAGCCACAATCCAGAAGAATCCGGACCACGACGTGCAATCTTTTGCATCATCTTGGTTATATCTTGTTGATTAACCATTTGATTGTCAAATCTTAGCTGGCCACAAATCCCGCACATATTAAATCACAAAGGTAAAATGCCTTATTTTATCAAGTAATAATTAGGATGATTGCGTAATGGCACAAACACTTTACGATAAACTTATGGACGCTCATATCGTGCGCGAACAAGATTCTACAGCTTTAATCTATATTGATAGACAACTCATTCATGAGGTTACCTCCCCTCAAGCATTTGAAGGGCTTGAAATGGCAAATCGCAAGCCTTGGCGTATTGATGCCAGCTTGGCTGTTCCTGATCATAATGTACCAACCACTGAGCGCTCTAGTGGTGTAAGCGGCATTGAAGATCCAATCTCTAAACTACAAATTGAAACATTGAACAAAAACTGTAAAGAGTTTGGTATTAATGAAATTCAGATGAATGATATTCGTCAAGGTATTGTGCATGTGGTTGGCCCTGAGCAAGGTGCTACACTACCAGGCATGAGTATTGTTTGTGGCGATTCACATACCTCTACTCATGGCGCACTGGGTGCGTTAGCTTTCGGTATTGGCACCAGTGAGGTTGAACATGTACTGGCCACTGGATGTTTGTGGCAATCAAAATCTAAAAACTTAAAAATTGAAGTTAATGGCGATCTTGACAAACATGTTAGCGCTAAAGATATTGCCCTTTATATTATTGGGCAAATAGGTACTGCAGGCGGCACTGGTTATGCCATTGAGTTTGCGGGCAGCACGATTCAAAACTTATCCATTGAAGGCAGAATGACACTGTGCAATATGGCGATTGAAGCAGGTGCACGTGTTGGTATGGTAGCGGTTGATGATAAAACCATTGAATACGTTAAAGGCAGGCCGCTTGCTCCAACAGGCGATGAGTGGGATAAGGCGCTTATTTACTGGAATACACTGCATTCAGATGA
>CAYFPI010000006.1:14856-29491 GCA_964344985.1 uncultured Candidatus Thioglobus sp. | reverse complement strand
CTTTGATAAAACCTTAAGCTTTAATGCAAAAGACATTAAACCTCAAGTAACGTGGGGCACTTCTCCAGAAATGGTTATTGCCATTGATGAAATAACACCAGACCCAGCTAAAGAGGCAGACTCGGTAAAAGCTGAAAGCATTAAAAACGCTCTAAATTATATTCATCTAGAGGCAAATACACCAATCAATACTGTCTCAATCGATAAAGTCTTTATTGGCTCGTGCACTAACTCACGCATTGAAGATTTGCGCGCTGCTGCTAAAGTATTAGAAGGCAAACACATTGCTGACAATATCAAACTTGCATTGGCCGTTCCTGGCTCAGGGCTTATCAAAGCCCAAGCTGAAAAAGAGGGTTTAGATAAAATATTTACAGATGCAGGGTTTGAATGGCGTGAGGCAGGCTGTTCAATGTGTTTAGCAATGAATGCTGATAAATTAGAAAAAGGAGAGCGCTGCGCTTCAACCTCAAACCGTAACTTTGAAGGACGACAAGGCCAAGATTCATTTACCCACTTGGTTAGCCCTACCATTGCAGCGGCCAGTAGTATTGCTGGACACTTTTCGGAGGTGAAATAAATTATTATGGAAAAATTTACCACATTAACTTCAATTGCAGCACCACTAGATCGTGCTAATGTTGACACTGACGCTATCATTCCCAAGCAGTTTTTAAAATCCATCAAACGCTCTGGATTTGGGCCAAATTTATTTGACGAGTGGCGCTATGAAGATCATGGCGAAGTGGGCATGGACAATTCTAAACGACCACTTAATAAAGACTTTGTACTCAACAAAGCTGAATATCAAGGTGCTCAAATCTTACTTGCACGCGAAAACTTTGGTTGTGGATCATCACGTGAACATGCACCTTGGGCGCTTGAGGATTATGGATTTAAAGTGATTATCGCCCCGAGCTTTGCTGATATTTTTTATAATAACTGCTTTAAAAATGGCATTCTACCCATTGTGCAATCCAATGATATTATGGATGAGATATTTGCTTTTGATGGAGAAATAACCATTGATCTTGATGCTCAAAGCATTAACGCTAATGGCAAGACTTATCATTTTGATGTTGATGCAGAGCGCAAACGTCGCCTTATGAACGGCTTGGATGATATTGGCTTAACCTTGCAATACAAAGATGAGATTAAAGCGTTTGAGAAGAATTATTTCAATACCTATTCTTGGCTATAATCATTAAACAATGATTGGCAGACTTACAGGAAAAATATTAGAAAAAAACCCACCTGAGGTTTTGCTTGAGGTGGGTGGCATTGGTTACGAAATTCTGTGTCCAATGTCGAGCTTTTATGAGATGAGTAATGAGAATAGTGTCTCTCTACACACGCACTTATCTGTTAAAGAGGATTCACACACTTTGTACGGATTTATCTCTAAGGACGAAAAAACCCTATTTAGAGAATTAATTCGAGTCAACGGCATTGGCCCTAAAGTGGCGCTGGCCATCTTGTCACACCTTAATATTGCCTCACTCATGAATGCAGTTGCCAATGAGGATGACGCTCTACTTGCAAAAACACCAGGGATTGGTAAAAAGACCGCGCAAAAACTAATTGTAGAACTCAAGGATCGTTTAGAAAAACTTGAATTATCTAGTGGTAATCATAAAATTATTAACAAAACCAATGCCAACCCAAATACACTGAAAGCCTCTCAAGCACTACAAGCGTTAGGATTTAAAACAAAAGAATCTGAAAGAATGTTAAATGCTATTAATAATGACACTCTTTCTACTGAAGAGTTGATTCGACAAGCACTACAAAATAAATAAACTAATTAATCTAGGCTTTTCTTTTAAAACGCTGAATCCAGCTTACAAACTCATAGTTCATCAAATACAAACAAGGTAGCAATACCAAAGTCATGAGTGTTCCAAATAAAAGACCATAGCCTAGTGACAATGCCATTGGCTGTAAAATATAATCCGTACCACCAATACCATAAGCCAGTGGAATAATGCCAGCCAGTGTGGTTAAACTAGTAAGTACCACAGCTCTTAATCTATCTTTAGAACCCTGAACAATCCATTCATGCACACTTAAATGCTCTAGTGTTTTATCTTTTAAATAATTGAGATGCGACACCATTACCAAAGAGTCGTTTACGATCACACCAACAAGTGCCAAAGTTCCTAAAATAGCAAAGAAACTTAGCGTCTCACCATGTAAGAAAAATGCCCAAATAACACCAATTACAGAAAATGGAATGGCACTTAGAATAAGCAATGGCTGTGTGTATGAATTAAATAACAATACAAGTAGCAAGAAAATCCCAAAAATTGCCATTACAAAGGCCTTTTTAAAACTATCCATAGATTTCATGGTTTCTTTAGCGCCGCCTTCTGAAATGGCGCGAACAGAAGGGAAATTATTGTCCAAATCAAGCCGCTCAATCGCACTTGTCATTACCTCTTGTGTACTGGTTTTTTCATCATCAATACTTGCACTCACCATAATTGAACGCAGACCGTTATAGTGATTAAAATCTGGCTCACCAACAATCCCACGAATGCTAGCAAAATTAGTTAAAGGCACTACACGACCTTTTTTATTGATTACTTTCATTGACTTAATAAACGCTTCAGAATTATTCACATCGCCCATATAGATTCTAAAATTAACGTCATTTTGACCTTGTCGAATATTAGTTACATCAATACCAGTAAAGGCGGCTCGCAAGTAACGATTAACCGTTGAGAAATCAATTTCCAAGCGTGCCATTTTTTCAAAATCAAGCTTTACTTCAATACGATCCTTTCCTGGATCATCATCTCGGTTAATATTGTCAATACCATCCATATTTAGCAAAATACGCTCTAATTGATCGGCGGCCAATTGGCTTTGTAAGCTATTTTGAGAAATGAGATTAATTTCAACATCCTCACCTTGAGGTGGGCCTGGTCGATGTACTGAAAATTTGAGTTTTTTCACACCAGTAACCTCTCCAGATTGAGACTTAAGCGCTTTTAATATTGCTTTAGAATCTTTTGATCTATCTGATGAAGGGACAAGTTCAATGGTAAATTTAGCCTTATGTGAAAAATACTTGCCTACATCAGTGGTGATTGAAATCAAATCATCACCCACAACTTGCGTTATTAACGCCTCAACATCTTTTGACTTGTTTTCAGTATTAGATAATGAGGAGCCAATATCCAGCTCCATCCTAGCACTGATCGTATCCACACCCACTGCTGGAAACAAAACAAACTTCATTTGTGTTTTAGCGAAATACAATGAAGCAATTAGAACAACAACAAATAACGACACAACTAAATATCTAAGCTTAAGAACTTTAGTTAAAAAAATCGAGAATTTGTCTTCAAAAAATTCAAACCAATTATGCTGCTGTGGCTTTTCATGAGAATTTGCTAAATGCGCTGGCAATGCTATTGACACTTCCAAGAAAGATAAGACCAAAGCAAAAATTACCACTAATGGAATAACGTAGATAAATTTACCCATGGTGCCTTCCATTAAGAACATGGAAGAGAAGGCCAGTACCGTTGTAAGAATGGTGGTTATAACCGGCATGATGACACGCTTAAACCCGTATACAGCAGATTTAAACTTCTCCTGGCCTGCCTGTTTGTAATGGTGAATACTTTCAGCCACAATAATAGAGTCATCCACCACAATGCCGAGCACCAAAATCATAGCTGCTAAAGATACTAGGTTAATTGTCTCTCCCATTGCACCAAGTAGTGCTACTGTGCCTAAAAGACTCACTGGTAAACTAACCGAAACCCAAAATGCAGTTTTAAAAGATAAGAACAAGCCAAGCACCACAAGCACTAATAACAGCCCCATCATGCCGTTATTGGTCACAATATTAAGACGATTGCGAACGTATTTTGACAAATCAGATGAATAGAAAATATCCAAACTATTGTCATATTTTTGATTGGTTTTTATCATGTGCTCTTTAACCAAATCAACCGTGGTAATCACATCGGCCTGTTCTTGTTTTTTAACTCGAAGAATAAAGCCTTTTTTTCCATTAACACGCACAATAGATTTTTCTTCTACATTGCCACTTGTAATGCTTGCAATATCTTTAAGTCGAACCACCAAACCCTCAAAAGTTGATTTAACAATAACCTCGCCCACATCATTTGCTTGATTAAACTTTGACAAAACAACAATGGTTTTTTCACTTTTTAAGTCATTGTTACTGCCAACCGTATAACGAGAATTGCGCTTATTAATAGCATCCATAACTTGTGGCAATGACAATTCATACTGGTAAAGCTTTTCGGGATCTATCTTAATTTGAATTTCCTTATCCAAATAACCCTGCTTAACCACCTCGGATACACCATCTATTAACTCAATAGAATCCGCAATATCATCAACAATATTTCTTAATTGCGCATAATCAACATCAGCACTACCAACGCTGATTTTTAAGATACTTTTTTTAGAGGTTTTTTGATCTGTGACTCGTGGCAAATCAACCACTTCTTCTGGCAAGGATTTAATGCGATTAACCGCATTACGAATATCTTGTTTTAGCTCAGATATATCACTCACATCTTGTGAGAGTGTAATTACAATAGAAGAAGATCCTGCACGTGATACTGAGGTGAATTTATCAATACCTGAAATATTACTCAGTTCATCTTCAATAGGGTTGGTGACATTTTGCTCAACATCCTCAGGTGAGGCGCCAGGATAAGCAGTTACAACGGTCATCAGCTCAAAATCCACTGCCGGGAACTGATCGCGTTGAATGTTATTAAGAATTAATAAACCAACAGCAATAACACTGGTTGTAAATATCAGTGCTAGTTTTTTTTGTTTAACAAAAAAGTTTAAAAAACTATCCATGATATGAAGTATACCAAGTTAGCTTAATAGCTCCTTTAAAAAACTTTAATAAGGTTTTTAAAGGAGTATTTAAGAATTAACTGTCTTTATTGCGAGCTCTTTTTCGCTCATTTTCAGTTAACAAACGCTTACGAATGCGAATATTGTTTGGTGTAACCTCCACCAATTCATCATCATCAATAAATTCTAATGCTTGCTCTAAATCTAGCTTAATAGCTGGTGTAAGCACCACAGCCTCATCACTACCACTTGCTCTTACATTAGTCAGCTGCTTGCCCTTCATAACATTTACAACCAAATCTTTATCTCGAGTATGAATACCAACTACCATGCCTTCATAAACATCTGTATTGTGCTCAACAAAAAACTTGCCTGATTTTTGAAGGTTAAAGATGGCGTATGCTACCGCTTGACCTTGATTCATTGAAATTAAAGAGCCATTATTACGCTGACCAATATCCCCTGGCTTTTGCGGCTTATATTCATCAAACGTAGAGTTCATCAAGCCTGTTCCTGTTGTTGCTGTTAAAAACTCAGTTCTAAAACCAATCAACCCACGAGCAGGAATATTAAAGTCAAGCTTAACTCGACCATTGCCATCAGGCTCCATATTGGTAAGCTCTGCTTTACGCTCACCTAATTTTTCCATAACAGTACCTTGGTGCTGAGTTTCAACATCAACACTTAAATCTTCAAATGGCTCGCAAACCACACCGTCAATCTCTTTTAAGATTACTTGAGGACGACCAACTGCCACCTCGTAACCTTCTCGACGCATAGTTTCAATTAGTACTGATAAGTGTAATTCACCACGACCTGAAACGATAAACTCAGAAGGATCATCCGTATTTTCAACGCGCAATGCTACGTTGTAAATTAATTCTTTATCAAGACGATCACGAATATTTCTTGAGGTAATGTACTTACCATCCTGACCTGCAAATGGCGAATCATTAACTCTAAATGCCATTGATACAGTTGGTTCATCTACTGATAATGGTGGTAATGCTTCAACAGTATCTGGATCACACAAAGTATCTGAAATTGAAATACCTTCAATGCCAGTTACACAAACAATATCGCCCGCCTCAGCACTATCAGTTTCAATTTTATCTAAACCCATAAAGCCCATTAATTGTGCAATTTTAGCCTTGCGTTCAACGCCATGAGCGTCCACAACAACTACTTGCTGATTTTTCTTAATGGTACCTCGAGTGATTCGACCAATACCAATTGCACCCACAAATGACGAATAGTCAAGTGCTGTTACTTGCATCTGTAATGGTGCGTTAATATCAACCTCAGGTGCAGCTACTTTTTCAACAATGGTTTCAAACATAGGCAACATATCACCTTCACGCACATCATCTTCTAAAGAGGCATAGCCATTAATACTTGATGCGTAGATAATTGGAAAATCCAGTTGCTCATCAGTTGCACCCAGTTGATCAAATAAGTCAAATACTTGATCGATTACCCAATCAGGGCGCGCAGCATCTTTGTCGATTTTGTTAATAACAACAATTGGGTTCAAGCCTTGATCAAAAGCTTTTTTAGTCACAAATCGGGTTTGTGGCATTGGTCCTTCTTGCGCATCTACTAACAACAGTACCGAGTCCACCATTGATAACACACGCTCTACCTCACCACCAAAATCAGCGTGTCCTGGAGTATCAACAATATTAATATGATAATCGTTCCATTTGATCGCTGTATTTTTACTAGAAATGGTAATACCGCGCTCTTTCTCTAAATCATTCGAATCCATCATACGATCAGTTGATTCAAAGCGATCATCAAAAGTTTGTGACTGCTCTAAAAGCTTATCAACCAATGTAGTTTTACCGTGGTCAACGTGCGCAATAATGGCAATATTTCTTAATTTAGTGTTCATACTTAGGGGTAAGATTTGAAAAAGACACTATTATCCCCTAAGTCTCCTATAATATTAGGATTTATTAATGCAATTCAAACGTTGAAAGTTTATGGCTAAAAATACCCCAGGGGCACGCCGAGGCTCATCAGGTCGTTGGATGAATGAACATTTTAACGATGAATATGTAAAAAAATCACAACAAGAAGGTTACAGATCGCGCGCAGTTTACAAACTAACTGAGGCCGTTGAAAAAGACAAATTTATCAGCAAAGGCTCTCGAGTACTTGATTTAGGTGCAGCCCCTGGCGGTTGGAGTCAAGTGGCAATCAAAATGGTGGGTGATACTGGACAAGTCATTGCTAGTGATATTTTAGATATTGAACCTATTGAAGGCGTAGACTTTCTATGTGGTGATTTTACGCAGGATAGTGTTTACGAAGAGCTACTTGCTTTAACAGGTGGTAAAAAGATTGATGTAGTTTTAAGCGACATGGCTCCTAACATGAGCGGTCAGCTTTCTGTTGATATTCCTAAATCCATGTATTTATGTGAATTGGCACTAGACATGGCAATTAAAACATTAACACCACAAGGTTATTTCTTTATTAAAGTCTTTCAAGGTGCAGGGTTTGACGAGTACGTTAAAACTTGTCGTGCATCTTTTTCAAGGGTTGTTGTGCGCAAACCAAAAGCGTCACGTGCACGATCTAAAGAAGTTTACCTATTGGCAAATGGATTAAAATAACGACTTTAACCCCGTTCATAATTATTTTAAATTTAATCAATAATGAAAACCTTTGATGACATTCGCACTTTATTAAAGACTGATCTTGAAAAAACCAATCAAGTTTTAATCGATCATCTAAGTTCTGATGTAGCGCTTATTAATCAAATGAGCAATTATATTATTGGTGCAGGTGGTAAGCGTTTGCGTCCATTATTATTGCTCTTGTGTGCCAGAGCTACTAACTATCAAGGCGAACACAATCATCTAATGGCTGTTGTTATTGAACTTATTCATACTGCAACACTACTTCATGATGATATTGTTGACGAGTCGTCCACTCGAAGAGGTAAAGACACAGCGAATGAAGTCTGGGGTAATGCGCCTAGCGTTTTAGTGGGTGATTTTTTATACTCTCGTGCTTTTGAGATGATGGTTAAACCTGATTCGATGCGCATTATGCACATCTTGGCAAAAGCTACCAATGAAATTGCCCAGGGTGAAGTATTGCAATTATTAAATGTTCAAAACTCAGCACTAACAGAAGACGAGTACTATCAAGTCATTGAGCGCAAAACCGCTGTTTTATTCCAAGCAGCAACACAAATTGGTGGCGTTCTATCGCAAGTTGACGACAAACAAGAACTGGCACTTAAAAACTATGGGCTACATCTGGGTAACGCTTTTCAAATTATTGATGATGTACTTGATTACGAGTCTGATTTTGAATCAATGGGTAAAGAAGTGGGTGATGACTTAAACGAAGGAAAAACCACATTGCCAATGATCTACGCCCTATCCAACACCTCAGGCGCACAAAAACAACTTCTAGAAGATGCAATTAACAATGCAGACAATTCAAACATTTCCCAAATTGTTGATATTTTAAATTCAGTAGAAGCTTTTAAATACACACGCTTAAAAGCACAAGAATCTGCAGAACTGGCCAAAAAAGCATTAGCACCTATTCCAGATTCTGATTACAAAGAGGCAATGATTCTACTTTGTGATTTATCTTTAGCACGCAAATCCTAGTGCTATCTGATGAAATAAAGTCTCAAATTAGAGATTCATTTTTAGCCCTTAAACAAGACATGGACGGCTTTAGGGTTCGTCAGGCACAAAATAAAATGATCGCTGAGGTAAGTAAAACACTCAGTGGTGATTATCCAGATACTAATAAAATATTATGCGTTGAGGCGCCCACAGGCACAGGAAAAACCTTTGCTTACCTACTAAGCGCCATCCCCATTGCAAAAGCTAACAAAAAAAAGCTAATTATTTCGAGTGCCAATGTTGCACTTCAAGAGCAAATTCTTAATAAGGACATTGTTCAAGCTCAGCGCTATTGCAAGGTTGATTTTGAGTATGCACTGGTTAAAGGTAGATCTCGATATTTATGCACTCGAAATTTAATTAATTTAGTTGAAGACAATATGGCGGACAGCGCTTTGTTTGACAGCTCAATGCTATTTGATGAGCCACCCGGTAAATACCAGCTTGAACAACTAAGCAAGATGCTTGAAGATTATTCAGATAAACACTGGAATGGGGAGATTGATGATTTAGATCGAACGCCTGAGAGTGGCATTTGGTCAAAAATTGCTTGCAATCGATTTACCTGTAGTGCCAAAAATTGTGAGTTTTATAACGATTGTGCTTTTTTTAGAGCTCGTAAAAGAATCGCTAAAGCTGATGTTATTGTTGCTAATCACGACTTAGTATTAGCTGATTTATCAACAGGCAATACTGTGCTACCTGATGTTAATGAATCGATCTTTATTTTTGACGAAGCGCATCATCTAAACACCAAGGCCTTATCGCACTTCTCTCTCTCAAGTTCCACTGAGTTTATTAAAACCAGTATCAGACAAGCTAAAGGTATTAGTGAACAAATTTGTAAAATTACCAAACAAGACAAACCTGAAATTGACATTAAACAGGTAGATGACTATTTAGCTGATTTAACAACGCTATTTAAATCCCTTGAGTTTGATGACGATGTCTATTTGTTTGATCAAGGCTTGGTAGATGAGTCGATTAGACAAATTAGTAAAAATATACTTAGCTCTGTTGGTGGTATCTACAATCGATTTATTGCTTTAAAAGAATCTTGGCTTGATTATTTAAAAATTAAAGTGGTTGATAAAAGCATTTCCGATCCTATTAATAATTTAAGCGGTGAATGCGATCAACACTTAATAAGCATTATTGAATTATTTAATTCTTTTTTACGAGTAGACGATACTAACAGCGCACCGCATTCTCGTTGGATTGAAAAACACACTTTAGCCAACAAGAAGACCAACTACACACTTAGTAGTGCACAAACTGATATTTCAAACAACCTTGATAGTTTAATTTGGTCAAAAGCAGCAGGCAGTATCTTAACCTCAGCCACCCTATCCTCTTTGGGTAGCTTTGACAGACTTAACAAACAACTAGGTCTAGTTAAAAAAGAAAACCAATACTTGCGCCTACCTTCACCTTTTGATTTTTCAAAGGTGGATTTTATCATTGCTAAATTAAAGGCAAACCCAACTCAAGTATACGAACACACGCAAGAAATTGCATCTCAATTGCTAGAACGCATTGATTCAACTACTGGCTCTTTAGTGCTATTTTCTTCAAACAGACAAATGCAAATGGTGGCAGATTTGGTTGAAAACAAACTAGGGTGTGATTTATTTGTTCAAGGGGAATATTCCAAAAAACTCATATTGGAAAAGCATATCAACTTGCGTAAACAAAACCAAGGTAGTGTTATTTTTGGACTTGACAGCTTTGCTGAAGGTGTAGATTTAAAGGGTGATTACCTAACTCATGTACTGATTGCAAAATTACGCTTTAGCGTACCCACCTCTCCGATTGATAAAACCTTGTCTGATTACCTAGAATCTCAAAATCGCAACCCATTTATGGAAGTCTCATTGCCTGATGCTTCTCTAAGACTTATACAAGCCTGTGGACGACTGATTCGCACTGAGGCTGACACGGGAAAAATTACCATTTTTGACAATCGCCTAGTTACCAAATTTTATGGCAAGCAATTACTAAACGCCCTGCCTAACTACAATATTGTGGTTGAGTAAAAAACTAAAAACCATGTCTTAATGGCAAAGTGTAATCCTTAAATATCGAAGTGAATGACGGGTTTTTCGTTGTTTGAGCGTAGTGAGTTTAGAAAAATCAATGAACAAGATTAGAAAAATTGGAATTGTTTTTAAGGGTGAGCGCTTTTTGGATACTTTTTCTGCTCACAAGTAAAAAGTATCAAGTCCTAAAGCAAAAATTCAAAGAATTTTTGAAAAGGATTTAACAAAAAAATTAACAAATTTTTTAAAATGGCAGCCAAGAAGCAAAAAAACCTAATAAATATCGATTAAAAATAGTGTTTTAGACTTAAAAAGGCTGTTTTTATTACTCCCAAGCCTTACCTGGGAGCGGAATCTTGAAAATTTTGGAAATAATGAAAACGGTATTTTTTTTGCTTAAAAACGCCAAAAGGCTTTATGTAGAATCACCATGAGTGTGAGTATTTCTAAACGACCTAATAACATTGAAAAACTTAAAATCCATTTGGCCGTATCACTAATCGATGCATAATTACTAGCCACTTCTCCCAAACCAGGGCCAAGATTATTCATACTAGCTGCCGTTGCTGAAAAGCTACTAACTTGATCTAGCCCGGTAAACATTAAAGCAACCATAATCACTACAAATGCCATAACGTAGAGTGAGAAAAAGCCCCAAACTGACATCAGTGTATTTTCTGAAACACTTCTTTGATTAAGTTTAATACTAATATAGGCGCTTGGATGAATAAAAGTTTTAATCTCTTTCATGGCCAGCTTAAACATTAATAGTACTCTAACCACTTTAATACCGCCACCCGTTGAACCCGCGCTAGCGCCCATAAAACTTGCAAATATCAATAACACTGGCAATAGAGCTGGCCATAAGAAATAGTTAGTTGAAGCAAAACCTGCTGTTGTTGCAATAGAAACTGTTTGAAAAATGCCGTATCTAAATGAATCGAACCAAGTTTGATAGTAACCACTTTCAAATAAATCAACCGAAATAAATACAGTGGTTGCACCCAAGATAAGAAGATAGGTTTTAAATTCTGAATCTTTAAAATAAGTCACAATATTTTTCTTTTGCCAAGCGAAAAAATGCAGTGAGAAATTAACACCTGCCAAGAGCATAAAAATAACAGCAACTAACTCAATGGTGTACGACTCAAAATAACCAATAGACAAATCATGCGTTGAAAAACCACCAATGGCTACGGTCGAAAAACTATGGCCTATTGCATCAAACATATCCATGCCAGCCAAGTAATAAGCACCAGCACAAGCCAGTGTAAAGCCAATATAAATCTTCCATAAGGCTTTGGCTGTTTGAGTTACTTTAGGGGTAAGTCTATCTTTTGAAATGCCACTAGATTCTGCGTTGTAAAGCTCCATGCCACCAACGCCCAGCATTGGCAAAATTGCCACTGCCAAAACAATAATACCCATACCGCCTAACCATTGTAATTGCTGACGATAATACAAAATTGCCATCGGCAGATCGTCAAGACCAGAAAGTACAGTAGCACCTGTTGTGGTGAGTCCCGACATGGACTCAAAAAACGCATCCGAAAAACTCATTCTGAGTGACTCAGACAATAAAAACGGCGTTGTTGCAAATAGTGATAATACAAACCAAAAGCTCACCACCACCAATACACCTTCTCGAATTCTAAAGTCTTTTGTGGTTTTTCTAAAAGGCAGCCACAGGACCAAACCACTAGCAAATGTTAAAGAAAAGGCACTAACAAAAGATAAGTATTCATTTTGTCCATAGATGTAATCCACCAAAATTGGTGGAAGTTGCGTTAAGCTAAAGATCATTAGCAATAGACCAATGGTTTTAAATACGATACTAAATTGCATAATTTTATTTAGTCAGAATATCCTTCAAACAACTCTTCAACTTCATGGATTTTATTCACATCTGTAAGTACTAAAAGCACATGATCATTTTCTTCAATAACCAACTTCCTTGAACCCATAATCACTTCATTATTACGAACCACAGAACCAATAACCACTCCATCAGGCAGATTAATCTCTTCCACTGTTCTACCCACAACATCTGAATGGTTTTTATCACCATGAACAACCACTTCAATAGCTTCTGACTTTCCTTGACGTAGAGAATGTACCATCATCGTATCACCCTTTCTAATGTGTGCCAAAATACCACTGGTGGTGATTTGGTCTGGTGAAATTACCATATCTACATCTTCACTTTGCTCGGCCAAATCTTCATAAACATTGCGTTTTACAAGAGCAACTGATTTGTGCGCACCTAAGCGTTTAGCCAGGATTGAAACAATTACGTTAATCTCATCTGAGTCAGTAAGTGCTAAGAACAAATCTGTATTTTCAATACCTTCTTCAAGTAGCAACTCCTCATCTGAAGCATTGCCACGAAGCACCAATACATTCTCTAACTCATTTACAATTTCTTTGGCACGATTTTTGTTCATTTCAATAATGCGAACACTGTGGTTTTTTTCCAAGAATTTTGCCAAATTTAGACCAATGCGGCCACCGCCAGCAATAATAATATTTTTATAAATTTTATCTAGGCGCCTAAACTCTCTTAAAACTTTAGAAACACTTTCTTTTTTGGTAACAAAATAAACACGATCACCGTCTTTAATAACCGTATCGCCATAAGCAGGAATAGCACGCCCATTACGATAAAGACTCACAATTCGCATACGCGTTTTTGGCAAATGTTCATGCAACTCTTTAATTGGATGACCCACAATAGGTGTGCCTGCATAGGCTCTAGTTTCAACTAGTTGCACCAAGCCATTTTCAAACTCAAATACCTGTTCAGCACCTGGCTTTTAATATAGTTGGTTACCAAGCCCTCAGGGGTAATAACAAAATCAATAGGAATGGCACTGTCTGTAAATAATTCTTTTCTATGCAAGTATTCGGCTGTACGCACGCGTGCTACTTTTTTATCTACTTGATACAGTGTATGCGCCATTTGACAGGCGAGCATATTACCTTCATCAGAACGCGTAACAGCAATCACCATGTCCATATGTTTAATATCGGCTTCTTCTAAAATATTAGGATAAGAAGCATGACCACAAACGGTTTTAATGTCTAGATGACGCTGAATATTAAGTAAGTTAGATTCATCTTTATCAATAATGGTAATGTCATTGTCACTATCTTCACTTAAGTACTTAGCCAGTGATGAGCCGACTTGTCCTGCGCCTAAAATTAGAATCTTCATAATGGTTTATTTTTTGTCAATACCTAAGTATTTTAATTTACGCTAAAGTGTTGTTCTTTCCAGTCCTGCCAAGCTTGCAACCTTGGCGATATTGTGATTATTTTTTTCCAAATGATGCAAGAAATATTGACGCTCAAATATGTTTCTTGCCACTTTAAGCGGCTCATCAAAGTCAATACCTGTAATTTCAGAGCTGGCATTATGAGCAGCCTGATTGGATAATAGTTTTCTTACTAGTGGCAAAATATCATGCAGTGGTTTTTTTAAAAAATCAGCCGCACCCATTTTGATTGCTTTAACCACATCTTTATGTTCTGCATGTCCGGACATCATAACAATAGGGGTTTTTACACCTTGATTAATCCACTCTTCTAATAACGACATGCCGTCTTGTCCTGGCATCCAAACATCCATCATGATTAAATCAAACTCATGATGCTTAAGCGTGGTTTTTGCCTCTTGGGCATTGCCTGCTAATTCAACGTGAAAATTAACATCCTCCAAGGTATCCATCATGGTCTCGGCGTTGATTCTTTCATCGTCAATAATTAAAATTCTGCCAATTACTTCTGCATCACTCATTTGTCTATCCTTTGTTATTTGTCTTTATAATCAAACTCAATGGTAATAATAGCACCATGTGGAGCTACATTGCCAGCAAATATACGACCTTCGTGCTGTTCAATAATATTTTGAACAATGGCCATACCCAAACCACTACCCTTTACTTTGGTGGTTACATAAGGCTCAAAAACACGATCCAACACATCTTCATCAAACCCTTTACCATTGTCTTCAATGCTTAAGCGCACAATAGATTTATCCTGCAAGTATTCAGTTTTAATGCTTAGCTCAATTTCATCAGATTC
>CAYFPI010000006.1:801-14830 GCA_964344985.1 uncultured Candidatus Thioglobus sp. | reverse complement strand
GCCTCTTTAGCGTTTTTAACCAAATTAATCAACACTCTAGAAATACTATTAGCATCTAGTAATAATTCTGGAATATCACTTGATAAATCAAAATTAATATTAAGATCTTGGTGTGCGTCATACAGTGAGATTGACTGATTAATAATGGCATTTAAATCATTTGGCTTTCGCTCGATTTGAGGTATGTTGGCATAATCAGCAAATGCACTCACCATTAAATCCATTGATTGAACTTGGTCAATAATAGTACTGGTGGTTTTGTCAATCACCTCAAGATCTTTGTCTTTTAAAGATTCCATAAACCTGTTACGCAAACGTTGTGCTGATAATAAAATAGGCGTAAGTGGATTCTTAATTTCATGAGCCATACGAACGGCTACTTCACCCCAAGCAGCCTTTTTCTGAGCCCTGTTAAGCTTTGAAATATCTTTAAAAATAACCACAAAACCCAAAATATCTTCATCAACTTTTAATACCGACCCTTGACAAGACAACAACAAATGACGATCAGACAAGGTAAGCTCTATCTCCTCACTCCATTCATCTTCAGTGTTTTTAAATTTATCAGCAATTGAGACAAATAAAGATTCTAGCGCTGGATATTTTTTCGCGATAAGTGGACAAGTTTTTCCAATAAATGCTTGTTCATCATCAATATCAAACATTCGACCAACAACCGGATTAATCAAGCGTATTTCTTTTTTCTGATTAAGTGCAATCACACCATAAGAATATTTCAAAATAGTCTCTAGGTATAAATTATGTGTATCCAGACCCTCTCTAGCTGTTTTAATTTGCCAAGACATTGCATTAAATTGTTCAATAAGTGAACGCACATCGTCATAATCTGGGCTTTGTGCAATATGAACATCATAATTGCCCTTAGCAATCTCTCTCGTGGCAACAGATAAATTATTAAGTGGTTTCATCAATTTTTCAATCATACGAAAAACCATCATGAGTGCACTCAATACCGCCAATAAAACAGTGGATGAAAAATCAATCATAAAACGCTTTTGCGTGATAGAAGTGTTTAGATCAAAGTTAATATTTTTAGTACGCTGGGTAAATTTACCTACTTGTGATAAAAAACTTGACAAACCAGGATCTGTGGCGTAAACCACATCTACGGAAGAATAACCTATTTCTGGCACCCTACTTAAAAAACGAGTTGACATTTTAACTTGCGCAACATTTGAGCTAGGATCTACAAAAATCATAACAGGTTGAGTAGGCGGTAAAGGATTTTCCTCTACCCCCATACAGTCAGACACATCATCAGTTTTAGCAATCACTTCATCTTTATTATTCAACAAAGCTATTTGACATGCCCAACCTTTATCGATCAAACCTTCAAGAAATACTTGCATGCTTTTTTGATAGGTGTCTGAATCTTTCTTAAAATTACCAAACGAGTTTATTAGCACTAACAATCGTTGAGTTTGGTCTGTATAGCGCTCTATTCTTACTTTATCAATGTTGTTATACAATCCATCTACCTGGTCAATAAACTGACTACTAAAACTATCGAAAGATTTTTCAGAACTAGCAACATTGTCTTGAATTGTTTGGAATGAGAACATATAAAAAGACAACACCGGCACAATAACCAACATTGGTACAATTTTAATAAACGACCAAGCGAACTTAGAGCCAACAATATCACCTTTTACATCCCTCTTAAGGCGTTTAACATCGTCATAAATATAATAAGCAGCAATCAGACTCATGACTACGTTATAAGTAACCAAATAAGCCCACCAAGTTTCAATTAGCTCAGGGTTAAGACCCAGGTAAAAAGTACCAGAGATAGATAAAACAAAAACACTTGCCCATACCCAGGTTGGCAGGTTTTTTCTTGAGGGTGAATCTTGATTAGAGATCATTCAATATTAATGTTGGTATTTGTATTTTCAGATGAATTATCTCATAAAAAATTAAGTGTAAGTATGAGTTGTTGCTAAAATACAACAATGATTCAAACACAAGCCCAACTGTCAGATTTTCTAGATCGTATCAAAAGCGATACACACCTGGCTATTGATACTGAATTTAAGCGCGTTAACACCTATTATCCGTTGCTATGCTTAGTACAAATTGCCAGCGACAGTGCAATTGATTGTATTGATGTGCTTGCAATTAAAGATCTAACACCTTTGTATGACAAACTTTATCATCCAGATACGTTATGGATTGTGCATAGTGCACGCCAAGATATTGAGGCGCTACACTATTTAACCGGACAACTTCCCACTCAGCTATTCGATACACAAATCGCTGCTTGCTTTTTAAATCATCCCATGCAAGTTTCTTATCAAGCACTGACCGAATCTTTACAAGGGGTACTGTTAGATAAAGCTTATACTCGACTTGATTGGACAAAACGACCTTTGCCCGATGGCGCTATTGAGTATGCATTGGATGATGTCAGGTATTTGTTAAAAAACTACCAGCAGCTAACCCAGCAACTGCTTAATGATCATAAAGCTGATTGGGCCAATGAAGAATCAAAATCATTGCTAGATATCGAGCTATATAAAGTTAATCCATTCGATGCTTGGAAAAAAGTTAAAGGCTTATCTCGACTACCTAAAAAATCACACCAATTTGCCGCGCAACTTAGCGCTTGGAGAGAGTCTCAAGCCATATCCAACAACAAGCCTAGAAAATGGATTATGGCTGATGATCAGCTAATCAATTACGCATTAAAAAAAGAAAAATTATCCAAAAAAGCGCAAAATTCACTCAATCGATTTCTATCCAATCATTCTGAGTTGGTTGAAAATAACATTGTATTTAGCGTAGGGAAAATTCCCACCAAAACTGAAAAGGTGAAGAAAAAAGAACTACAAACACTGATACAAAAAATTGCAACTCAGTATAATTTAGATGATAAACTCATCGCTAATGGTAAAGCGTTATTAAATTTTATTCGTGGTGATCAATCTGTTAATTTCCTAACAGGTTGGCGCCACCAACTACTAAAAGAGGAGCTAGAAGATGCAAAATAGTTTAAAACCCGTTTCAGCAGGAAACATCCCAGAGGAAGTTAATGTAATTATTGAAATTCCTGCTAATTCATCACCAGTTAAATACGAAATTGATAAAGAAACGGGCGCAATGTTTGTTGATAGATTTATCTCTACACCAATGTTCTACCCTTGTAATTACGGCTTTGTTCCAGATACATTGGCTGATGACGGTGACCCGGCAGACGTATTGGTTATCACACCGTACCCTTTAATCCACGATTCAGTAATTACTGCGCGTCCAATTGGTGTTTTACGCATGACCGATGAAGCAGGTAAAGATTCAAAAATCTTAGCAGTACCTACAGATAAGCTTTGCAAGTCATACCATGATATTAAATGTATTGATGATGTTGGTGCAACACTAAAAGACCAAATCGAACACTTCTTTACTTACTACAAAGACCTCGATGAAGGCAAATGGGTTAAGATTGATGGCTGGGGTGATGCTGAAGAAGCTAAAAAAGAGTTACAAGAATCTTTTGACGCTTATAAAAAATAATTTTTGGCTAATACCAATTCCTTTCAAATTGTAGGTGGCGAACACAGGGGTAGAAAATTTTCTTTCCCTGATGTTTCCGGCCTACGACCTACATCAAACAAAATCAGAGAAACTTTATTCAATTGGATTCAATTTGAATCTGCCGGCAAGAGCTATCTAGATTTATTTTGTGGCAGTGGTGCACTCAGTTTTGAAGCCTTATCTCGTGGCGCTCAACAGGTTATTAGCATTGAAAAAAACAAAAGTGCTTTTCAATCTTTAGAAAAAAATCGAAAAATTTTAAAATCAGACAAAATCAACATTATTAACCAAGATGCATTTGATTATTTAACCAAAATCAACAACAAGTCATTTGATTTTGCCTTGCTAGACCCGCCTTTTAACCAAAATTTACTACCAAAAGCTTTAAAATCACTATCTAAAGGCGGTTTTGTTCATTCTAAGAGTAAAATTTATATAGAATCTGAATTTGAAATATCACAAGATTTTTTAAATGAAAATTTTTCGCAAAAAACCAAAATCAACAAACAAAAACGCTCTGGCAACGTTAATTATTGCCTAGTGGAGGTATTATGAGTCGCATTGCAATTTATCCAGGATCGTTTGATCCTATTACCAATGGACATATTGATCTTATTAAGCGCGCAAGCAAGTTGTTTGACTTGGTTATTATCGGTATTACTCAAAACAGAAAAAAACAAGCATTTTTAGATATTGGCACACGTATTACCGCCGCTCAAACGGTTGTTCAAGAGATTAACAATGTTAAGGTAATGAGTTTTGATTCATTATTGGTTGATTTTGCCAAAGAACAAAACGCTCAAGTTATTTTGCGTGGTCTGCGTGCGGTGAGTGATTTTGAGTATGAGTTTCAACTCTCGGGCATGAATAAACACCTAAACCCTAACATTGAAACCATCTTTATGACACCTGCTGAACAGTACGCCAACATCTCTTCTTCCTTAGTTAAAGAGATTTTAACTTTAGGTGGAGATGTGTCTGAATTTGTACCTAAATCGGTTGAAACCCTACTCAAACAAACACTTTAATTTTTTTACAAATACTTCTTGAAATAAAAATACTCATCCCTATATAGGGGGTATATCAAATTATAAGGAGTAAAAAATGTCAAAGATTATTGGTATTGATTTAGGTACTACAAACTCATGTGTTGCTATCATGGATGGTGACAGTGTAAAAATCATTGAAAATTCTGAGGGTGATCGCACCACCCCATCAATCATCGCTTTTCCAAAAGATTCTGAAGAGGTGTTAGTAGGTCAATCCGCTAAACGTCAAGCAGTAACTAATCCGGAAAACACACTGTATGCAATTAAACGTTTAATTGGTCGTCGCTTTGAAGAAGAAGCAGTACAAAAAGACATCGACCTAGTACCTTACAAAATTGTTAAGGCTGATAATGGTGATGCTTGGGTGGAGGTTAATGGCAAGAAAATGGCCGCTCCTGAAATTTCAGCAAAAGTAATTGGCAAGATGAAAAAAACTGCCGAAGACTATTTAGGTGAAACAGTTACTGAAGCGGTAATTACAGTGCCTGCTTACTTTAACGACTCTCAACGTCAAGCAACTAAAGATGCGGGTAAGATCGCTGGTCTTGATGTTAAACGTATTATTAACGAGCCAACAGCAGCAGCACTTGCTTATGGTGTAGACAAATTAAAAGGTGACAAAACGGTAGCGGTATATGACTTAGGTGGTGGTACATTCGACGTATCGATCATTGAAATGGAAGATATCGATGGCGAGAAGCACTTTGAAGTATTATCAACCAATGGTGATACCTTCTTAGGTGGTGAAGATTTTGACCAGCGCATCATGGACTTCTTGGTTGATGAGTTTAACAAAGACCAGGGTGTTGATCTTAAAAATGATCCAATGGCATTACAACGCTTAAAAGAAGCAGCAGAAAAAGCTAAGATTGAGTTGTCTTCTTCTGAGCAAACTGAAGTAAATCTTCCGTATGTAACAGCTGATGCTTCAGGTCCTAAGCATATGAATATTAAGATTACTCGTTCTAAATTAGAATCATTGGTTGAAGATTTAATCAAGCGTTCAATTGACCCATGTCAAACAGCGCTAAATGATGCTGATCTTTCAGCGAGTGATATTGATGAGGTAATTATCGTTGGTGGTTCTACGCGTATGCCAAAGGTACAAGAAAAAGTAAAAGAGTTTTTCGGCAAAGAGCCTAAGAAAGATGTTAATCCTGATGAAGCTGTAGCAATGGGTGCTGCTATTCAAGCAGGTGTATTAGGTGGTGATGTTAAAGATGTATTGTTACTAGATGTAACACCACTTTCTTTAGGTATTGAGACTATGGGTGGTGTAATGACTAAGCTTATTGAGAAAAATACAACCATTCCTACGAATGCGTCGCAAATTTTCTCAACAGCGGCAGACAACCAATCTGCGGTAACAGTTCACGTACTACAAGGTGAGCGTGAAGTAGCCAGCGCGAATAAGTCATTAGGTCAATTCAACCTAGAAGGAATTGATGCAGCACCTAAAGGCACACCGCAAATTGAAGTAACGCTTGATATTGACTCTGATGGTATCTTGAATGTTTCTGCTAAAGACAAAAACACAGGCAAAGAGCAATCAATCACAATTAAAGCTTCAAGTGGTTTAAGCGATGAAGAAGTTGAAAACATGATTAAAGATGCTGAAGCGCATGCTGATGAAGATAAAAAATTCCAGGAATTAGTTACTTCTAAAAACATGGCAGATTCTTTAATTCACTCAACTAAACAAACCTTAGACGAGCTAAAAGATGAAGTATCAGAAGATGAAAAAACAGCCATCGAAGGTGCAATTGCCGAGCTAGAAGAGGCAGTTAAAGGTGATGATAAAGAAGCTATTGACGCTAAAGTTCAAAACTTAAGCGAAAAAGCACAACCTTTAGCTGAAAAAGCACAAGCTAAAGCCTCTACTGAGGGAGCGGCAGACGCATCAGGTGCTACCGATGCGGGTGACAACGTAGTTGATGCTGACTTTGAAGAGGTTAAGGACGATAAATAAATCGACCTATCAATACAGATAAAAACTAACCTTCTTCAGAGTTTAATCTGGGGAGGGTTTTTTTTAATTTAATAAAAGGCAATTATGTCACAAAGAGATTATTACGAAGTACTGGGTATAGAAAAAGACGCAGATGCAAAAAGCATTAAAAAAGCCTACAAGCGCTTAGCAATGAAACACCACCCAGATCGCAACAAAGACAACAAAGAGCAAGCAGAGGAGAAGTTTAAAGAGATCCAAAAGGCTTATGCCATTTTGTCGGACGATCAAAAACGTCAGGCTTATGATCAATTTGGTCATGCAGGTGTTGATGGCAGTGCTGGAGCTGGTGGCTTTGGCGGTGGAAACCCATTTGGCGGTGGTGGTTTTGGCGATATTTTTGGCGATATTTTTGGTGGTGGCGGCCATCAACAGCCCGACAATCGTGGCTCAGATCTTCGCTATGATTTAGAAATAGATCTAAAGGATGCAGCCGAAGGCACCACAGTTAAGATCCGCGTTCCAAAAAATGAAAAGTGTGATACTTGTTCAGGAACAGGCGCAAAACCAGGCACAAGTGTTAATACTTGTAGTGCTTGTGGTGGGGCAGGTCAAGTGCAAATGCAGCAAGGTTTCTTTGCTGTACAACGCCCTTGTCCAACATGTTCTGGCACCGGTCAAAAGATTGAATCACCTTGTGCTACTTGTCGCGGCCAAGGCGTGGTGCGAAAACAAAAAACTCTTTCTGTTAAGATTCCAGCTGGTGTTGATACGGGCAATCGTATTCGCTTAAGTGGTGAAGGCGAAGCAGGAGTACGTGGTGGACCAAGTGGAGATTTGTACGTTGAGGTGCATGTAAAGCCACATCCAATTTTTGAGCGCAACGGGAATGATTTATATTGCAAGGTTCCAATTGACTTTGCAACTGCCGCACTTGGCGGGTCTATCGAAGTGCCTACACTTGGTGGCAAATTAAAAATTAAAATCCCTGCTGGAACGCAAACAGGCAAACAATTCCGCTTAAGAGGCAAAGGTATTACAGTCATTCGCCATGGTGGTGCTGGAGATTTGATTTGCCAGGTTAAGCTTGAAACGCCGGTCAATTTAAGCAAGAAACAAAAGGAATTGTTAGAAGAATTCTCAGGATCATGTAGTAAGAAACATCACCCTGAATCAGACTCCTTCTTTGGTAAAATGAAGTCATTCTTTGAATAAACTACAGGAAACACGTGAATATTAAGCAAATTAAAGCAAGAGAAATTCTTGACTCTAGAGGAAACCCAACCATTGAAGCAGATGTTATTCTTGATGATGGAACAATAGGCAGTGCTATGGTGCCATCTGGTGCATCAACTGGACAACGCGAGGCTTTAGAATTACGTGATGGAGACAAATCTAGATACCTAGGCAAAGGTGTATTAAAAGCAGTTGAATTTATCAACACAGAAATCAATGAAACACTGATTGGATTTGGCATTGAAAGTTTATTAAAAATCGACCAAGCCATGATTGATTTAGATGGTACTGAAACCAAATCAAGATTAGGTGCTAATGCGATTCTAGCGGTTTCTCTTGCTTGTGCTCATGCCAATGCAAATAGACAAAACAAACCACTGTATGATTCACTAGACCAAGGTAGTGAGTACAAACTCCCTGTTCCAATGATGAACATCATCAATGGTGGTGAGCATGCTAATAACAGTGTTGATCTGCAAGAGTTTATGATTATTCCAGCAGGTGCGCCAAGCTTTAAAGAAGCGCTACGCTATGGCGCAGAAGTATTTCACCATTTAAAAGCCGTTCTTGAAGATCAAGGCATGAACACTGCTGTTGGTGATGAAGGTGGTTTTGCGCCAGATCTTGCCTCAAATGAAGATGCGTTAAAAGTAATTATTACTGCCATTGAAAATGCTGGTTATCAGCCTGGAAAAGACATCTTTATTGGTATTGATGCAGCCAGTTCTGAATTTTACAAAGACGGTACTTACAACCTAACTTCTGAAAACAAATCACTGTCTTCACAAGAGTTTGTAGATTATTTGGCTAATTGGGTTGAAAATTACCCGATTATCTCGATTGAAGACGGCATGGATGAAAATGATTGGGATGGCTGGGATTTACTAACCAAGAAAATCGGCAACAAAGTACAGCTAGTGGGTGATGATCTTTACGTTACTAACAGTAAAATCTTAAAACAAGGTATTGAGAAAAATATTGCCAATTCAATTCTAATCAAGGTTAATCAAATCGGTACGCTAAGTGAAACATTTGAAGCTATGAAGATGGCAGATGATGCTGGCTACACATCAGTCATGTCGCACAGATCTGGTGAAACAGAGGATACAACTATTGCTGATTTAGCTGTGGCTACTGGCTGTGGTCAAATTAAAACTGGCTCACTATCACGCTCAGACCGCCTAGCAAAATACAATCGCTTACTTCGTATTGAAGAAGAATTAGGTGATAAGGCGATCTACCCTGGGCTTGATGCTTTTAATCATTTGAATTAAACTTGAAATTTTAAATACAAGTTAACAACTGATTGGAATCACTCTCAACTTTTTGGCTTAGTATTGTCCTATTAGGGCTAATACTGGCCTCAGCTTTTTTCTCTAGCTCTGAGACATCAATGATGGCGATTAATCGTTATCGTCTCAAAGTATTGAGTAAAACCAATAAAAGTGCTAAGCGAACAGAAAGATTATTAGGCGATTTGGATCATCTAATTGGCACCATTCTTCTAGGCAACAACTTTGTTAATATTTTTGCCTCATCCATTGCAACCATTTTAGCCATTAAGCTTTGGGGTGAAGGATCAGTTGTTTTAGCATCATTAGCACTAACCTTTGTCATTCTAATTTTTGCTGAAACCACGCCAAAAACCTATGCTGCCAAAAATCCTGAAAAAGTTGCACTACCAGCCTCTATTATTATTGAAATTTTCATTGTTCTGTTCAAGCCATTTGTTTGGTTGATTTCAAAATTATCTCAGTTAATATTGGCCTTATTTGGCATTAAAAATAATCAACAAGAAAGTGATATTAGCTCGGAAGAGTTGAGAATGGTGGTCAGCGATGCAAAGCCAATCATTGCCTCTAATTATCAAAAAATGCTGCTTAATATTATCGACCTAGAAAAAGTAAAGGTTGAAGATATTATGATCCCAAGACACGAACTAATTAGTGTCGATATTAACAGTCCTGAAGAATTATTAAAGCAATTAGAGCGTATCCAGCATACTCGCCTGCTAACCTATGACACTTCAAGCGATAACATTACGGGTGTACTGCACATGCGAGATGTGGTTAATTTATACGCAAAAGGTGCGTTCAGTATTGACAATACCTTAGCTCTTATTAGAAAACCTTATTTTGTTCCAGAAGGCACCTCATTGGCACACCAATTAGAGCATTTTCAAAATAACAAACGTCGTCTTGGTTTGGTGGTTGATGAATATGGAGAAGTTCGAGGCATGGTTGTTTTGGAAGATATTCTGGAAGAGATTGTTGGTCAGTTCACTTCTAATCAAAATGAAAGTATTGAAGAAATATCTAAACAAGAAGGTGGAAGTTACTTGGTAGACCCTAGAATTAGCATTCGAGAATTAAATGCTTTTTTAAATATCAACTTATCCTACGAAAAAGCAAAAACTCTAAATGGATTAATCTTAGAAGAATTGCAAAGTATTCCTAAGCGTGATATTAGCTTAAAAATTGACAATGTACTGATTGAAATTATGCAAATATCAGAGCAAACCATTAAACTGGTAAAGCTAACCAAATTAGACTAAGTCTTGCCCCATTCTGACCACCTCGCCTGCGCTTAGATTAAACTCATTATCTTGATTTGGCATCAACATAATAATGGTTGAACCCATATTAAATCTACCCATTTCTTCGCCTTTTTTCAAGACAATATTCTGATCTTGATAATCAAAGTACTGTACCTGTTTTTTATACGGTGGATTGATTTGACCATGCCACACACTCTGCATTGACCCCACAAAGATAGCGCCCACCAGTACAAATGCGCACAAGCCAAACTCAGTTTCGAAATAACACACCACTCTCTCATTTCTAGCAAATAAATTATCAACATTCTCAGCAGTAGCTTGATTAACTGAAAACAAATCTCCAGGAATATAGCTCATGGAAATAAGCTTACCATCATAAGGCATGTGAATACGATGGTAATCTTTAGGTGATAAATAAATTGTGGTAAAAAATCCATGGTTAAATTCACAAGCTCTAGCATCATTACCAAGCAACACTTCTACTTGATAATCACGCCCTTTTGCTTGCAAAATTTGAGAATGAGTAATTTTTCCAACTTGTGATACAGCGCCATCAACAGGGCAAATGATTTTGCTATTGCCAATTACTCTGGCACCTGGCTTTAACTCTCTAGTAAAAAAATCGTTAAAGTGTTGATAATTTTCAACATTCTCTCGCACAGCCTCAGCTAAATTAACCTGATAAGCCTTAACAAACCAGCGAGTAAATTTATTTTTAAGCCAAGTATTTTCAATACGCGCAAAGCGAAACATTAACTTCGAGAGCCAATGCTGTGGAATGATGTATTGCCACCAGATCATTAGTCTAGTTTTGACTTGATAAACTCAAGCGCTTCATCATAACCAACTTCTATTTTTTCTGGATTGTTTCTAGCTTTATATTCAATATTTCCATTATCAGCATGCGTATCACTAAGTACCATTCGATGCGGTATGCCTAATAATTCTGAGTCAGCAAACATAATGCCAGCACGCTCTTTTCGATCATCAAGCAGCGCCTCTATTCCAGCATCTAAACACTGCTGATACAACTTATCAGCCAATTCTTTTACGCGGGTAGATTTGTTGTAATTAATAGGCACAATAACTACTTGGAAAGGTGCGATACTTTGTGGAAAAATAATACCTCTATCATCGTAATTTTGCTCAATGCTAGCTGCAATAACGCGCGTTACGCCAATACCATAACACCCCATAGTAGTTGTTAGCGCTTTGCCAGACTCACCAATTACATTAGCTTTCATTGCCTTAGAATACTTAGTGCCAAGTTGAAAAATATGCCCAACCTCAATGCCACGCTTTATAACCAACTTCCCTTTGCCATCTGGAGAGTTATCACCTTCCATCGCATTACGAATATCGGCTTGAATAAACTCAACATCTTGCCAATTAGCACCACTTAAGTGGTGATCCCACTCATTAGCTCCACAAACGAAATCACACAAAACACTGGCTGAATAATCTACAATTAAATCAATATTTAAACCATGGATGCCAATAAAGCCTTTTTTCAGACCCAGGTTTTTAATTTCATCATCACTGGCAAATTCAAAATCGCCCAACAAGTTCTGAACTTTAATTTCATTTAATTCGTGATCTCCACGCAGTGCTAAAGCCTTAAAACCATCACTTACTTTAATAATTAAAGTTTTAACGCATTGCATCTGTTCAACACCTAAAAACTCCGCCACTTGCTCAATACTGGTTTTTTTCTTAGTTAATATTTTTTGTTCAGACGCTTGTGGCGAACAAGTTTTCTCTTGTTGAGTAAAAGCCACCTTTTCAATATTAGCCGCATAATCAGATTCATCAGAAAAACAAATAGCATCCTCACCCGAATCTGCAAGCACATGAAACTCATGTGAACTATCACCACCAATAGAACCAGAGTCTGCCAGCACAGGACGATATTCCAAGCCCAAGCGGTCAAAGATATTGCAATAAGTCTGATGCATAAGTCTTTTGTAAGCACTCTTGATCTAGGTGGAATGAATACGCATCTTTCATGATAAATTCACGTGAGCGCATCACACCAAAACGCGGGCGAATTTCATCTCTAAACTTGGTTTGGATTTGGTAAAAATTCATTGGCAATTGTTTATAACTGCGCAAATATTGAGATGCTAAATTGGTAATTACCTCTTCATGAGTAGGTCCCAAGCAAAACTCACGGTTATGTCTATCATTAAAA
The DNA here is from genome assembly GCA_964344985.1 of uncultured Candidatus Thioglobus sp. GTDB lineage: Bacteria > Pseudomonadota > Gammaproteobacteria > PS1 > Pseudothioglobaceae > Thioglobus_A. The sequence continues at coordinate 2,297 of CAYFPI010000006.1, read as the reverse complement.
CGCAACAACTCAGGACCGTACTGATCCCAGCGCCCAGACTCTTGCCAAAGCTCTGCAGGTTGAGCTACAGGCATTAATAACTCTTGTGCGCCAGATTTATCCATCTCCTGGCGAATAATGTCTTCAACTTTTTTAAGCACCCTAACACCCATTGGCAAGTATGAATATAACCCTGATGCCAACTTAGATATAAGACCGGCACGAATCATCAACTGATGTGAAATAATTTGCGCATCATTTGGCGCTTCCTTTTGAGTGGGGATTAAAAGCTGAGTGGTTTTCATTAGGGTTAAAATAGATGAAAAAATACAATAAATTATAATTTTACCTATGAGTGATATTCAAACTATTTTAATTTATGCAATTCCTGTGTTATTTGCTATCACAGTGCATGAAACTGCACATGGCTGGACAGCTTCTCAATTGGGCGACCATAGCGCTAAAATGATGGGTAGATTAACACTCAATCCTATTAAGCATATTGATCCTATAGGTACACTGCTAGTGCCTGCATTCTTGTACTTTACAGCTGGTTTTATTTTTGGTTGGGCAAAACCCGTACCCGTTAACTTTAATGCCTTAAGATCTCCAAAGCGAGACATGATGTGGGTTGCGCTGGCAGGTCCTGCGAGTAATTTTTTAATGGCCATCATGTGGTTAGCAATACTTATGCTATCTATTAATGTCGGTTCACAATTTTTAGCCGATATGGCACAAATAGGTATTCAGATCAACTTACTGTTGGCAGTGCTTAATCTGTTGCCACTACCACCACTTGATGGTGGCCGTATCATGAGTTCACTACTACCCAATAAACTGTCTTATCAATACGATCAATTAGAACCGTATGGTCTGTATATTTTATTAGGATTGTTGTTCTTAGGCGTTTTTCAGACGGTTATTCTGCCTATTACAAAACTCATTCAACAGTTTATGTATGGCGGTGTTGGGCTTATTTAAGCTAGGCTACTTGATGTTAGCTAAGCTTTGATCTTAACAGTTCGTTAAGCAGTTTAGGATTAGCCTTTCCTTGAGTAGCTTTCATTGCTTGACCCACAAAAAATCCTAAAATCTTCTCATTGCCTGATTTAAACTGCTCCACTTGTGGTGCATTATTAGCAATGATTTCATCAACAATAGCTTCAATAGCGCCTGTATCAGTCATCTGTTTTAAGCCTTTGGCTTCGATAATCTCATCAGCAGAACCTTCACCATCCCACATCGCCTTAAACACATCTTTGGCAATCTTTCCTGAAATAGTGTCATCACCAATTCGCATGATTAGTTGAGATAATGCTTCGGCCGATACTGGAGAGTCCGCAATCTCAATTTGGTTTTTATTCAGCTGCGCTGAAAGCTCACCCATTGCCCAATTGGCACATAATTTGGCGTTATTTCTATTATTCTCAAGCATGATCTCAAAATAATCAGCCAACGCCTTTTGTGAAGTTAGCACTTCTGCATCGTAATCATTTAACCCAAGTTCATTAATAAAA
>CAYFPI010000006.1:0-791 GCA_964344985.1 uncultured Candidatus Thioglobus sp. | reverse complement strand
CGCGCTTTTTTCTCTTGAGGCAACTCTGGCAATTCGGATTTTATTTGCTCTAATAATTCATCAGAAATCTCAATAGGCAACAAATCTGGATCTGGGAAATAACGATAATCATTTGCCTCTTCTTTGGATCTCATTGATCTGGTTTCGTTTTTAACAGCATCATAAAGTCGCGTCTCTTGCACTACTTCGCCACCCTCTTCTAAAATATCTTGCTGTCTCTCCACTTCTAAATTAATAGCGCGCTCTAAAAACTTAAATGAGTTAATATTTTTTAACTCTGCACGAGTACCAAATTTCTCTTGACCTATTGGACGTATAGAAACGTTGGCATCACAACGGAAAGAACCTTCTTGCATGTTGCCATCACAAATATCAATATACTGAACTAAAGCATGGATTTTCTTTGCATATGCCACCGCCTCTTGGGCACTTCTCATGTCTGGCTCCGATACAATTTCAAGTAGTGGTGTGCCTGCACGATTAAGATCAACTGCAGTGTAGTCATCATACATATCATGAATCGACTTACCGGCATCTTCTTCCAAATGAGCGCGAGTAACGCCAATGGTTTTAACACTTTCCCCAATTGTAATATCAATTTCACCTTCGCCAACAATTGGCCAGTCTAGTTGTGAGGTTTGATAGCCTTTTGGCAAATCAGGATAAAAGTAGTTTTTTCTATCAAATACGTTGCGTTGATTGATGTGTGCATTAACCGCTAGGCCAAATTTAATTGCTTTATTAACCGCTTCAACATTAAGCACTGGCAATACACCTGGCAATCCTAAATC
>CAYFPI010000005.1:83945-84193 GCA_964344985.1 uncultured Candidatus Thioglobus sp. | reverse complement strand
AGGCATTTGACAAGACTGCTAAAATTTTAGGGCTTGGCTACCCTGGTGGGCCAGCTTTGGCAGCACTAGCCGAACAGGGCGATGCTACTCAATTTACCTTTCCAAGACCAATGATAGATCGCCCAGGACTAGATTTTAGTTTTAGCGGCCTTAAGACTTATGCACGTAATACTTTTGCCAAACACCCAAGTCAAAAAGCAGATATTGCCAAAGCATTTGAAGTGGCCGCCACTCAGACATTGATGATT
>CAYFPI010000005.1:75631-83935 GCA_964344985.1 uncultured Candidatus Thioglobus sp. | reverse complement strand
TGATTAAATGCAGGCGTGCATTAGAGCAAACAAAGCGCTCAACTTTAGTAGTGGCGGGCGGTGTAAGTGCAAATCAATCTTTGCGTAAAGAGCTTGACAGCATGGGTAAAAAAGTAGGTGCAAATGTATTTTATCCACGTCAAGAATTTTGCACAGATAATGGCGCCATGATCGCTTTGGCAGGGCATTTTAGATTGTCCAAAGGCCAACATTCCTCAGAAAGCGATATTACTGTCAAACCACGTTGGAGTCTAGAAGAGTTAGAGGTGATATGAGTCAATTAGCCAAAGTTTTTACTCGAGCGTCAACCGGGCTTGAAGCGCCTTTGGTTATTATTGAAGTTCACATCTCAGGCGGTCTGCCAAGTTTTTCAATTGTTGGTTTGCCAGAAGGTGCTGTCAAAGAAAGTAAAGATCGAGTTAGAAGCGCCCTAATGAACTCCAAGTTTAAGTTTCCAAAAGGGCGTATTACCGTTAGCCTAGCCCCTGCTAATTTGCCAAAAAGTGGCGGACGATATGATTTACCGATAGCATTAGGTGTTTTGCTAGCTTCTAAACAAATCAAACCTGGAATTAATATTGATGGTTTTGAATTTTATGGCGAATTGGGCTTGGATGGTGTTTTGCGTTCTACAGAAGGGTTATTGCCTGCTATTATTGAAGCGGGAAAGGCTGGCAGTCGTGTTGTTATACCTAGCGATGATATCGATCAAAGCGCTTTAGCTGATCAAACTAAGACTTATCCAGCTCAGCATTTGTTGCAGGTTTGTGAATTTGTTAGTGGCATTGGAAATATTGAGACAACAAAGCCTGTGGTTGAGTCTCAAGCAGTATACGATAAAGATTTTTCCCAAGTAAAAGGCCAGCACCATGCAAAAAGAGCCATGGAAATCGCAGCCAGTGGTGGGCATAATTTGCTGTTAATAGGTCCACCGGGATCTGGAAAAACCATGTTGAGTGAAAGACTGCCTTCTATCATGCCACCTTTAGAGCTTGATAAGGCACTGGAAAAAGCTTCTATTTATTCGGTTGCTAATAAGCCTTTGCCATTGAAACAGTTGCGCATTAGGGCTTTTCGATCTCCGCATCATTCCTCTTCTGCAGTTGCTTTGGTTGGTGGCGGATCAACGCCAAAACCAGGTGAAATCTCACTGGCTCATGAAGGCGTGTTGTTTTTAGATGAATTTCCAGAGTTTCCAAGACAAGTACTAGAAACTTTAAGACAGCCTTTAGAAAATGGTGAAATTCATCTGTCACGCGCTGCACAGCAAACAACTTTCCCAGCTAATTTTCAACTCATTGCTGCCATGAACCCATGTCCTTGTGGATACTATGGAGATGGCACTTCTAAATGTCATTGCACTGAAGATCAAATAGATAAATATCGCGGAAAAATATCAGGGCCTTTGTTAGATAGAATTGACATGGTGCTTAGCGTGCCACCACTACCCAAGTCTGCTTTGTTGAGTCAATCAAATGAAGAGATTGAAAATAGCGAAAGTATACGTCTTCGTGTGCTCAACGCCTATAATACTCAGCTAGAAAGACAAGGCAAGCTAAACGATCGACTGGAGTCGACTGAAGTTGAAAATTTAGTTCGCCTGGATGTAGACAATAGGCAATTACTAGAGAGTGTTATTGATAAATTACACTTATCAGCAAGGGCTTATCACCGTATTTTAAAAGTGGCGAGAACCATTGCAGATTTAGAAGGTAGTACCAATGTTGAAAAACAGCATTTGATTGAAGCAATTGGATATCGTCGAGATAATAATTGAGAGACAACTATGATAATTATTCCAGCAATTGATTTAAAAGATGGACAGTGTGTACGCCTTAGACAAGGCCTGATGGATGATACAACAGTATTTTCAGACAATCCAGCTGAGATGGCAGCTCAATGGGTAGAGCAGGGTGCAAAGCGCCTACACTTAGTTGATCTTAATGGTGCTTTTGAAGGCAAACCTATCAACGCTACCAGTGTTACTGAAATCACTAAAGCTTTTCCAGATTTGCCTGTACAAATTGGCGGTGGTATTCGCAATATGAATATCGCCAATGCTTATATTGAAGCTGGTATTAGTTATTTAATTATTGGCACCATGGCGGTTACCCATCCGGAGTTTGTATCTGAGTTGTGTCGTGAGTTTCCTGGCAAAGTGATTGTTGGCTTGGATGCTAATAATGGTTTAGTTGCCACAGAAGGCTGGGCCAAGCAAACTGATCTTCATGTGGTTGATTTATCCAAAAAATTCGAACAAGATGGTGTGAGTTCAATTGTTTATACTGATATTGCACGTGACGGCATGATGCAAGGTGTAAATGTTGAAGCAACGGCTGATTTAGCCAAGAAAACTTCAATTCCAATTATTGCTTCAGGCGGTATTACCAATATGGATGATATTTCTAACTTATTGGTTGAATCTCACCACGGCATTATGGGTGCGATTACAGGGCGTGCTATTTATGAAGGTACGCTTGATTTTGCTAAAGCTCAAGAGCTGTGCGACCAACACAGCTTATGAATATTGAAGTCGCTTACGCTCTTAGGGATAAGCAAACCATATTAAGTCTTAAGGTGGATGAGGGTGCAACATTAAAGCAAGCCATTGAAATATCAGGTATTTTGGATAAACACCCTCAAATTGATCTTAGCAAAGATAAGACGGGAATTTATGGTAAATTCGCAAAACTTGACACTATCTTGCGTGAAAAAGACAGGGTAGAGATTTACAGGCCTCTGATTGCCGATCCAAAAAAAGTGCGTAAAGAAAGGGCTGCAGCAGGCAAAAAAATGCGAAGTGGTAAAAAATCCTAATTATTGGTAAAATATAGCTTTAAATTTAACGACTTCATATGAACAAAGATCAACCTCCGTCGACACAATCTTTTTTTCAAAGATTAAATAAGCAGTTTTTTCACTCACCCATAAAAAATAACGACGAACTTCTACAAGCGTTAAAAGAGTCTGAAGAAAGTCATGTTATTGACTCGCACTCACGTTTGATTATTGAAGGCACTATGCAACTTGAGAATATGGAAGTGCGTGATATCATGGTGCCAAAATCCAAAATGATTATGATTGAGCATGATGCGCCAACCAAGGCATTGCTTGACATAATGATCAAATCAGCACACTCGCGTTTTCCAATTATTAATTCGAGTAATAATAAGATACAAGGCATTATTCTTGCGAAAGATCTACTGGGTTATTTAGCAGGTGATAGACGTTCAGATTTTAATTATAAGGAATATTTGCGCAGTGCAATTCTAGTGCCAGAGAGTAAAACATTAGGTGCACTACTAAGGGATTTTCAAAGCAAAAAATCACACATGGCCATTGTTATGGATGAGTATGGAGAAGTTGCTGGACTGGTTACATTAGAAGATGTTCTAGAGCAAATTGTTGGCGAAATTGAAGACGAGCATGATTTGGAAGAGGATGGCATTATTGATTTTGGCGAAGGCAGATACTTACTAAAAGCCAATACACCAATTGAAGATTTTGAAGAGTTTTTTGAGGTTAAATTAAACGCCGAAGATGTTGATACAGTAGCAGGTATGGTGATTTCTGGATTTACTCGCTTACCAGAGCAAATGGACGAAATTAGCTTGCAAGGCTTTAAATTTAAAGTGTTAAAAACAGATTCACGACGCATCCACTTGCTTGAAGTTGAACGCTTAGAGGCTGGACAAGATTAGTGGATATTTTAATCAGTGTATTTTTAATGGGTTTGTTAGGCGGTGTTCACTGCCTAGGTATGTGCGGTGGCGTGGTTGGCATGTTAAGTGCAAGTCTAGATCCTAAAGTAAAAAACAATCCAGCAAGAACATCGCTATTTCATCTTAATTACAATATTGGTCGAATATTAAGCTATATTCTTATGGGTGTAGTATTTGGCTTGATTGGTACACTATTATCCCAAACACTGCAAATGAGTGTGTTTGACAAAGTGCTAAGAATATTTTCAGGTGTACTGATGATTATGGTGGGTTTATATATCGGCAATTGGTCTTCAGGCATTCAAATATTGGAAAAAATAGGCGCTAAACTTTGGGTTGTTTTACAACCCTTAACTCAGCGATTTTTACCCATTAAGGACCTAAAAAGTGCATTTTTTACAGGTCTGTTATGGGGTGGTATTCCTTGTGGCCTGGTATATGGTGCGCTTAGTTTTGCCATGCTTTCAGGCTCAGCAACGCAAGGCGGTTTGATTATGCTGGCATTTGGACTGGGAACACTGCCAAGCTTATTGTTAATGGCAGGACTATCGGCTAAATTAACACACCTTATTCAAAAACCTATGGTGAGAAAATTATCTAGCTTGTTGATTATTATTTTAGGCGTTGCGGCATTATGGATGCCTATTAACTCTATACTAAATGACGCCAAACATAATCATGGTCAAACAAGCAAATCTCAACTGGATTCAATACCAACACAATACAAAGACACCCCAAGAGATGTAGATAGCTATATCATTCGCTTTCCCCAGCCAACCGATTTTGATTATTTAACTTAGTTAATTATGACAATAGAAAGTACAGCTCAATTAGCCATTGACCTATTAAAAAAGCATCAAGTCGATGATTATGAAATTTCTTTGAGTGATAGCTCTGGCGTCTCTACAGCGATCAGACTGGGGAGGGTAGAAACTTTAGAACATCATTTAGATAAAAGTTTTGATATTAATGTGTATTTTGGCAATAAAAAAGGCCATGCCTCTAGTGTAGATCTTAGCAAAGAAGGCATTGAAAAAACCATTGAATCAGCTTGTTTAATTGCCAAGTACACCCAAGAAGATCCTTTTAATGGTTTGGCGCCAAAAGAGTTGATGGCTTTTAATGTGCCTGATTTAGATATGTACCATCCGTGGGAATTAGATCCCAGTCATAGCATTGATTTAGCAATGCGTTGTGAAGCAACTGCAATGGCAATGGAGAATATTGATAACTCTGATGGCGCAGAAGTTTCTAGCTTTCAGGGTATTGGCCTTTATGCCAATTCTAATGACATGATGAGTGTGCAAAAAGGCGCCAAGCATTCGCTTAATTGTTCGGTTATTGCTAAGCAAGACAAAGACATGCAAACAGCTTATGAATACACAGCTGCGCTTGATGCAAATGATTTGGAAAGTCCTGAATCAGTGGGAAAAAAAGTTGCTAAATTAGCCAGCGAAAAGCTAGGTGCAAAATCATTACCATCACAAAAGTGTCCAGTAATTTTCTCGCCAAAACTATCTAGCGGATTATTTGCACAACTAATAGGCGCATTGGGTGGTACGCGTCAGTATAAAAAATCTACATTTTTATTAAACAGTATTGATCAACTGGTATTACCAAAAGGTATTCACTTGTTAGAAAATCCACTGGTTAAAAAAACCATTGGTGCTAAAGCGTTTGACAGGGATGGCGTATTAAAAAGAAAGCAATATTTTGTACAAGATGGGCATGTAAAAAGTTATGTATTAAGCCAATATTCTGCTAATCAACTCAAACTTCAGACAACGGCCAATGCTGGCGGTGTTAATAATTTAATTGTCGAGCATCAGTTTGATGGTGGACTTGATGATATGATTAAAGATATGGATAAAGGCGTGCTAATTACCGAACTCATGGGTCAAGGGGTAAATGCCACAACGGGCGATTATTCTCGTGGTGCGACCGGGTTTTGGGTAGAAAATGGTGTTATTCAATATCCGGTTTCAGGTATTACTATCGCTGGCAATCTTAAGGATATGTTGTTAGGTATTGAGCGTATTGGTTCGGATATAGATTATCGCAATAACATTAAAGTAGGATCGGTATTGATTAATCAAATGACCATTGCAGGAGAACATTGATGCAGTATGACATTATTATTAATGGTGGTGGCATGGTTGGCCAGGCATTCGCTTTGTCTATGGCTAATATTGGATTAAAGATTGCCATCATTGAGCCAAACAATCCTAACCCTGAACTTTCAGATGAGTTTCATACGCGAGTAAGCGCCATTACGCCACAATCAGAAGATCTACTTAAAACCATTGGCGCTTGGAACTTTATTAAGCGTAAACAAGCGTTTTCTAGCACTTCAGTATGGGATCAAAACTCTCATGGAAATCTAGATTTTAATGCTCAAGACGAGTCGTTAGATCATCTAGGCCATATTATTGAAAATGATGCAATTCAATCAGCACTGTTTGAGGCTTTAAGCCACACTAAAGTAACTTTTATTGCAGATAAATTAGACGCATTTGATAAGATTGATAATGGTTATGATATTCATTTAGGCAAGGGTGGAAGGGTAAGTTGTAAATTATTGATTGCTGCTGATGGCGCTAGATCGCGCATTCGAGAACTGTCAAATATTGAATTTAGTCAGAATGACTATCAACAAAAAGCCATTGTATGCAATATTAAATCACCAAAGGGTTTTGATAATACAACATGGCAACGTTTCTTATTAAACAGCATTATTGCTTTGTTGCCTTTGGGTGAAAATCAAGCGTCTATTGTTTGGTCGGCAGAAAATGCTTTGGCAGATAAGCTGATGACGTTAGATAAAAATACATTTGCTGATCGACTCTCAGCGGGTGTGGAATATCGATTTGGAGAATTTGAGGTGGTGAGCGATATTCAGGCATTTCCACTGATTGAGCGCAGTTCTAAAGAATATGTAAGAGAGAATTTAGTGCTTATTGGCGATGCAGCACACAACATTCATCCACTTGCTGGCCAAGGTGTTAACCTTGGTTTTTCAGACGTTATTGAATTATCAAAGCAACTATCGGCAAATATTCAAAATTTTAACGATTATTCTGTATTAAGACAGTATGCAAGATCTAGAAGGTTGGATAATGAGTTAATGGCAAAAACCATGACAGGACTTAACTGGATTTATAAAGAAAATAATGAACCACTTAGGTGGCTTAGAGGTATTGGCATGAATGTCATCAACGAGACGCCAGTATTAAAGTCTTTCTTTCAAAAGCACGCATTGGGAAGTAGCAAAATTTAAGTCTATCGATAGATATAGTTAGGCGTAATAACTGCGTCAAGTGCCACATCCCACGGTTGGGCGTCTAATTTTTCTACTTTTTGACAATCAAATGCTAGGCCATAAAGCCTTGGATTGTTAAAGTGTTGTTGGCGTTTTTTAAAGGTCAATGTTCGGTCGTAGAATCCACCACCCATGCCAAGTCGATTTTTATTCTCATCAAAGCCAACCAAAGGCATAAAGATAATATTTAGTTTATTTGCGCTTAAAATTTGAGTGTTTTTTGGCTCTAAAATGCCAAAACGATTTTTTCCAAAATTTTTACCAATTTTTGCAAATTTAAGACTTTTGCCGAATAATACCGGTAAATATATGCCAATTCCTTTACTTTTTAGGAAGTTTTTTATAAATTTTGGATCAATTTCGCCATCATTTGGTAAAAAAATAGCAATTTTTTGCTTATTTTGAAAATTTGCTAATTTTTTTATTTGATACGCAAGATTTTTGGCCGAACGATCGCGTTCAGCACTATTAATAGAACGTCTTTTTTGCCTTAAAGATTGTCTTAATCTGACCATATATAGAATTATATATGGATAAAAAGTAGCAGAATGAAACTATGAATAGATTTTTATTGGTGTTTTTAATGTTAGTCTCTTTGCAGTCTTCTGCTATTGAGGATAAATTCTTATCAGCTCTTGGAGGATATGAAAAGGGTCATGCAGCATCGGCCTTTGATGTATTTTCTGAATTGGCTGAAAAGGACAACAATCCAAATGCAATGGCTATACTGGTAAAAATGTATGGTGAGGGCATTGGAACGGATGTTAATGGCTCGAAGTCTATACCCATAAATGGGTTTAATGTATAAGCGTTTGGGCGATAAAGAGACTTCTATGCAAGCATTTAAATATGCTGCCAATTTAAGGCATGCCGACGCTGTGTATGAGCTAGCACTTGCTAAGCGCAAGTTGTTAGATGATCAAATTGTCGATATGTCAAAGTGGGTTCTTATTGCGTCAAAACTAGGACCTGAACAGGCTAAAGATGAAAAGCAACTATTTAAAAGCTATCTACCTAGTAGAGATTTTTTAAACAAAGGCAAAAGTGAAGCTAAAAAGTGGCTGAAAGAGCACGATACAAATGATGCTAAAAAATTCTCAGAAGATGCTAAAAAAGTTGCTGAAGGTATGAGTGGCTTTAACCAGATAATGGATGCTGTTGTTGATTTAATTGGGGTAGATAAAGAAAAACTCAACAATAAGATTAAATCTATAAAGTAAAAGTTTTTTAGAGTGATCCATTGTGCCGTGTGGCTTAAAACCT
>CAYFPI010000005.1:25533-75621 GCA_964344985.1 uncultured Candidatus Thioglobus sp. | reverse complement strand
GGAAGTTCGAAGATTACCGTAGGCTTCCCACTTCAAGCGTTACCCAGAGTACTCTGGGAGTGCAAGGCGGGCTTGCTCAATAGTAAGCTATCTCATATCCTGGTTTGTTTATTTATCGGCTCAGGGGACATAGCGATCACAAACACAACAGATGATTAATATTATCACCCTATCAAAAACAAATTGAGCAATATTTTGGACAAAAAAAGAGATATTTGAATCTATAACAAGAGTAATATATCGGCAATTAATGTATTTATTTTTGATTTAGAACAATGAGAATTTTTAAAATTATCTGTATAAGTGCTTTGTTTATTGCCTATGGTCAGTCATTTGCAAAAGAGGGTGTAATAACTGGTGGGGTAAATTATGAGATGCCCACTTGGTTTACAGATAGTTTTTTAGACATATCAGAAGATGTTGAAGATGCACTAGATGAAGATAAAACAATATTGTTGTATTTTCATTTAGATGGTTGTCCGTATTGTGATGCCATGCTTGAGCAAAACTTTAAAAGTGGAGAGAATCTAGAGTTTATCAAGCAAAAATTCTCTGTTATTGCTGTGAATATTAAAGGTGCTAGAGAAATTACCATGAGTGATTCTGAAAGTAAAACAGAAAAAGAGCTTAGCCAAATTCTTGACGTGAAATACACACCAACCATTGTATTTTTGGCTGAAGATGGCAAGCAAGTTTTTAGAACTAATGGCTATCGAAATCCTCAAGCATTTAGACATGTTTTAGAATATGTAGCCAACAAGTCGTATAAAAATTCAACACTTTCTAATTATGTAGAATCTCAGCAAAACTCCAGTATTGGCTATGAATTTATTGCACATTCAAGCTTGAAAAATACAGACAATCTGAAGAGTTATAACAAACCTGTGGCTCTTTTATTTGAAGATAAGGATTGTACAGAGTGTGAGGATTTTCATCATAAGTTGATCAACCGAGCTGATGTGAAAGCAGAGTTGAGCAAATACTTATTTGTTCGTTTTGATGCATATTCTGATAAAAAGATCATTAATTTTGATGGCAGTACTACTTCACCAAGGCAATTGGTTAAGGATTATGATCTAAACTATCGCCCTGGAATTTTGCTGTTTAATGAGGGTAAAAATATTACAAAAATTGATGGCAAGCTTTATAGCTTTCACTTTAACACTGTACTGAGGTATGTGAGTGGCAAGCATTATATTGACTATCCAAGATTTGGCGATTATCTGCGCGATAGACAAGCAGAGCTATTAGAGCAGGGCATTGATATTAGTATTGTGGATTAGGGTAAAATTAGCGGCATCTTAAATTTGAGCATTCGCTTTGAGCACAACTGATTTTTCCTCACTAGAGCTACACCCAAACTTATTAAAAAATCTTGGCACGTTAGGCTATGAAAGTATGACGCCCATTCAGTCTTTAAGCTTGCCGGCAATATTGTCAAATAAAGATGTGATCGGCCAAGGAAAGACCGGCTCTGGAAAAACAGCGGCTTTTGGCTTGGGATTGTTGCAAAAGCTAGATGTTAAGTTATTCAAGGTGCAGTCAATCGTATTGTGTCCAACACGTGAGCTGGCTGATCAGGTGGCCAGCGAGATTCGAAAACTTGCAAGAGCAATTCATAACATCAAAGTATTAACATTGTGTGGTGGTGCGCCATTCGGCCCTCAAATTGGGTCTTTGGAGCATGGCGCTCATATTGTGGTTGGTACGCCTGGTCGTATTGAAGAACATTTGCGTAAAAAAACACTCAAGCTAGATCGTGTTAATATACTGGTATTGGACGAGGCAGATCGTATGCTGGATATGGGTTTTCAAGATGCTATTGATGACATTATTGACAAAATTCCAAACAATCGACAAACTTTATTATTTAGCGCCACTTATCCTGATGAGATTGCAGATATTGCCGAGCGAGTGATGAGTGATCCTGCAATGGTAAATGCGCCATCAACCCATGAAGAGTCGACCATTAAGCAATATTTCTATCAGACTAATACAGACGATGAACGCATGAGTGCTTTGAGGTTGTTATTAGCTAAGTATAAGCCTGAATCTGCATTGGTTTTTTGCAATACCAAGCGCGATACTCAAGATGTGGCTGATGAGTTAATTTATTATGGTTTTTACGCACTGGCCATTCATGGTGACTTAGATCAGCGTGAGCGCGATCAAGCGCTGATACGTTTTTCAAATGGCAGTGTATCAATATTGGTAGCTACAGATGTAGCTGCAAGAGGTCTGGATATTGATGCGCTTGATATGGTTATTAATTTTAATGTCGCACATGATCCAGAGGTGCATGTGCACCGTATTGGCCGTACTGGTAGGGCTGGAAATAGTGGCATTGCAGCGACACTATATGGAGATCGAGAATCTAGAAAATTAGACGCTTTGGAGCTTGATATAACACCTGATGAGTTGCCAAGTACTAGCTTGCTTGATAAGCCAATTAAAAAGCCAACCATGACCACACTTAAGATTGATGGCGGTAAAAAACAAAAATTACGCCCTGGCGATATTGTGGGCGGTTTAACAGGCAAAGGCGGCATTCCTGGTAACAAAATTGGTAAGATTAATGTTGCTAGTAATTGGTCTTATGTGGCAGTAAGTTCGGAGTTGGTTAAGGCAGCGCTTAATAAAATTAGCAATGACAAACTTAAAGGCAGGTCTTTTAGAGTGAGAATTCTTTCTTAAATCTTAATAACAGTTTTAAGTAGGCTAATGGTTTGATCCATGGCTGTGTTCAGGTTTTCAAACAACTCTTTTTCACTATTGTCATTAGTATCGTCAGAAATTCCTTTGATCATAGTAATGGGAATGTTGTGCCTCTCGGCAACATAAGCAACTGCAAAGCCTTCCATATCTACCATATCAGCATTATTTGCAACTGATCCGTTATCAGTAATAAACTGATCGCCTGTAGTTAGTACAGCGGTATTATCAGTATTGTCTGGCACCACGCACTTTATGCTTTTGTACATATCTTGTTGATAGTTTTCAAATGGAATAAAAGCATCATGCTGCGTTACTGAGCTAACGAAATAAGCAGACCTTGTTGGGATTGATTTCAACGCACCAGCCAAACCAATATTAATCAAATGATCGACTTGATGTTTTTCAATCAGTGTTGAAGCTGCAAGCGAGCTGGCCACCTTACCAATGCTTGATTCTATTAAAATAATATGGTTGTTTTGATAAGTAGGGTAATTAAGTGTTGAGCGGATTTCTTTGAGATTAAACGCGTTAACAATTTTTTGCACCTCTTCACTCATGGCGCAAATAATACCAATGCTACTCATAGACTATTTGAGCGTTAACATCAATATCAAGTGTATCTTTTGCATTTAAAAAGCTTAATTCTATAATGCATTCTAATGCGATTACATCTGCTTTTAGTTCTCTGATTAGTTGGGTAACGGCTTTGACCGATCCGCCAGTTGCTAATAAATCATCCACAATTAGCACTTTATCATTAGCCTCAATTGAATTTTCATGCATTTCAAACGTGTTTTGGCCATACTCAAGTTGATAATCAACACTAATACATTGATCTGGTAATTTTCCAGGCTTGCGCACCATAACGAACGGAACGCCCATTTTATAAGCAACAGAGGCGCCAAAAATAAAGCCTCTTGCATCTAGTCCAACAATTTTATCAACAGTATTTGCATTGTATTTACCGGCAATATCATTAATAACATGAGCAAACGCTTCTGGGCTGGCTAGTAGTGGGGAAATATCTTTAAAAACAATTCCAGGTTTTGGAAAGTCAACAATGTCTTTAATATAGTTTTCTAATTGCATAGTTTTAGCTAGTCTTCAATAGGAGAGATTGAGATGATTTCCCAACTTTCATCATCGTATTCAATCTTAAATCCAGACAATAGATCTTCAACCTGGTCTCTAAGGTTTAAAGGCAGCTCCCACACTCGTGTACATCCTGGGTAGCCAATAATTTCAGGTTAGGAGTTGTCTTTAAGTACATATTGAGTGGTTAATCCGCCATTGGTAAAATGACCAATAACATCATCTAAAAAATTTGGCTCAGTTAAAGGATAGTAGCCAATTTCTTTGTATTTTTTAACGGTAAATACCGCCTCTCTAAGGTTTTTCTCTACACTGTCAACATCTTCCATGTCTTGCTCTACAGAAATAACCTTGTCATTATCTTTATCTATTGAGATTACGTTGATGTGCGAGAAAAGTGTGATTGTTTGTGTACTCATGGCTAAGTATTTTAATCTATAGTGGAATATGTTTATACTTATAAAACATATTGTATTTGTAATAAATAAAACAGTGGGTCAAAAATATTCAAAATTTGGTCAAAAATTTACCCAGTATTCTGGCATTACTCGCCTAATGGATGATTTGGGCAAGGCCAATCATAGTGGTGATGAAAATATCATTATGTTGGGTGGTGGTAACCCTGCACTAATTACCGAAGCACACGATATTTTTGTGAATGAGTTTCGATCATTAATTGATAACAATGGTATTGATCAAATGCTTGGATTCTATGATGGCCCACAAGGATCTGAGGTGTTTATTAACGCTTTGGTTAATCTGTTTAACTCCAACTACAACTGGGGTTTGAGCGATAAAAATATTGCCATTACTAATGGCTCACAAAGTAGTTTGTTCTCACTGTTTAATTTATTTGCAGGTGAGATGGATGATGGCGGCGTTAAAAAAGTGCTGTTGCCACTCGCACCAGAATATATTGGCTATGCCGATCAAGGTTTATCAAAAAACATGTTTGTATCAGTCAAACCTGAGATTCATGAGCTTGATAATCAGAAGTTTAAATATCAAATAGATTTTGATAAGGTAGGGCAAACTATTGCCAAAGAGGATATTGGGGTGATTTGCATCTCACGCCCAACCAACCCAACGGGTAATGTCATTACTGATGACGAGTTGGCTGAATTAGACAAAATCGCCCAAGCAAGCAATATTCCACTAATTGTTGATAATGCCTACGGCAATCCATTTCCTGGTGCAATTTATACTGACGCAACACTAAGCTGGAATGGCAATACAATTTTGTGTATGTCACTCTCAAAATTAGGCTTGCCCGGTATTCGCACTGGCACTGTGATTGCCAATGAAGACACGATTCGTGCCATGAGTAGGGTGAGTGGTATTTTGACACTGGCACCGAGTAGCGTGGGCCCCACATTGGCGACGCGTTTGGTTAAAAACCAAGAAATTATGCACTTGTCCAATAATGTTGTTAAACCTTATTACGAAGACAAAGCCAAGATTGCTAAAAAAGTGTTTTATGAAATTTTTGGCGATACTAGTGCCAAACTCCACAAACTTGAAGGAGCATTTTTTATGTGGATCTGGTTTCCAGATTTAAAGATTACCTCGGAGAAGCTCTATCAAAAACTCAAAACTAAAGGTGTTTATATCATCCCTGGAGAAAGCTTTTTTATTGGCATGGATAACACTTGGAAACACCAACATCAATGCATTCGCATCAACTACGCCAAAGACGAAAACACTTTAAGAAAAGGTTTGGAATTGATCTATAATGAAGTTTATTAATAAGTATTTTTGCTTTATGGGAAAAATTAAATTCAAAATATCACTACTAATTTTGGTGGCACTAGCTGTAAATTTAGGCGGATGTGCTACAGGGACTGCGCTAGTTACTGGAGTTAAGCGAGATGCAATTAGTTTTAAGATGGTTAAAATTTATCATTCGTATCCTGACAAATATGAAGTTATTGGTGTGGTTAGGGCAGAGTCTGAAATGGGGTGGACAGATCAAGAAAGCTTAGATATGGCGGTAGAAGAAGTTAAAAAACAAGCTGCAAAAATTGGAGCAAATGGGATTATTTTAGATAGAATAGGCAAAGAAAATTCTGGTAGCTACGGAAATTTTATTTCTAACGGATATGGTGGTGGATTTTTTGTAGGAGGTGATTCTTACGTTCAATCAGTTTCGGGAACAGCGGTACACATAAAATAATTCTAAGTGGTAATTTTTTTTCAGATTGAGGCATAAGAAAAACGAGCGACGGGAGTTTGTAATTACAAATGACCGAGCAAGGCTTTTCTTATAACAAAAATATGGATAAAAAGCATCCCTTAGAATTTAGTGTTTGAAGTGGCGCATGCCGGTAAACACCATCGCAATGCCGTGTTCGTTGGCTGCTTCAATCACCTCATCATCACGCATTGAGCCACCTGGCTGGATAATGGCTTTAATACCAGCTTCTGCAGCTGCGTCAATACCATCTCTAAACGGGAAGAATGCATCGGATGCCATCACTGAGCCTTCTACAACCAAACCTTCATCAGCCGCTTTAATGCCGGCAATCTTGGCAGAATAAACGCGTGACATTTGCCCGGCACCAACGCCAATTGTCATTTGGTTTTTAACGTAGACAATGGCATTTGATTTAACGGTTTTGGCTACTTTCCATGCAAACATTAAGTCATCTAGTTGCTCATCCGTTGGTTGGATTTCGCTCACGCATTTGACATCGTCTTTAGTGATAGCGCCAAGGTCTTTGTCTTGTACGAGTAGGCCGCCAGTAACGCGTTTGTAATCAAGCGATGGTTTGGCAGTTGATAGATCGCCACATTCAAGAGCACGGACATTCTGTTTGGTCGATAAAGCTTCTTTGGCATCATCGTCTACATGTGGGGCGATGATTACTTCAACGAACTGGCGATCAATAATAGCTTGTGCAGTTTTTTTATCCAGGTTGCGGTTAAAGGCAATAATGCCACCGAATGCTGAAGTTGGATCAGTTTTAAAAGCATCATCATAAGCATCAAAAATGTTAGATCGAACAGCAACGCCACACGGATTGGCGTGTTTTACAATAACGCATGCTGGCTCGTCAAATGTACGTACACATTCAAGTGCTGC
This sequence comes from uncultured Candidatus Thioglobus sp., assembly GCA_964344985.1. Taxonomy (GTDB): domain Bacteria; phylum Pseudomonadota; class Gammaproteobacteria; order PS1; family Pseudothioglobaceae; genus Thioglobus_A. Next base: position 68,732 of record CAYFPI010000005.1, on the reverse strand, counting down.
ATCAGCATCTGCCATGTTGTTAAACGACATCTCTTTGCCTTGGAATTGGGTAGCAGATGCTACACAGGCTTCAGAGATGTTGCCTTCTTTATAAAACGCTGCTGATTGATGCGGGTTTTCACCATAGCGCATTGACTGAGTTTTATGAAATTGAAGATTCATAGTGTTGGAAAAGCCATCTTCTTCTTTGCCAAGATAATTGGCAATAGTGCCATCGTATTGCGCAGTATGTTCAAAAGTTTTAAGTGCTAGCTTGGTGCGAGTCTCTAATGTGGTATCGCCATTTTCACTAATCTCATCAATGATAGTTTGATAATCTGATGCATCTACCACAACCGTTACTGATGCGTGATTTTTGGCACTCGATCTTAGCATTGCCGGACCGCCAATATCAATATTTTCAATGGCATCTTCCAAGGTGCAATCAGGGTTGGCAATGGTTGCTTGAAAAGGGTACAGGTTGACCACAACCAGATCAATAGGGTTAATATCATTTTCAGCCATTACACCCTCATCAAGACCGCGACGAGCCAGAATGCCACCGTGAATTTTTGGATTAAGCGTTTTAACGCGACCTGCCATCATCTCAGGAAATCCGGTGTAGTCTGAAACTTCAATAACTGGAACATTGTTATCAGCTAAAAGCTTAGCAGTGCCACCAGTTGATAAAATTTCGATATTTTTTGCTGCTAATGCTTGAGCAAAATCAAGAACACCAGTTTTGTCAGAAACACTGATTAAAGCGCGTTGTATAGCCATTTGATTCCCTTTGAAAAACGATAAAGATAAAGAGAATAATTATAGTCTACTCAGAGCAGACTAAAGCTTATATAGTTCTATTTTTTTCTTTAGGGTGCCGCGATTGATACCAAGAATTCTTGAAGCTTCGCTTTGATTGTGCTCAACCATATCAAGCACAAATTTAATAACCACTGGCTCAACTTCTTGATTGACCATTTTGTAAACACCAGAAGCCTTCTCACCGTTAAGATGATTAAAGTAGCGTTCTAACTTAGCATTTATGCAAGCTGGAAGGTCAGTAGAACTAGCGCTCATAGTGATTGTAAAAATTCCCCAAGTAATTGATATTGAACTTTGTGATCGGTAATTTTATTAACTTTTTGCCAAAAGTCGCGACCACTTTTTTCGTCAAGGTGCGTAGCATACCAAAAAATATGCTTTCTGGCGAGCATTGTTCCCATTTTTTCACCATAAAACTCATGAATTTGCTCTATATGATCCAAGATTGTTTGTTTTTTTGATGTAAGTGGGATTTTTTCAGCAATTTTGCCAGTTTTTAGATAATGATTAATTTCATGAAAAATCCATGGGTTTCCTTGAGTGGCTCTGCCAATCATAACGCCATTTGCACCAGTGTAATCAAGCACTTGCTTGGCTTTTAAGGGCGAGACAATATCGCCATTGGCAATAACAGGAATGTCAACACTTTTAACCACGGCTTTAATGGTGTCATATTCTGCATTTCCAGTGTATTTATCTTCTCGAGTTCGACCATGAATGCTTAGCATTTTGATGCCAGCCTCTTGTGCAATTTGTGCAATGGTGGTTGCGTTTTTATTATCTTGAGACCAGCCCGTTCGCATTTTTAAGGTAACTGGAATATCAACCGCATTAACAACTGAGTGTAGAATATCCTTAACCAGCGATTCATCTTGCATAAGTGCAGATCCTGCAGCTTTATTACAGATTTTTTTTGCTGGACAGCCCATATTGATGTCAACAATATCTGCGCCAAATTCAACTGCTTTTTGTGCAGATTTTGCTAGCTCTTGAGCTTCTGATCCAGCGATTTGAATACTGATTGGTCCAGTTTCTCCTTTAAAGTCGAGTCTAGATTTTGATTTGTTAGAATTTAATAAATGCTGTTGGATGACCACCATCTCTGAGGTGGTAAGCGCTGCACCAAAAGATTTGCATAATATTCTAAATGGTTTGTCACTGGTGCCTGCCATTGGGGCGAGTAAGGCTTTTGAGTTTAGTTGATATGGGCCAATTTGAATCGCCATAGTGTTGGCTATTTTTTGGCTTTTTTGGCCTTTTCCAAGAGACGTCGTTGTTTAAGTTTGGATAGGTAGTCAACAAATAAGATACCATCTAGGTGATCAATTTCATGCTGAATACACACGCCTAGAAGCTCATCAGCTTCAAGTTCAAACTCTTCACCATTTTCATTAAGCGCTCTGACTTTAATACGGTTAGCACGCGTCACGCATTCGTAATAATTAGGCACAGATAAACACCCTTCATCCCATTCAAGTTCGCCATCTTTTTCAATGATTTCTGGGTTGATTAAACATAGTGGCTTGCTTTTGTCTTCTGATGTATCAATAACAACTAAACGAATATGATGATTAACCTGTGTGGCAGCAAGACCAATGCCGGGTGCGTCATACATGGTTTCAAACATATCTTTTACCAATTGTTTGATGTTGTCATCAACTACCTCAATAGGGCTAGCCTTAGTTCTAAGGCGTTTATCTGGGTAATGTAGAATTGGCAAAATCATAAGTGTATTATAGTGTTTTCTGCTGAACTATTGGTATTCGGATGATCTTCGTTGTAATGAAGACCTCGGCTTTCTCTTCTTTCAAGTGCAGAGTCAATAATAATTTGAGCTGTTTTTACCAAGTTTCTAAGCTCAATTAAATCACTAGATATGAGATATAAGCTATAGTATTCGTCCACTTCAGATTCAATTTGTTCTAGGCGATGTTTTGCGTAATTCAGCCTTCTGTCTGACCTAACAATGCCGACAAAATTCCACATAATGCGTCTAACTTCATCCCACAGGTGAGAAACAACTACTTTTTCCTTTGAAGGTGCTACTCTAGATTCATCCCATTCGTTGAAAGCTGGGAGTGATTTTTCTAACTCTTGTTTGTTAATGTATTGAGCGCAAGATTTGGCAAATACCACACATTCTAATAATGAGTTGCTGGCCATACGATTAGCGCCATGCACACCCGTATGTGCCACTTCACCAATTGCGTATAAATTAGCAATATTGGTCTGGCCATATAGGTCAGTATTAATACCACCACAAGTGTAATGCGCAGCAGGAACTACTGGAATAGACTCAGTTGAAATATCAATACCAAAGCTTTGGCATTTTTTGTAAATAGTAGGAAAGTGTTGTTTAATCCACGCTTTATCTTTAAAAGAAATATCTAAGTAAACACAATCAAAACCTTGTTTTTTAATTTCGCTATCGATGGCTCTTGCTACAATATCTCGAGGGGCCAGTTCTTCACGCGCATCATAATCATGCATGAATTTTTCACCATTTGGCAGGCGGAGTTTTGCGCCTTCGCCTCGAATTGCTTCTGAAATGAGAAAAGACTTGGCATGTGGATGGTATAAGCATGTTGGATGAAATTGTGTAAATTCCATGTTGTGTATTTTACAACCTGCTCGATAAGCCATAGCAATGCCATCACCTGTTGATGTATCAGGATTGGAGGTGTATAAGTAGGTTTTGGAAGCGCCACCTGTTGCTAAAATGGTTTTATTGGCGATAAAACTTTCTACTTGATTAGTTTGTTTGTTTAGAATGTAGGCACCAAAACACTGATTGTCATTTCTGAGTAAATCAATGGCAATGTAGTTTTCAAACAGGGTTATGTTGCTTCTTGACTTAACATCGTCAAGTAAATTGATTTGAATAGATTTTCCTGTTTTGTCAGCAACATGAGCTACGCGTCTATGAGAGTGACCACCTTCGGTGGTTAAATGATACTCATGGCTTTTTTTGGTAAATTCAACGCCAGTATGTTCTAAATCATGAATAGCACTGGGTGCATTTTCAACCATGAATCTAACAGCATTTTCATCGCCCAATCCTACTGCAGTGGATAGTGTGTCTTGAATATGATTATCAAAACTATCTTCTGACCCTAGTACAGCTGAAATGCCACCTTGGGCGTAATATGAACTGCTTTCTAATATTTTGTCTTTAGCGATTAGCGCAACAGATAAATCACTAGAGAGTTGCAATGCGCTCATCAGTCCAGCACTGCCAGTGCCAATAATAAGAACGTCAAATTGATTTTTAGATGGCATGATTGTTAATTTATATTAAAATACTCTAATATTATAGTTTTCTTATGTTATAATATTGTCTGAAGTTAAGCAACTACTAGCGTAACTTCTTTCTCCTCTTTAGTAGTACACAGACCCTGCTTTTATTCTCCAAAGGCAGGGTTTTTTATTGCAAGAAATTCTAGTTAATTTTTGGTTTAACCATTAATATTAACTTTGGCAATAAAGTTAAGTTGGCTAATAGCGCACTTAGCATGGCGATGGCTGTAAAAATCCCAAAATAAATACTTGGAATAAAATTAGACAGTGCTAAGATTAAAAAACCTAGGGTAACAGTGATTGATGTATAAAACATGGCTAGACCAATACTTGCGTGCGATCTATACATGGTTGCCATGTAATCACCATCTTTTTTGAATTCCGCCTTAAAGCGATGAATATAGTGAATGGCATTATCAACGCCGATACCAATGGCAATGGCCGAAATGGTAATGGTCATTAAATCGAGTGGAATGTTTAACAGTCCCATAATCCCTAAGATAAATAATGAAGGTAGTGTGTTTGGAATTAGGGCTAGAATGGACAGACTGATTGATTTAAAGACAAACAAGAACATAATAAAAATCATGGCAAATACCACAGCAATGGTTTTTATTTGCGAATCAAATAAGCTTTGTAGCATGTTATTGTAAAGTACCAGCATGCCACTCAAATGAAAGCTATCAGGTTTAAAACCTAATTCATTAGAAATATGACTTTGAATTGTATTAATGAGTTTGCCACGCTTTAACTCTTTGTTGGTTTCTCGAATGCGAATCACCATTCTTAGCTGTCCATTATCTTCAGAGATATAAGGATCAAGCACATGAGCTCTAGCAGAGTCAGGAATTTGACCTTTGACAATATTTAAAAAGAATCCATTTAGAGCTTCACCGTCATTGGCTTGGGTTAGGATGCTCATTAGTGTATCAATGGATAGAACTTTTCCAGTTTCGTCTAGAGAGTCTAGATAATTATGAATATCATGAATTTCTGCACGCAAATCCTCATCAAACCAATAATCTTCAGCCAAATCGTCAAAGATAATTTCTAGTGGAATGGTGCCACCTAATTTTTCATCAATTAAGGTTAATCCTTGATTGATTTCGGTACTTTCTTTGAAGTAGTCAATAAAGCGATTTTCTACACTTAACTGTTTAACCCCAAATACAGCGCCAGCAACAAAAATTACCAACACAACCAATAAATGGTTGCCAAATTTTTGTACAAATTTGGCCAGTGAAGTTGTAAACCCTAGTTCTGTCTTATGTTGTGCGATTTTGGCTTTTGGCAACAAACTCATGATCATTGGAAAAGCCAAGAAAGACAATACCAGTGCAATGGTAACACCAATTGACATCATCCAGCCAAAGTCAATGACTGGTCGAATGCCACTAATGAGTAGCGACCCAAATGCTGCAAATGTTGTTAGTGTTGTAAACAAACAAGGCTTGAACATTTGTGTTAGTGTGTTTTTGATTAGTTGTTGAGAATCCAGATCTGGATTTAATTGGGCAAGCTCTCGATATCTAACCACTAAATGTATGGTGACTGATAATGTCATAACCAATAGTAGTGAGAAGAAATTGCTAGAGATGACAGTTACTTTCCAGCCTAAAAACGCTAGAATTCCTGTCATTATTAGTGCGCCTGTAATGCTGATGCCAATTGGCATAACAACCCATCTAATTCCTTTGAAAATAATGGCAAGAATAAGCGTCATTAGTCCTATAACAGCCAAACTAAATACAATTAAATCACTGTTAATATAGGAAATAATATCGGTAGTAATCATTGGTAGCCCGCCTAAAAATAGGTTTGCCTTGCTTCGATATTTGTCAATGGTTGAGCGAATTTCAGCAATGGTTTTGGCTTGCAAATCACTTTGTTTGCTAGAATTTTTTAGCACTTGCTTTTCAATGATTGCAAGCTTGCCTAACTCATCTTTACTGAGTTTATTGTTTGCTCGTTTGAGTCGCATTTGATCACGAGTGTTGCGCAGTTCATCAAATCGCTCATTGCTTTTTAACGTGACCAATATGGCAGTGGTTTTTCCATCTTTACTGACTAAATTGTCTGCATATAGAGGAGATTTTTTAAACTCTTTTGCTGCCAGTGTTAAATCAGCATTTTTACTATCAATACTAACATTTTCATTGGATAGATCAACCAAAGACAAAGGTGGTGATCTAAATAAAGGAACGTCTAGAATTGTAGTGACAGATTTAACTTGGTCAATACTTGATAGGTCGCGCTTGAATCTTGACAAGTGGTCAAGTTGTATTGGATCTAATAAATTATCTTTAACTTGATAAGAGATGACTAGGTAGTCATCAGTGCCGTAATGTTTTTTAACGCTTTGATAGTAACGCAGATTTTCATCGCCTTCTAATACTAAAGAGTCAGAGGATGCGTCCAGTTGAAAGTGTTGAATTTGATAAACAAAAAACCCTGCGATGATTAATAGCAGGGTTAGACCGAAATAAGACTTTTTTAAGACAAAGTTAAAAAACACATTCATAAGGACTCTTCTTATCAAATGAATTAAAACTTAAAGCGTTCTGATGTTTCTAATCCTTGCATGACATCAAGTTGAGTCTCGAATAGAGATTCTGTTTCCCATTTGTGTTCGCTAAGGCGAGTGATCAGCTTGGCTGTCATGATTTTTCCACTGCCTTCAACAACAAAAATACGCCCACCCACATTAAGCAAGTGAAAGTAACGACCTGTAATTTTTGGCACAGAAGCGCCAACCACTACTACGTCAAAGAAATCATTAGAACTCCAGCCTTTAGAAGCATCGCCAACTTCAAGTTTGACGTTGTTAATTCCTAACGAATCAATAGTTGATGCAGCACCATTGCTTAGCTCTTTATCGATTTCAATACTGGTAACTGATTGACAAAGTTTTGATAATGCCGCTGTTAGGTAACCACTACCAGTACCTATTTCTAAAACACTTTCATTTTTCTTAATATTAAGCGCGTCAAGCAGACGACCTTCAATTTTTGGGCTTAACATTTTTGCTTTGTCTGTTAATGGAATTTCCATATCGGCAAATGCAAGGTTTTTGTATTGTTCTGGCACAAAATCTTCTCTTGGTGTATCTCTAAGAGCATTATTAGCAATATAGTTAAGTCCACCCCAAGGGCGAATCTGTTGCTCAATTGTATTTTTTCTAGCTTGTGTTGTATCCATCATTTTTTCTTAGGAGGTAAGAGATCAGTAATTGTACCTTCTGCCATCTCAACAGCAAAAGCGGTTGTTTCAGAAAGAGTAGGGTGTGCGTGAATAGTAAGCGCAATATCAGACATGTCGCATCCCATTTCAATAGCCAGTGTAGGCTCTGCAATTAATTCACCAGCATTGGTTCCGCAAATTCCCATACCTAAAATTCTTTTGGTTTTAGCATCAAATAAAGCTTTTGAAACACCTTCAGAGCGACCAATGCTTAAACTTCTGCCAGACGCTACCCATGGAAAGGATCCTTTTTCATAATCAACACCTTCGGCTTTCAATTCTTTTTCGGTTTTTCCTGTCCAAGCCACTTCTGGGTCAGTATAGGCAACTGAAGGAATGGTGAGTGCATCAAAACCAGATTTATGCCCACAAATAACTTCAGCAGCTACTTTTGCTTCATGAACTGCCTTGTGTGCCAACATTGGTTGACCAACGATATCACCAATAGCGTAGATATTTTCAACATTGGTTTTCATCTGTCTGTCAACGTTAATAAAGCCCCAATCATCAACCTCAACACCTGATTTTTCAGCATCTATTAATTTGCCATTTGGCGTTCTACCGATTGAAACCAGCACTTTGTCAAAGGTGTCAAATTCTGGTGCTTTTTTACCTTCAAAGCCAACTTTAATACCCTCTTCTAACGCTTCCATGCTTGTAACTTTTGTGCTTAAGAAAATATTGGCATATTGTTTTTTAATGCGTTTGAATAGCGGATTGACAATGTCTTTATCAGCACTTGCAATTAATTGGTCTGATAATTCTACAACCGTAATTTCACTGCCCAGCGCTGAGTAAACTGTTGCCATTTCTAGGCCGATAATGCCACCGCCAACAATGAGTAAGCGTTTTGGCACATCTGCCAGATCAAGTGCATCGGTTGAATCCATTACACGCGGATCGTCAAATGGAAATGCAGGGATTTTAGTTACGCGTGAACCAGCTGCAATAATACATTGCTCAAATTCAATAATTTCGTCGCTATCATCAATGGCAATTTGATTGTTGGAGATAAATTTTCCATAACCAGTGACAACATTGACTTTTCTTGCTTTTGCAAGTGCTTTAATGCCACCAGTTAGCTTGGCAACAATATTTTCTTTGTTAGACCTCACGCCATCAACATCAATATTAGGCTCGTTAAATGTGACACCAAGGTGTGATGCTTCTTTTGCTTCATTGATAATTTCGGCAGTGTGCAGTAAAGCTTTTGAAGGAATACAGCCGACATTTAGACACACGCCGCCTAAGTTTTCATAGCGTTCAATCAAAGTTACATCTTTACCTAAGTCTGCAGCTCTAAACGCTGCTGTGTAGCCACCTGGACCTGATCCAATAACAACAACTTGTGTTTTAGTAATCATAGTAGAATCTCTCTAATGTCGCTTAGAATTGAGTTAAGATCTGCCATAAAGCGACCACCTTGAGCACCATCGATAACGCGATGATCATAAGATAATGCTAGTGGCAGTGTTAATGTTGGAATGAAGTTTTTCCCATCCCAGATTGGTTTAGTTTGAGATTTTGAAACACCTAAAATTGCAACCTCAGGTGCATTAACAATTGGCGTGAATTGCGTACCACCAATGCCACCTAAGCTTGAAATGGTAAAACCAGCACCTTGCATATCGGCAGGCTTTAGTTTTCCTTCACGAGCAGCAGCTGATGTCTCAGCCAACTCGGTTGCAAGATCACTTAATGATTTTTTCTCAACATCGCGAATAACTGGAACAACTAGACCGTTTGGCGTGTCCATTGCAATACCCAGATTGTAATATTTTTTAATAATTAGACTTTCGCCAGATTCATCTAAAGACGAATTGAATCTAGGGTGAGCTTTAAGCGCTTGAACCACGGCTTTCATGATAAACACCAACGGTGTTAATTTAACGCCTTTGGCTTTTTGCTCTTGTCTGAAAGCCTCCATTTGATCAATATTAACCTCATCAAATTGAGTAACATGCGGAATGTTTAACCAGCAGGCGCTTAGGTGTTTGCCAGATAGCTTATTAATTCTAGAAAGTTCTAAGGTTTCTGTTTCTCCAAATTTTGAGAAATCAATACTTGGAATTTTAGGGATGGCGCTACCAGTACCACTTGAGGTGATAATTTGCTTAACGTAGGATTTTAGATCTGTTTCTAAAACTCTGCCTTTTTGCCCTGTTCCAGATACGTTTGATAAGTCAACACCCAGTTCTCTAGCAAGTTTTCTAATAGAAGGTGAAGCGTGTGAATCGCCCTTAGGTTGTTTAGAAACTGATTGATCTAATGTTGCTGATTCTGCTTTAGGTGCGGCAGGTTTTAGCGCTGCTGGAGCAGGCTCAGCTGGCGACTCAACAGGCGTTGAAGTTGTTTCGGTTTGAGAACCACCAGTGGTTTCTAGCTCTAAAATTAAATCACCAAGGCTAACTTTATCTCCTAGAGCAACTTTTAAAGCAAGTACTTTTCCAGCGACCGGTGTTGGAATTTCCATCGAGGCTTTGTCACTCTCTAGTGTGATAATACTATCTTCTTCAGAGATTTCATCACCTTCTTCAACCAAAATTTCAATAACCTCAACCTGATCAAAATCACCAATATCTGGGACAGAAACCGGTGTTACTTGTGATTCAGTATTGTTGTTTTCAGCTGTTTGTGTGTCAGGAGTTTCGTTGCTTTGTGCTTGAGACTCTTGAGTTTCAATGCTTAAAATGACATCACCTTGTTTAACTTTGTCACCCAAATTAATATTAATACTACTAACGATACCGGCAATTGGCGTTGGAATTTCCATTGAAGCTTTGTCACTTTCTAAGGTAATAATGCTATCTTCTGCGTCGATCGTGTCGCCAACGTTAACTAAAATCTCAATAATTTCAACTTCATCAAAATCACCAATATCGGGCAATTCTATATTTTGTATTGTAGACATTCTCTAAAATCTCGTTTGCTCTATTAAAGTTGATAATTATCGCAAAATTAGGCCTTAAAAGGGGATAAATGTTAAAATACTTTTATTCATTCTTTGAGTTTGTTATTAATGTCAATTGCATTATCAATTAATCAACTTACAAAAACTTATGCTAATAATGTTGATGCATTAAAAAGTGTGAACCTTGAGGTTGAGCAAGGTGATTTTTTTGCGCTGCTGGGTAGTAATGGCGCTGGAAAAACCACTATGATTGGCATTGTTTGCTCACTACTGAATAAAACCTCTGGCAGAGTTACTGTTATGGGGAAAGAGCAAAGTTCTCATTTGAATGCGGTTAAGCGCATGGTGGGGTTGATGCCACAAGAGTTTAACTTTAATCCTTTTGAGCCTATTGAAGAAATCTTAATCAATCAAGCAGGTTATTATGGCATTAATAGAAAATCCGCTAAAAAACAAGCTGAATTATTATTAAAGCGTGTTGAGCTTTGGGATAAGCGCTCTGATATGGCTAAATCATTATCAGGCGGCATGAAGCGACGTTTAATGCTGGCCAGAGCATTAATTCACCAGCCAAAAATTTTAATACTGGACGAACCCAGTGCCGGTGTTGATGTTGAGATACGTAGGTCGATGTGGGATTACCTTAAAGAACTGAACGCACAAGGGGTAACAATCATTCTAACCACGCACTATTTAGAAGAGGCAGAGTCATTGTGTCGAAATATTGCCATTTTAAACAAGGGAGAAATTGTAGAGCAAACCAGCATGAAAAATCTCTTGGCAAAAATTTCACAACAAAGTTTAATTTTAGAAAGCGTTAGTCCATTACCACAGACAATTCCAGCGCTGGCATTTGAAGTTGAACGCTTAGATGATCATTCTATGCAAATTGTATTAGAGCCAGATATGAGCATCACTGATGCGCTTAATGCGCTATCAAAAGAATCTATTAGTGTTGATCATGTTCGTAGTGCACAAAATCGATTAGAGACATTATTTTTGCGCTTAACATCGGAGGGTGATTGAGCATGTGGATTGCGTATAAAACCATTGTTATTAAAGAAATTTTGCGCTTTTCCAGAATTTGGGTGCAGACTATTTTCCCACCTATTATTACCACCTCTCTTTATTTGTTAATTTTTGGCGGACTGATGGGTGAGCGTATTGGTGACATGCAAGGTGTGGATTATTTGCATTTTATTATTCCTGGCATTATTTTGATGACTGTTATTCAAAACTCATATGCCAATACAGTGTCTTCATTTTTCCTGGCAAAATTTAACCACAGCATTGAAGAGCTATTGGTTTCACCAGTTTCTTATTGGGTTATTTTATTAGGTTATATATCAGGCGGCGTAGCACGAGGGTTTTCAGTAGGGCTGGGCGTTTTAATCACAGTTTCCTTTTTTGTAGAATTGCAAATTTATAGTGTTTTTATTGTTTTTATTATCTTTTTATTGACCTCGGTATTATTTTCACTAGCAGGGTTTATCAATGCTGTTTTCGCTCAATCTTTTGATGATATTTCTATTGTTCCAACATTCATACTGATGCCAATGACATATTTAGGTGGTATGTTTTACAGTATTGAAATATTGCCAGAATTTTGGCAGGAGTTAAGTAGGTTTAATCCTATTTATTATATGGTTGACGGATTTAGAATGGGTTTTTTAGGCAGTTCAACCACCGATATTGTTGAATCTGTTATTGTTTTATTGTTAATGATTGTTGCATTAAGTCTTGTGGCTTTTTACTTATTAAAAAGAGGGATTAATATTAAGACTTAATAGAATCTTCATCTCCAGAAATGATGCGCTTAATATTGCTTCTGTGCGTATAGAAAATCCAAACACATATCACTGCTAACGTATAAGTTGCATCTAATTGATCAGCTATTAGATAAAAATAAATGGGTGTTAATGCTGTTGCAATCAGTGCAGACAGTGAAGATATTTTTAATACTTTTGCTACAAATAGCCAAGTAGCTACAAAAGCCAAACCAGTCAAATAGTTAAGTGCCAATAAGCTGCCAATAAAAGTTGCAACACCTTTACCGCCTTTAAAGTTAAAAAATATTGGATAAACATGGCCTAAAAATGCAGCCAATGCGATAAGGGTCAATTCTTGCAATCCAAAACCTAAATATTGACCAATTAGAACAGGGATAACGCCTTTTAATCCATCACCAATCAGTGTGGCTGCTGCTGCTTTTTTGCCACCAATTCTAAGTACATTGGTTGCACCCGGATTGTTAGATCCTTGGGTTCTTGGATCAGGCAAATTGAGCGCATTACATACAATAATAGCCATAGAAATTGAGCCGATTAGATAAGCAAAAATGATCAGTAGGGGTAGCATATAATTTCCAGTATTATTTATTAGATATTAATTTAAGCATGGATATTGTATTTATACAAGGATTAAAAATCGATACAGTAATCGGTATTTATGACTGGGAAAGAGAAATCAGACAAGACATTGTTCTAGATATTGAAATGTCAGCAGATATTAAGGCAGCCAGCTTAACTGATCATATTGATCAAACGCTTGATTACAAGGCTGTATCTAAACGTTTGATTGATTTTGTTAAAAATAGTGAGTTTCAGCTGGTTGAAACACTCGCTGAGAAAATTTGCGAAATAATTATTAATGAATTTAATGTGGTTGAGGTAAAGCTAACTTTAAACAAAGGTGAGGCGGTTACAGGTGCAAAAGGCGTGGGCGTAATTATTAAACGATATAAAAATGGCTAATATTCATATTAATATTGGCTCAAATCAAAATCGCAATGAAAATATTGCAGGCGCAATTGATTATTTAAAGCTAAATTTTTCCAATATTAAAATTTCCAATATTTTTGAATCACCTGCAGAAGGATTTGATGGCGATGATTTTTATAATATTGGTGTTAATGCTAGTACTGATTTAGAGCCGAGTGATGTTAATTCAGTATTAAAAAATATTGAAAAAATATTCGGCAGAGAAAAGTCTCAGCCTAAATTTTCATCTAGAGTCATTGATCTTGATCTGGTTTATTATGACAGTGTGATCGATGAAAATCTAAACCTGCCAAGGGATGATATACTTAAATACGCCTTTGTTTTAGCGCCACTTGCTCAGCTTAACGAACGAGCGGTTCACCCTGTTGAAAATAAGAGTTATGCAGATTTATGGCGTGAATTCCAAAGCCAAAATAAATTTAAACTTGAGCAGTATAATAATGATAAATTCTTGGAGATATTAAAATGAAAGTAATTAAATTTTTTAGCTTATTACTCTTAGCTTTTCATATTGGTTTGGCAGGTGCAAACACTGATGATGATATTGAAAGTATTGATATTGTTGAAGGCAGAGACTACATTGAATTTAACAAACCCATTGCAACCATAACTGGAGACAAAGTTGAGGTAAGGGAGTTTTTTTGGTATTTTTGTTCTCATTGTTATGAGGCAGAGCCATATTTAAATGCATGGCTTAAAACCATGCCAGATACTGCACAGTTTGTTCATCAGCCAACCATTTTTAGAGATAGTTGGAAAAACGGTGCGATTTTCTTCTATACACTTGAAGACTTAGGTGAGCTTGATAGGCTTCATGGCAAACTATTTGACGCTATTCATTTGCACAAAATACCGTTTATTGATCTTGATGATTTTGTTGCTTGGCTGGCTGATCATGGTGTTGATGAGAAAAAAGCAAAAACTACTGTTAAATCATTTTCAGTACGTATGAAGGTAAACAGAGCAACACTTGCTACTCGAAATTACCCGCTTAAAGGTGTGCCAACCATTGTTGTTAATGGCAAATATTTAACTGACGGTACTCGCGCAGGCGGAAAGGTGAGAATGTTTAAAGTGGTTGATTATCTGATTGAAAAAGAATCAAAATAAGTGAATGATACTGTTTTAGTTATATCTGGCCTTGATCCTACGGGCGGGGCTGGCATTGCTGCTGATATTGAAACTATTAATCAGTTTGGTGTTACTCCACTGCCCATTGTTACCACGTTAACTGTTCAAAATACACAATCGATTCAAGCCTTACAAGAGGTTGATGCTGGGTTAATAACAGATCAGTTTGATCATTTGAAAAATGATGTTGATGTTAGTGTTGTTAAGATCGGGCTATTGTCATCGGTTAAACAGGTTGAAGCTTTAACTAATTTATTATTGACTATTAAAAAGTTAACTCTTGTTTTGGATCCGATTGTTAGTAGTGGTATGCAAGATAAGTTACTAAATGTTGAAATGCTAGATGCAATTAGGCAAAAACTACTGCCTTTAACGCATGTATTAACTCCAAATGTATCTGAATTGCAATCATTAGCACCAGGTTTGGATGAGCAAGAGGCGATCGAATCGCTGGGTTGTGAATGGGTGTTATTAACCACAACAGATAGCTCTTCAGAGGAAATTGAGCATCGTCTATATCACGACGGAAAATTGACCAACAGGTATCAATATCAAAAATTACCAGGACTATATCACGGCTCCGGTTGCACGCTTTCAAGTGCAATTGGTGCACTCATAGCTTCAGGCGTAAGTGTAAGTGTTGCTGTTAATAGGGCGCTAGAATACACCTACCAAACTTTGTTAAATGCAAAACAGATAGGTAAAATGCAATACCATCCAAATAGAATAAAAGGCTGAGATGAGTTTCATTAACAATTGGCTCCGAGAAGATATTAAGGCGATTAACGCTTATCATGTGCCAGCATCTACTAACATGATAAAGCTTGATGCGATGGAGTCTCCATTTGCACTGCCCGATGAACTTGTTGATCAGTATCTGGCTTATTTAGCAAAGGCTGAAATCAACCGATACCCAAATCCATCAGCAAATGAAGTCTCTCAAACGTTAAGAGAGTTAATGAATATTCCTAAAGAGTTTGGCGTGCTTTTAGGTAATGGCTCTGACGAGCTAATACAATTACTTGCCTTGGCATGTAATTCTGGTGATACGATTTTGAGTGTTGAGCCTAGCTTTGTAATGTATGAGATGATTGCTAAGTTTACTCACCTAAATTATCAAGGTGTTGAATTAACAGATGACTATGAGCTAGACGCTGAAAAAATGCACTCAGCCATTAAGCAACACAATCCAAAAATAATCTTCATCGCTTATCCGAATAATCCAACAGGCAATACATTTGATCGTGGTGTGATTGAAGGTATTATCACCTCAACGCAGGCTATGGTCGTGTTGGATGAGGCTTATTATGCCTATGCTGATGATAGTTTTTTATCAGACATTGCTAAGTACCCAAATTTAGTGGTATTAAGAACGGTGTCTAAAATTGGTTTTGCAGGATTGCGTCTAGGGTTGTTGGTGGGCGCTCAAGAGAGTGTGACAGAGCTAGATAAACTACGTTTGCCATACAACATTAATACCCTTACTCAAGTGAGTGCTAATTTTTTATTAAAAGAGCAAGATGAGATTAACAAAAATGCTAAAGCTATTTTGGCTGAGCGAGTGTTGTTGTCAGAGAAGCTTACCTCTATTGATTGTTTAAAAGTTTATCCATCGCAGGCAAACTTTATTTTGTTTAAAGCGCCTAAAGCCCAAGCATTATTTGACCATCTTAAAAATAACGGTGTATTGATAAAAAACCTAAGCGCCTCACCAAAGCTTGATAACTGTCTAAGGGTGACAGTGGGTAGTCGCGAGCAAAATGCTCAATTTTTAGAGATTATTGGTGATTTCTATGGTTAGCAATAAAGAGCTTTCAAAATACTTGAGTGAGTATCTAAATGTTGATAAATTCTCTGATTATTGTCCAAACGGTTTGCAGATAGAAGGTAAGTTTGATATTAATAGTATTGTGGCTGGAGTGAGCGCCAACCAAGAGTTGATTGATCGAGCAATTGATGAAAAGGCAGATGCTTTATTTGTTCATCATGGTTTTTTTTGGAAGAGTGAGCAGTCAACCATTACCGGAATTAAGAAAAACAGAATAAAAGCGCTATTAGATAATGACATCAATCTGTTTGCTTTTCATTTGCCGCTTGATGCTCATCCTATTGTTGGTAATAATATTCAGCTATCCATGCGTCTTAACATTCAAAATCCAATGCCAATAGGTGACACACTGGTTTGGCAGGGTGAAGTGGATTCAGACTTATCTGGTGTAGTGCAAGCTGTGCAAAACATTACTCAGAGAGTGCCATTGGTGTTCGGTAGTTCAGACAAAGTGATTAAAAAAATAGCTTGGTGTAGTGGTGGGGCGAAAAGCTATATTGAGCACGCCATTGAAGCAAGTGCTGATTGTTTTATTGCTGGCGAGGTTTCAGAGCAAATTCCAGCCATTGCTGAAGAAAATAATATTGCCTATATTTCAGCAGGACATCATGCTACTGAACGCTACGGAATACAGGCACTTTGCCAGCACATTTCTCAGCAGTTTAATCTTCAATATCAATACATTGATATTGATAATATCGTTTAAATAAATACGTTAGCAACGCTTGTTTCAAGCGCGATGGCATTTATCAAATTCTAGTATAATACTGGTTTTTATTTTATTCCAATACTTATGAGCAAGAAATTTAATGTTGCTGTTGTTGGTGCAACAGGTGCTGTAGGCGAAACCATTCTTTCAATTTTAGATCAGCGTGATTTTCCGATTGATAATTTATACCCTTTGGCGAGTGCAAACTCTGCTGGAAAAAAGGTTATGTGCCAGGGTAAGAGTTGGACGGTTCAAGATTTGGATAAATTTGATTTTTCACAAGCACAAGTTGGTTTATTTTCAGCAGGCGGAAGTATTTCTGAAAAATATGCGCCTATTGCAGCTGAAGCAGGTTGTATTGTTATCGATAACACGGCACATTTTCGTCGTGATGAAGATATTCCTTTGGTTGTTCCAGAGGTTAATCCGCATGCAATTGCGGGCTACACAAAGCGCAATATCATTGCCAACCCAAACTGTTCAACTATTCAAATGTTGGTAGCACTTAAGCCAATTTATGACGCAGTAGGTATTGAGAGAATTAATGTTGCTACTTATCAGGCGGTTTCTGGCTCTGGTAAAGAGGCTATTTCTGAGTTAATTGATCAGACTACAAAACTACTAGGTGGCAACACTGATGTTGATGTCGAGGTTTATCCAAAACAAATTGCATTTAATGTAATTCCGCATATTGATGTTTTTCAAGATAATGGCTACACCAAAGAAGAGATGAAAATGGTGTGGGAAACTAAAAAAATCTTTGAAGATGAGGATATTTTGGTTAATCCTACTGCAGTTCGTGTGCCAGTTATTTATGGCCATTCTGAAGCGATTAATATTGAAACTAAGACCAAAATTACAGCTGAACAAGCAACAAAGATTTTATCAAATGCAAATGGCGTAACCGTGATGGACAAGCAAGAAAATGGTGGTTATGCAACACCATTTGTTGAAGCGACTAATCATGATGACACGTTTGTAAGCCGTATTCGCGAGGATATTTCTTATGATAAAGGTTTAAATTTGTGGGTGGTTTCTGATAATATTCGTAAAGGTGCAGCACTGAATACAATTCAAATTGCTGAAATTTTGATTAAAGATTACTTATAAGCATAAAAAAATATGATCAACGTATCAAGAAAAACTAACGAAACAGACATTCAAGTCGGTCTAAATTTGTATGGCACAGGACAGGCAGATATTGATACGGGCGTGCCATTTTTAGACCACATGCTGGATCAAATTGCACGCCATGGTTTAATGGATTTAACCATTAAGTGTGACGGTGATACGCAAATTGATGACCACCACAGTGTTGAAGATATTGGTATTACATTAGGTCAAGCGTTCGCACAAGCTGTTGGTGATAAAAAAGGCTTTACTCGTTATGGGCACGCATATGTTCCATTAGACGAGGCATTATCACGTGTTGTATTAGATCTTTCTGGTCGTCCAGGTTTAGAGCTTAATGTTAGCTTTACGCGCGCAATGATTGGCACATTTGATGTTGATTTGGTTTCTGAGTTTTTCCAAGGGTTCGTTAATCACGCCTTAGTAACTCTGCACGTTGATAATCTTAGAGGTGTTAACTCCCACCACCAGGCTGAAACTATTTTTAAGGCTTTTGGTAGAGCACTGCGCATGGCGGTAACACCAGATGAGCGCCAAGCCGGCGTTATCCCTTCAACCAAAGGATCACTTTAAAAAGTTTATGCAAACAATCGCCATTGTTGATTATGGCATGGGTAACGTGCGAAGCGTGCAAAAAGCCATTGAGCACGTTGCACCCAATGATCAAGTTCTTTTAACAGACGATGTCAGGTTGATTGACAGCGCTGATCGTATTGTGTTTCCTGGTCAGGGTGCAATGGGTGCTTGTATGCAAGCACTTAATCAGCACGGTTTAGTTGATGTTATTAAACGTTGCGAACATGAAAAGCCTTTTTTAGGAATCTGTTTAGGGTTGCAATTGTTATTTGATCATAGTGAGGAAAATGGCGGCACTGATGGCTTGTCAATTATTCCTGGCAATGTGGTTAAATTTCCAGAAAGTGGTCTAAAAATTCCACATATGGGTTGGAATACGGTTAAACATGCTATGGATCACCCACTTTGGCATAATATTGAAGATAATGCACGTTTTTACAGTGTGCATAGTTACTATGTTGAACAAGAGAATGATTCAGTGATTGCAGGTACGACAAACTACGGGCTTGACTTTACTTGTGCAATTGCCAAAGACAATTTGTTTGCTGTTCAATTTCATCCTGAAAAATCACAACACGATGGTTTGCAACTTTTAGAAAATTTTGTAAACTGGAAAGCTTAGCGCAGTAATTGATTAACGAAATTCATTGTGTTTGTGTAATATCCAGAGCCAAACAAATTCAAATGATTGAGATAATGATAAAGCATGTATAAAGGCTTTCTGTCATTAAATCCTTCGTCTAGTGGATATTGAGCGTTGTAAGTCTGGTAAAAATCATTTGAAAACCCACCAAACATAAATGTTAGGGCAAAATCAATCTCTCTGTGTCCATAATAGCTAGCAGTGTCAATAAAATAAGGATTATTTTTCCCACTTATGTAATTTCCTGACCATAAGTCGCCATGTAGCAATGATGGCTTAATAGAGCTGTTTAGTAATTTTGGCAATATTGCCTCAATGCGAAGCAATTGTTGAAAATCTTGTTGATTGATTAGTTTATTTTTCTTAGCCAGTTTAATTTGAAACAACAGTCGATATTCCCAAAAAAATTCTTCCCAGCTGTTGATACTCTTTCCAGGCGCATTGTATTGCGGTGTTTGTCCAATCTTATTGTCAAATTCAAATCCAAAATAAGACGATTTTTGTCGGTGTAGCTTAGCCATTTGAGCGCCTAGTTGTATCTGTAGGTTTGAATTATTAGCGCTCTCTACCCATTCAAGTATTAGTGAGTGTTCACAACTTCCGAGCACTGTTGGCGTGTGTATGGTTTTTCCAAGTAGTAATAGCTCCTTGGCTTCATTAATAAGCTGATTGTCAGCTTGTTCTTGGTATTTAATGAATGCCTTAGTGTTATCATCAAGTATAACTTTATAGGCTTTAAATAGACCGGTGCCAATTGATTGAGATTTTAATACCTTTTGATTAAGGTGTTTTTCAATGTAGAAGTTTATCGACACTGTTGTTTTATGCACTCAATATAGGCATTGTGATCCATAGGTGCGTTATTCTTTTGCGATGAGAAAATCATCTGCGCAATACAATCCATCATCTGATGCTCTGCTTCATGAGGATCTTTTGTCTTGTTTAAAATTTTTTGATAATAATCTTTAATACCAATTGGCTGATTAATTGATAATTGTTCTCTTAATGATAAGTGTAGATTGATATGCAGAAATGGATTTACTTCGCCTTGTTCAGGAAAAAAATCAGATTCTATATTGCTAATGAGTTTGTGATACTCTGGATGAATATTAATGACTTGTGTTAGTTGATCTTCTAAAGGATCAAGCAACTCTTTGTTTAAGAATTTTTGCCAAGCGTTGGCTAGAAATTTTCTTTGTTCGGTTCTATCTTGGGTGTAGAGCACTTATAGATTTTTTTCTTCGTACTCACAAAGATCTAACAAAATACAGTCGGTACATAATGGTGAGCGCGCTTTACAAGTATAGCGACCATGTAGAATCATTAAATGGTGTGCAGGCACTCGGTATTCATCAGGAATGAATTTAACTAATTTCTTCTCAACCTCTAGCACTGTTTTACCACTTGCAATTGCTGTGCGATTTGCAACACGATAGATATGAGTATCAACCGCAATAGTAGGATGACCAAAGGCCGTATTAAGTACAACATTAGCCGTCTTACGACCTACGCCTGGCAAAGCTTCTAATTCTTTGCGAGTTTCGGGCACTTGTGAATCGTACTTATCAATCAAAATTTTACAAGCTTGGATAATATGCTTAGCTTTTGAGTTAAACAAGCCGATGGTTTTAATGGTATCTCTAAGCTTATCTTCACCCAAGTCAAAGATCGATTCAGGTGTATTGGCAATTGGGAATAATTTATCAGTGACTTTATTAACGCTTTTGTCTGTTGCTTGAGCAGATAATGTTACTGCGACCAGTAGCTCAAAAGGAGTGCTGTAATTTAGTTCAGTGGTTGGATTGGGTATCTCTTTTAGCAATCTGCTAAACATCTCAAAGCGTGTTTCTGCGTTCATTCTTCTCTTTTGTTGAATTTCCTCAATGGACGAATATTATACCTAATAATTAAATTAATAGCAAAACGAGCTAAAAGAAAGACTCTCCGTAAGCTTCTAATTGCTGCCAAAGTTGTTCTTTGTTAGGGTGTTGTTTGCGCATAGTTTGGATACGCTCAAAATATTCGTCAATACTCAAATAGCCATTCTCTCCCGCTTGCACTCTACCTTGTACAGTCTCAAACCAGTTTTCAGCCTCATCCTCAGTTAATGATTCAGGATAATTTCTAGCCTTGAAATGCATTAATAAAGTATTTAGCTTTTGATCTTTAAACTTTGGATGGAAGTTATTTAATTCATGAGTATTAAGATTTTGTAACTGATTACCAACACGTTTATCGGCATTGTCCATAAAACCTTCGTATAAGGACTGGTCAACATCCTTGTTTGGCGCTAAATCATTATCGCTTTTATAAATGGCTTGAACAATTTTGGTAATTTGAGTTTGATTATTTTTAATAAAAGTTAAATGTTTTAGGCATTGATCCATATTAATCTGTAATTGATCTACTACTTTTGGATCAAGTTTGTAAACATTAGGTACGAACATCGGACTTTTGTTAAAAATCAAATCCTTGATTTGCAATCTTTGAACACCTTCTGGCAGTTCTGATTGCTTGGTAAACATTAAAGTTTTTAACTCTTGTGTATCAAGTTCAAGCAATATAGACGGGTCTTGATCAAGATTAAATACAATGGCGCGATCGTTATACTCTGGATGGTAAGTCAGCGCTACCGACAAACGTGTGCAAGATTTTTCTGCCGGATACATGCCTGAGGTGTGTAGCATGGGTTCAAACAAATTAATCTTTCCTTCTACCGTTTTCTTTTCTCTTAAACTAAAAGCATAGTCAAACAGTTTTGGCTGTGTATCTTTAATAATTTTGGCAATGGCAATCGTGGCGCGAACATCAGCCAAAGCGTCGTGTGCATCAGCATGTTCAATGCCATTCGCAGGCGCTAGCTGATCTAGTTTAAAAACTGGCTTGCCATCTTCATTGTAAACCCACTTTAAACTACTGTCTTTTTTTAGCGCATAGCATAGGCGTACTACATCCAAAATATCCCAACGAGTATTATTATTTTGCCAATGCCAAGCATAAGGGTCTAAAAAATTACGATACAACGCAAAGCGGGTAAACTCATCATCAAAACGTATTGAATTGTAGCCTACCGTACAGGTATTCGGTGTTGAAAACTCAGCATGTATTTTTTTGATAAATTCGTGCTCAATAAGACCTTTTTGTTCACATTCTTGTGGACTTATGTCGGTGACAGCACAAGCCTCGGGTGAAGGTAGTGAGTCGTGAGTTGGTTTGCAGTAAAACATCTTTTCATCTAAGATATTAAGATTTTCATCCGTTCGGATACCTGCAAATTGTGAAATTCGATCAGTCTTTGGGCTGATGCCAAAAGTTTCGTAGTCGTACCAATAGAATGTTTTCACTTATTAATGTGTTTCTACTCTTTCAATAATGGCTTGTTCAACCAATTTGTTCACACTGATGCCTTGAGTTTTTGCACTAGCCACAGCTTTTGCATGAATGCTAGGGGTAGTTCTAATCATCATTTTTCCACTAAATGGCTTTTTAGGAGTGACTCCAGTTTTTTCGCAAACTTAATATTGCTTAAAACTGGCTTAGTTAATAGCTGTTTTAATGTTTTTTTATGTTTTTAATAATGATATTATAAAATAATATCATTTTGATTATTTCTTAAATTTTAGACAATAAAAAACCCAGCGATTAAGCCGGGTTTTCTGATCTAAATATTTTTTTAGAAATTATTTAGCAACAACGTTAGCTGCTTGTGGGCCTTTAGCGCCATCTTCTAGGTCGAACTCAACTTCTTGACCCTCTTCTAGAGATTTGTAGCCATCGCCTTGAATAGCGCGGAAGTGAACAAATACATCGTCACCACTTTCTTGCTCAATAAAACCAAAACCTTTCTTAGCGTCAAACCACTTTACTTTACCTGTTGTAGGCATTATGTCTCCTATAAGTTTAAAAAAAATACCGAAAAAACATACCACTTTTATAACTTAGAGAAGATGATAAACATCAGTCAACATAATATAAATAGTAGCTGTACACTTTACCAGCAAATGCAATTTTAACTTACTTTTTGCGCAATGAATATAAATATTGACAGACTATTTTTATTGTTTTTTATTTAACAAAAATCGCTTTTTGTATCAATAACTAATTGCGACTAAATTTTGGCTTTCTATTGCGACTGTTGTCTTTTCTGTCTCTGTTATTTCTGCCGCCACGTCTGTCATTGCGACCACCTTTTGCAAACTTACCACGACCAAAGTTTCTTTTACCTTTTTTCTTTTCTGCGCCAATAGTTGCTTTGTTATTTTTCTCGGTTAGTTCGGCTATGTTAAGGCGCTTGCCATTAACGACAGTTTTTTGTAAAACATCAAAAATTTCTTTCGGCATCTCATCAGGCAAATCAATGGTTGAAAAGTTGTCAAAAATTTGAATTGAGCCAATATATTCACTATCCATGTCAGCTTCATTGGCAACAGCGCCAAGAATGTTTCCAGGCTTGACATTATTACTATTACCAACCTCAACGCGGTAGCGTTTCATTGGAATTTTTGGAAAATCTTTTAAAGGGTTTGCGTTAACCGAAATAACTTTTTCTTCACCAGGTTTTTGATCTCTACCAAAGCTAGGCTCTTTCTCAGACAGTAGTAAAGGTTCACTACCTTGTGCAATGAGTGCCAATGCTGCAGCAATTTTTAAATGACTTGTCTCTTCATTTGCCTGTTGAAACTCACTAACTAACTTTTCAAAGACACTTAATTCTTGATTGTTTAAAGTTTCAGTAATTTTTTGCTTGAATGTTTCAATACGCTTTTCATTAATTCTTTTAGCACTAGGTAGTTCAATAGGATCAATTTTTTGTCGTGTAACGCGTTCAATAGTATTAAGCATGCGTCGTTCACGATGTGATACAAACAAGATTGCATTGCCTTCACGCCCTGCACGACCAGTACGACCAATACGGTGTACATAGGTTTCTGCATCTTGAGGAATGTCATAGTTTACTACGTGAGAAATTCTTGGAACGTCTAGCCCTCTAGCTGCCACATCAGTTGCAATCAGAATGTCGATTTTTCTTTGTTTGTAATTATCAATAATGCGCTCACGTTGATTTTGAGCAATGTCTCCATTAATAGCATCAGCTGCAAACCCTCTTGCTGAAAGTTTTTCAGCCAATTCTACCGTTAGTGTTTTAGTTCTAGCAAAAATAATCATTGCATCAAATTCTGTGACTTCAAGAATTCTAGTTAGTGCATCAAGTTTTTGGTGCATACCACCAACTAAACAGTATTTTTGCGTAATGGTGGTAGCGGTTTCTGTTTTAGTTTTAACTTTAACTAATTTAGGTTTATTTAAAAATTCTTCAGCTACGCGTTTGATAACATTTGGCATGGTGGCAGAAAAAAGTGCAATTTGACGTTTTTCTGGAATGCGTTCCATGATCCACTTGATATCATCAATAAAACCCATCTTTAGCATTTCATCAGCCTCATCCAAAACGAATGATGCCAAATTATCCAACTTTAAAGTGCCTTTTTTAATATGATCCATAACACGACCAGGTGTGCCAACTACACAATGCACGCCACGTTTTAGTGGGCGTAATTGAACATCATACGACTGTCCGCCATAAATTGGCAATACGTGAAAACCTTTCATGCCTCTAGCATAGGTTTGAATGGCTTCTGATACTTGAATCGCTAACTCACGTGTTGGCGCTAATATTAATAACTGAGGTGCGTTTAGATTTAAGTCAATATTGTCCAACAGTGGTAGGGCGAAAGCCGCTGTTTTTCCGGTTCCTGTTTGTGCTTGACCAATAATATCTTCGCCATTTAACAAATGTGCAATACATTGTTCTTGAATGGGTGAGGGGGTTTCATAACCAATAGAGTCTAATACTTTTAAAATTGAATTAGACAGACCTAAATCGCTAAATTTGGCTTGTGGTTTGTTATCAGATTTATTTTCAGACATGGGTCTTTGGTCGCAGACAAAGACCGCAATTATACGCTAACTAAGTTATATTAGTTTTTTATTATATTTATTCGGAGTACAATAAAGATAGGTGTTGGTTATCTGGAGGTTGATATGAAACTTGGAGTGATAATTTATTCTAATGATCCTGAAACGGTGTTTAATGCGTTTAGACTTGGTGTATTTTCTTTAGACAAGGGCGATGTTGTTAAAGTGTTTTTGCTTGCAAAAGGTGTTGAAAGTGAAACGTTGAACAGTGACAAATTCAAAGTATCTGAGAAAATGCAATCTTTTGTTGATGCTGGCGGTGAATTGTTTGCTTGTGGAACTTGTTTAAAAATTAGAAAAACAGGCTCCACTGACATGTGTCCAGTGTCTACATTAGACGACCTTTATAGAATTATTGTAGAGTCTGACAAGGTTTTGACTTTTTAAGGACATTTTACAACCACTTAATAGAGCAACCCATAGATGGAATTTGTTCAGTAGGACCTTGTCCGGTTTTAACAACTTGACTCATGGCATCAAATAGATCGCGTTTTGCATCTGTTGCTGCAGATTCTTTGCGTGATGCATCTAGCCTGCCACGATACTGTAATTTTAAATCACTATTGTAGCCGAAGAAATCAGGTGTGCAAACTGCACCATAAGCTTTTGCAACCTCTTGAGTTTCATCGATTAAGTAAGGAAATGGAAAATTCATCTCATTGGAGATTTTTTGCATATTTTCAAAAGAGTCAGCCTCGTATTCTTCTGGATTATTGGACATAATAGCAACCGTATTTAGACCCAGTGTTTGTAATTCTTTGGCATCTCGAATGATTCGATCAATAATAGCTTTTACATACGGGCAATGGTTGCATATAAACATGACTAACAAGCCATTTTTGCCTTGGCAACTTTCTAGCGTGTGCATTTTTCCATCAACTCCTTTTAATTCAAAATTAATTGCAGGTGTGTTGAAGTCACAAATTGGGGTTTCAGTACTTACCATTTTTTTCCTTGTTAAGATTTGAGTAGGGTTTGAATAATATGACCCGCCATCATCAGGCCAAAAATATTAGGCATATAAGAGATAGCGCCATTAACCGCTCTTGGTCTACCAGCAGGCGCTGTGTCAGTGGCACACACTTCTTGATGGGGAAGGGCTTTGATTTGTAATTCTGTTGAATGCACTACGGGAAATTTAAGCGAAGCATGAATTCGCCTTAGTTGTTTGCGCATTTCGCGAGCTAAAGCGCAATTCTCAGTCTTATCCATGCGTGATATTTTGACCTTTGTTGGATCGAGTCTGCCACCTGCACCCATACTGGAGATAATCGGTTTTCCAGATTTATTACAACTGTCAATGAGTACAGTTTTATAAGCAATAGCATCAATGCAATCTGCTACAAAATCTAATTCATCTTCAATAGCGATGGATTCAGCCTTGTCTCGATCAATAAATTCAGTACGTTTAATAATCACGGTGTCAGGATTAATGTCATGTAGTCTTTGCTCTAGAACGTCTGTTTTTTTCATGCCCAGAGTTGAGTTAAGCGCAATCACTTGACGGTTGAGATCAGTCTTCGCTACAATGTCGAAATCAACTAAGGTTAATGTGCCAATACCTGCCCGGCATAGACTCTCAGCGCAAGCACCACCCACGCCACCAATGCCCGCAATTAGTACGTGAGACTCTGCCAGACGAGCCAACCCTTCTTGACCTAATAAGATTTCAGTACGTGCGCAACTTCCAGTCATTTCTCTTCTTGTTTTTTTCCTTTCCATCCCTCAAAGGGGGGTGCTAAGCCGAGTACTATGTTAAATTTACAAAATACTCAGTTACGTAATTTTACTACGCGCCTTCTTATTTTATAAATTTGCCTTGTAGAAATAAAAAATACTCGAGAAAGTATTATTTTGCATATTTTCTACAGTGCTACTTTAAGTTAAATAAATTAATGGCATTATTATCACATTGATAAATAACTTCTTCTTGTGATATTTGTTTCAATTGACTAATTTCTTCAACTATTAAAGATAATTCATTGGGGTTTGAATGGTCATCGGTTTCAATGAGAATTGATTCTAACGATAAATTTTTAACAACACTTTTAAGTCGAGTAGATTTTGGATTGGTAATTTGCATGCCAAATCCTAAATAAAAGCCCATATTTATCAGTGTTTTGGCTTGCTCTTCACTGCCAGAGAATCCATGAATTTCACCTTTAACTTTAGGATATTTTTTTAATAAAAATATAACGTCTTCCGTTGCTTTGACAGAATGAATAATAACGGGTAATTTGTATTTTTCAGCGAGTACTAGTTGCGAAGTAAATATATGGAGTTGTTGTTCTTTATTAATGTCTTTAATGTAGTCCAAACCACATTCGCCAATTGCGATAGGATTGTTGCACTTTATTAAATACTCTAAATAATTCAAATCTTGATCTGTATGAAATTCACTAAACCAGGGGTGAATACCCAGTGCAAAGTAAGGATACATCTGCACATCACTCCAGTTTTGTTTTCCAACACTAGGCACAATGGCAACAGCATTTTGTGCAACGCTGTGCATGTTGTCAAAGTCGAGATGAGCATGGGAGTTAATCATAAGACAATATCATAACCTCGAATTGTTAAAATAATTATGCAAAATTTAGCGATAACTTAACATTCAAACTTAAAAGTGATTATAATAGTCCGATTATTCTGATTGAAGATAGAAGATACATATGAAAACATTTAGCGCTAAAGCACATGAAGTAAAAAGAGACTGGTTCTTGGTGGACGCCAACGGCAAAACATTGGGTCGTTTAGCGACTGAAGTTGCCTCTCGTCTTCGTGGCAAGCACAAGGCGGAATACACGCCACACACTGATACAGGCGATTACATTGTTATTGTTAATGCTGAAAAAGTTAAGGTAACAGGCAATAAATTTGATGACAAAATGTACCATCACCACACAGGTTATGTTGGTAACTTAAAGTCAGTAGCTTTTAAAGATTTACAAGCTAAAAAGCCTGAAGAAATTATTAATAAGGCGGTAAAAGGCATGTTGCCAAAAGGTCCATTAGGCAGAGACATGTTTAGAAAAATGAAAGTATTTGCAGGTTCTGAGCACACACATGGTGCACAACAGCCGCAAGTTTTAGATATTTAATTAAGAGAATAGTATGGCAAAGACAGAAACTTTTTACGCAACAGGCAGAAGAAAAACATCAGTTGCTCGCGTATACATGACTAAAGGTAAAGGCGTTTTTACAGTTAATAAGCGTCCAATGAATGAGTATTTCGGACGTGAAACTTCTTCAATGATTATTAACCAGCCTTTAGATACGGTTGAAATGAGAGATAAGTTTGACTTCAATATTATTGTAAAAGGTGGCGGTGACACTGGTCAAGCGGGTGCGATTCGTTTAGGTGTTACTCGTGCATTAATGGAATACGATAATGAATTACGTGGTGATTTACGTAAAGCTGGCTTTGTTACTCGTGATGCAAGAATTGTAGAGCGTAAGAAAGTTGGCCGTAAGAAGGCGCGTAAGAGCGAGCAGTTCTCAAAGCGTTAATACAACTTCAAGTATTATTAAAAAACCCGCTCAATGCGGGTTTTTTATTATCCAATGTTTATACACCACCATTGGCATGATCGTATTTTGAAAGCTGATTATAGGTGATGATTTCTTTTAAAATTTCAACATAGTCATAGCCAATTTCAGCGTAGTTTTCCAGCCCCTCGGACAATCCAATTCCGGTAATTGAAAGATTGTTGTCACGCTTGTGCTTACGTATGTTTCTCAGTGTTGAATAGGCGTTATTACGATTGATTGATCTCATGTAATATTCGACAGATTTAGACAGTGAAGAGAATTTAGCCACCTCGTGTGTAGCGCCCTTGTCTCGGTTGAGTGGCACGACACCACAGCCTTTTTTAAAGCACCATAATCCAAAAAAATTGTGATAATATTTGGCAAATCTAGACCTTCCCCAGCTTGACTCGTAAGCACCCTGAGCAAGAATGAGAGAGCTTGGAATAATATCAATATGTGTTAATAATTCTTCTTTATTGCCTTGTTTGACACGGTAATATTCGTACAAGCCATTTAGTTTATGTTGATTGATATTATTGTTTTTAATATCACTTCTTAGCGAAATTATTTTTGAATTTTGCTTTTCAATTTCAGGTAGTAGATAATTAAAAAAAGCTTGTTTTCTTTGTTTAACATTATCTATTTTTTCAAAATCAGGTGTTTTTAAAGAGTTGACCCATGCATTCAAACTCCAAAATTCATCAGCATGGCTAGATAGGGTGAAAAAGATAGCGATAAGAAAAACTTTAAAGTTCAAACTGTTCAATAGAGGCTGAAATAACCTCTATTGTAAACATTTTTTCAATCTCTAGTTTAAGTAAGTAAGATTTAATAACGCGGATAACACCAGCGTGAGCAACAATTAAAACAGATTTATCTGAATAATCATGGCAAATTTTTTGAAAAGAAGACAGGACTTGTTTTTGAAAATCATATAGATTTTGAGCATTGGGGGGTTGGTTGTTAATAGGGTCTTTTTTAAAGTTATCAACCAAATCTTGCCCAATTTGTTTAGAGGTTTTTCCTTGCCAATCTCCAAATCCTAATTCAATGAAATCAGAGTAAGAGTCGCAGATAATATTTTGCTCTTTGGCTAAATGACTAGCAAATAGTTGGCAGCGCAGTAATGGCGAGGTGGCAATATAATCCCAGGCCTTTCCTTGAGTGGATTCCAGCATTTGTTGCCAGCCTTTATTGGTTAAAGGATCGTCTTGATTGCCACGATACATTCTACCGCCAACAGGCTCACCATGCCTTAATAGGCTTAATTTCATTCGCTTACTTGTTCGCGAGACATTAGGTGATTAACCGCCTCTGTTGGTGTTATTTTTCCTTGGGTGACATAATAGACTTGCTCACAAATTGGCATTTCAACTTGTTTTTGGGAAGCAATGGATAGAATTAAATCTAAAGTATTTAGCCCTTCAACAGTAGCACCTACATTAATTAGAGCGTTCTTAACACTGTGGTTTTTAGCTAATTCTTTACCAAAGCGTCTATTTCTAGATAAGTCGTCTGAACAAGTTAACACCAAGTCTCCTAATCCGGAAAGCCCTACAAAGGTTGATTGTTGAGCGCCCAGAACTTGTCCAAAGCGACTCATTTCAGCTAAACCTCTAGTAATGAGTGCTGCTTGAGTGTTGGTACCAAAGCCAAGTCCTGATGCGATGCCAGCAGCAATAGCTAGAATATTTTTGACTGATCCGCCGATTTCAACACCAATTATATCGCTATTGGTATAAGCCCTTAATGATTTGGTTTGTATGAGTTTTGCAAAGTGATTACGAGTCTGTTCGTTTTTAGATGCAACCACTAAGGCGGTTGGTTTATTGTCTGCTACCTCAAAGGCAAAACTAGGGCCTGAAATAACACACGCTTGAAACTCAGGCAGCTTACGCTCAAAGCTTTCATGCAAAAAACAATTTTCTTTTGTGTCAAAACCTTTGGTTACCCATGCTAGTTGATGAGTGTTTTTAAGTAAAGGCTTGATATTTTCTAATACTTCGGAAAAAGCATAACTGGGAGTGGCAATTAAAATATCATCACAATACTGCAAGTCATCAAGACCAAAAACTATTTTTATATTATCTTGATAGGGTGTTGGTAGTGCATGGTGTTGAGGCTGGATGGATTCAACTTCTTGCTCGGTGTGCGTATGAAGGAAAATTGTTTCAAAATTATCACTCAGTGCAATAGCAAGCGCACTCCCCCATGCGCCACTACCAATAATAGATAAATTAGCCATTTAAAATTTTGTCTAATTTTCCTGATTGATCAGCCGCTGACAAGTCATCAAATCCACCTACATGAACGCCGTTAATAAACACTTGTGGCACAGTAGACCTACCTGTAAGCTCCATAACCTCATTCCAGTCATTTTGACTTTTTACATAGTGTTTCTTAAAAGGAATACCTCTTCTTTCTAATAGCTGGTAAGCGCGTTGACAAAAAGGGCAGCTGTCTGAGCAGTAAATAGTGTTTTTTTTCATGACCAACTCCTTGTTTAAGTTTTAATAGGTAGTTTCGCTCTTTTCCAGGCCTGTATTCCGCCTTTAAGATTGTAAACATTTTCAAATTCATTACGAGTTAATAAGCCTGCAATATGTGCAGATCTTGATCCGCTACGGCAATAGACCAGTACTTTTTTATTTTTATCAAGTGTATTTAATTTGTCTTTTACATTAGCAAGAGGAATATGGACATCGCCATCAATATATCCTTGTTTTCTTTCTTTTTTCTCTCTTACGTCTAGCACAATAATGTCTTCGTCCATTAGAGCGACCGCACTATTAGCATCAATAATTTCATATTTTCTATTTTTGTCTGCAATGATATTGCCAATTAGCAAGGCAAGTAATAAAACCAGCGTAATAGTGGTAAATAGCTGCTCTTCGGCAAGCAAAAAGTCAATAATTTCGTTCATTTAGCTCCTTGTAAAAAGTTATTTAGCATGTCGTGACCTTGTTCAGTTAGGATAGATTCCGGGTGAAACTGCACGCCCTCAATATCAAATTCTTTATGTTTGATCCCCATGATTTCATCAATTTCGCCACTTTCATCTTTAGTCCAAGAGGTGATTTCAAAACATTCTGGCAAGCTTGTTTGGTCTGCCACCAATGAATGATAGCGTGTGGCATTAAGTGGATTTTTAAGGTTGGCAAACATACCTTTATTGGTGTGATAAACCTTTGATATTTTTCCATGCATGATTTCTTTAGCGCCAATAATATCACCGCCAAACGCTTGAACCATGGCCTGGAATCCCAAACATACCCCCATCATTGGTATTTTTCCAGAGAAATGTTTAATGGCTTCAATAGAAATCCCTGCTTCATTTGGCGTGCAAGGCCCTGGAGATATTACTAAAAATTCAGGGTTTAGTTTTTTAATTTCATCAATGGTAATTTCGTCATTACGATGAACTTCAACCTCTTGGCCCAGCTCGCCAAAATATTGCACCAGGTTATAGGTGAATGAGTCGTAATTGTCAATCATGAGTAACATAATGAGGCTTATTTTACCGCTAAAAAGGATGCAAAGTTAAGACACTGAAAATGACAAATACTACTACTGAATCCAGCTTGATCAAAGCGATTAAAGTGGGTTTTTTTATCATCGGTAATAAGCACATTTTCAATCGACTGGCGTTTTGCAGAAATCTCTAACTCGCTATATCCATTAGCACGCTTAAAGTCTAAGTGCAAGTTCGTCATTTGCTGTTGTTTTTTATCGTTGTTAAAATGAATTTTCTCAGAAACAATAAGAGCGCCACTTGGGTTTAAGCCTTGATAGATTTTATTGATTAATGATTGTCGATCATTGGGTTTTATAAACTGCAAGGTAAGATTAAGAATAACAACAGAGGCGTTATTTATATCAATATTATTAATATCATCGCAAACAATTTCTGCATAATTAATCTTATTAGTTAAGTTTTGACGACATCTTTCTACCATATCAATTGAATTATCAACTGCAATAATTTTATTGTTGGTGTAAGGATTGTTTACACCTATTGCTAGCGAGGTGGCACCTGTTGAGGCGCCTAAGTCGTAATAATTGGTATTGTCTTGCCCATAAGTTTTAACCAATAGCCCTATCATTTCAATCATGGATTGATAGCCAGGAACACTACGTCTAACCATGTCATCAAATACATCGACAACACTTTTATCAAAAGTAAAGTCAACCAAATCGTTTTTCTTGTTAAATAGATCGTCACGCATAAAGGTTTTCTAAAAAAAACTCACTAACTAAAAGTTTGGTTGAGCCAATATTAAAAGTTGAGCGTCTTCCCCAAGTGGATCCTGTATGAGTGATTTGCAACTTACCGCGTTGTATTTTTGGATCGTTGAATAGAATTTCACCTAAAGGTTTGGAGCCAATAGATAAGAGATCTTGAGTGTCTTGATTAACAGGAATAACGGAGCGTGCGAATACTACCACTTGAGTGTTGCCTAAAAGCTCTACTTCACGAATAACACATTCGTCATTAAATTCAAGCACATGAAGTTCGTTTTTGTGGGGAATACTCTTAGTTTGAGAGACTACTCGAACAGAAAAATCACTAAATTTATGTTTAAGCTTTGCTGTTAAGGACTGACCATCGTCTAGCCATGGTTTTAGCGCGCTTGGCGCAGTATTAATTTCAGATAGATTTTTCCAAACCAACTCTTTTGTCTCAATCATGCGAGTATTTTAAGCTAAGTGGTGGCGTATTGGGATTTGTCGTTAGTAATCCAGCGATTGATTAACGCTTGTTGTGTTGATTCGTCTAGGTGTAGAAATTGTTGCGCATAATAATTTACATGCTTAAGCAAGTAACCGTCACGCACAATATTGGCAATTTTCATATCAGCAACACCTGTTTGTTGAGTGCCTAATATTTCACCCGGACCGCGAAGCTCTAAATCTTTATTAGCAATTTTAAACCCATCATTGGTTTGACGAAGAATGTCCAGACGCTCAGTAGCAGTAGCGCTTAGTGGTGCTTGATACATTAAAATACAAATACTTTGATCACACCCCCTGCCAACACGACCACGCAGTTGATGAAGTTGTGCAAGCCCTAAGCGTTCAGAATTTTCAATTACCATGAGTGATGCATTTGGCACATTGACACCCACTTCAATAACAGTAGTCGCAACCAGTACGTCAATTTCTCCTTGAGAGAATCGTTGCATAATGGATGATTTTTCTTGCTTGTTCATTTTTCCATGAATAAGAACAATGTCTAAATTTTCTAAATTTTGTTCTAAGTACTGATGGGTATTGGTAGCTGATTCTGCTCGCAGGGCTTCTGATTCTTCGATCAATGTGCATACCCAATAAACTTGATTGCCATCTTGACAAACTTGTCTAATTTTATTAACCACCTCATCTTTTCTTTGGTTGCCCAGCGCAATGGTTTTTACAGGAGATCTTCCTGGTGGCAGTTCATCAATAATAGAGGAGTCTAAATCTGCATAAGCACTCATGGTAAGTGAGCGCGGAATAGGAGTGGCAGTCATGACTAATTGATGTGGTGTGTTATCAGCCTTTTTTGCTAGAAGTAGACGCTGATGCACACCAAACTTGTGCTGTTCATCAATAATAACCAGTCCAAGTTTCTTAAATTCAACCCTTTCTTGAAATAAAGCATGAGTGCCAATAACAACTTGAGCCTCTCCAGAGGATATTTTTTCTAACTGTTCTGAGCGTTGTTGAGGATTTTGAGATCCGGTTAAAAATGCAATATTAATACCAAGAGGCTTTAAGTATTCTGAAAATCCATGCAAATGCTGTGCGGCTAAAATCTCAGTGGGCGCCATAATGGTTGCTTGAAAATTATTTTCAATGGCTTGTAAGCAAGCAAATACAGCCACAATGGTTTTTCCAGAGCCAACATCACCTTGCAATAATCTAAGCATTGGATGGTTTGAAGACAAGTCGTGATTAATTTCGTCAATGCTTTTTTGTTGTGCATGGGTTAATTCAAAGCCTAAATTTTTTAATAACTGCTTTGATAAGGTGTGAGAAATTTTAAAAATATTGGAAATTTTGCTTTTACGCTCGCTTTTAAGCTTAAGCAGGCTAAGTTGTTGAGCGCAAAGCTCTTCAATAATGAGTCTTTGTTGCGAAATGTGCCTAAAATTCGCTATTTCATCGATATTTTCGTCAATTTGTGGATGATGTAGCGTATTTAATGCTTGCTTTAAAGTTGGCATAGAGTTTTTTGCCAAATTTTCTAAATTATCAACCAAGGTTGATTTTTTTAAGGCCTCTAAGGCAATATCAATCCATTTTTTTAATTGTGGCTGATGAATGTTTCCAGTCAATGGGTAAATAGGGCTTAAAGTTTTTTCCAGCAGTGTTGCTTGACCTTTGGAGATTAACCGGTATTCAGGATGGTGCATTTCTAATCCATCTCGCCCAATTTTTACCTCACCAAAACATTCAATAATGTCGCCACGAACTAGTTGTTGTTTTTGATATTGATTAAAGTTAAAAAATCGTAAAAGTAGCGTTCTATTGTTCTCATCAGACAAATAGCATAACAATTGTCTTTGCTTGGTAGGTAGCTCCTCAATGCGATCAATGGTGAGTTGGGTCAATATTTCATCGCCAACTTGAGCTTCATTAAGATGGCTGAATTTGGTTTTATTTTGATAACGTAGTGGTAAGTGAAACAAGAAGTGTTCCAAATTGTAAATGCCAATGTTATTGAGTTTTTCTTGTGCTTTTGGCCCCAATCCGTTGAGTGAGATAATCGGATCAGATAATTGACTCATTGAGTTTATTTAATTCAAAACCAAAATCGGTTTATTAGTAAGAATAACTGCAAGGCTCAATGACCATGATGGCGTCCATTTCAACCTGCGCCCCTTTTGGTAATTCATTAACACCTACCGCTGCACGCGCTGGATAAGGTTCAATAAAATACTGCGCCATAATTTCATTGACAACAGCAAAGTTGTTAAGATCTGTTAGAAAAATATTAAGCTTAACAATCTCATTTAAATTGCCACCTGCTTTTTCACAAACAG
Source organism: uncultured Candidatus Thioglobus sp. (assembly GCA_964344985.1). Lineage (GTDB taxonomy): Bacteria > Pseudomonadota > Gammaproteobacteria > PS1 > Pseudothioglobaceae > Thioglobus_A. The sequence goes on along the minus strand of CAYFPI010000005.1, from coordinate 33,156 downwards.
CGCTTAGATTTTTAAAAACTTGGTGAATTTGTTCGCTAATATCACCTTCAACCATCTCCATGCTCTCAGGTATCAAAGGAATTTGTCCAGATAGGTAAACGGTTGAGCCACTGGTTGTGCATACTGCTTGAGAGTAGGTGCCAATAGCTTGTGGGGCTTTATCAGTTGAGACGATGTGTTTTTGCATGTTATTTTTTAATAAATCAGTATGCTACAAATTATACGAAATAATGGCCGAATGTGGCGCAAATAATACCTTGAGTCACTTTATGAAGAGCAACTATATTGAGACAGTCCGCCAATATCAAACAATTCTTTGGGTTTTAAGCGGTAGTATTTTTTTTCAATTTCACTTGAAAGCTGCGCATAAGGTTGTGTCATAACACTTTGTAGTTCGCGCACTCTGTCGTAATCTTGTTTGGCTGCTTGTTGGTATGCCGGCATTAAAAACCATTCTCTCAAGCTGTATTTTGGATTGGTATTGTTCATCTTTTCAATCAACCCGTGGGTTGATTTCAAGTTAAGTAGATCTAAATTATTGATGTTAGTTGCAATTGAATACCATTTATCCAGCCAATTTTTCCACAATTCTACCCCCTCATTTGATAAGTTTTTTTTGTAAAAACTGCGTTTAATGGTTTCAAGATTAGTTGGTAATTGCGAAAGCTCTCTAAAGAATATTGTGTAATCAACTTGGGTGTGATACATTAAGCCAATTAATTCGTTAACTAAAGTCTCATCGTGTTTACCAAGCCCGAGTTTAGCGGCCCACATGCTTTGCATTTTAGTTGTCATGGTTATGCCAAAATCAAGCTTGATTTGGTTTAGCTTAGCTAAAGGTCCAAGTTGGTTACTAAGTAGTGGCTCTATTGATTTGCAAAACATCTGAAAATTTTTTTCAGCAGCAATGGGTTGGTTGAAAAAAGCAAAATGATCACCACCTCCTGTCCATGGTTGGAAGTTAGGGTCAAATTCATCGCAAAATCCAAAAGGGCCGTAATCTAAGGTAAAGCCACCGGCTGCGCAATTATCACTATTAAAGTTGCCTTGGCAATAACCCACACGAATCCAATTGGCTACCAATGAAGCAAGTCGATCTTTAAATGCAACAGCTAGACTTGTTAGCTTTTCTTCTAGTGGCAATGTTGGGTCAATTTCATGGGCATATTCTCTGTCAATCAAGTGCAAAAAAATCATTTCTAATTCTTTTAATGCGTTTGGATGTTCTTGTTTTCGGGCGCGTCGGGCAAAAAGCTCCAATTGTCCAACACGGATAAACGATGGCGCAACACGTGTTGAAATAGCTACTGGATCTGCAATCATAATATCGGGGTCTTTGGAATGAGAGTCCATTGAATACCAAGGTCGGTTAATGGTTTGGGATTTGGATGCGTATAGGCTTAAAGACCTAGAGGTTGGCACACCCAGTGCATGCATATGTTCTTGAGCCAAGAATTCTCGCACGCTAGATCTAAGCACTGCGCGACCATCAGCGCCGCGACAATAAGGTGTGCGTCCACCGCCTTTAAGCTGCATTTCCCAGCGCTTGTTATTAATACAAACTTCAAGTATTGAAATAGCGCGTCCGTCGCCATAACCATTCCCTGTTTGAAAAGGACATTGTTGAAAATATTCGGTGCCAAAAATACTTAGTGCATAGCCCGTTGCCCAGCCAAAAGTGCGCATTGAGCCTGGAACATGACTAGCATCACCTGAAAATAACTTGATAAAATCATCGCTATGCGCTAATGCATCAGAGAGACCGAGCTCATTAAATAAAGTCGGACTGTGTACAATGTAGTCGGAATCTTTAATAGATGTTGGGTTGACATTAACATAGTGCCCACTCAGCACTTGCCTTGGATTGTGGTCAACGCCGTCGGGTGTGGATTCAGGATCCTGGTTTAAAGAATTAATAAATGAGTAATCAGCAAATTTAGAAAGCTCATCTAGAGTTTTTATTTTATTTTTCCCGCTATTCATACACAACATTTTATCGTAAGAAAATAGGGGTTAAATCTTAAGAAATTACTGACTTTGTAGGGTTTTTAAAGCAAAAAAAAAGACTTCAGCAGAAGTCTTTTTTTTAAAAATATGGTGCCCGGGGCCGGAATCGAACCGGCACGGCCGCGAAGCCGCAGGATTTTAAGTCCTGTGTGTCTACCAATTTCACCACCCGGGCAGTACTATCAAATTGTTATAGACACATAAAAAGGGGAAATTATACACGCGGGCTTGGTAAAATTCCATCTTTTTGAGTCGAGATTTCATGGGGATTATCAAACTAATTATCGTTGTTCTGGTTGTTTGGCTAGGGTTTGTTTTGTTTAAAAAATTTAGGAAAAATCCAAGCAGTACAGTGGCGCAACCATCAGATAGCAAAATGGTTTCTTGTCACGTTTGCAAGACTCATATTCCTGAAAATGAAGCCATTATTCAAAATGGCAAAGTTTATTGCTCTAAAAAATGTTTGGGGTAGGTGATGAAATTTTTACTTGATTTTTTTCCGATAGCACTATTTTTTATTGTTTATAAAACCTACGGGCTATACATGGCAATCTACGCCATGATTGGCGCGACTGCTGTTCAGATGGCAATCACTCGTTATCAAACAGGCAAGTTTGAAAAGGCACATCTAATTACATTTGGGCTTTTAGTGGTGTTTGGTGGTATTACCATTGCTATTAGTGACCCTGCGTTCATTATGTGGAAAGTAAGTGTTTTGTATGTAGTGTTTGCTTTGGCGTTAATTGCTAGTATTTATGTGGGTAAGAAGACATTATTGCAAAGAATGATGGGTAAAGAGTTGAAACTTCCTGCCCAAGTTTGGAATCAACTAACTTGGTTTTGGGGTATTGGTTTTGTGGGCATTGCAATAGTTAATGCTTATTATGTTGAACTGGCATTAAAAGCAAGAGATGCACTATTTTCAGCGACAACTCTAGATCCCAAGGTTGAATTAACTGAGCTTGATTGTGCAACTACCACAATGATGGATCTATGTGTTGCGGCACAAACCACAGAAGAATCGTGGGTAAATTTCAAATTATTTGGTACCATGGGGCTTACTTTTGTATTGATCGTTATTACGGTTATTTTTATTAGTAAACACATTAAGGAAAAATAATTCAATGTTGAAACATACTCCCCTATACCAAGCGCACGTTAATGCTGGTGGAAAAATGGTTGATTTTGGCGGCTGGGAAATGCCACTTAATTATGGCTCTCAAATTGAAGAGCATCATGCTGTACGTGAAGATGTTGGCATGTTTGATGTATCACACATGACTACGGTTGATTTTAAAGGCGCGCAAGCCAAAGTTTTTTTACAAACCTTAATTGCCAATGATGTTGATAAATTAAAAAACCCAGGGAAAGCCCTGTATAGCTGTATGCTTAATGAATCAGGTGGTGTGGTTGATGATTTAATTGTCTATTACCAAGATGATGAAAACTATCGTATGGTGATTAATGCTGGAACTACAGAAAAAGACATTGCCTGGATTAATGCTCAAGTCAAGGGGTTTGATGTATCGGTTGAGCCACAATTAGATTTAGCCATGATTGCTGTTCAAGGACCTAATGCTCGTCAAAAAGTGTATGAAGCAATTCCAGGTGTGGAAGAGGTTTGTGGTGAATTAAAGCCTTTTAACGCAGCAAGTCTTGGCGGGTTGTTTGTGGCTCGTACAGGCTATACTGGTGAAGACGGTTTTGAGATTATGATTCCTGAAAAATCGGCTGAATTTACTTGGAAAATGCTACTAGAGTCTGGCGTTAAACCTTGTGGGTTAGGTGCTCGTGATACACTTAGATTAGAAGCTGGAATGAGCTTGTACGGTTCAGAGATGAATGAAGATGTTTCACCACTTGAAGCAGCGCTGACTTGGACAATAGATTTAAATAATGAAGAGCGAGTGTTTGTAGGGCGTAAGGCGTTAGAAAAATTAAGAGATGATGGGGTTAAAAAAACCATTGTTGGATTGGTATTAGAAGGCAAGGGTGTGATTCGTGATCATCAAAAAGTAGTGACTAGTTTAGGCGATGGAGAGGTGACTTCGGGTACATTTTCACCAACCATGGGCAAGGCCATAGCACTTGCAAGAGTACCAATGGGTACAACAGGATCATGTGAAATTGAGATGCGAAATAAATTGGTATCAGCTAAAATAGTTAAACCGCCATTTGTGCGCAATGGCAAAGTATTAGTATAGAAGAATTAGGAGATTTAAAGATGAGTGATGTAAGAGACGACAGACAATACACTGAAACCCACGAATGGATTTTGGACAATGGTGATGGCACTTATACAATGGGTGTAACCGATCATGCTCAAGCGCAACTTGGTGACATGGTATTTGTAGAATTGCCAGGTGAAGGTGATGAAGCATCTCAAGAGGATGAATTTTGTGTTGTTGAGTCTGTAAAGGCTGCTAGTGGTGTTTATGCGCCTGCTGATCTTGAAATTGTTGAAGTTAATGAAGCGCTAGATGATGAGCCAGAATTGGTTAACTCAAGTTGTTATGATGACGGCTGGTTAGTAAAGTTCAAATCTGATGCTATTGATGGTTTGATGAGTTCTGAAGAGTACGCTGAAACGCTAGATTAAACTCTTTTGATTAATTCCCTGGTTGCCTATAAAGGCAAACCTGCGCGTGTTGTTAGTAGCACAACGCACAAGTTCGATATTGAATTTGCTGATGGTTCATCGCGCAAGGTAAGAGAAAAAGATTTTCGCTTTATTCATCCTGAGTTTACTCAGGTTGATGATAAATGCTCGCATGCTGATTTATCTGTACTTGAAGATTTTCAAGAAGAAACCCTTTCATTGCAAGAAATTACCGAATGGTTATTTGACGACTTTAGTGCGAAAAATGCTTGGTGTACGTGCCTGTTGGTAGAAGACGGGTTACATTTTTATTGGCAAAAAGATCAAGTTTTTGTACGTCCAACGCAGCAAGTCAACAGTATTCAAGCTAAGCGTGATGCGGAAATATTAGAGGCAGAAAAACTCAAATCTTGCATTGAGCATTTATCTAATAATACTTACGATGATTCTGATCTTGAATACCTGCAAGAAATTGAAAAGGTTGCGCTTAATCAATCTAAACACGCAAAAATTCTAGACCATATAAAGGTTGAAAACTCTCCCGAAGCCGCCTATCAGTTTTTATTAAAACTTAACTATTTTGATGTTAGTTTTAACCCTTATCCGGCGCGTTTTGGCATTCCAGAAGATGAAGAAATTGCTGTTGAAATGCCAGAGTTGGAGCGTGTTGATCTAACGCATTTAACAAGTTATGCAATTGATAATGCTGATTCAAATGATGCTGATGATGCTATTAGTATTGATGGCGATAGACTTTGGGTGCATGTTGCAGATGTCTCAGCCATTGTTGAGCCAGGATCTGAGCTTGATGGCTATGCACAAGAGCGTGTTAGTAACCTGTATTTACCAGAACAAATTATTCACATGCTGCCAGTGTCAATTACCCATGCTTGCGCACTAGGCATGAGTGAAACTTCCCCGGCACTATCATTTGGTTTTGATTTTTCCAAAGGTGAAATTAATAATATCGAAGTCGTTCGTAGCACTATCAAGGTGACTAATATTAGCTACGATGCCGCTGACGAAATTTTGGATTCAAATCCTGATCTGTCAAAATTACAAACTATAGTTGCTACGCATAAAAAATATCGAGATGAAAATGGCGCAATTAGTTTAAGTCTGCCTCGGGTTGATGTTAGATTTAAAGAGGGTGAAGTTCAAATTTCAGATCAAACTAGTAGTCCGTCACGAGAGTTGGTAGCTGAGATGATGATCATGGCAGGGCGCGTAATTGCGCAATTTTCCCAAGAAAATGACATTGTGATGCCATATGCTATTCAGGATGAAGGCGATTTTCCGCAAGAAATACTAGACAAAAAACACAGTTTAAGCATGTCCGAATCATTTGCTGCAACCAAATGCTTTAAACGATCAGCAACTTCTACTAAGCCACTACTGCATTACGGACTAGGTCTGGATGCTTATTTACGTGTTACTAGCCCTATTAGACGCTACTTAGACTTGTTGGCACACCAACAATTGTCTAATTTTATTAATAACAAGCCAACACTAGATCTTGAAAAAATGAAAGAAATCATTGGCATTAATAATGCAACCATGGCCGATGTTGGTAGAGCCACCAGATTTAGTAATGATCACTATAAGTATTTGTATTTAATGCAAAATAAAAACTGGCAGGGTGACGCTGTGGTGGTCGACACTCGAGGCGATAAGGCGCTGATGATGATGCCAGAAATTGGCATGATGACTCAAATTAAATTCAAAGAATTGCCTAAGCTGGATGAATCTGTGAAAGTTAAAGTAAGTTCAGTTGATTTAATTGAGTGTTCAGCTAATTTCAAAACGGTTTAATTCACCTTTATCAATCTTAATGGCGTTTCCTTGAGTAGCTGACCAATCGCCCAACACGTAGCGAACAAAATCCTCATTTTTGTGAGTATCAAGTCGGTGAGTATGTCCATGAATTAAATCAGAGTTTGGGTATTTTTGCATTAATTGTTGTACTGATTCATTATTAACATCCATAATTTTTCGTGATTTATACTGTTGCGCTTCTGTGCTTTTTTTACGAAGCTGACCACCAAGTTTAAGTCGCCATTTTTTTGGCAAACGTAAGAATATAAATTTAGTAATTGGGTGTTGTAAGATGCTTTTTAATTGTTGATAAGATTCATCATCTGTACACAATTCATCACCATGGGTCAGTACAAGTTTCTGCTTGTTATCCTCTAGCAAAAAAGGCGAATTAATAATCTTGGCGCCTGATGCTTGTTCGAAGTTTTTACTCATTAAAAAATCACGATTACCCGCCATGACAAAAATATTAACCGATTGGCTTAATTCTTTTAACGTGGAAATAACCAGTGGATAGTTAGGTAGTGATAAGTCATCACCAAGCCAAGTATTGAACAAATCTCCCAAGATGAATAGTTGATCTACTTTTGTCGCTTCTTGTTGGCAAAATTTAACAAAAAGCTGAGTTTTTTCCACCTCGTTTGATACAAGGTGGAGATCCGCTATGATTAGCGAAGTAGGCATTTATGCAGTATACGCCTTAGTGATAACAACTGAATCATTTGGCACATCAGCATGACCTGCCTTGTTGCCTGTTGATACTTCGTTGATTTTATCAACCGTATCAAAACCATCAGTCACTTCACCAAATACACAGTACCCCCAGCCATCTTGACCTGGGTAGTCTAAGAATGAATTATCAGAGGTATTGATAAAAAACTGAGAGCTAGCTGAATGCGGATCCATTGTTCTAGCCATAGCAATTGAGTATTTAGCATTTTTTAAGCCGTTTTTAGCTTCGTTTTCAATTTCAGCTTTGGTTGGCTTTTGCATCATATCTTCAGTGAAGCCACCGCCTTGAATCATAAAACTTTTGATAACACGATGAAAAATTGTGCCATCAAAAAAACCATCATTAACGTAATCAATAAAATTTTTGGCTGTAATTGGTGCGTTCTCAGCATCAACGTTAATACTAATATTGCCCATGTTAGTTTCTAAAATAATCATATTCTTGATCCATGATAATAAAAAATAGTAAT
>CAYFPI010000005.1:11083-25523 GCA_964344985.1 uncultured Candidatus Thioglobus sp. | reverse complement strand
AATTATACGCAAAACTTGCTTTCATTAAACTTAGCGTTTGGGTATAATTGCCTCTTTTTACGAATACACATTTTAGGTTTTATTATGTACGCAGTTATTAAAACAGGTGGTCAGCAGTTTAAAGTAGCCGAAGGCACAACTTTAAAGGTTGAGAAGTTAGAAGTTGAGCCAGGCAAAAAAGTTACTTTTAAAGAAGTGCTTATGGTTGCAGATGGTGATAACGTTCAAATTGGTGCACCAACAGTAGCAAAAGCAACCGTTGAGGCAAAAGTGGTTTCACAAGGCAAAGGCAAAAAGGTGCATATTCTTAAGTTCCGTCGTCGTAAGCATTCAATGAAACAACAAGGTCACAGACAATTATTTACTGAGATCGAAATTACAAAAATTAAGGCATAGGAGATAACCCATGGCACATAAAAAGGCAGGCGGTAGTACTAATAACGGTAGAGATTCCGTATCAAAAAGATTAGGCGTTAAGAGATTTGGCGGTCAAGCAGTATTGGCTGGTAATATTTTGGTTCGTCAAAGAGGTACTAAATTCCACCCAGGAACAAACGTTCGTAAAGGTAAAGACGACACATTGTTTGCAACAGCTGACGGTAAAGTAGTTTTTGCTAAAAAAGGTAAATTTATGCGTCAATACGTTTCAATCGAAACTGCATAAACCCCACGTAAGTATTATTTAAAAAAGCGCCTTCCAGGCGCTTTTTTATTAATTAAAATAAAGCTATTTCATTTATTAAAAATTCTATGAAATACGCAATTATATTCCCTGGTCAAGGCTCTCAATCGCTTGGCATGCTATCAGACTTAGCTGATAATTTTCCTATTGTTAAAGATACATTTTCTGAAGCTAGTGATGCTTTAGGATTTAATCTTTGGGCGCTCACTCAAGAAGATCAAGAAGGTCTTAATCAAACTCAAAACACCCAGCCGGCAATGCTAGCAGCGGGTGTTGCTACCTATCGTGCACTAACAAGTGAAGCTGATCTATCACCAGTTTGTATGGCTGGCCACTCTTTGGGTGAGTACACAGCATTAGTAGCTTCAGGCGCGCTTGATTTTTCTGATGGTATTAAATTGGTTCGCACTCGTGCACAGCTAATGCAATCAGCGGTTCCTGCTGGTGTGGGTGCGATGGCTGCTATTTTAGGACTTGATGATGAAACAGTGGTTAAGATTTGTGGTGAGTACACAGGTAAAGGTGTTGTTGAAGCAGTTAATTTTAACTCTCCAGGTCAAGTAGTTATTGCTGGCAATAAAGAGGCAGTAGATGCCACATGTGAGACTATGAAGGCAGCAGGTGCGAAGCGTGCTGTGGTGTTGCCAGTTAGTGTTCCATCACATTGTTCGTTGATGGATGAGGCAGCGGCTGAGTTTAAAAATACAGTTGATGCAACAAATTTTTCTATGGGTAATGTTGATGTATTGCATAATTTTGATGCTGCTAAGGCAAGCGATGAAAATAACATGCGTACTAAATTAGTCGCTCAACTGCATAAGCCAGTACTCTGGACAGGCACTGTTCAAGTTATGCACACAATGGGCGCGGAAAAACTAATTGAATCTGGTCCAGGCAAAGTGTTGGCCGGGTTAACAAGAAGAATCGAAAAATCATTAACTGCAAATGCTGTACTGGATTCAGCCAGTGTTGCAGCCACTTTGGAGGAGATTAAATAATGTCAGATTTATCAGGAAAAATTGTTTTAGTTACAGGTGCATCTCGCGGCATTGGTCAAGCCATTGCATTAGCTTTGGGCGGTGCGGGCGCAACAGTTATTGGTACAGCAACCAGCGCAGGTGGTGCAGATGCTATTAGCAGTACTTTAAAAGATAATGGTGTTATTGGCACAGGTATGGCGCTTAATGTGACAGATAATGATCAAATCTCCGAGGTGATGAAAAACATTACTGACACTTATGGTGCTGTTGATATCTTAATTAATAATGCCGGCATTACTCGTGACAATCTTCTAATGCGCATGAAAGAAGATGAGTGGGACGCAATTATGAATACCAACCTTGCGTCGGTTTACAAAATGTCAAAAGCGGTACTGCGTGGAATGATGAAGAAAAAAGCAGGCCGTATTATCTCTATTGCCTCGGTTGTGGGCGCAATGGGTAACGCTGGGCAAACTAACTACGCTGCTGCTAAGGCTGGCATTATGGGCTTTACTAAGTCGTTAGCACGTGAGGTTGGTCCTCGTGGTATTACTGTTAATGCAGTCGCACCTGGTTTTATCAAAACAGACATGACAGACGCACTACCGGAAGAGCAAAAAGAAGCGCTTGCTTCGCAAATCCCAATGGGGCGTTTAGGCACAGCTGATGAGATTGCAGGATCGGTGTTGTTTTTGGCGGGTGATAGTGGATCATACGTTACTGCCCAGACCATCCACGTCAATGGCGGTATGTACACCGTTTAGCTTCGTCTTTTTGTATATTTCGTTGTTAAATCCATTTTCTACTTGGTCGCATACTATTTGTATGCTCCCAGCGATAGAAAATAAATTTGCCTAGAAATATACTAAAAATACTCGCTAAATTTCTAAAAACAACCCGTTTAAAGAATTTCCGAAATTTTTTATTAACGGGATTATTTTGCATAAAAAACCCTATAAAAACGCCATAAATCATTGTTTTTAAATGGTTTTTAGCATTTTAAAGGGTGAAAATATCACCATTTAAAAAATTTCTTAAATTTTAGGCGGCTACTTTGTCGTCTTCTTTTCTAAAAGCGTTCATTATCAATACTAAGAAAATTGAAAGTATGAATCCAGCAATAAAGGCTACTGCGACGATTAATTTCTTCTTAGGTTTAATTGGATGCTTGCTGGTAATAATTTTGCCCACAACAGCGGAATTTTTGTAGTTATGTGGCAAGAGCATAGATTCTACCAATTGTTTCTTTTCATGTAAATCATTGATAACGGTGGTTTCTAATTCGTCTTTTTTATTACGCATATCCATTAATTGCAGATTTAATTCAACAATAAACGATGAAAGATCGCGTTTTTCCATGAGCTTTAGTGCAGTTAGCGCCGGATTAGAGTTTTCTATATTTTTGATATTTTGATCAATTTGGGTTAATTGGTTTTTATAATCATTTAGATTTTGCTCTTGAATATCGATCTTTTGAGCAAGTAGCTTAATTTCTTTATTTTTAATATTATTGATTTTAGTGTTGAGGTTGTTTATTTCTAACTCTCTTCTATTTTTAACATCATCAAGAATGATTTGGTGTTTGTCTTGAATAAAAGAAATAACTTTTTGCACTGCAGATGAGGCGAGTTTATTTGAGGTTGCTTCAGCTTTTATTTCAAGAAAGTTGTTTGCTTTCTTAGGTATTGAAATAGAGGTGATTTCATAGTCTTTATCTTCATCATTTTTAAACATATCAATAAATAAAATATTTAATTTTTTAGATAAGTCAGCAGATGAATCTAAAATTGCTTTGTTGTTGTTGTTGTTGTTGTTGTTGTTGTTGTTGTTGTGTAACTTGTAATTGCCGATTTCTACCAATGCAGTTGCCCCGTAAATCGGTGTTTTATTAAAGGCATAAACCCCCGCTATTAATGTAATTAAAAGCGTTATAGTAGAGATGAGTGCTTTTTTATCCCACAGTGTTTTAAATAACTGTTTTAGGTCGATTTCGTCTTCTTGGTAGTAATTTTGTTCTGGTAAATTTGTCTGCATTTAATTGTTTTTTAATTTAATTTTGAACTATTTTAATCAAATCTTTTATTAAGTGTTATAAGTTTAAAAACTATAACCAATGCCGACTGATTGCGCATTGGTACTACCAGAGCTTGAGCCTTGAAAATTGAAGATAATATTATGTTTTGTACTGTGGTGCGAATAGCCATAAGCAACGGCTTGTTCATCTTCAAAGCGACCTAAGGCAAAACTAATATGTGATTTGCCAGCAGGTGCAGTAGTTAAGTTAGACATTGCGGCAATTTGCGCAATACCGTTTTTGTTTTGACTAATAGCATTGGTATTGTTGTTGATGTTTAAAGTATTGCTATTAATATTATTTGTATTTGTTGAAATGTCAATGGTATTGATATTAGTGGCGCTGTCAACATAAATTTTGGTGGCAGCGTGATAATCACTCGTTGGTGTCTGCACTGTAAACGTACCTTGGATAGTTGTATTGTGCGCGGTGCTGGTACCGATTTGTAATTCATTAATACTCGAGGCAATTTCATCTTTACCGCTACTTGAAGTTGATGCATCTTCAATAGTAAATGAGTTGGCGCCAATATGCACAACATTGCCCACCGTACGAATCATATTGTTGCCTGAGATGTCTTTTAGTGTGTTGATGGTTAAATTGCCATTGATAGTAACTTCTTGCGATGAAAAATCACCATGGATAAGAGGCGATGCACTGTCACTGTTAGAAATGTAGAGTTTATTAGATCCTGTTTCATTGTAGCCAGCCTTGTGCCCAATAAACACATTGTTTGAACCTGTTTCATTGGTATAACCCGCACGGTAACCAATTGCTGTATTACTATCACCATTACTACTATTAAGCGTGCCATTGCCGTTTGATACGTTATAAGAGCCTGTGGTGTTAGCAAGCTGTGCATCATCACCAATGGCTGTGTTGAACCCGCCGGTAGTATTTGCTTTCATGCTTTGATTTCCCAGAGCGGTGTTGTTAGATCCAGTGGTGTTATATCTGAGTGCATAGTTTCCTTGTGCAGTGTTGTCTGATCCGGAAGTGTTATCACGCATGGCGTAGTTACCAACCGAGGTATTGTCATTGCCAGAGGAGTTTGAACGCATTGAGTAATTGCCTACTGCAGTATTTTTGTCACCCGTGGTGTTATCAGATAAAGTGTAGTTACCAATTGAAGTATTGCTCGTTCCTGTGGTGTTATCTTGTAATGCATAATTGCCCACTGCTGTATTTTTATCGCCTGTGGTGTTGTATTTGAGTGACTCAAATCCAACCGCGGTATTGTCATCACCGGTGGTGTTATAGCGCAGTGAATAACTTCCGATAGCGGTATTTTGCTTACCAGTGGTGTTGTTACGCAAGCCAAAATAACCAACGGAAGTATTATTAAGGCCTGATGTATTATTTTTCATGGCAGAGTCACCAATAGCTACATTCTTCGTGCCACTAGTATTGTTTAATAGTGCATTAGTGCCCGTTGAAGTGTTATCAGCTAAAATTGACAATGGCAATAATAAAAATATCAAAAAATATTTATTCATGCTTTATCCTTACAAATGCAATGGATAAAGTATAGCTCTTTATCAACTATTTATTTCTACGTTTTTTAAAAAAATCTTGTAATAGGGTTTTGCACTCATCAATCAAAATTCCACTTTGGATTTTAATTTTATGATTAAAGCAATTGCTGTTTGATAGGTCTTGGCAAGAGCCACAAGCCCCTGTTTTTTGATCGTATGCGCCAAATACAACTCGATCTATACGGGCATGAATCATAGCGCCTAAACACATGGTGCAAGGCTCTAGTGTTACATATAGAGTTGTATTTGGAAGGCGGTAGTTATTCAAGACTTTTCCGGCTTTACGTAACAATTGAATTTCTGCATGCGCAGTGGGATCGTTATTGGATATTGGCTGATTATGTGCACTGGCAATGACTTGATCATCTTGTACTAATACCGCACCAACTGGCACTTCATCCACTGCCTGAGCAAGCCTTGCCTGCTCCAAAGCAAGTTTCATCCACTTTATGTCATTTTGGAGGAAAGCCTTGCTTTCCTCTTTAGTTATTCCCATTCGATGGTGGCTGGTGGCTTACCTGAAATATCGTAAACCACACGCGATATTCTAGGTATTTCATTCATAATGCGATTTGAAACAAAATCCAAAAATTCATAAGGCAGTTGCGCCCAACGTGCAGTCATAAAGTCGATGGTTTCAACAGCGCGAAGTGCAACTACGTAATCATAACGGCGTTCATCGCCGGTTACACCAACGGACTTAACCGGCAAGAACACAGCGAAAGCTTGATTGACTTTGTCGTATAAGTCGTGATTGTAGAGCTCTTGCATAAATATATTATCAGCCAAGCGCAAAATATCAGCATATTCTTCTTTCACCTCGCCAAGGATTCGCACGCCGAGTCCTGGCCCTGGGAAAGGGTGACGATAAAGCATGTGCGAAGGAATGCCAAGCTTGACACCAATGGTGCGTACTTCGTCTTTGAATAATTCTTTGAGTGGTTCTACCAACTCAAATTTTAAGTCTTCTGGTAAGCCGCCAACATTGTGATGTGATTTAATCACTTTGGCTTTACCGGATTTGGCACCGGCTGATTCAATAACGTCTGGATAAATCGTGCCTTGTGCTAAGAATTTAATATCATCTAGATTTCTAGCCTCTTCTTCGAAAACTTCAATAAAGGCGCCGCCAATAATCTTGCGCTTTTTCTCTGGGTCATTTTCTTGCGCTAGTGCGTCAAAGAATTTTTGCTGGGCATTCGCACGAATGACTTTAACGCCCATATTCTCAGCAAAAGTTTGCATGACTTCATCGCCCTCATTAAGGCGTAACAGGCCATTGTCAACAAACACACAGGTAAGTTGATCACCAACCGCCTGATGAAGTAGAGCAGCGACAACAGAAGAGTCAACACCGCCTGATAGACCAAGCAGCACATTGTTATCATCTATTTGTTCTTTAAGGTTTTGTACTAAGTCAGTAATGATATTGTCGGTTGTCCAGTTTTTTTCACATTGGCAAATGCCACTAACAAATCGATCTAAAATGTGCTTACCTTGTTTGGTGTGAGTAACCTCTGGATGAAATTGTAATCCGTAATAATGTTTGTCGACATTGGCAAAACCGGCAATTGCACAATTATCTGTTGAAGCAATAAGCTTGAAACCATCAGGTAATTGATTAACCTCAATGCCGTGACTCATCCATACATCGAGTAAGGCGTTGCCTTTATTGTGTGTGTCATCACGCAAATCCCTAAACAATGCGCAAACATCATCTTCGCACTTGATTTGAGCAAAGCCGTATTCGTGTTTGTCAGCAGAAGTTGCATTGCCACCGAGCTGCATGGCCATGGTTTGCATGCCGTAGCAAATACCTAAAATTGGCACACCTAAGTCAAAAACAATTTGTGGCGCTCTGGCTGAGTCATCCGTAGTGACGGTATCCGGTCCACCAGAAAGAATAATGCCTTTAGGGTTGAAATTTTTGATAAAGTCTACATCTACATCAAAAGGAAATAATTCACAATAGATGCCGATTTCACGAACGCGGCGTGCGATGAGTTGTGTGTATTGCGAGCCAAAATCAAGAATTAGAATCTTATCGCTGTGAATATTTGTCATAATAGTGCCATCAATTATTTAGAAACTTTACCAAGTTTAGTATTTTAATGAAAATCTTAGACCGCTACCTTGCTAAAACGTTACTTAAGTATTCTTTATCGGTAATGGTAATTTTGGTGGGTATATTTGCATTTTTTAAATTTTTAGAAGAAGTGGATGATATTGGTCGTGCGAGTTATATGTTAAATGATGCATTGACTTATATTGTGCTGTTGATTCCTTCTATTACTTATTCACTATCTTCATTGATTATTTTATTAGGCGCTATTTTAGGGTTGGGAAATCTGGCCTCTCATAGCGAACTGGTTATTATGCGAAGCTCTGGCGTGTCAGTAATTAATGTAACTAAAACAACATTAAAAATTAGTATTTTCTTTGCTTTTGTTATGATTGTTATTGGTGAGTTTCTAGCGCCCATATCATCTAATTATGCCGAGCAGTATCGAGCATCTGCTTTAGATCAAAGAATAGTTTTATCTAGCCAACAAGGTTTTTGGATCAAGGATAATGATAACTTTATTCATGTTGATAGAAATATAGATGGAAAGACTTTTAACGATATAACATTAATAAAAGCCAATAAAGACAACAACAAGTTAAATGCAATATTGCAAGGAAAGTCTGCAAAGTTTGATGGTGAGAGTATTGTATTTAATCAGTCTCATATTTTGTCAGTCAATTCAGATGAGAAGTTTGTAAAGTTTGATGGTGACACGCTTAACGATAATAAAATCCAAGTTGACTTTGACCAAGAGTTAATACAATCTTTAAGAAAAGAGCCTAAAGAATTATCAACACTGACACTGTTTAAGCATATTATTTTTCTAACAAAAAATCAATTATCAAGTGATATTTATGAAGTGGAGTTATATGCAAGATTGATGAAACCACTTACTTTAATTGCTATGATTATCTTATCAATACCTTTTGTATTTGGCTCTCTTCGTGATTCATCTTTAGGTAGAAAAATTTTTATGGGTGTGGTTATTAGCTTGTTTTTTGAACTATCGTCAAGAATAGGTGGAATGTTGTCGTTAAGATTTGATTTTAATCACTTGTTAAGTGCATCCTTGCCAATGATTATTGTTCTTATTATTGCACTGGTATTATTGCGTCGAGTATCAACTAGATAGTTATGGCCAAAACACTCACGCAAACTTCAAAGTCAAAACTTAAAGTGCCTAGTAAATTTCAGGTGCTATTGTTAAATGATGATTACACGACCATGGAGTTTGTTATTGAAGTGTTGATGCGTTTTTTTTCCAAAAATGAAGAGTCTGCTAATGCAATCATGCTTAAAGTTCATATTGATGGAGAAGGGGTATGCGGCATATATTCGCATGATGTTGCTCAAACTAAAGTGTCTCAAGTAATAGAGTTCTCTCGAAAAAATGAACAGCCATTAATGTGTGTATTGCGTGAGTTGGAGCTATAATAAAACCATGATTGAAACCGGATTACAACAAGAAATTAATTACATTATGACTCAAGCGCGCAATAATCGCCTTGAGTTTGTTACTGTAGAGCATTTGCTACTGGCGCTACTTAATATTGAAGAAGTGGTTACATTTCTTAGAAATAAGCAAGTGAATATTGACCAGATGCGTGATGAGTTGGAAGAATATATTGATTCACACACGCCACTTATTCAGCAAGATTCAGAGATTGACATTGTACCAACAGTAGGCTTTCAAAGGGTGTTGCAGCGCAGTGTATATCAGGCGCAGTCAGCACAAAGAAATGTAGTTTATGCCATGAATGTGTTGGTGAGTATTTTTTCAGAGAAAGAATCTCATGCGGTGTATTTATTAAAGCTAAATGGTATTTCTCGCTTAGAGGTCATGGAGGGTATTTCTAGTAGAGCTTCAGATGAGGCTGAGCAAACGCCAAGGATTGAGTCTGATAAGAAAAAACCTAAAAAAACTTCATTAGAAACTTATACGGTCAATTTGTGTGAAAAAGCCAGGTCTGGAAAAATTGATCCTTTACTTGGTAGAGAAGAGGAAGTTACACGTACAGTACAAGTATTATCACGTCGTCGTAAAAATAATCCGTTATTTGTTGGTCAGGCAGGCGTTGGTAAAACGGCTATTGCCGAAGGCATTGCTAAAAAAATTGTTGATGGAAAAGTTCCAGAAGTGCTAAAAGATGCGAGTATTTATTTACTAGATATTGGTGTGCTTATTGCTGGCACTAAATATCGAGGTGATTTTGAAAAGCGTTTAAAGGCAGTGCTTACAGATCTTGAGAAAATCCCACATGCAATTTTATTTATTGATGAGATTCACACGCTCATAGGTGCAGGATCAGTTTCTGGTGGATCGCTTGATGCTTCTAATTTATTAAAGCCGGCTTTGGCCGATGGCTCGCTCAAATGTATGGGATCAACCACTTACGAAGAATATCGCAAGGTGTTTGAAAAAGATCATGCGCTTACACGTCGTTTTCAAAAGATTGATATTGAAGAGCCTTCAGTGGATGATACGGTTAAGATTTTGCATGGTTTGAAGAAATACTACCAAGAGCACCACAAAGTTAAATATTCTGCTGCTGCATTATCATCAGCTGCTGAATTATCACATCGATATATGACTGATCGCCGCCTGCCAGATAAAGCCATTGACGTGATTGATGAAGTGGGTGCATTGCAACAAATTCAGCCAAAATCAAAACGCAAGATTAATATTGGCGTGAATGACATTGAAAATATCATTGCTAAACTTGCGCGCATTCCATCGCGTCAAGTAACGAATGATGACAAATCCTTGCTCAAAAATTTAGAGTCTGAGCTTAAGCTTGGTGTTTTCGGGCAAGATTCAGCAGTAGAAAGCTTATCTACTGCGATTAAACTTTCAAGATCAGGATTGGCACATGAAGACAAGCCAATGGGTGCTTTTTTATTCGCCGGCCCTACAGGGGTTGGAAAAACTGAGATTTGTAAGCAATTATCTCGCATTATGGGTGTAAAGTTACTGCGATTTGATATGAGTGAGTACATGGAGCGCCATTCAGTGTCTAAATTGATTGGATCACCACCAGGCTATGTGGGTTACGATGAAGGCGGGCTATTGACTGAAGCGGTTAATTCTAATCCGTATGCAGTGTTATTACTTGACGAAGTTGAAAAAGCACACCCAGATATTTTTAATTTATTGCTACAAGTAATGGATAACGGAAAATTAACCGATGCTAATGGGCGAGAGGTTGATTTTAGAAATGTGATTTTAGTAATGACATCAAATGCTGGCGCACAAAGTGTTCAGCGTGCATCGATTGGTTTTAGTGAACAAGACCACGCGCTTGACTATAAAGGCGAACTACAAAAAGCCTTTACGCCAGAATTTAGAAATCGCTTGTCAGAAGTAATTTACTTTAATAGTCTAAATGAAGAAACTATTGTTTTTGTGGTAAATAAATTCTTGTTTGAGCTTGAATCAACGCTTGAAGATAAGAATGTATCGCTGATTGTGTCTGATGCGGCTCGACAATGGTTTGCTAAACACGGCTATGATGCAAAAATGGGCGCACGTCCAATGTCACGTCTAATTGAAAAACAAATTCGCAAGCCTTTGGCAGATGAACTGCTGTTTGGCAAGCTAACAAATGGTGGTACGGTTAAAGTTGGTGTTAAAAAAGATACAATCTCACTTAATATTGCCCAGTGAAAATCTTAATTAGTAATGATGATGGCTATCAATCCAAAGGCATTCAGACGTTAGCAAAATATCTAGCAACAGACCATGAAGTTGTTGTGGTTGCGCCTAGTGGAAATAAATCTGCGGCCAGCAGTTCATTGACACTGGATAGGCCACTTAAGCCAATCAAAGTTGAAAGTAATGTTTATCACATTGATGCTACACCGAGTGATTGTGTGCATTTGGCACTTTGCGGTTTTTTACAAGAAGAGATTGATTTGGTAGTTACTGGTATTAATTTTGGCCCTAATTTGGGCGATGATGTGATTTATTCTGGCACGGTAGCAGGTGCCATAGAGGGGCGTTTTTTAGGCTTGCCATCGATTGCTTTCTCACTGGCTAGTTGGGATGGAAAACACTTTGACACAGCTGGTAAGATTGCATCCCTAGTGGTTAATCAAATTCACACTTCGCAACTCTCACACGACACTGTGCTAAATGTTAATATCCCTGATATTGAATTTGATCAAATAAAAGGTTATCAAACTACAAGGCTGGGTAAGCGCCATATGTCAGAGTCAAGCATCCCTGATGAAAAAGACCCGTCTTTGTATTGGATTGGTGAAAATGGCAAAGAGGCAGACAATGGTATCGGCACTGATTTTCATGCTATTGCAAACAACTATGTATCTGTTACACCTTTGCAGATTGATTTAACTAAATATAATGAAATCGACAAAGTATCTGATTGGTTAAATAAAATCTAATAGTTGTATATACAAATGTATATTTGACTTTTTGATTTATTTACACTACAATTGTATATACATTATTGCAATAGAGGTGTTTTAATGAAACAAGCAATTAATATTCGATTAGAAAAAGATGTTATTCAGCATTTAGATGAATCTGCTCAAATTCTTGATAAAACTAGAACTGGTTTAATTGAAAAAGCAATAGATGAATATTTTGATCAATTAGATGAAATGGTTGCTGATAAGAGGATAGACAATCTTAAAAACGGTAATAGTGACGTTATGCCGTTAAAAGATGTTTTTGCAAAAGCAGGTATCAGTGTATAAGGTCGCATTTGAAAAAGAAGCTGAAAAAGAATTTCTCAAATTAGACAAAAGCGCTCAAAAATTAGTTGCTAGTAAAGTTATAGACTTACAAGCTGGTATTTTCACTAACGATAAATCTCTAAAAGGAAAACACAAGGGTAAATTCAGAAAACGCGCTGGAAACTATAGAATTATTTACTTAAAAGAAAATAATTTATTAGTTGTTACTATTATTAGAGTTTCGCATAGAAAGTCTGTGTATAAGCAGTAATTAAATATTTGTCAACTTGACAAGTTATGTTATAATTAAATCACATTCAACATATAAGATTGGCAATGCAAACAGTACAAGTAGGACAATTTAAAACAAACTTTTCCGATATTTTGAAGCAAGTTTCCAATGGTGAAGAGTTTATTATTGAGTATGGCAAGCGCCATACCAAAGTTGCTAAAATTGTTCCTTATAAGGAAGAAGTCGAGCAACGTATCTTTGGCCAAATGCAAGGAGAGATTGATATTCCAGAAGATTTTAACAATAACTCTAAAGAAATAGAGACCCTGTTCTATGGCAATCAATAATGAACATTATTGTCGATACACATATTTTCCTATGGCTTTTAAACAACCCTTCTAAAATACATAAAACTTATCTCCAATATCTAGAAAATACAGATAACAACATTTATTTAAGTTCTGTAAGTATGGTGGAGCTTATTATTAAATCCTCTATTGGAAAATTAACAATAGATTTTGATATTGAACAAGCTGCTAATGCAATGGGTATACAAGCCATTCCTTTTGATTCAGACGATGCATTGCAATTATCCAAACTCCCACTACATCATAAAGATCCGTTTGATAGAATGATTATCGCGCAGGTAATTAGTAAAAATTATTCAATAATTAGTGATGATTCTAAGTTTGAACAATATAAGGTTAACGGATTAAACCTATTGTAGGTCAGCCACTCCAAGTATCTCTAAGACTGACGGTTTTATTAAACACTAGCTCGTTGCCTGCTTGATTGTCACGACAGAAATATCCTTCTCTTTCAAATTGATAAGCAATCTCAGGCCCTGCGCCTAGCATATTAGGTTCAACAACACCATAAGTCGTAGTTAATGAGTTAGGATTTAGCAAAATTTCAAAATGCTCATGCTTGCCCGGATTCTCCGTTGTGAATAATCGATCATAAAGTCGAAATTCAGCAAGTTTTGCTTGGGTGGCTTCTACAAAATGAATAACGCCTTTTACTTTTCGTCCATCCGCTGGGTTTTTGCCTAAAGTATCGGGATCATAAGTGGCGTATACAGTTTCTATATTGCCATCAAAGTCGGTATCAAAAGTTGTGGCATTAATGACATAAGCATTACGCAAACGCACTTCTTTATTAATCGCTAAGCGTTTAAATTTCTTATTGGGCGCTACTTCTGCAAAATCAGCTCTGTCAATAAAGAGCTCTCGTGAGAAAAATATCTCGCGTTTACCCATCTCAGGATTTTGCGGATGGTTTGGTGCTTGCAGATTTTCTAATTTGTCTTCTGGATAATTTTCAATCACTACTTTGATTGGGTCTAACACACCCATTGTGCGTGGCGCAACTTTATTTAAATCATCACGAACGGCGTCCTCTAAGATTTTCATATCCGTCATGCTATCAACTTTAGAGATGCCGATACGATCTGTAAAATCACGAATTGCTGCTGGTGTGTAGCCACGACGTCTTAGACCTGAAATGGTTGGCATGCGCGGATCACTCCAACCTTCTACCAACTCGTCTTCCACTAGCTGCTGTAATTTACGCTTTGACATTACCGTATATTCAAGATTAAGCCTTGAAAATTCATATTGATGCGGGCGATCAGGCTTATTGAAATCATCTAGATTGTCCAAAATCCAATCATATAAATGACGATTGTTTTGAAATTCAAGTGTGCATAGCGAATGAGTCACTCCTTCAATCGCATCACTAATACAATGCGCAAAGTCATACATTGGATAGATGCGCCAATCATTACCTGTTTGATGGTGCTTATCAAAACGAATCCGGTATAGTGCCGGATCGCGCATACACATAAACGAACTAGCCATATCAATCTTTGCTCGAAGCACGCATTCACCTTCAGAATATTTACCATCTTTCATTTTAGAAAGTAATTCTAGGTTTTCCTCAGCAGAAGTATTTCGATACGGGCTATCTTTTCCCACTTCTTTTAAAGTGCCACGGTATTCTCGAGTCTCTTCTGCATCAAGAAAACACACATACGCCAAGCCTTTATTAATTAGCTCAATCGCACAGTCGTAGAATTTTTGAAAGTAATCTGAGCTATAGTGAATTTCACCATCCCATTTAAAGCCCAACCATTTAACATCATTCTTGATAGAATCAACAAACTCCATGTCCTCTTT
>CAYFPI010000005.1:4761-11073 GCA_964344985.1 uncultured Candidatus Thioglobus sp. | reverse complement strand
GATTTGTGTCATCAAGACGCAAGTTACATTTACCGTTATAGTCTTGGGCCAAGCCAAAATTCAAGCAAATTGATTTTGCATGACCAATATGCAAATAGCCATTTGGCTCAGGCGGAAAACGCGTTTGGATTGAACCATGCAAGTTAGAATCCAAATCATCATTAATTTGATTGCGAATAAAATTAGTTGTTTCTACGGGTGTATTGTCGCTCATAATTCAAGCAAAATAAATAATGTGCAAATTATATCATTAAACCCTCATACTAATATATTGTGCAGTGCACGTAGTAAAATCATTGATTATGAAAATTGCAATCGTAAAACTCTCAGCATTGGGTGATATTATTCACGCCATGGTTGCGTTGCAATTTATTAAGCAGCATTTACCTGATTCAACGATTGATTGGGTGGTTGAGAACGGTTTTAAAGACATTTTGACCAATAATCCTGATATTAATAAGATACACACGGTTAATCTTAAAAAAGCCAAACAAAAGAAATCTCTACGTTTGTTATTTAATGAGATTAAAAAACTTAGAAAATTGCCAAAATATGACTTGGTTATTGATACACAAGGCCTAATTAAATCGGCCATTGTGGCTAAAGCCATACCATCTGATAAAACCTTTGGATTTGACAAAAACTCCTTACGAGAATCTTTCGCCGCAAGATTCTATACAGATACTTGTTGTATTGATTATTCTGAAAATGTCATTAGGCGCAATGCATTTGTCATTTCTAGCACTTTGGGTTTTAAAATTTCACATGATGACATTTTAGCTAAACAGTCTTTTTTAGTTTCTAATAGTCAAACATCTTTTAATTTTTTTTCTAGTTCAAAACCTAACATCGTGCTAATTCCGGGCGCATCATTTGAGTCTAAAATTTACCCGGTGGATCAATATGCGCAAATTGTTAACAAGCTAAAATCTCAGGCAAATTTTATTATATTGTGGGGAAATGAATCGGAAAGAGTTATGGCTGGCCAAATTCAAGAAAACGCACCAGAAGCGCATATTGCAAATAAGCTAACGCTTGACGGGTTAAAAAGATTTATTGCACAATCAGATCTTATTATTGGTGGGGATACAGGTCCAACTCATATGGCTTGGGCGCTTAACATTCCATCGATTACACTATTTGGCTCAACGCCAGGGTATCGCAACACTTATACAACAGACATCAATAAAATCCTAGAATCTAAGTCGGAGGTTGACCCATATAAGATCAATAAAAATGATTCGTCAATTAAGAATATCAAAGTGGAGGATATTGTTAAAATTATCCAATCTCTACTAAAGAATAAATTATGAAAATTTCAATAGCCGGCACCGGCTACGTCGGCCTTTCCAATGCTATGCTTCTTGCTCAAAACCATGAGGTTATTGCTTTGGATATTGATCCCTCTAAGATAGACAAACTAAACAATAAAATCTCTCCAATCGTAGATGCTGAGATTACAGATTTCCTAACTAATAAAGAGCTTAACTTTACCGCAACGCTCGATAAAAAATTGGCTTATAAAGATGCTGACTTTGTCATCATTGCTACACCAACAGATTACGACACGGTTAATAACTATTTTAATACCGCATCAGTAGAAGCAGTCATTCAAGATGTAATAGATATTAATCCAAATGCAACAATGGTTGTTAAGTCAACTGTACCGGTTGGCTATACTCAGAGTGTTAGAGATAAATTCAACATTGATAACATCATCTTCTCACCAGAGTTCTTAAGAGAGGGGTTGGCACTTTATGACAATCTACATCCTTCACGTATTATTGTGGGCGAGGTATCTGATAGAGCCGAAGAGTTTGCTAGCCTTCTACAAGAGGGCGCAATAAAAGAAGATATCGATGTTTTATTTACTAATTCTACTGAAGCAGAAGCGGTAAAACTTTTTAGTAATACTTATCTTGCTATGAGAGTCTCATACTTTAATGAGCTTGACTCTTATGCAGAGGCGCACAATCTTGACAGTAAACAAATTATTGAAGGAGTTGGCCTAGATCCAAGAATTGGCTCGCACTACAATAATCCATCCTTTGGTTATGGCGGATATTGTCTTCCTAAAGATACTAAACAACTTAAGGCTAACTATAAAGATGTACCTAATAATCTAATCAACGCCATTGTTGATGCCAACACTACTCGTAAAGATTTTATTGCCGATCAAATCATCAGTAAACAACCGAAGGTTGTTGGCGTACATAGACTAATCATGAAATCAGGTTCTGATAACTTTAGGGCATCATCCATTCAAGGCATTATGAAGCGTATTAAAGCCAAAGGTATTGAAGTGGTTATCTATGAGCCAGTACTCACAGAAGAAGGTGAGAATGAATTCTTTCATTCAAGAGTAATTGACACTTTAGGGGAATTTAAACAAATTAGTGATGTGATTGTTGCTAATAGAATGGTAGAGGAGTTACAAGACGTTAAAGACAAAGTTTATACAAGAGACTTGTTTAACTCAGATTAGCTAAACAAACAATCAAGTTTAAAAGAATAAGTAATAAGATAATAAATAATAAACTAACAATAACAATCATCAAATGAAAATACTAGTAACAGGATCAGCAGGCTTTATTGGATCAGCACTCTCAATCAGACTACTTGATAGAGGTGATGAGGTAGTAGGCATTGATAATCATAATGATTATTATGATCCAAAGCTTAAAGAGGCTCGCCTTGCTCGCCATGCTGATCGTCCTAACTACACTCACATTAGAATGAATCTTGAAGATCGTGAACAGGTGGCCAAGCTTTTTGAAGATGAGCAGTTTGAAGGTGTGGTTAATCTGGCAGCACAAGCAGGTGTTAGATATTCTATTGAAAATCCACTGGCTTATATTGATACTAATCTAGTAGGTTTTGCACATATTTTAGAAGGGTGTAGGCACAATAAAGTAGGGCATCTTGTATATGCATCATCGAGCTCTACTTATGGCCTTAACACTAAACAGCCATTCTCTACTCATGAAGCAGTCAATCATCCAGTAAGTCTATATGCTGCTACTAAGAAGGCTAATGAATTAATGGCGCATACTTACTCCCACTTGTACAATGTTCCAACAACAGGGTTAAGATTCTTTACTGTATATGGCCCATACGATAGACCAGATATGGCTCTACAAAAGTTCACCAGAGCAATCATGAATGATGAGCCTATTACGGTGTTTAACTACGGTAAACACCGTAGGGACTTTACTTATATTGATGACATTGTAGAAGGCATAATTAGAATATTAGATAGACCAGCACCACCTAATGAGAACTGGGATAGTAACAATCCAGATCCTGCAACATCTAGTGCACCATACAGAGTTTATAATATTGGTAATAATAATCCAGTGGAGCTTATGGATTATATTGAAGCGTTAGAAACTTCACTAGGTAAAAAAGCAGAAAAAGAACTACTGCCACTCCAGCCTGGAGATGTACCAGATACTTATGCAGATGTAGATGATCTAGTAGAGCAGTTTGGTTACAAGCCAAGTATGAGCGTTAAGCAGGGTGTTGAGAATTTTGCGAAGTGGTATAAACAATACCATCAATAATTTAATAGGATAAAGCTATGGATCTTTCAGTTGTAATTCCAGTTTGTAATGAAGAGAAGAGTATTGGCACGCTGATTAATGAAATTACCCATGCACTTAGTGAGAATTATCAGCACGAAATCATTGTAGTGGATGATGGTAGCACAGACAAGACACTTGATGTTTTATTAAAAATTAAGCAAAATTTATCTACATTAAGAGTTGTTAAGCATCTTAAAAATAGTGGCCAGTCAACTGCCGTACGAACTGGCGTACAACATGCTAAATCCACTTGGGTTGCTACACTAGATGGCGATGGCCAAAATGACCCGGCTGATATACCTAATTTATATAATGAGTTAATTAATAATCAAAAATCTGATCCTTGGCTGGTAGTAGCAGGTTATCGAAAGAAACGTAAAGATACTTGGTTGAAGCGCATATCATCAAAATATGCTAATGGCATACGCGACAAACTACTAAGAGATGGAACGCCCGATACAGGTTGTGGTCTCAAAGTCTTTGCACGTGATAGTTTTTTAGCATTGCCATATTTTGATCATATGCACCGTTATATTCCAGCATTATTTCAACGTCAAGGTGGACGTGTGGTGTCGATAGAAGTGAATCATAGGCATCGAATGCAAGGTATATCAAAATATGGTTTTCATAATCGCTTATGGGTGGGGATTGTTGATATTTTAGGGGTTCGTTGGTTACAAAATCGTGCCCGATTAACGGATACACGGGAGCTTTAAAATGCAGGATATTCCAACTTCATGGCTTATTCTAGGTTTTTTGGGGCAAGCACTTTTTTCAATGCGTTTTTTAATTCAATGGGTTTATAGTGAGAAGCATAAAAAAAGTATTATCCCTCATGCGTTTTGGTATTTTAGTTTGGCTGGAGGGTTGACACTGCTGGCTTATGCAATCCTTAGACAAGACCCGGTGTTTATTATGGGACAGGGTATGGGCTTGTTTGTTTATGTGCGAAACCTTATGTTAATTCGAAAAGAAGCATTAGAAAGCTCTTAGCTACATTCTTGTTTTGGGCTAAGCGCATAAAACAAAGTATATTTAAATTCAGCTACATAGGTTTCGATCTTGCCAGCTTTTGATATATTGACAATATTAGGTGTTGTGTACGGTGTATCGTCATCCCAAAGCCACAAGCATTGAGTTGAGTCTTTAAAATGCTCTTTTCTAAAGTTTCTATCTTCGATAATAACGTTGTGACTTTGATAGTGCGATAATAGGTGCGAGCCAATAAACCCATCTTTGGTTTTTATAATCGATCTCTTTATGGTAGATGCCGGCAACTGATTCAATGTTTCGACAATTGGGCGATTAAGCCGTCCATATTGGCCAAGCTCTGGCCCTACAGTCATTTGTGCAATGCGAATTGATAATATTAAAACAGTAAAAATTATCGTAATGACGGCAAACCAGCGCATTATTGATTTTGATAATAGAGTCTTTCTTTCAATTCTAGCTAACATCCACAAAGGAAATATCATCATTAAAGGGTGAAACCAGCGTACTTTGAAGTGTGGCATGCTTACAAAAATTGCCAGTACGACAACTGAACCAAGAATTACTAAAAAGAATCTATTTAATAATTGTGTTGAGTCGTCTTTTGAGGCTTGTTTGTCAATATTAAATATTTTCCTCCAAGAGTTAATAAAAAATATTAACGAAAAAGGCACAACAAAAGCGATAGCAGCCCCAGTAAACCGCCCCACAGATCTTACTCGATCAACTAATAAATTATCACTAGTTACTTTTAGCTTTTGATCGATTGATAAAAATATCTCTTGATGGTGCTGAGTTAGCCAATAAGCATGCGGCCCGATAATCAGTATAAAAACTCCAATGCTTAGTAGTACTTTTTGATCAGTAACAACCCTTCTAAATGAAGCTACAGAAATGGCTGAAATAAACAGTGGAATCATAAACAACAAGAAACTGTATTTACCCATCAACCCCACACCTAATGCCAAGCCTAGATATAGATAGTTTTTTATACTAGGGTTTTCTTTGAGTGATAGTAGCGCATGCATGGAGACAATAATGCCAAATCCTAAGAGAATAGTATGGGTAAACCCTTGATGCATATGCCATGCAAATGAAGGCATTAACAAATAAGAGAAGGTGGCAATATAACGAGTCTGAAGGTGTTGAAACAGTTGCCCGGATACAAGCCAAGTAAACCAAAAAGTTGCTGAAATTATTGCATACTTTAGAAGCGTCAATGCAAACAAACCTGTGCCAAAAATTTGAAACATAATCCAGCTAAGCCAACTGTACATCGGTGGCTGAGGGATGGGGTAGCCTAGTAGTAATTCTTGCGCATGCCTGATTTGCTCCGCATCATCTACTTGCAGAGTTTGGCTGAATAATCTAATTAAAAGATGCGCAAATAGATAGAGCAATAACCATGTAATTGGATGATAAAATAGGTTTTTTTGAATGTCTTTTTTCAATATATCTTTGGTAATTTTTTAATGAATAATGCTTTAAATTTTAAATCAATCAGCATACAGATTATTTCTTTTTTAGTTGTCACAATGTTGGGATTGAGTCTCGTTATTCATAAGGCTGCTGGTTATTCTGCTTTGGCAATTTTACTGATTAGCCTATTAGGTCTATGGTTCACAAGAAAAGAGGCTGCTCCTGTATGGCGAAGTTGGGAAAAATGGTGGGTATTCTCAATATTGTTATTTTTTGGATTGATAGTAATTGATGTGCTTATGGGCTATGGCGATATTAG
>CAYFPI010000005.1:4507-4725 GCA_964344985.1 uncultured Candidatus Thioglobus sp. | reverse complement strand
CCATATTTATTTTGGGCAAGTAGCATTGATTTTGACGTTATTCTCATTGGTAGGTGTTATTATGAATAAAAGTCTTTGGGTTAAAGGCTTGCTGTTAATTTCGGTGGTTATAGGTTTTTATGCAGTTCTTGTTTCTGGGTCAAGAGGTGGCTGGGTAGCTATACCAACCATTATGATTTTATTTTTATCATTTAAAACAACCAAGTCAACTTTTGGTA
>CAYFPI010000005.1:350-4487 GCA_964344985.1 uncultured Candidatus Thioglobus sp. | reverse complement strand
TTAATAATGTGATTGCATATTATCAAGAAGATAAAGTTAATACATCATCTGGGTTTCGTCTAGAAATGTGGAAAGCTGCATGGCTAATGACTGAAGATAGTAAGTTTTTAGGCGTAGGTGAGGCGCAATATCATTCTAATGTTGTTAGGCTTATAGAAGAAGGAAAGGTGCACAAAGAGTTAAATTATTTTTCAGCGCCACATAGTCAGTATTTTAACTCTCTTTCAGAGCAGGGGATGATAGGCTTATTGTCGTTATTTCTTATGATGTTAATTCCATTAAAAGTTGCCATGAATAGAATAAAGACTTGGAGATAAACCCCTTATGATTCACTTTTAGTTGTTATCAGAGTCCTGATTCTAAGGTGCAAGTAAATTTATGTAATGGCTTGTAGATTGGTTTTTATATTGTGGGAGTATATGATCTTCGCTGTCGCCAACTTCATTATTGTTCATACAATAGGGCTTTTCAGACAACAAGTTGATTCCAGTGTTGTTGATAAGTGTATTTATCTTTGATAAATAGTCAGAGTTATTCTTGCAGAATGAATGGTGTATGGGTCCATGTGCATAGGAGCACTTAACTTCTTGTTTGTTGCAATAATTAATCAGTTTATTTAAATAATAGAGCTTATCTTTATTAATTAAAGAGATACTTGTTTTTATATCAATATTTTCAGCATTAATTTTTTCATGCTGCTTAATATAGTCGTATTGACTAGGATCTGATCGTTTATTTTCGGTGTTGTCTACATTCGAGAAAAAATATTTAAATGTTTGTTTGATGGCAGTGGCAACAATATCTTTACTTAAATACAAACCTAAGATATGGTGAATGCCTTCGGTCAAATTTAATAAATCAGAGAATGAGCGTATAAGAAATACACCAGCACGCTGGTCTAAGTGGCTTGGCCTGGTTGGCATATCTACTGTGTGCACTATAAGTATCTCTTTAGCGCCCTTCTGTATTGCTTTTTTGGCCATAATATAAGATCCGCTATAGCCAAATGATCCGGTTAATGCTAATGAAATTGTTTTTTTATTTAACGTCTTGCCAAGTAAGCTTGCATCAATGCCATTGCCTGCAGAGCTATCACCCACAATGGCAATATCAACATAATCAGTATTATCAATTTTAGATAATTGATAATTTGTCAAATCCGTGTAGGTAAATCCTAGTAGGTTATTTTGTATAGCAAACCAAGAAAAACCAATGCATATTATTAATAAATAGGCAAGGTATTTAAAGAATTGACTCAGGTAATTCATGTTCATTTTTAAAATTGAAAATATAAAAATTCAGACGCATCTCCAAGGGAAAGAATGGCAATCATTGCTATTATCGCCATTAATCTAGCATGTTTAGCATTTTGTTCCCAGTACGACAATTTGTAATTATATTTTTTATTAAAAAAATGTTTCATGTTTAGTGCAGGCTTAGTGATATGCATCCACTCTAAAGTGTTAGGAAAGTAAAGTACTATGATGCATGCAATTATGATCTTAGCATCGTTGCTGCCTTCACTAAATATGCCAACACCATTGGTCATAATATTTGCATCAGGGAAAATAGATAGTAGTATCGGTGCTAAAGCGTTAATACTATTAGGCAATGATAGGCCATTAAAGCCAAACATTGCACTATACATTGACATAGCGCCATTTAAAGTTTCTGCACGGAAAATAACCCAAGATAAAATAAGAGCCAGAATTGTAATAAGCCAAGCGATTAGTTTTGTTATAGTTTTATCGAGATATTGACTTGGAATAATATGCCCTTTCCAGTTGAGCCATAGATGGTTTGTTATTAAAAACAGCCCATGCATACCCCCCCATATAATAAACGTCCAGCCTGCACCATGCCACAAACCACCAATTAGCATAGTTATAAGCAAGTTGTTTAATTGTTTTATTTTTCCGTTCCTGCTACCTCCTAAAGGTATGTAAATATAATCTTTCAAAAAATTAGATAAGGTAATGTGCCACCTTCTCCAAAACTCAATGATATTTTTAGACTTATACGGTGAAAAGAAATTGATTGGAAGCTTAATATTAAACATTCTTGCAAGTCCGATAGCCATATCAGAATAACCTGAAAAGTCAAAATATAATTGCAAACTATAGGCCAGAGCGGCACCCCAGGCCTCAAGCATAGTTATCTCAACCCCTTGTTCTGCCAAGTTAAATATTGGCGTCGCTAAGGAGCCCATGCTATCCGCAATAACAACTTTTTTTAACAAGCCGATTAGAAAAATAGTTAGACCGATAGATACGTTGTTAACCTTTAGCCCCATGTTTTTTTTCTTTAGAAATTGAGGTAGCATCTCCTTATGATGGACAATAGGGCCAGCAATAAGTTGAGGAAAAAAGGTTACAAATAAACAATAATGAATAAAGTCATGATCTTTCGTGATGCCTTTATATGAATCGATTAGGTAGGTGATTTGCTGAAAAGTAAAGAAGGAGATAGCTAAAGGTAAAATGATATTTTCAATTGCATAATGACTATCTGAAATGTAATTAAGGTTTTCTATAAAGAAGTTTGCATATTTATAATATCCCAACATGGTAATATTGACAAATATTCCCAATATCAAGACTGCCTTTGCCTTGTTACTCCTTAGGTAATAAGAAATAATATAGTTAAAGCAAATAGAAAATGTAATTAAAACTAAATAAGATATATTCCACCAGCCATAAAAAAATAACGAAGATACAACAAGCCATAGCAAGACTTTTGTTTGACTTAAATATTTGGAGGATAGGTGAAAGCCTAGTAAGACAATAGGCAAAAAAGCAAATATAAAGATATAAGAATTAAACAGCATGATGAATTACTTGCTGCTGGATATTTTTTTATATAGAGCAATATATTGTTCTATAGTATTGGAACAATTAAAAAGCGATACTTTGTCTTTAATTTTCTGGCGATCTATAATAATTTCTTTATTTATAACTTTGTTTAGCACCGTTGTTAATGCATTATTGTCACCAGTTTTAAACATAACGCCATTGATGCCGTCATCAATTAATTCTTTATTTGCAGTCAGATCACTGGCAATAACAATTTTGCCAGCTGCCATGCCTTCTTTGATTACACCACTTGAACCTTCGCCACTAATGGAAGGGCATATAACATAATCACTATCCAAATAGAAGCCTTCAACATCTTTTCTGGCGCCATAAAATACAATATTGCGATCAATTTTAAGAGTTTTTGCTAAATCTTTCATTGGCTTTAACAATTCGCCATCACCAACCAGGTGTAGCACAGAGTTGATATGCGTTTTAACTATATTTGAAAATGCCTTGATAAGAACATCCACACCTTTTTGATTGGAAAAGGCGCCAACGTATACGATGTTTATATCGCCATTTTTATCAAAAATTGTCTTATTAACAACTCTATCAAATCGTTTAATATCCACGCAACTGTGAATAGTGAAAGTGTTGTCAAAATATTGTTTCATGTAACTTCGTATATCTTCACTGACACACACATGAGCATCAATATTCTTGTATTTGAAATATCTCGACAAAAACTTAATAGGATACGAAACCCTTCTTGTATGGAAAATAGTACAAGTTTTGTGAAAACGACCACCTAATTTAGCTGAATGACTATCATGACAGTGGATAATAGTAGGTTTGAATTTTTGAACGATTTTCTTTATTTCGTTATGGGTAACGAGTGACAATTCCCCATTAAATGTAAATCCAGCATATTTTTCTTCATGATTGTTTTTGCATAACTGATATAACTCTCCAACTTGATTTGTCAAAAAAAGACTTTCAATGTTATGGTTTAGCAATCCTTTATGTAAGGTTAATGCTTGGCGTTGTCCGCCACGCCATTCAAGCCCAGTATCAATGTGCAAAACTCTCATTTAACTCTCCATAAGGACCAAAGCTTAAAGTATTTCAATGTAGAACTAAAGCCAGACAATATCGCCAAAACAAAGCCTTCTTTCCCATCAAGAAATCCTTTTTTTATAAGATACATTTTTATAAATTTAACAATACCACTAAGCACCGCATAAATAAGCGTTGTTTTCTTGCCTTTGTCGAATAACTTTTCCGCCCCTAGTTGAGTATAGAGGTTGATCTTACTAATATGACTACTGATAGATTGATATGG
>CAYFPI010000005.1:0-257 GCA_964344985.1 uncultured Candidatus Thioglobus sp. | reverse complement strand
TAAGTGGGTGGTCGGTCTGCCATCCAGAATATTTAATGCGTTTCTTTAGATAATAAGAAACTCGCTTAATATTAAACCCGTGAAATTTAGTTGACTGAGTTAATTCCAAAATGTTGTTTTTTAATTCACTAGTAATTTCTTCATCAGCATCGATCGATAAAACCCAATCATTGGAGGCAGCATTAACGCCAATTTGTTTTGTCAATCCAAAACCTAACCATTTAGTCTCAATAATTTTGCAATGATAAGCTTGGCAG
>CAYFPI010000004.1:86687-102218 GCA_964344985.1 uncultured Candidatus Thioglobus sp. | reverse complement strand
TTTGGCCACCTCGGTTTATCTTAGATACATTGAAACCAATACTTTTCCAGATAATGGCTATAAAGGCGATTATATTTTTGACATTGCCAAGCAAGTTAAAGATGTTGCAAAATTAGATATTTTTTCAGGTGTTTGTAAAGATGAAAAAGATGGTGGTGACAAAGAACAACACATTGATGAGTTGATTGCTAACTGTAAAGAGCAATTAGCAGGTGATTATAAAAAAATCTTTGATTTGGCGATTAATAACATCTTAAGTGGCATTAAACAAGATTTAGCAGAGTTTGGCGTGGTGTACGAAAAGTGGTTTTCTGAGCAATCATTAGTGGATTCTGGTTTGAGTCAAACTACGGTTGAATCCTTGCAAAACTCTGGACATATTTATGAAAAAGAAGGTGCGCTTTGGTTTAAAACTACTGATTTTGGTGATGACTTAGATCGCGTTGTGGTGCGTGATAATGGCATGCATACTTATTTTGCCTCTGACATTGCTTATCACTTAGAAAAATTTGAACGTGGCTATGACAAGGTGATTAATATTTGGGGCGCAGATCATCATGGCTATATTGCAAGAGTTAAAGCTTCAATCAAAGCACTTGGACACAATCCAGATAAATTAGAGATTTTGTTAGTGCAGTTTGCTAATTTGTTTCGCGGCGGCGAAAAGGTCGCTATGTCAACGCGTAGCGGCTCATTTGTTACTTTGGAAGAGTTGCGCAATGAGGTTGGTAATGATGCAGCGCGTTTTTTCTATGTTTTAAGAAGGTCAGAGCAGCACATGGATTTTGACTTAGATTTGGCCAAATCGAAAACTAATGAAAATCCAGTTTTCTACATTCAATATGCCCATGCACGTATTTGTTCTGTACTTAAACAGGCTGAGCAAAAATTCAGTACAGTTGAGGCTGATGCTTCGTTATTAAATAGTGACAGTGAACTATTGCTAATTAAAGAGTTGAATCGGTATAAGGATATATTGCAAACATCTGCTGTTAATTACGAGCCACATGTACTTGCTTATTATTTGCGCGACTTAGCAGGCTCTTTTCACAGTTACTACAATAACAGTGAATTTTTAGTAGAGCAAGATACATTAAGAAGTTCAAGATTATTGCTGATTAGTGCTGTTAAACAAGTACTTTCTAATGGTTTGAAGCTATTAGGTGTGAGCGCACCTGAATCAATGTGAGTGATCAAAATCAGCGTAATCAAGCGCTTGATACTCAAAACTCCTATATTGTTCAAGCACCCGCTGGATCTGGAAAAACAGAGCTACTAACACAACGGTATTTAAAATTGCTGAGCGAGAGTCAGTTTCCAGAAAATGTCATGGCCATGACATTTACCAAAAAAGCAGTTAGCGAATTAAAAGCACGAGTTGTTGAATCATTACTGAGCGCACAAGGCGATAGGCCAGAGCAAGCACATAAAGTCATTACTTATGAATTGGCCAAAAAAGTACTGAATCAGTCTGATCGCAATAATTGGCAAATTTTAAAAATGCCACAACGCTTAAAAATCACCACCATTGACGGCCTGTCAAATTTGATCGCCAGTCGTTATCCACAAAAAAATCAGCCAGTAGCCAAGCAAATCATCAGTCAAAATTGGAAAGCGCAAAATTACTACTTAGATGCTGCCAAACAAACACTATTGGCTATTGATGATGATGACTATAAAGACAGTATCCAGTCAGTGCTGTTGCATTTAAACAATGACGTGAATAAATTCTGTCGTTTGATTACACTCATGCTATCAAAGCGTGATCAATGGTTGGGTCGGTTATATCAACATGACGCGCTTAGTTTAGAGTCTCTTAAAAAAAGTTCAGAAAAAATTATCACCCAACATTTGTCCCTGCTTAAAGAAGAGTCTAAAAAATGTCTAGATGAAAAATTCTTTGATTTGTTGGCACTTGGCACACTGCCAATATTAACTGACATCCGCACCAAGTTGGATAATAAGCTAGATTCTTTAGAATATTGGACTGCACTACACCATCTGTGTTTTACAACAAGTGGTCAGTGGCGCAAATCACTGAATAAAAATAATGGATTTCCGGCTGAGTTAAAACAACAAAAACAAGAAATTGTTGAAATTTTTAACGCCTTGTCTTCTAACAAATACTTTAGCGATTTATTGCTTAACGTTGTTAATTTGCCCGATGTTAATTTTTCTAAAGATCAAGCGTTAGCGCTATCTGATATTGCACAAGTGTTAAAACTTTCTGTTGCTCAACTGCAGCTGGTATTTGAACAAACTCAATCAATTGATTTTATTCAAGTAGCATTAGATGCTGATTCAGCGCTTAAACAGAGTGATGTTAGCGATATTGCACTATTTTTAGATTACGAGATTCAGCATTTGCTGGCTGATGAATTTCAAGATACTTCTACCACTCAATTTGCACTATTGGAAAAATTAATTGCCAATTGGCAGCCAAATGATACAAAGACACTGTTTTTGGTGGGCGACCCAATGCAGTCCATCTATTTATTTAGACAATCTCAAGTTGGTCTGTTCTTACAAGTGCGTGAAAAAGGCATAATGAGCATAAAGCCAAAGCCTTTGCAGTTGAGTAAGAACTTTCGTTCAAGTAGTGCTGTGGTTAAGGCGAATAATAAAATTTTCAAAAAAATATTTCCCAAACAAGAAGATATTTATAAAGGTGCTATTAGTTATTCACCTGCTGATGAAGATGATGAGGTCAATCATAATAAGGCCGTCCATTTTTATTCATTTGCACATAAACGTGATGACTTAGAAGCGCAGCAAGTGCTTGATATTGTTAAGCAGTATAAAAATGAAGATGTTGTTATTTTGGTTAGGAATCGTTCGCATTTATCGTCAATAGTGCCGGTGTTAAAGCAAGCTGGAATAGAGTTTGAGGCGGTTAAATCCTCAGCACTAAAACAAGATTTATTTACTCGAGATCTACTAAGCTTAACACGTGCTCTACTACATCTTGGCGACAAACTAGCTTGGTTGAGTTTGTTGCGTTCGCCTTGGTGTGGTTTATTGCTGGAAGATTTGTTAATCATTGCTGAGTGTGATGACAAAATCATTTATGAGATTATTCAAGACCAGTCAACTTTAAAGTTATTAACCAAAGATGCTCAAAACAGACTCTCGCACTTTGCAAGTGCACTATCTCAGGCCATTGGTAACATTTCCAGATTCAGCTTTACCCAGGTGTTTGAGTTTGCGCTATCTCAACTGTGCCCAAATGATGGTTTAAGTACTAAAAACACAATGATTAAATCTCAATTTTTGCAAATTATTCATGAGTGTGAATATCAAGACGAGCTTAACATTGAAGTTATTAATCAGCGCCTAGATGAGCTTTATGCGCCTAGTGTTAGCACCAATATTAAAGTCATGACCATTCATCAAGCTAAAGGATTAGAATTTGAGCATGTGATTATTCCAGGGCTTGGTAAGTCATCAGTAAATAACAAACCACCTATTATTCAGTTGCAAGAATTTGCAGATCAATCATTATTAATAGCACCTATTAAATCTTGCTTTGAATCTCAAAATAGTGATACCTATTATTACCTAAATTACATTCAATCACAGCAAGAAAAGTTTGAGTCTATGCGCCTACTTTATGTGGCAATGACAAGGGCAAAATCCCACGTTTATTTATTAGGAACGCTGAATAAAAATTCTAAAGCTCTAGCCAATACATTTTTAGATTTGTTGTCAGTAGAGTTTGCCAATCAGTTTGAGCAAGTATCACACGAACAAGAA
This sequence comes from uncultured Candidatus Thioglobus sp., assembly GCA_964344985.1. Taxonomy (GTDB): domain Bacteria; phylum Pseudomonadota; class Gammaproteobacteria; order PS1; family Pseudothioglobaceae; genus Thioglobus_A. Next base: position 98,465 of record CAYFPI010000004.1, on the reverse strand, counting down.
GTATTTAATGATGAGCCATGTGCAGCACCTAAATTGATTCGCTATGAAACCATGCCAAACCATCAACAGTTAAAAGATAGAGTTGGCGAAAATATCGATATTGCCAATACTATTGACCTTCAATATAAAAGCTTGTTAGGTTCACTCATGCATCAATATTATGAGTTTGAAGAATTTAAAGTTGATGAGTCTGCCATTAAGCAAAGATTGTTGGAGCTAGGATTTTCTACTGGCGATGCTATAAGCCAAGCAAAATCACTAGCAACACTAATAAACAACACTAAATCAGATACTCGGTTTGACTGGCTGTTTAAAAAAAGAAAATCTACCCAAGTAGAGGCTGAGTTTATCCATAATGGCAAAAGCGTTATTATTGATCGATTTTTTATTGATGACGATGTATTGTGGATTGTTGATTTTAAAACGGCTGATAAGCTTAATGACGAAACCATCAGTCAGTTTATTGATAGACAAAGGGCCAAGCACGCTAAGCAGTTGTTGTTTTACAAACAAGTTCTATCAAGCGCTTACCCTAATCAAATCAAATGTGCACTTTATTGTCCTGCCGTGCAAGAAGTGATTCAAATTGATTAATTGTCTTTTATTTGAATAATTTGTTAGTTGGCATTTAGGCGATAGTCGGTTGCAATTTATCTAAATAAACTGTTAATCATTGCAACAGCGTCACAACCCGCATCAAATGCTTGCTGTTGATTGTCAAAATCAATACCGCCAATGCCAACAATAGGTATATCTAAAGTTTGTTTGGCTTGTGTAATGATATCCAGTGGGCAATGAGGTGCATTGGGTTTTGTACTTGATGGAAACAGTGCGCCAAAAGCTACGTAGCTTGCACCTTGAGCTTGCGCACTTAGTGCTAAGTTAATGTCACTGTAGCAAGATGCGCCAATAATGGCGCCTTCTCCCAATACCGCTCTTGCTTGTGCAATGTCATCATCAGCAGAGCCTAGATGAACACCATCAGCTTGTACTTTTTTAGCTAGGTTGATATCATCATTAACAATAAATAAAGTATTATGCTTTAAACATAGCTGACGTAACTTAAGAGCCTCTTCGAGTTTAATTGTTTGGTTGTTGATTTTATGACGATACTGAACAATGCTAATCGAATGCTTAATAATGATTTTCTCAACAAGAGATATGTCAAGCGCTTGATTTTGAGTAATGGCATAAATGCCGCTAATTTTTTTATGATGCACAATGGTTAGTTTTCAGTTAAGACACAATCTGTTAATCACAGTTTTTATTATAGTGATTGCTGGCATCATGTGGCTGTTGATGGAGTTGTTGTCTTATTCATTTGATGTTGTGACTGTTGATAACGATAAACCATTAAGTGATAATGAAGCGGTGTCTAAAGAAGTATCCTATGTTGAAAGAATTGATCAGTTTGCTCTGCAAGAGTTTGATGATCAACAACGTTTGTCGCATTATATTGAGGCTAAGCAGTATTTTAATTTTGAAAATTCTCCAGCATTATTGATTGATCCTGTTGTTACCACCTATGATGAAAAAGGTAAGCAAGACTATGTGCTAAGTTCAGATCGCGCTCACTATTTAGAAACTGGAGATATTCGTTTTAGCGGCAAGGTTGATGTGCATTCAAGTGGCATTACTCATAAGATGAATACCCAAGAGTTGTTGGTTGGAACCAAAACTGATGATTTGATTAGCAATAAGAAAGTGACTTATTTAGGGCAAAACAACAAAATGGTATCACAAGGTATGCGCATGAAGACCAAAGCCGACAAAATGAAGCTAACAGGTGATACTAAAATTTTTCAAGATAGTGGGCAAAAAATCCTCACCAAAGATTTATATGTAGACCAGTCAAATGAACAGCAACATTACTATTCTGATCATGATACAACTTACCTGTCAGAAGAAAATAAAATATACGCTGCCGGTATAGACATGGACGCACAAAAAGAAGTGCTTAAACTTTTGGGTAATGCAAAAATTTTGCAAAATTCTGGCTCTACCATTAATACGAAAGATTTAATTGTTGATCAGCAAGATGGTGCTGAGATTTATAAAACCAAAGAAAAGATTCATTACCAATCTGGCGTTGCGGATATTCATGCAGTCGGCATGAATTACGATGCATTAAAGCAAAAAATCAAACTAACAGGCGGTGTGGTAGGTCGTTATGAATAAGCTTGTTTTTTTATTGCTACTATTTTCTCTAGGCTCTCATGCGTTGCCTGAGGATAAGTCTAAGCCTATTACTGTTAAGGCAAAGACGGTAGAAATTGATGAAAAAAAAGGCGTGAGTTTTTATACAGGACAGGCGCAAGTTGTGCAGGGGTCATTAATATTAAGTGCAGAGAGGATTAGACTTTATAGCAACCAACGTGAAGTTACCAAGGTGATTGCCAAAGGCACAAAAGATAGGCGCGCCCATTATCAACAAAGCCAACCAAATCAACCGCGCTTTATTGAAGCAACTGCGCAGAATATTACTTATTTAATCAAAAAAGAAATGGTGCATTTAAAGGGTGATGCACATCTGGTTCAAGGGTTTGATTCATTTAGTGGCGGCACACTTGATTATGATATTAAAAATGACAAGGTAATTGCCAAGAAGGCAAAAGATGGCTCGCAACGAGTCAGGTTTAAAATCAAACTGTAATTTTTTGCTCCATATATCAATGGGGATATATTGGAATATCCCCATATAATAAAGTGTTAAAAAACAGGCGTGTGTATAATTTTCTATCTTTAAATTCATATAGGATTGTACTATGTCAAAATTAGTCCCACCACACGGAAGTGATACGCTTAATGCTTTAGCATTAGAAGGCGACGCACTAACAGCTGAGTTAGCAAGAGCTGAGTCTTTACCAAAAATCACTTGTTCTTCAAGAGAAGAAGGTGATATAGTAATGTTAGGTATTGGTGGCTTTAACCCGCTTGACGGTTTTATGGGTGAAGCAGACTGGAAAGGCGTGTGTGACAACATGACAATGGCAAATGGCTTATTCTGGCCAATTCCTGTAACACTTTCAACAGACGATGAAGATGTTAAAGCTGGCGATGAAGTAGCGATCGTAAGTGGTAAGTCTGGTGATATTCTTGCAACAATGACAGTAACTGAAAAATACACCATTGATAAAGATCATGAGTGTGAAACAGTTTACAAAACAACTGAAGATGCACACCCTGGTGTGGTTATGGTTCAGGCTCAAGGCAAATATAATCTTGCAGGTCCTATTAAAGTATTATCAGATGGTGGTTTCCCAGCTAAGTTTGGCGATTTATACATGACGCCAGCTGAGACTCGCGCATACTTTGATGAGAAAGGTTGGAAAACAGTTGCAGCGTTCCAAACGCGTAACCCAATGCACCGTTCACACGAATACTTAGCAAAAATTGCTGTAGAGATTTGTGATGGTGTGATGATTCACTCAGTATTAGGCGGTCTTAAGGCGGGCGATATTCCTGCTGATGTGCGTTCAGAGGCAATTTCAACATTAATTGATAATTACTTTGTTCCAAATACAGTATTGCAATCTGGTTACCCATTAGATATGCGTTATGCTGGTCCTCGTGAAGCATTACTACATGCATTGTTTAGACAAAACTACGGCTGTTCACACTTAATCGTTGGTCGTGACCATGCTGGTGTTGATGATTACTATGGCCCATTTGATGCACATAATATTTTTGATGAAATTGCTGATGATGCATTAATCACTCAACCACTTAAGATTGACTGGACATTCTGGTGTCATGAATGTGGCGGTATGTCTTCAATGAAGACTTGTCCACATGAGGCCAAGGATCGTGTTCTTCTTTCTGGTACTAAAGTGCGTAAGATGCTTTCAGATGGTGAAGATCTTCCTGCAGAATTCTCACGTCCTGAAGTGGCTAAAGTACTGCAAGCTTACTACGCAGGCATTAAAGATGAGGACAAGGTAGAAATTAAGCTAAGTGGTCACTCAGCCAAATAAAAAACAACAAAAACCTCCAGTTTGAAAAAATTGGAAGTTTTTAATTGTAAGAGAACTTTTAAGTAAGTATAATAGTTGGATTTTGACGAAAGCGCTCAGTGCGTTTAGCGAAATAAAACTGAAAGAAACGCTAATCATGGGATTAGCAAAATAATGTGATTGATTTAACCTAAGGAGGATGAAACTATGATCGATATCACTTCAACACCGATTGCTGCATTAGCGGCAGCAGAAAACGGCATTGGTTATGCAGAGATGCAAACCTATGTAACCGTTATGATTGCCCTAGTGGTAGTTATGACAATTGCTGACTTAATTCATAAGAAGAGTGCACAATACTTCTTCCAAGCAGCAGAAAAAGCAGAAGCACAACTAGCTGCAGGCGCTGCGCCATGTACAGTTGGTAAAGAAGAAGGTAGATTACAGCAACTTAGCGGTGGCGATAAGATGGGTATTCTTGTTAGCACAGTAGTAACTGATGTTGCTACAGCTGGTGAGTTCCATAATCCAGTTCGTCGTTTAGTACATATCTTAACTATGTATGGTTTCATCCTATTTAATGCAGCAACTGCAATGATCATTTTCGGTGAAGCAGAAACTGCTACATTGGCACAAGTATGGAATATTGGTGCAATCATGTTATTAGTAGGTAGCTTCTGGTTCTGGTTCAGCTTTAAGGTTGATGGCCAAGCTGAAGGTAAATCACCTTTCTCAATCAGCATTAGAAAAGACATGTTCTCATTATCTTTAATGGGTACATCGCTAACAGCATTAGGCTGGGAAATCTACGGTGGCGGTACAGGCGTATGGTTTGCTTTAGTACTTCTTTCTACTGCAACATTGTTCGGTGGCGTTTACTGGTCTAAATTCTCACACATGTTCTTCAAGCCAGCTGCAGCTTACAAAAAGCGCATCATTCAGGCTAACGGTACTAACGAGAACTTGCCACACGAAGTAAGATTCGGCGGTAAGACTGCTGCGGATGACGAATTCCAGAAAAATAGACACTCAATGGAGCTTCTTGTAGATGCACCAGCGGATATGGGTCTTGGTATTAAGCGCGAAGCGCCTAAGCACTACTAAAATTAATTAACTTAAGAAGAGAGGAAATAATATGCCAACTTTTGTATATATGACTCGTTGTGATGGTTGTGGACATTGTGTAGATATCTGCCCATCTGACATTATGCACATTGATGATAAATATCGTCGTGCTTACAATATTGAACCTAATATGTGTTGGGAGTGTTACTCATGTGTTAAAGCATGTCCACACCAAGCTATTGACGTACGTGGTTACGCAGACTTTGCACCACTAGGTCACTCTGTACGTACTATTCGTAATGAAGAGCAAGGTACGATCGCATGGAGAGTTAAATTCCGTGACGGCCGTGTTAAGAACTTCTTATCACCAATCACAACTCAACCATGGGGAACTAAGATTCCTGACTTCAGAAACGAAGCAGAGCCAAGTGCTGAAATGCGTAACTCAGAGTTATTAGCATTTGAACCTAAGTACATCCGTTTAGATGATGGTGGTTTAAACACATTAGAATCTAACAAACTATCATTAAAAGCAGGAGCAGAATACCATGAAAGCCTATAAAACTATTGTAGAAGACAACATTGATATTCTTGTTGTCGGTGCTGGCTTAGGTGGTACTGGTGCCGCTTATGAAGCTAGATACTGGGGTCGTAACAAGAAAATCGTAATCGCTGAAAAAGCAAACATCAACCGTTCAGGTGCTGTTGCTCAAGGTCTTTACGCTATTAACTGTTACATGGGTACTCGTTTCGGCGAGAACAATCCTGAAGATCACGTACGTTATGCACGTATCGACTTAATGGGTATGGTTCGTGAAGATTTACTTTTCGACATGGCTCGTCACGTTGACTCTGCAGTACATAAATTTGAAGAGTGGGGTCTTCCATTAATGAAGGATCCTAAGAGAGCTGATGCTGAAGGTCTTGCTAAAGGTGCTTACATGCGTGAAGGTAAATGGCAGATCATGATTCACGGTGAATCATACAAGCCTATCGTTGCTGAAGCTGCAACTAAGCAAGCTGATAAAGTGTACAACCGTATTATGGTTACTCACTTATTAATGGACGAAGCTAAAGATAACCGTGTTGCTGGTTGTGTTGGTTTTAACGTTCGTACTGGTAACTACCACGTATTTAAATCTAAGGCGACTATTGTTGGCGCTGGTGGTGCTTCTAACATCTTTAAGCCTCGTTCAGTAGGTGAAGGTGCTGGTCGTGTATGGTACGCTCCATGGTCTTCTGGTTCTGCTTATGGTCTTATGATTGAAGCTGGTGCGAAGATGACACAAATGGAAAATCGTATCGTACTTGCACGTTTTAAAGATGGTTATGGCCCTGTTGGCGCATACTTCCTACACTTACACACGTACACTCAAAATGGTTACGGTGAAGAGTATGAATCAAACTGGTTCCCTGCATTAGAGGAAATGGTTGGTAAGCGTTACCTAGACACTGAAGCGTCACACGTAACAGCACGTCCAATTCCGACTTGTTTACGTACTTCTGCAATCATCTCTGAGCTGAATGCTGGTCGTGGTCCAATTCACATGGTAACAATGGAAGCATTCCAAGACCCTCATTTAGAAGAAGTTGGTTGGGAAAACTTCCTAGGTATGACTGTTGGTCAAGCGGTATTATGGGCTGCAACAGACATTGATCCTAAGTACATCAACCCTGAGTTAACAACTTCTGAGCCGTACGTAATGGGTTCACACGCAACTGGCTGTGGCGCATGGTGTTCAGGTCCTGAAGATTTATCTCCTGAAGAGTACTTCTGGGGCTACAACCGTATGACTTCTGTTGAAGGTTTATTTGGTGCAGGTGATGCTGTTGGTGGTACACCACACGCATTCTCATCAGGCTCATTTACTGAAGGCCGTTTAGCTGCGAAAGCTGCATGTCAATACCTTGACGATGGTAAGGGTGAAGGCATTGTTGTTTCTGATAAGCAAATTGCTGATCGTAAAGAGCAAATCTACAAGCCTTTAGAAACATATCGAGTTGGCCGTAACGAAATCGTTGCTGGTACAGTTTCTCCAAGCTACATTCTTCCGATGCCTGGTCTACAGCGTCTTCAGAAGATTATGGATGAGTACTGTGGTGGTGTAACAGTTTCTTACATGACTAACGACAAGCTACTTAACATGGGTATGCAGAAGATGTCTCTTCTAGAAGAAGATCTAGAGAAGGTTGGCGCTGAAGATATTCACCAGTTAATGCGTGCATGGGAGCTTAAGCACCGTCACCGTACTTCTGAGTGTGTATTCCACCATACTTTCTTCCGTAAGGAAACTCGCTGGCCTGGTTACTATTACCGTGGTGATGCGATGAAGCTTGACGATGAAAACTGGCACGTGTTGACAGTGTCTCATCGTGATCGTGATACAGGTGAGTACACAATGCAGAAAGCGCCTTGTTACCACTTAGTTAACGATGAGTAAAGATAAGTAGCGGTTTAATTTAGTTTAAACCACTATTTTGATAAAAAGACCAACATACAACTGTTGGTCTTTTTTATCTATTGTAGGTTTTAAAAAAAAGACTTACAATAAATAAAAAATATAATTTATTGGAGTATTGAATAAATGAATATCATTGATAAAACAGATGAAGAAATCTTAGCAATTGCCCACCCTATGTGGGACGATTTAATTAAGTTTTCTAACAACGCTAACTATGGTGCGTTTACCCGTCATTTTTCTGAAGATTTTTTACGTGGTGCCAATGAAGTTGAAATGGGCAAGCAGTTCGCACGTAGTGAGCTAACAAAAGGCCTGGAAAAAGGTGCTGACTACCTAGGTATGATTCGTCGTGGTCAACATGTAACTGTTTTATATAGACAGACCAATAATGGCAAACTCAACCCTGAGAAAAAAGGTGAATACCTTGGTCGTTTGGTTTTGGGTTATGAAAACAATGAAGTTAAAATTTTTGGTGCAACTATTTTTTAAAGGCTATGGATAATATCATTCAAGAGTCAAAATATGTTGAGCTCATCTACAAAGTTATTGATAAAAAAACAGGTAATGTATTTTCTGAAATTGAATACCCTGTTGGCTATGTGCATGGCGCTAACGATGTACTGGGCAAGGAAGTGATTGCTGAGCTGGAAGGTAGAGAGCAAGGCGATATTATCGAAATTGATATCGATGTTGATAAACTTTACGGCCCTAGAGATGAGTCTTTAGTTTTTATTGATAAAATTGAAAATGTTCCAGAAGAGTATCGTGTGATGGGCACCAAGGTTGTAATGGAAAACTCTGAAGGCCAGCCTAAAGATTTTCTAGTAACCAAGGTTGATGATAAAACAGTAACCATTGATGGCAACAATCCTTTATGTGGTCGCGAAGTAAAATTCGTACTAGAAATTTTATTGGTGCGTGATGCAACCATCGAAGAGATGGAAGCAGGTGGTACTGTTGATGACACGCCTAATATTGACGAAATAGTAGAATCTGGCAGCGTGGTTAAATCGGTTGCTGATACTGATAAAACGGTGCACTAATCATGGCAACAATTGACTTTACAGAATCAGAAATAAACACTATTCAAAATGCAGTAGACACGCGTTGGAGTAAAGAGAAAAAAGAAGTTCATCTAGCAGATATTGAGATTACTAAAGAAGGCGAAGATAAACCAACTTTATATCCTGCTGTCGTATGGGAAGATCCCAATTCTACCTTTATCATTTTAAAGATGGGTAACTTTTCTTACAAGAGTTTCTTTTATTATCTGTCTGACAAGCGTTTTGACACAGGCATTCCTGAATACAACGATCTACATGAGTGTGCTGACAAGCTATTAAAGGCTCAGGCGGACTTTATTCTTACTAAGAATACCAAAGGCTTGAATGTTCATATTCATCGCGAAACAGGCATATAGTTAGCCCGTTATAAGATTAAGAAAAAAGGAGTGCAACTGCACTCCTTTTTTTTGTCTATATAAAGTTAAACCCATGTTTTGAATAGACGTAAAAAAGGGAGTGTCGAAACACTCCCTTTTATTTGTTAACTAATCAAGATTATAGTAGAGGAATAATCATGATTGCAACAATGTTGATGATCTTGATCAGTGGGTTGATCGCTGGACCAGCCGTATCTTTATACGGGTCGCCAACTGTATCACCAGTTACAGCTGCTTTATGAGCATCTGAACCTTTACCGCCAAAGTTACCATCTTCAATGTATTTCTTAGCGTTATCCCATGCGCCACCACCGGTAGTCATAGAAACAGCCACAAAGATACCAGTTGCGATAGAGCCAATTAATAAGCCGCCTAGCGCTTCAGCACCTAACAATAAACCAACAGCCACTGGGAAGATAATAGGCAAGATAGAAGGCAATACCATCTCTTTAATTGCAGATTTTGTTAGCATGTCAACTGCTTTTGAGTAGTCAGGCTTTTGTGAGTAATCCATAATACCTGGCATCTCTTTAAATTGACGACGTACTTCATTCACAATGCCGCCTGCCGCACGACCAACAGCCTCCATAGCCATCGCACCAAATAAGTAAGGTACTAAGCCACCAATAAACAAACCAATAATCACGCGGTGATCAGATAAGTCAAACAGTGTTTGAGTCTCGCCACCTAATGAGTTAGTAAAGTCAGCAAATAATACTAATGCTGCAAGGCCAGCAGAACCAATTGCATAACCTTTGGTTACCGCTTTAGTTGTATTACCAACCGCATCTAGAGGATCAGTAATGTTACGAATCTCTTCAGGAAGTTCAGCCATTTCAGCAATACCACCTGCGTTATCTGTAATTGGACCGTAAGCATCTAATGCTACGATTACACCTGTCATTGATAGCATTGCAGTTGCTGCAATAGCAATTGCATAAAGACCGCCTAACGTATACGCACCCCAAATACTTAAACACACAGCAATAATTGGCAATGCAGTAGATTTCATTGACAAACCTAAGCCGGCAATGACGTTAGTGCCGTCACCTGTTAGTGATGATTCTGCAACGTGCTGTACTGGTGAGTACTCAGTTGAAGTATAGTATTCAGTCACAACAACCATAACCGCTGTTAGTGCTAGGCCGATTAATGATGCGTAGAATAAGTTAATATCCATGCCCATATCAACAGTTACATAATAAAAAGCAATTGCAGCCAATACAGCAGAAACAATTAAACCTTTATAAAGTGCACCCATGATAGAGCCGTTATTAGATACTTTTACAAAGAAAGTACCAACAATAGAAGCAATGATTGAAACCGCACCTAAAGCTAATGGGTAAAGAACCGCGCTTTCACCTAAACTTAAAACACCTGCCAACATCATTGTTGCAACAATAGTTACTGCATAAGTCTCAAATAAGTCAGCAGCCATACCCGCACAGTCGCCAACGTTATCACCAACGTTATCAGCAATTACTGCAGGGTTACGTGGATCATCTTCTGGGATGCCGGCTTCAACCTTACCAACAATATCAGCACCAACATCAGCGCCCTTAGTAAAGATACCGCCGCCTAAACGTGCAAAGATAGAAATTAATGAACCACCAAATGCCAAACCAATTAATGCATGTAATGCATCTGCTTGGGTAACACCAAATGATAATAGACCAGCGTAGAAGCCAGAAACACCTAAAAGTGCTAAACCAACAACCAACATACCTGTAACCGCACCACCTTTAAAGGCAACTTGGAAAGCGGCGTTAACACCGTTTTTGGCAGCTTCAGCTGTACGTGAGTTAGACTTAACTGATACGTTCATACCAATGTAGCCTGTGGCGCCAGATAAAATAGCACCAATTAAAAATCCAAGCGCTACTGAGTAGCTTAACGCTTGAGAAATAACAACCAATAAAGCCACACCAACCATAGAGATGGTTGTGTATTGACGATTTAGATAAGCTTTAGCACCCTCTGCAATTGCGTCTGAAATTTCTTTCATTTTATCAGTACCTGCAGATTGATTATTAATCCAGGTAATTGTGAATAGGCCGTATAACACGGCGATGATCGATGCCCCAATGGCAAGCGTAAGTGTATCCATTACTTTCTTTTCTCCTTTCTAGTAGTATACAAATTTTCTCCACCGATTATTATAGTTAATAATCGGCGTTAAATAAGATAATAATATTATTATTTAATGAAAATTGATATGCGTTAAGGAATTGTTGTAATGAGCTTTACAGACAGTATTAAGGTTTAATCTTTGCCCCAGTATTTTGTCTCGATACCGTGCCCTAAATCTGCCTCAATTAGTCTTGATCTAAGCTTTAATAATTTATCAATTAAAGCAGGTTCTGCTTGTTCATAAGCTTGTGCATCTGGCGTTCGATTGACCACAACGCCTAAAAGCTCTGTAATGGCATTCCCGATTGAATTTTGAGAGATAGTAACAATTAATTTACCTTCATCATTGCGATAGATAAGCTGCTTAAAAGCAGGTTGCCAGCGAATAGCAGAAGAGTATTTAGCGTCGCTAATACACTTGTCACGAACTTTCTTAGCGGCAGATAAAAAACAATTATTGAATAATAATGTTTTTTCAATCTCCTTAGGAAAATAAGCGTTGTTAGGCACGCCAGAATTGCGACTAGAGACTTGTGCGAAAAATGTTCGATAAAAATCTAAAAAACCTTTTAATACTTGATCATACTCTGCCCAAAATTTAATATTTTTTAAACTATCAATACCACCTTGCACTTCCCAACTTGGCAATCCTTGTGGATAGCCAGTCAGTGCTAGTGATGACGTCTTTCCTTCAATAGGTTTTAAAATCTCTAGATCTAAACTGGAT
>CAYFPI010000004.1:79045-86677 GCA_964344985.1 uncultured Candidatus Thioglobus sp. | reverse complement strand
AATTCTGAGTACACATCTTGCATGTAAGCAGAAAATAAAGAATGCTGCCCACCGTCTGTTAAATTCGGATTATTTGTGTCGGTTAGTTTGGCTTGTGTTAACTGCTCTTTATCAAACACAATAAAATGATTATGCAGCATTCGAATACTAGGAACACCGGCCGAGGTAATTGGCCAAGTAGCGTCTAGCGAAGCCTCACCTGCTAAAACCAAATGCTTGTCAGGGTCAGGATAATGCTCCAGCATAAAGCCGATAATGATCTGATTCATTCTATTCCAAACATTTCTAACATTGCTTGGAACTTGTGTACGACGAACAGGTCTACCAAGTGGGTTTAATACACTTTGAGAAGTGTTGTAAATAATAGAACAATCGAATTCATTAGAGTGACCTAAGGCTTTTCGATATAGTAACAAGTCTTCCTCATTAGTCAGCAGACCGTTATTTTGAGTAAGGTCTGCTAAATTTTCTGGAGAGTTAAAAAACTCATTAGGCTTCATACCCTCTGGCACATCTAGTGGGATAGGTCTGAATGGAACATTGATTTCTCTTGGGCCAATTGTTGTCATTTTTTTAATAAGCAATAAAAAATTTAAAAAAAAGGGCTTATGCCATCTCTGACACAAGCCCCCGTTGTTGGTTTAAGCTAGCGTTTAGCCTAATTGTGCATATACACGATCTCTTACTTCATCAAGAGAGCCAACACCATTTGCTGCACCATACTTAGGTGCATTATCATCTTCATTCATCCATGACTGGTAGTAATCAACCAATGGCTGAGTTTGCTCATGATAAACATCTAAGCGAGAACGTACTGTTTCTTCATTGTCATCTGCGCGCTGAACAAGATCTTCGCCAGTAACATCATCAATACCTTCAACTTTAGGCGGATTGTAAACAATGTGGTAAGTGCGACCTGAAGCTAAGTGAGCACGACGACCTGACATGCGTGTTACGATGTCTTCATCTGGAACTTGAATTTCAACTACGTAATCAACCTTAACACCATCAGTTTTTAATGCTTCAGCTTGAGCAATTGTGCGTGGAAAGCCATCAAACAAGAAGCCGTTTTCACAGTCATCTTCTTGAATTCTTTCTTTAACTAATCCGATGATAATATCATCAGACACTAAACCACCAGCATCCATTACTTTCTTAGCTTCAATGCCTAAAGGCGTGCCAGCTTTAACCGCAGCACGTAGCATGTCACCTGTTGAGATTTGAGGAATAGAGTATTTTTCGCAAATATTAGTGGCTTGAGTGCCTTTACCTGCGCCCGGAGGGCCTAATAAAATAACGTTCATTTTTCTTAATTCCTTTTTAAACTTCAAATGGTGGTAGTTTTTTAGCTACCATTTCTTTTTTCATTACCACGTAATCTGGCAAGCCATTTTTGTATGGAGGGTAGTTTTCACCTTCGATAAGTGGCTGTAAGTACTCACGACAAGCATCGGTAATACCAAAACCGTCATCAGAAATGTATTCCATTGGCATCATCTTCTCAACATTAGCAATGTCTTTTAACTCACCAGAGCCAATTTCCCAAGTGTAAGGGTTGTTTGATGTGCGAATAACAGCAGGCATTACTGAGTTTTTACCTTCAAGTGCCATATTAACAGCAGCCTCACCTAATGCATAAGCTTGCTCAACATCAGACTCTGAAGATAGGTGACGTGCTGCACGTTGTAAGTAATCAGCAACAGCCCAGTGGTATTTATAACCTAGAGCGTCTTTAATTAAGTTAGCAACAACAGGAGCAGCACCACCAAGTTGTGCATGACCAAAGTCATCACGAGTGCCTTGCTCTGCTAGGAATCTACCATCTGCCCACTTAGTACCTTCTGATACAACTACTGTACAGTAACCAAATTCTTTAACATTTTTATCAACTTTAGCTAGGAATTTTTCTTCATCAAAATCAACTTCTGGGAATAAGATTACCACAGGAATTGAATCATCAACCAAACCGCCAGCAGCTGCAATCCAACCAGCATGACGACCCATAACCTCAAGTACGAAGATTTTAGTTGAAGTTGCAGCCATTGATGCAACGTCAAAACTTGCCTCTAATGTAGAAACAGCAATGTATTTTGCAACTGAACCAAAACCTGGGCAGTTATCTGTAATTGGTAAATCGTTATCAACCGTCTTCGGTACGTGAATTGCTTGAATTGGGTAACCCATAGATTCTGACAATTGAGAAACTTTTAAACAAGTGTCAGCAGAATCGCCACCACCATTGTAGAAGAAGTAGCCAATATCATGAGCTTTAAATACTTCGATTAATCTTTCGTATTCAGCCTTATTAGCTTCTAAAGATTTCATCTTGTAACGACATGAACCAAAACCACCAGAAGGCGTATGCTTAAGTGCTGCAATATCAGCGTCAGACTCTTTAGATGTGTCAATTAGATTTTCAGTTAGTGCGCCAATGATGCCGTTTTGACCAGCATATACAGTGCCAATTTTGTCTGGATGTTTACGTGCTGTTTCGATAACACCACAAGCAGAAGAGTTAATTACTGCAGTTACACCGCCTGATTGCGCATAAAAAGCGTTTTTCATTGTCATTCCTTAATTACTTATAAAAACCATTGATTATACATTGTCAATGTAAAAATACTTGATTTTTTCTCAATTCTAGTCGAATACAAAAGGCGTTATAAGCCACTCGCTTGATTCTGTTATCTCGAGTGTTAAACATTTTGCACCGCCATGATTACGCACCTTGCCAGCAGCGCCAGGATTGATTATCCAAGGCAAGCTTTTTGTGTCAATCACTTGTTTATGCGTATGTCCATAGATGATTATTTTTGCTTTTGGATAGGTTGACCTTAGTGAATCATGTGAAGGTGTGTGAGCGCCATGTTCATGCCCATGTTCGATAATAATATCGTCTTGTTCAAAAGATAGTTTTTCTACCAAATTAAGCTCATCAATGTGTGCGTCATTATTACCCTGAATAGCAATGAGTTTTTGCTTAGGTTTTAAATCTTTTAATGTAGTCTTGTCAATAATGTCGCCTGCATGAATACCAATATCACATTGATTAATAATTTTAATAACTTCAGGGTGAATAAACCCATGTGTATCGGAAAGAATACCAATTTTTAACTTCATTATCTGTGCTTATTTAAGCCTAGTAAATATCAAAAATAAATTATACCTTAAGCTTTAATTATTCAACAAAATATGAGAAAGTTTTAACACTCTAGCCCTCTTAATTTTTTGTTAAATTAGACTCTTGTGCCATACTTATTTTTTTTATTAAAAACAGTTCAATATTGGGCGTTTTACTTGGCATAATATTGGCGTTCATAAGATGAATAAATTTGAGGAGAATGGGCGAAATTTTCGCTTTTTGTATAGTGTTATTAATAGGAGATTAACATGGCAGTATTATTTTCAAATGAGTGGATGAATCAATTAAAAGACGCATGGAATGCATCAGATGAGGTTCGTGGCAAATTGGCAGAAATTAACTTTTCATCAACCATTGCATGTGGTTTTAAAGGTGACGGTACACCAACAGGTATTTTTGTAGTTGAAAACGGCGAGTGTGTTCGTGCAGGTGATTACGATGGCGAGAGTGCTGATTGGGACATGAGAGCCGATAAGAAGAACTGGATGAAATGGTTAGACAAGCCTTTAGGCATGAGTTCTATGGGTATGGCGGTAACTATGGGTAAGTTAAAATTTGAAACAGGTGATTTTGGCTCAATGATCAAAAACCCAAGCATGGCTGGGCCATTTGTAAAAAGTTTTGCATTAATGAGTGAGATTGGTGGCGAATAAAGTCAACTAATTAACGATTAAAAAAATCCGCCTTGATGGCGGATTTTTTATTGGTGATGTTTGAGTGGCATCGCATGCTCAAAAGTTTCAATATTAATAAATCCGGTTACTGGTTTGGCATCTATTTTAGAGCTGGGCTTATTGATAGCAACAACGGTGCCGATTCCATACTTTTTGGCCGAATTAAGAACCGCAATAGAGTCATCAAAAAATACGCTTTTTTCTTTGTTTAAATTAATGGCTTCATCAAGTCTATGCCAAAAACCTTGATCCTCTTTGGCAATATCATAATCATGTGAAGAGATGATTTCGTCAAAATAACTTTCCAAGTTGGTTACGCGCATTTTTAAAGCAATGGTTTTTCGATGGGCATTGGTCACTAAGTAAATGCGTTTGTTATGCTGTTTTGCCTGAGTTAAAAATTCCAGTACAAATGGGTGTATTTGAATTAAGTGTGAGATATCTTCTTTAAGTTGGGCAATATCAAGTTCAAATACTTTTTGCCAATAATCTAGACAGTACCAATGAAGTTTGCCTTCTTCGGCACGCAAAATTGGGTAAATTTTATCTTTAGATTCTTGATAAGAGATGTTGTGTTTGTTGGCAAATACCAATGGCAGATATTCCATCCAAAAATGTAGATCAAAATGTAGATCAAGTAGTGTGCCATCCATGTCAAGCAAAACAGTGTCAATGGCTTGCCAATTGATGTGATTAGTTGACATGTTTACAGATTATTTTCTACGCCAAGTTGTGCCACTAGCACTATCTTCAAGCACAATACCAAGCTCAGTTAACTCGTCTCTGATTTGGTCACTAAGTGCAAAATCTTTGTCTGCTCTAGCTTGATCGCGAGATTTAATTTTTGCATCAATTTCATCATCACTAAGTGCAACACCTTGTTTCAAGAATTCATCAGCATCCATTTGTAATACACCAATATAGCCACCTAGTTTTCTTAATAATTGCGCCAAAGCACTAGCCTGATCAATGTCTTTATCGCGTTCTGAGTTAACAGATTTTGCTAGTTCAAACAAAATGCTCAGTGCGATTGGTGTGTTGAAGTCATCATCTAGTGCAGCGTTAAAACGCGCCTCAAAATCAAAGCGTTGCGATACTTCATCCATGGCTGCATCTGATGCGTGCAAACCTCTAAGCGCTGTATAAAGTCGTGTTAGTGATGATTTGGCGTTGTTTAGATTCTCATCAGAAAAATTAAGTGGAGAGCGATAATGCGAGCTCATAATAAAATAGCGCAGCGTTTCGCCATCATAATTTTCTAATACGCCACGAATGGTGAAAAAGTTATTGAGCGATTTACTCATTTTTTCATCATTAATATTGACAAATCCAACATGCATCCAAGTGTTGACAAAAGTTGTGTTATTAGCGCCTTCAGATTGAGCAATTTCGTTTTCATGATGCGGAAAGGTTAGGTCCATACCACCGCCGTGAATATCAAAATGATTGCCAAGGTGATGACACGACATGGCAGAGCACTCAATGTGCCATCCAGGGCGGCCTTCGCCCCAAGGAGAGCTCCAGCTAGGCTCTGACGGTTTTGCCATTTTCCAAAGTACAAAATCAAGCGGATCTTTTTTATCAGTTTCCACTTCAACTCTAGCGCCAGCCTCTAAGTCATCTAGGTTTTTTCCGCTTAGTTTTCCGTAGCCACTAAATTCACGCACAGAATAATACACATCGCCATTTTTTGCCTGATAAGCAATGCCTTTTTCTATTAAAGACTCAATCATGTAAAACATTTGATCCATCGAGTCAGTAGCACGTGGCTCAACATCAGGCGGCAATACATTTAAAGCGCGCTCATCTTCATGCATGGCGTCGATAAAACGATTGGTTAAGCTATAGATGTCTTCTTTGTTTTCTACAGCGCGAGCAATGATTTTGTCATCAATATCAGTAATATTGCGCACATATTTAACTTGTGGAAATTGTCGTCTAAGATGGCGAGTAATCACATCAAACATAACTAACACTCTGGCATGCCCCATGTGGCAATAATCATAAACCGTCATCCCACATACATACATACCAATATGCTCAGGATTGATTGGATGAAAGACTTCTTTTTGTTTGGTTAGTGTGTTGTAGATTTTCAGCATGCGCCCATTTTACTTGAGTATTTGTTAATGTTCTAGCTTGTCAGCACTAAACCCTTATTTTTTATAAGATTTATCAAAAAAAGTAGTTGTATAATTCATGGGTTTATTTAATAATTTATTTGGAGAAAATATGAGCGTTTTAGTAACACAACAAGCCCCTGATTTCACAGCCGCTGCAGTTTTAGCGGATGGCACAATTGTTGATGATTTTCAATTATCAAGCCTTAAAGGCAAGAAGATTATGTTGTTCTTCTACCCACTTGATTTCACTTTTGTTTGTCCTTCAGAAATCTTGGCGCACCATCACCGTGTTGCTCAGTTTGCTGAAAAGGGTGTTGAAGTAGTAGGTGTTTCGATTGATTCACAATTTACTCATAATGCTTGGAGAAATACTGATATTAATGATGGTGGTTTAGGCGCAATTGATTTTCCATTAGTAGCGGATGTGAATCACGCAATTATGGAGTCATACGGTGTGGTTCATCCAGCAGGTGTTGCACTACGTGCATCATTCTTAATTGACGAGAACTTTGATGTTCGTCATCAAGTAGTGAACGATCTTCCACTAGGTCGTAATGTTGATGAAATGTTACGTATGGTTGATGCGCTTGATTTCCACACAACACATGGTGAAGTTTGTCCTGCAGGTTGGAACAAAGGTGACGAAGGCATGAAAGACACACCAGCAGGCGTTGCTGAGTACCTATCAAACCACGCTGATGATCTATAAATAAAAAAACATTGGTTAGCCAAAGGGGAGTTTACTCCCCTTTTTTATTGTTATATCGGAGAGAATGATGAGTTATAAAAAATTAAAGTGTAATGTATGTGATTGGATTTATGATGAAGAAAAAGGCGCGCCAGAAGAGGGTTTAGCACCAGGCACCAAATGGGATGATGTGCCAGAAGATTGGATTTGCCCAGTTTGCGCTGTTGGTAAGGATCAATTTGACATGGCCGAAATCGAGTAAAATAAGCTTTTTTTAAAAATTTAGTAAACAGGAAGCAAGATGTCAAAAGTATTAGTATTGCCAGGTGATGGTATTGGACAAGAGATTGTAGCTCAAGCCTTAAAAGTTATTGATCATTTAAATGAAAATGATAACTTGAGTATGGAGCTGGTTCACGGTTTAATTGGCGGTACTGCTTATGATGAAACAGGCTCTCCACTTCCTCAAGCTACACTCGATGCAGCGCATGAGTGTGATTCTATTTTATTAGGTGCAGTTGGTGGTTATGAGTGGGAGGCGCTAGAGCGTGATCTTCGTCCTGAGCGCGGTCTATTAGGCTTACGTGCTGAAATGGATTTGTTTTCAAATCTTCGTCCTGCAATTTTGTATCCACAGCTTGCTGGCGCTTCAACTTTAAAGGAAGAAATCGTATCTGGCTTGGATCTTATGATTGTGCGCGAATTAGTAGCCGGCATTTACTTCGGTCAGCCGCGTGGTGTTGAGATGCGCGATGGAGAGCGTTATGGCTTTAATAGTGCAACTTACTACGAGTCAGAGATTCGTCGTATTGGTCATTCAGCGTTCAAAATTGCACAAAAACGCAACAAGCGTGTTTGTTCGGTGGATAAAGCCAATGTATTAGAAGTGTGTGAATTGTGGCGTGACGTTATGGAAGAAGTGGCAAAAGACTACCCAGATGTAGAACTTTCCCACATGTATGTAGATAATGCAGCTATGCAACTGGTTAAAGCACCAAAGCAATT
>CAYFPI010000004.1:63118-79035 GCA_964344985.1 uncultured Candidatus Thioglobus sp. | reverse complement strand
AAACTTATTTGGCGATGTGCTGTCTGATTGTGCTGCTATGCTAACCGGCTCTATTGGCATGTTACCTTCTGCCTCACTTAATAAAGATGGCTATGGCATGTATGAGCCAATCCACGGATCTGCACCTGATATTGCCGGTCAAGATTTAGCCAATCCACTTGCCACTATTTTGTCGGTTTCTATGATGCTTCGATATTCATTAAATCAAGCTGATTTAGCGGATAGAATTGACGCAGCTGTGAATACAGTATTAGATCAAGGTTACCGCACACAAGATATTGCTAGTGATGGTGATACGGTGGTGGGAACATCAAAAATGGGCGATCTTGTCGTCGCTGCACTTAAAGGTTAATGATGGATATTGTCGTTTACTCAACCCACACTTGCCCCATTTGTGTTAAAACCAAAGAGCTTTTAAACAAATGGAATCTGCCTTTTGAGCAAAAATACATCGATGAAGAGCGTGCTCACATGGTGGAATTTTCAAAAGTAACGAATGGCGCACGCATGGTGCCACAGATTACTATTGATGGGAAGCATATTGGTGGGTTTAGTGATCTTACAGAACTTCACATGGACGGCTTCTTCGATTCTCAGAGCTAATTTTTACCCCTATCTGCGTTATCAAAAATTTCCAATTGGTCACTTACTAATTGTAAGTTCCCGGCTTGTAAATTTTCTTAAGCCTTGCCTATTTCATAAATCAAAAATTTATGAAATTTTTAAAATCAGACTGTTTGGTGCTAAATTAAGACTAAATTTGGTATATAATCAATATATCGATTTTAAAAAAGGAGTGTGTATGCACCTAGAACAAGATATTCAGCCAATTAGTTATTTAAAAGCAAAAACTGCTGATGTGGTAAACACTGTTAATGAAAACAGAAGGGCGATGATTATTACCCAAAATGGTGAGGCTAAAGTAGTTGTGCAAGATATTAAAAGCTATGAAAGTTTGCAAAATTCTTTAAACTTCTTAAAGCTAATTGTTCAGTCTGAAAAAGAGATTGCAGCAGGTGATGTCATTGAACAAGAAAAGATGTTTGAAGGTTTAGAGCAAAAACTATTCAAATAAATCTGTGAAAAAATTTAAAGTTTTATGGGCAAAAAGCGCTCAGCATGATTTAGAAGGTATTATTGAATATATCAAACTTGATGATGTTGATATAGCTCATGATGCATTTGTTCAAATTCGATTAGAATGTGATGAATTATATTATTTTCCTGAGAAATTCAGAGTTGTTCCAGAGCTGCAAAAGATAAACATCAATCGATATAGAGAAGTTATTTATAAACGCTGGAGAATTGTTTATAACATTGTTAATTCAAGTGTTTATGTTTTGTTTGTAATTGACTCAAGCAGAAATGTTGAAGATATATTGTTAGAGCGGTTATTGAAATGATGTTTTTTGAGTTTATCTTCAGGAAACAAAAGGGGATGGTGTCATTTTAATTACTTTTAATTAAATTTCTACAATGAGTTAAGGGGTGTTTTTACTAATAAAAAAGGCCAAGACAACTTAAGCATATTTAAAAACCTGTTAAAGTACTGTCATGACAACAAAAAACAAGTATGTAATTCGTTCACGTATTTCAGAGGCTAAATTTAGACAAATAATTTTGTTATTTTCTGAGGATTTGAGTGCAACTCAAATCTCTCATTTAACAGGATTAAGCAGACAAACAATTAACAAGTATTTAACTGCTATCAGATTACGGATCTTGCAGTTATCTTTACTTCAATCTGACCCGTTAGCTGGTCAGATTGAGGTTGATGAAAGTTATTTTGGCGCACGGCGCAATCGGCATTCTTTCAATATTGCATCAGTCAATGGATGTGCCAATTAAACTTGCAAAAGATTTAGCGTTAATTGAGGGTTGATGATTATTTTTTAAGTTACAATTTGCCTTTATGAAAGACATTGTGGCAAATAATCCAAATTTGAAAAGATTGATGGAAGGTAACAAACGTTACGTTTCTTCTCATCTTGAGCATCCCGATCAGTCAACTGAAAGACGCTTTGAATTAAAGCATGGTCAGCATCCATTTGCTATTATTTTGGGTTGTTCTGATTCACGCGTACCGCCAGAGGTTATTTTTGATCAAGGTCTTGGAGATTTGTTTGTGATTCGTGTTGCTGGCAATGTTCTAGATCAAACAATTGTTGCTAGTATTGAATACGCCGTACTACATTTAGATGTGTCTTTAATTATGGTTATGGGGCACTCTCAGTGTGGCGCTGTACAAGCCGCCTGCGGGCATGAACAACTTGAAGGATATTTACCCAGTTTAACTTTTGCGCTGAATACAGCCTATAACAAAGCTAAAAACAAGCCTGGAGATTTAACCGAAAATGTGGCGTTGGCAAATGTCGAGTTAGTGGTGCAGGAATTAAAGCAAATAGGAGTGCACCTCCCAGAAATGGTTAAAGATGGTAAATTAGAAATTGTACCAGCTTATTACCATATTGGCACGGGCAAAGTGGAGTTGTTAGAATTATGAATATGGAAGTGACACAGGAATTATCAAATAGTCTATATTGGATATCGTTATTGGCAGTAATTGTGTCTTCAGCATCAGGCGTTTTAAAAGCTGGTTTTAGACAGTTTGATTTATTCGGTGTAATCATTATTGCCATTACCACAGGTTTGGGTGGCGGTTCTTTGCGAGACATGCTTCTAGATATTGATGTTTTTTGGATTAAAGACCAAGTATTTTTTGTTGCGTCTTTATTGAGCGCAGTCGCTATTTTTATCGGTGCAAGGTTGATAATAATTTCACCAAAATTTTTCTTAATTCCAGATGCGGCAGGGCTTGCTACTTTTAGTATGGCGGGTACGATTGTAGCGCTAGTGTCAGGTGCGCCATGGTTAGTAGCGAGCTTTATGGGTGTTGTAACCGGTACGATGGGCGGTATTTTTAGAGATATGCTGTGCAATGAAACACCAATTGTTTTTAAAAGCCCGCTTTATGCAACCGCTGCTTGGATTGGCTCTTTAGGGTTTATTGCTTTGTTGCATTACGGTGTCAATATCACCTGGGCAGCTGTTATTGCTGGATCAAGTATATTTGTAATGAGACTGGTGGCAATCCGTCTTGATTTGGGATTGCCGAAGTTTTATTTCAAAGAGTAAGGTTATTCATCTAACGCTTCAATTTCTAAGAGCATCTTACCAATGTGTTTTCCAAGTTGCTCGTCATAACCGTGCCAACTTCTATAATCAGCTAAACGCTTATCAGCCATGGGTTTGATTTCATAGTCAGCCAAATCTTCTTCATAGCCTTTTTCAGCCTCTTGTTTAATGGTTACAAGGTAATTTAAATAAGTGTCAATGATTTTTTCTTCACTGCCTGAGTGTCCATGGCCAGGCACATAAGTGTCTATATCTAGAGATTTTGCATAATTAAGAAGTGTGATATTATCAATCATGCTTGATGAGCCATCAAATCTACCCATTCTGTGATAAAGAGCATTATCACCAGCAAAAAGGGTTTTGGAGTTTTTGTGCTCTATCATGATGTCTGATGAAGAATGCGATGAGGGTACAGGTGAGTGGATAATTAGTGTTTGCCCATCGATATTAAGTGTGTCTTCATGGGTGATGGAGTAGCTTGGAATGACTGGCACGGTTATTGCAGCTTTGCTAGCAGTTAACTCATTATAAAAGGTTGTCCATCTTTCAGCTTCACCATATTCTGCCTCTCTAATCATGTTCATGTGAGCATAGAATTTAGCATTAGGGTATTTGTCTTTAATGGCGTGATTTCCCAACCAATGATCGCCATGTACGTGGGTGTTGATAGCGGCAATGATAGGTTTTGATGTGATTGTTTCGATTTCGTTAAGGATGTTATCGCCGGCAAACTTAGAGCTACCAGGGTCTATCAATATAAGGCCATTATCACTTTCTATAAATGCTGGATTGTTGATAAAGCCATAATTTTCAATACTGGGGCCATCAAGCGGACCATGCATGACATAAACTTGAGAATTTAGTTTTTCAAATTTATAGTCAACGCCATCAACAAGCCAAGCTTGTGTGATTGTAGAAAACGCCAGTGTAAATAATAGTGTTAATTTTTTCATTACTCTCTCCTCTATGTTGAGTGGTTCATTGTACCTAATGTTATAATTCTTAACATGCGTAAAAAACCAGTGTTAACCAATGTAAAAAATATCGCCACCACTCGATTTTTTAATATTCAATCGATGGATGTTGAGTTTTCCAATGGTGAAAAGCGACAATATGAACGTCTTAAGCCGCCAGGAGATGGTGCAGTGTTGGTTATTCCAATGCTTGATGACGATACAGTTTTAATGATTTATGAGTATTCTGGCGGTACCGATAGGTATGAGCTGGCGCTTACAAAAGGAAAAATTGACAAAGGCGAAAGCCCAATTGAGGCTGCTAATCGTGAGTTGGTTGAAGAAATTGGTTATGGCGCTAAGAGTCTTAAATTGATTAAAACCATGACATTAGCACCAGGATATCAGTCAAACTTTACTCACATTGTATTGGCGCAAGACTTATACGAACAAAGTAGTGCTGATGGCGATGAGCCAGAGCCACTGGAGGTAGTTGCTCACAAACTAGAGGATTTGGACAATCTGGTTTATAACGAAGACTTGACAGAAGCCAGAACCATTGCAGCACTTTATATGGCCAAAGCTATTATTAATAAGTAGTGATTGAAATTCCGGAATTTTTTTTCTTTCGTCAGTAAATACACCTTTCCCACCTGTCGATTCAGCTTTAAAGGAGCCTAACGGTCTAATTGCTGTGGGCGGAGAGCTATCTAGTGAGAGGTTAATAGAAGCTTACAAAAAAGGCATATTTCCATGGTATGGTGAAAATGAGCCTGTACTTTGGTATAGTCCAAATCCAAGGATGGTGATTACACCAGAAAGGCTTCATATTTCTAAAAGCCTGCAAAAGGTTATTAAGTCGAAAAAATTTGAAATTAGACTAAATACAGATTTTGACAGCGTAATTCATCATTGTAAAACTGTTAACAGAAAAGATCAGCAAGGCACTTGGATTGATGATGAGATGGTGTTTGCCTACACAAAATTACATCATCAAGACGTAGTTCAATCGGTTGAGGTTTATCAAGACAATCGTTTAGTGGGTGGTTTATACGGTGTTAGTATGGGTAGTGTATTTTTTGGTGAATCAATGTTTTCATTGGTGCGCGATGCATCAAAAGTTGCTTTTGTATATTTACTTCAAAACATGGAGTATCAATTGGTAGATTGTCAAGTTGAAAATCCTCACTTAAAAAGCTTAGGCGCCTTTAATATAGAGCGATCAGCGTTCACGCAACAGCTTGAAGAATTACTGTAAAATAATGCCCAGTTTATAAACAAATAATAGGTATAAATAATGAAAAAATTAGCAAAATTGTTTGCATTGGCATTTGTTGTTATTGGTATTAGTGCTTGTGGAAAAATGGGCGAATTAGAGCATGTTAAAGCTGATCAAATGACTCTAACAAAGGCACCTGCTAACAATCAAGAGATTGATCAAGCATCTCAAAACGTTGCACCAGAGTTAGATATCTTGCCACACAATTCGAAATAAACCTTGAGCTTCTCATATCAAAACCAATCGTTGCATGCCGAGTCTGTTAATATAGCAGATTTGGTGGCTAGCTATGGTTCGCCATTGTATGTTTATTCACGCTCTGATATTGAGAATAATTGGCGTGAGTTTGACCAAGCGTTTGGCAGTCATCCGCATTTGGTATGCTACGCTGTAAAGGCTAATTCTAATTTAGCAGTACTTAATGTGCTGGCTAGAATTGGTGCAGGCTTTGATATTGTATCTGTGGGCGAATTAGAGCGTGTTTTAGCTGCAGGCGGTAAGGCGAACAAATGTGTTTTTTCTGGTGTGGCAAAAACAAAAGATGAGATTAAGCGTGGATTGGAAGCCGGTATCCGCTGTTTTAATGTGGAATCTAGTGCGGAGATGAATCGTATCGAACAAGTGGCAGCAGAGATGAAATCTCAAGCGCCAATCTCAATTCGAGTTAATCCGAATGTAGATGCCAAGACACATCCATACATCTCAACAGGTCTTAAAGAAAATAAATTTGGTGTAGATATTGATGAAGCTTTAGATATTTATCAAGTGGCTAACAATTCTGAACACCTTGATGTTGTTGGATTGGACTATCATATCGGTTCACAGCTTATAGACGTTTCACCTTTTGTGGATGCGCTTGACAAGGTATTAAATCTTGTTGAGAGGCTAAATGAATGTGGTATTGCAATTAACCATTTAGATCTTGGTGGCGGTATTGGCATCAAATATAATGATGAAAAAACCATTGATATTGCTGATTATGTTGCAACTGTTATTGAAAAAGTTGGCGATTTAGAAATTATTTTAGAGCCGGGTCGTTCTATTGTGGGCAATGCAGGTGTTTTTGTAACCAAGGTAGAGTTTTTAAAACAAAACTCTGATAAGTCTTTTGCGATTATTGACGGGGCCATGAATGATTTATTGCGCCCAGCCTTTTACAATGCTTATCATCAAGTTCTGCCGGTCAATGAGGTTGCTATAGGAACTGAAGCCAGTTGGGATTTGGTAGGTCCGATTTGTGAAACGGGCGATTTTTTGGCTAAAGAGAGACAATTGTCGTTATCTGAAGGCGATTATCTAGCGCTTATGTCAGCAGGTGCTTATGGCTTTACCATGAGTTCAAATTATAATTCACGACCACGCGTAGCTGAAGTGATGGTTGAGGGTGGGAATCATTGCTTAATTAGAGAGCGTGAGACCATTCAAGACTTATTTAACAAAGAGCATATTATTCATGACTAAATTAACCAATAATCAAAAGAAATTTCTAAGATCGAAGGGTCATAGCTTAAAGCCAGTAGTCATGGTGGGGCAGCATGGTTTGACTGAGTCGGTTATGGCTGAACTTGAAACAACCATGAGTAAGCATGAATTGCTAAAGATTAAAATTCGTGGCGATGATCGTGATGACAAACAAAGAATGATTGATGAAATTATTAACACCACTGGAGCGCATTTGGTTCAAGTTATTGGCAATATTATGGTGATTTATCAAGCGTTTGACGAAGATCCTCAAATTATTCTTCCAAGAAAATAATCCATTGTGAATAAAATTGCAATTAGCGCCGCTGAAACTTCAGGTGACCTAATTGGATCAAAGCTTGTTCAGGCTTTAAAAACTCAAAATCCTGATTTAATTGTTGAAGGTCTTTGCGGTGAGCGCATGAAGGAAAAGGGGTGTCAACAGTTGTGGGATATGAATCAAGCTAATGTTATGGGCTTTAGTGAGGTTTTGAAAAAACTTCCATCTTTATTGAGACTTAGAAAGGCAGTTGTTAGCTATTTTTCCATTAATAAACCGGATGTATTTATCGGTGTAGATGCGCCAGATTTTAATTTTGTTATTGAGGGAAGGCTAAAAAAACAAGGGATTAAAACCATACATTTTGTTTCTCCATCAGTATGGGCGTGGCGTCAATCGCGAGTAAAAAAAATTAAACAATCAACAGATTTGGTATTGTGTTTATTTCCATTTGAGGTTGATTTTTATAAACAAAATAATCAGAATGCTGTTTTTGTTGGTCATCCGCTGGCAGAAAGTATACATCCAAGAAAAAATCATAAAAAAGGCAAAAAAATCTTATTAATGCCTGGCTCTAGAGCTTCTGAAGTCAAACGATTATTGCCAGAAATGTTGTCAGCTGCTGAGCACATGCATGCCCAAGATGCCGAGTTAAACTTTCACTTAGCACTTGCTAATGATGAGTTATTAGACTGGGCAAAAGATCAGGTTAAGCAACAAGCGGTAACGATATCAACTGGAGATGCGCACCAGAAAATGAAAGATGCTGATTTGGTATTGGTTGCTTCAGGTACGGCCGCTTTAGAAGTTGCACTGGTTGGTGTGCCAATGGTGGTGATTTATAAACTTTCAGCTTTTAGTTATTTTATTGCCTCAAGGTTGATTAAAAGTAAATACATTAGCTTACCAAATGTTATTGCCAATAAAGCATTAGTGCCTGAGCTTATTCAGCATAATGCTAATGGCAAAAATATTGCAAAGCATGCTATTGAAATATTTAGTCAAGACAGCACCAAATTGACTGAGGAGTTTGCAAGCATTCATCAGCAGCTAAATTTAGGCGCAAGCGCTACTTCGGCAAAACTTATTAGCGAGTTTATTAATGAATAATTCTATTAAAAAAATTGTTCAGCTGGCACTGGATGAAGATCTAGGGTCTGGTGATGTATCGGCATCACTACTTAAAAATAATCAAGTAAGTGCAAGTATTGTCTCAAGAGAGGCAGCAGTTTTTTGCGGCGCTGATTATGCACAATATGCTTTCTCTGTGCTTGATGAAGCTATTAGTATCGACTGGAAAGTTAAAGATGGTGATGACATATCCCAAAATCAAGTTTTATGCGAACTAGTAGGTAGTTCCAGCTCCATCATTAGTGCAGAAAGGGTTGCGCTTAATTTTCTGCAAACGTTAAGTAGTGTCGCAACTCAAACCAGGGTATTGGTTGATAAAATTGCGCATACAGATGCTAAATTATTAGACACAAGAAAAACCATTCCTGGATTGCGTCAGGCGCAAAAATATGCGGTCACTTGTGGTGGCGGTGTTAATCATCGTATGGGCTTGTATGATTGTGTGATGCTCAAAGAAAACCATATCATTGCCTCGGGATCAATAGCCAGCGCCGTTGATCAGGCTGTGCACAAATATCCAACATTGCCACTGATTGTTGAGGTTGAGAATCTTAAGCAATTAAAACAAGCGCTATTGTTAAGAGGTATTAATCGAATTTTGTGTGATAATTTTTCTATTGAAGAGCTTAGCTCGGCAGTGAGTTTGGCACGCGGAAAGCTGCCTTTAGAAGCGTCCGGAAATATTAATACTGAGAGTATTGTTGATGTGGCCAATACAGGTGTTGATTACATCTCTACAGGCAGTCTTACTAAGAATATTCAAGCTATAGATCTCTCACTAAGGTTTGCTTGAAGCAAAAAACACAGGGCTTAGCAAGTCTTGCTTAGTGTTGTAGCTTAGTGCATTTCCCGATTCATCAACAACACTACCGCCTGCACACTGAAGAATAAAACTGCCAGCGGCCGTATCCCACTCTGAGCAAGGGCCAAACCTCGGATAATAGTCGTATAAACCTTCAGCGATTTTGCAGAATTTTAAAGCACTGCCTAGGTGATTAATATTGGCATCTCCGATTTTTTTTAAATGAGATTGGAGTTTTTTATTATTAAAAGAATGACGGCCAATAACCACCTCTAAAGGTAGATTTTGTAACGGTGTTTTTAGTAAAGTGGTTTTACCTTGGTGTAATTTAAAAGTCCGTAGTTGATCGTCGGTATAGTAATGTGTTTTGCTAAGTGGCGCGTAAACAAAGCCAAAAATAGGCCGGTTGTTCCTAATGTATGCAATGCAAATACAAAATTCACCTGTTTGCTCTATAAAATCTCGCGTGCCATCTAGTGGATCAATTAGCCAATAATCATCCCATTTAGAGCGCGTCTCATACGAAAGATCTTCAGATTCTTCAGACAAGATAGGAATATCGGGTGTTAGCAATTCTAAGCCGCTACTAATAAGTTGATGCGCTTGTTGATCGACAATGGTTAATGGTGTTTCATCGCCTTTAGTTTCAACATTGATGTCGCTTTTGTAGAATGACATAATTACTTCACCAACTTCTGAAGTTAGCTGTATTAACTTAGGTGTAAGTAAATCAAACATATAAATCTATCATACCTTTTTCATCGCAATAAATAGCGCGGTAAATGATAAGTATTTTTATTTTCTAGTAGGCGGGCGCAGGAGTGAGTGGTGTTACAAGTATTTTTCCTTTCTTCTAGGCGGATTACTGAAAATTCGATTGAATATAGATAAAACTATATGATTAATAGTTTTTAGCAATTCAACGCCGAAGAGGGTAAAAAGACGCTGTAAGATGGTGGGCCTACTTGGACTTGAACCAAGGACCAATCGATTATGAGTCGACTGCTCTAACCAACTGAGCTATAGGCCCGAAAAGGGTTTAAGAATCTAAAAAACTCGATAACTTATGTGCACGAGAAGGGTGTCTTAACTTTCTAAGTGCTTTGGCTTCGATTTGACGAATACGCTCACGTGTTACATCAAATTGTCTACCCACTTCTTCAAGTGTATGGTCAGTGTTCATCTCAATACCAAAGCGCATTTTAAGCACTTTTGCCTCACGTGGAGATAGGTTTGCTAACAGCTCACTAGTTGTCTCTCTTAGGCTTTCTTTGGTAGTGGTTTCAACTGGAGAAGATAGGTTTGTATCTTCAATAAAATCACCAATGTTTGAATCTTCATCATCACCTACTGGTGTTTCCATTGATAAAGGCTCTTTAGCAATTTTTAAAATTTTTGTAATTTTGTATTCTGGCAATTCCATTTCAACTGCTAGCTCTTCAGGTGTTGCCTCGCGACCAAACTTTTGCAATAATTGGCGACGAACACGATTAAGCTTATTAATGGTTTCAATCATGTGTACTGGAATACGAATAGTACGCGCTTGATCTGCAATTGATCTGGTAATTGCTTGACGAATCCACCAGGTTGCGTAAGTTGAAAATTTGTAACCACGACGGTACTCAAATTTATCCACTGCCTTCATTAGGCCTACGTTACCTTCTTGAATCAAATCTAAGAACTGTAAGCCACGATTTGCATATTTTTTAGCAATAGAGATAACCAGACGCAGATTAGCCTCAATCATTTGAGATTTTGCTTTTTTGGCGCGACGATCGCCACGACGATAAAGTTTGTTTAATGCTTTTAGCTCAGAAATGGTAAGCTCCATCTCTTCTTCATATTCATGAAGATTTTTCTGAGCATAATAAATTTCATCTTTTGCATCTTCTAAGGCTTTTACAACTTTATCATCTAGTTTTGCACCTTTTAGCCAGTCAAAGTTGGTTTCATTGTCAGTAAATAACTCAAAGAATTGCTCTCTTTCCATGCCTGCATATAAACAAGCATTTTGAATAATTTTTTCTTGTTTTTTAACCAGTGCAACACGATCACAAATAACTTCCATCATGGTTGATACTAGTTTTGGTGCTAGACGTAAATCTGACAACCCTTTTGAAAGCTGTTCGCGAGCAGCTACAGTTTTTGCATCACGAAATCCGTGTTTTTCTTTAAGGTCTTGATAACCTTTTGAGCAGGTTAAAACAGTTTCAAAACGTGTGTATACCTTGTCCTCATCAGGGCCAGTGTATTCCATTTCTTCCATTTCTTCATACTCTTCATCATCGTCAAATTCACCTGCATCAAAAGCAGCTTTTTTTGCCTCAAAATCTTCAGCGTCACCTTGATAGCCGATAATTACATCGGTCATCTTACATTTTCCTTCTTCTAGGCGTTTGTGCGCTTTAAAGAAGTGGTCAGTGATAGAAGGATATAGAGTGATTGCTTTCATAATTTCAAATACGCCCGCCTCTATTTCCTTGGCAATACGAATTTCATCTTCTTGCTCTAAAAGGTCGACCACACCCATTTCACGCATGTACATTCTAACTGGGTCAGTTGTTCTACCAAATTCTGAGTCAAGTGCTGCTAATGCGGCAACAGCTGCTTCGGCAGAGGTTGATTGTGCTTTTGCACCTGATTCAACTACTAAAGTATCAGCATCTGGCACTGTGTCTGATACGGTAATATCTAATTCTTCTAGAATAGAAACAATAGGTTCTACCTGTTCTTGCGTTAGCAAATCTTCTGGCAAGATATCGTTGATTTCAGAATAGGTTAAATAACCTTTTTCTTTACCAACCATGATCAGTTTTTGTAGTGCTTGCTTGTGTGCTTTAGTTGTAGATTTCATAGATTACAATATTTGTTTTTACCAGCCAAAGGCTGGATTATACCCAAAATTATGGGTTAAAAATCAGAGCCTTGTAAGACTTTATTGATATGTAGAGTTATTGAGAGTCAGTAAAGATTGTACTAATTGATTGCTCTTCACTAATGCGTTTAATAACTTCCGCCATGGTTGGTGCAATTGATAGTTGGCGAATTTTGTTACACTTAGCTGCATCGGCATTTAAAGGAATGGTATTTGTTGTTACCAGTTCGTCTAATTCAGAATTTTTTATATTGCTAATTGCATTGCCAGATAGTACAGCGTGCGTTGCGTAAGCAACTACTTTGGTAGCGCCTTTTTCTTTAAGGATTCCTGCTGCTTGGCAAAGTGTACCTGCTGTATCAACCATGTCATCGATAAGCACACAAGTCCTGCCTTCAACATCGCCAATAACATTCATCACTTTCACCATATTTGGCGCAGGGCGACGCTTGTCAATAATAGCAAGGTCTGCATCATTAATACGTTTAGCAGCGGCTCGCGCCCTTACTACGCCACCAACATCAGGTGATACAACCACAACATCGCCATAATTTTTAGATAAGATATCTTCTACCAAAACCGGTTGAGCATAGATGTTATCAATTGGAATGTTGAAAAAACCTTGGATTTGATCTGCGTGTAAGTCAACGGTAAGAATTCTATCAATGCCAGAAGACTCCACCATTTTTGCAGCTAATTTTGCAGTAATAGGCACACGTGTTAAACGTGAGCGTCTATCTTGTCTTGAATAGCCAAAATAAGGTACAACTGCGGTAATTCTAGCTGCAGAAGAGCGTTTTAATGCATCTGCCATCACTAAAAGCTCCATCAGTGTTTCGGCTGGTGATGGGCCACAAGTTGGTTGAATAATAAACACATCACAACCGCGAACATTTTCTAAAACTTCAACCTGAGATTCGCCGTCACTAAATCTTCCAACAAGCGCCTTGCCTTGTGCAACCTCTAAACTAGAAATAATTTCACCAGAAAGCAACGGGTTAGCATTACCGCTAAAGATTTTGATAGTGTCGAGAGACATAGATATTAAATAATGACCATTAAATTGCTTGAATTATACTACGATAGAAAACTAGTTTTTGTTAATTACTTCGCAACACTTTCAGATAGGGTTTTTCCAATAAAGGCATTTAAAGAAATATGCTCCTTTAAAGCTTCTTTATAGATTTTCTTATGCAGAGAAGGGTCAATTCTTACATTAAAAACACCTTTATAGGTTTTTTGTGGCACCCGATTTAATGCAGAACAAGTGTCAATATAATCATCCACACTATGTTTAAAGTTAGCTTCTAGTTCATCCACACTGGTGGCCTCAAAAGTAACCAAATCATCAATCATTTCTAATTTTCCAAAAAAGCATTTATCCTCATGAGAATATTCCACACTTCCAATATAATTTTTATATTCAATAATATTACTCATTACAAATCTCCTTTAATTTTACTTGTATTTGCTTTACTAAATACACCTTCAATATGTTGTTTGGATGGGGCTTGTGCAGGTTTATTAAATTATCCTCCTTCTTGTTATAAAATTTTACAGCAGAGCCTTTTCCTTCTATTTTTGTATAACCGCAACCTGTTAATAAAGAACTTAATTCATCAAATGTTAAATCTTTTCTAGTTGGTTTTTCTAAAAATCGCTTTAACAGTTTGTTCTTTTTACTCATAGCAATATGGTATCACATTTTAGTTACAAAATTAAGCAATTATTAAAATTTTCGAATTTTTTGAATTGATGTTATAGGTAATGTTTATAACAGGCAAAAATGAC
The DNA here is from genome assembly GCA_964344985.1 of uncultured Candidatus Thioglobus sp. Classification (GTDB taxonomy): domain Bacteria; phylum Pseudomonadota; class Gammaproteobacteria; order PS1; family Pseudothioglobaceae; genus Thioglobus_A. Next base: position 65,328 of record CAYFPI010000004.1, on the reverse strand, counting down.
ATTTTTAGCTTAAAAACGGCTGTTTTTAATGGGTTTTGGTTAGAATTTTCGGTAGTTTAAGAGATACACTTGATTAATTTTACGAGTATTTTTTTCTTTGTATGAGGCGAACGTAGGGGCGAGCGGATAGAGTATAGATAGTAACTATATGACTGAGTGAGCAACAAGCTCAACGAAATACAAAGAAAAAAGATAAAGTAAAATGGCTGGGCTGGCAGGATTTGAACCTGCGCATGACGGGATCAAAACCCGTTGCCTTACCGTTTGGCGACAGCCCAATTAAGGATCGGAGAAGTTTCAATTGCTTTTGCTGTAAAACTCATCCATTTATTTGGTATGTTTTTTTGCGCTACCAACGCATCTTGCTTGGTTGAAAATTCTGCAAATACACAACTACCTGTGCCGCTCATTCTCGCCTCTGAAATAACATTTGAACACTGGTTTAGTTGTTCCAATGCCTGTTGAATTTCATTTGTTTGTTCAACAGCAGCTTGCAAACAATCATTATGAGTATTAACAAGCTCAGAGAAGTCGGATATTTTCCCTATCATCGGGCTCATTGTCAATGCTTTATGCGAGAAAATTTCTTTTGTTGAGGTGTGTTGGTTGATAAATACCACTAGGAAGTGACTATTTGGTGTTTTTATAGGGCTTAAAATTTCTCCAATTCCTTCGGCCCAAGCTGTATAGCCATTGATAAAAACGGGAACATCTGCACCTAGAGATAGGCCAATATCCATCAGGTCTGATTGAGATAGTTGTGTGTTCCATAAGTGATTAAGGGCAATTAGCGTTGTGGCAGCGTCTGAAGATCCACCACCTAGGCCACCTCCACTTGGAATGCGCTTAACAATAGAAATATCAACTCCTTGCAAAGTATTGGTTTTGGCTTGTAATAACTTGGCTGCTTTAACGATTAAATCCTGATCGTTGGCAACGTTATCATTACCACTAATGCGTTTAATAATACCGTTATTGGTTGGTAAAAATTTAAGCTCATCATAAAAATCAATAAGCTGAAAAATGGTTTGCAAGTTGTGATAACCATCTTTTCTTTTGGAATTGATATGCAAAAATAGATTTATTTTTGCAGGCGCAAGCCAAACTTCAGGCGTGCTAGACATCAATAAAAACGTCTCGATAATGCTTTAATTCATCAATTGAGTCACGAATATCAGCCAAAGCTAAATGTTGAGATTCACCTTCTCTAATCATTTTTTTCTCAGGTTTCCAGCGTACTAGTAACTCTTTAATGGTTGAGACATCAATATGACGGTAGTGGAAAAATTTTTCAAGCTCAGGCATGTAGTTGTATAAAAAACGTCTGTCTTGGCAAATGGTGTTCCCACACATAGGAGACATGCTTTCATTAACGTATTTTGACAAAAATTCAATGGTTTGTTTTTCTGCATTTCTGGTTGATATGTTGCTTTCTTTAACACGTTTAACCAGGCCAGAATTAGTATGGTGTTCAGTATTCCATTCGTCCATGCCAGCTAATATTTCACTACTTTGATGAATGGCAAGCGACGGACCTTCTGCCAAAATATTTAAATCAGCATCGGTTACAATAGTGGCGATTTCAATAATGACATCTTTTTCAGGTAATAGCCCAGTCATTTCTAGGTCAATCCAAATTAAGTTAGTGTCTTTATTCATGTTAGCAGCCTGTTGATTCACGCACAAAATCATCTAATTTTTGATGTGCAGAACCGTTGTTTAAGATTTTCATTGCCTTATCGACACCAGATTTCAATGTATCGGATAGTCCACTAACATAGATAGCGGCGCCTGCATTAAGTGCAATGATATTTTTTGCAGCACCTTTTTTGCCATCTAGTGCTTGCTGAATAAGTGCTAATGAGTCATCGGCATTGTCCGCCTTAATGTCGTTTAGATCACCTAATGGCAATCCCATGTCAGTTGGATTGAGCGTATAAGTACTAACCACTCCATCTTTAAGCTCTGCAACATAGGTGTTATCAGCAATTGAAATTTCATCAAGTCCATCATTTGAATGCACCACCATAACATGTCTTGAACCTAATGCTTTAAGTACATGAGCAATTGGCTCAACTAGGTTTTTGTCATAAACACCCATAACTTGATTAGGCGCTTTAGCAGGGTTGGTTAATGGCCCCAGTACGTTAAAAATAGTTCTTACTGCTAATTCTCTTAAGGCAGGGATTTCTTCCGCAATACTTGGAGTA
>CAYFPI010000004.1:46091-63108 GCA_964344985.1 uncultured Candidatus Thioglobus sp. | reverse complement strand
GTTCTTACTGCTAATTCTTTTCTTGGGCCGATGGCATGTTTCATAGCAGAATGGTGTGCAGGTGCAAACATAAAGCCAACACCAATTTTACTTACACAATTACTAATTTGTTCAGCACTCATATCAAGGTTAACACCTGCTGCTTCCAATACATCGGCACTACCAGATTTAGAAGAAATAGAGCGATTGCCATGCTTAGCCACTTGGGCGCCTGCTGCAGCTACTACAAAAGCGCAAGCCGTGGATATATTGAATAATCCTAAGCCGTCACCACCCGTGCCACAAGTGTCAACCAAGTGTTTAGCTTTACCAACGTTAACACCTTTTGCTAAAGAGCGCATTACTTTGGCAGCTGCAGTAATTTCCTTAATACTTTCGCCTTTGATAGATAGACCAACTAAAAAACCACCGATTTGCGCATCAGTTGCTTGCCCTGTCATGATGCTGGTCATGACTTCAGTCATGTCTTTTTCGCTTAAATCTTGCTTGCTAATAACTGCTTTGATTGCTTGTTGTATGTTCATAATTTAATTTTTCATTAAAGATTCTATTTCATCAATAGTTTTGGCTAAATCGCCTGTTAATACGGTATTTCCATCGTTTGTTACTAAGACATCGTCTTCGATTCTAATGCCAATCCCATGGAAAACTTTGTTAATTTTATCATTGTCACGAATGTAGATTCCTGGTTCGACAGTAATTACCATGCCTGGTGTAAATGTTCGATGTTGTTTATTGATTTTATATTCACCAACATCGTGCACATCAAGGCCTAACCAATGCCCAGTGCCATGCATATAAAACTTTGTCAAATCTTCATCTTCTTGCAAAATATTAAGACCAATAAGGCCTTGTTTAATAATTCGACTGGCAATTTGATGAGGCGTATGTACGCTAACACCAGGCTTGATACTCTTAATTGCAGCTAATTGAGCGTCCAACACGATTTGATAGATTTGCGCTTGGGGTTTGGAAAATTTTCCATTAATCGGAAAAGTTCGAGTAATATCACAAGCGTAGTTGCTAAGTTCACAACCAGCATCAATCAGCACTAATTCTTGATCTTTTAATAATTGATTGTTTTCTATGTAGTGGAGTACGCATGCATTTTTACCGCCTGCAACGATTGGTGTATACGCATGCTGCGCGTTGTTTTTTGTAAAATGGCCATCGAAATAGCTTTGTAGCTCATATTCGTACATTCCAACTCTGGCATGTTTCATGGCTTTTTCATGAGCTTTGATAGAAATATTGGCTGCTTTTTGCATAATGGCAATTTCATGCTCATCTTTGATAAGGCGCATTTCATGCAAAACAGGCGTATATGATTTTGTTTGGTGATACGACAGTGTGTTGTTAATAATTACATCAAGTTTGGTTTGCTTATTGTCAAAATAAACAACGGTTGCTTTTGAAATAATATCGTTTAGATTTGTATCTAAATGCTCAATGGCAACAGCATGATCAGCACCTAAAGCATTAGGTGCATCGTTAACTCCTAGGCGTTTTCCATCCCATATTTCACGCTTTTCGTCTCTTGGGCGTAAAAAAATCGTGTAATTGTTTTTAGAAAAAACAGCAACTGATTCTGGCTCTTGAAAGCCGGTCAAATAATAAAAATCACTATGCGCTCGAAAAGGAAAAGTAACATCGCCATTTCTGGGCTGTTCAGGATTGGTTGAGAGAACTACGCATGCACCATCTTCCAATTGGCTTAAAAGTGCATCCCTTCTTTTTTGATGTATCATTTGCTGTGTTGGATTTAATACTAAACAAAGATACCATGAAACACGTACGACTGTATCAAAATACCCCGTTGAAAGTTGGTGGTAATTTAATGCTTGATGAATATGGGTCACACCATCTGATCAAGGTATTGAGATTTCCACAAGGCAAGAACATCACCTTGTTTAACGGCGATGGATTTAACTATATTGCCAAAGTAATTTCAGCTAAAAAACAATGTGAAGTTGAATTGTTAGAGCGTGTTGAAAATAATAGTGAATCCAGCTTAAACATTACTTTAGTACAAGGCATTGCTAAGGGTGAGAAGATGGACTTCTTAATGCAAAAAGCTGTTGAGCTTGGTGTTAATAGTATTGTCCCTATCTTTACTCAGCATTGTGTGGTGCGACTTAAAGGTGACAAGCTAGAAAAGCGTATTCAGCATTGGAAAAAAATTATTATCGGCGCTTGCGAGCAATCAGGTAGATCAATCTTGCCAGTACTGCAAGCGCCACAACAGTTTGATGAATTTATTCGTAGTGATTTTGGCAATGGATTTGTGCTACATCACCGAGCAGAAAAAAACCTAATACAAATGCAAGCGCTTAATCAAGCTAGTATTGTCATTGGCCCTGAGGGTGGATTAAGCGATGATGAAATCAATCTAGCAATTGATCAAGGTGCTCAACCGTTATTATTAGGTTCTAGAGTGCTAAGAACAGAAACTGCATCACTGGCTGCTATTGCAAATATGCAATTACTATGGGGTAGTTAGTACTTTAAGTGCTTGCTGGATTGGCTCTAAAACATTAGCTAATTTTTTACGTATGCCAGAACCTGTAAGATTATGGGCAGAGATGGTGCTAACCACTAAGCGCTCGCTAACACCTGCTAATAGCAATCTAGCATATAGCTGATCTCTCTCCTGTATTTCATTTTGAGTAATCGTCTTGGCTTGGTCGGTCAAGTTATTAATGGATTCGTGTTTTGAAATGTCGGAGTGTTGCATGAATTTTCCAAGCACTTCGAGTGTACGATAAAGCACAAACTCTTGGTTTATTTTTTTAAGAATATGTTCAATTGTTTTAAATAGTATTTGTGCCTGCTCTGTTGATGCAACCTGTAGATCTGGGTGATGAAATTCATGTGAAACTGCAAAGACTTCATTGGGTAGATTGCCTTGCATTCTTTCCAAAAAACCAACCAAAAACGCTGTTTTTCTTTGACCTTGCTTCCAAAGTTTTGCCTTTGAATCGGCACTAATTAAATCTTTTTGCAAAACCAGATTGGTAGTTTCTATTAGCTGTTCAGCGTCATTAACAAAAGGTAAAAATTCTAATAAATAGGCAGCAATATCTTTGCCAATTTGAGTATTAATCACAAAATCTTTGGTTAGTAAAAATCGACCAATTTCAGCTTGATTATCTGTATTGGTTGCACACCACCAAGTGAGTTTTAATAAGTCTTCATCAAGGTTGGTTGCATTTGATACCGCCACTACCGCTTCAACTTCGCCTAGTTTTAATAGTGAAGCTAAGTTATTCGATTCAACTTGTCCCATTCTGGACCAGCGTTTTAAATAAGAAGGATATCCTCCCATTGATCCAAGTACCTTAGTAACCAAGAGTTTTTTGACCTCTTCTATGTAGATTGCACTGTCTCCTGTTGGATGCAGTGCAATGGTTTGCTCTTTATATTGGGCATTCAACCCAACAACAATCAGCTTGTAAGTATCAATACGAATTGCAATTGACGTGGCAATTAGTACATTAAGTTTGAGTGTATCCTCAGCGTTTAACATTAAGAGCTAAATTTAGTTTTGAAAGTGATTGGCCAACTATAGAGTCTTTAAATAATATTAAAGACTGTTTTCCAGCGTTGATTATCACTAAAAAATTAGACTGATATGCGCAAAAAAACTGAGGATATTGCAATACTTTGCCTGTGTTGTCTTTCAAATAAATAAAGTTTTGATTAAGTTCGATCGAACAAATACTTCCCGGTGTTTTTAATGAAATTTTCTGCGCTAAAGAATACCAACCGTAGATGACAAAAACACTAGCCCCAAAACTAATGTAATTATTAATTGAATATGCCCAAATAACCAATATTGTTGCTAAATGAACCCCTAAGGAGAGTAAATAATAAATATTAGACGGCTTGAGTGTCAAATGAACGGGATCTGTCAATCTTGATCGCCTAATTCTTGAGCTAATTCGCCTGCTCTGTCAAAAGCTGAGCGCATTGCATGCGACACAACAGCTTCAAAATTTTGATCTTGAAAAGACTCGATAGCTGCCTGAGTTGTGCCATTAGGCGAAGTAACTTTTTGACGTAGTTCATGAGGCGAGTCATCGGAATTTTTTGCCATCATGCCAGCACCTAAAACAGTTTGAATGGCAAGCTTTTCAGCTATTTTTTCTTCAAGTCCAAGTGCCGCGCCAGCTTTCGTCATTGACTCAATCATAAGAAAAACATAAGCAGGGCCGCTACCCGATAAAGCGGTTACCGCATCCAGCATATCTTCAGTTTCCACCCATAGGCTTTGACCAACTGCATTTAGAATATGAGTTGCAATCTCTTTTTGCTCGTTAGATACTTTATCATTGGCAAACAATCCTGTAATGCCTTGGTTGAGTAGTGCAGGCGTATTTGGCATGGTGCGAACAATGGATTTTTCTTTGCCTAGCCAACGATCAATATCATGAGACTTGACACCAGCCGCAATGGAGATGATTAGCGTATTGTCCTTAATAGAAGATTGTAGCTCATGGCATACAGCAGACAGAATTTGAGGTTTGACTGCTAAAATAATAACATCACAGCAACAGGCAAGCTCAATATTATCCGTAAATACTTCAAGGTTAAACTCTTGTTTACGCAGGGATAATAGAGACTCATTGGTATCGCTGATTTTAAGTTGACTAGCATTGATGCCATTATTAATAAGTCCGGAAATAATAGCGTACGCCATATTTCCAGCGCCAATAAAACCAATTGTTAGAGAGTTTTGCATTACAATAGCTCGCAATAAAAATTAAATAATATTCTACCCATAGAACCTAGATAAATATGAAAAAATTTAACCCGAAATTAATTATGATCGATGTTGATGGCACTTTAGTTGATAGTGTGCCAGATTTAGCCTACTGTGTTGATGAAACCATGAAAGCCATGGGCAGAAACACCTGGGGAGAAGCCAAAGTAAGACATTGGGTAGGCAATGGCGTGCCAAAGTTAGTTGAAAGGTCGTTAACTGGAGAGCTTGAAGGTGTGGTCGATCAGTCTGAGTATGACAAAGCCTACCCAATTTTCTTAGACTTGTATGCTGAAAATACCTCGGGTCGTTCTTGCTTGTATGAAGGTGTTAGAGAAGGGCTAGATTATATGAAATCGCGTGGCTATACATTAGGCTGTGTGACTAATAAAGCTGAGCAATTTACACACCCTTTATTAAAAGATCTTGGTATTTTTGATGAGTTTGAGATTGTTATTTCTGGTGATACTTTAGAAAAGAAAAAGCCAGACCCATTGCCATTATTGCATGGTGCAAAATTCTTTGGCGTTGATCCAAAAGACGCCATGATGTTGGGCGATTCTATTAGCGATGTAAAAGCATCACGTGCCGCTGAATTTGATATTATTTGTATGTCATATGGTTATAACCATGGCAATGATATTCGTGATGCCAATCCAGATTTGGTGATTGACTCAATGGCTGAGCTTAAAGATTATTTGTAAGTAAAATGTATCTGTATGGATACATTTGATCAACAGCATATTTGGCATCCTTATGCCAAAGTTCCTAATGAGGTTGACACTTATTTAGTTGAGTCAGCTAATGGTGTTTATCTGAATTTAGAATCTGGTCAACGAGTTATTGACGGCATGAGTTCGTGGTGGAGCGCAATTCATGGCTATAATCATTCAGTACTTAATCAAGCGGCAAATGATCAGTTAAAGAAAATGTCGCATGTGATGTTTGGTGGTTTAACTCATCAACCCGCTATTGATCTAGCAAAAACTTTGGTAGACATCACGCCAGAGAATTTAACCAAAGTCTTTTTTGCTGATTCAGGCTCGGTGGCAGTTGAGTCTGCCCTGAAAATGGCCTTGCAATATTGGCATAACAAAAATCAACCCAGTAAGCAAAAATTTATAACTGTTCGTGGCGGATATCATGGAGATACGTTTGGCGCAATGAGCGTGTGTGACCCTGATAATGGCATGCACCATTTATTTTCAGGCATACTGCCAAAACATTTTTTTGTTAATAGCCCGTCGATGGTGTCATTGGACGAGTCGTTGAGTGATTTAGAATTAACGCTCAAACAACATTCAGATTCAATTGCAGCCATGATTTTAGAGCCAGTTGTGCAAGGTGCAGGCGGGATGCGAATTTACAATCCTCAGTATTTGCTACAGGCAAAGGTATTATGTGAACAACATGAAGTATTGTTTATTTTGGACGAAATTGCCACAGGATTTGGTCGAACAGGTGAGTTATTTGCGCTTGAATATGTTGATGTTGAGCCAGATATTTTGTGTCTTGGAAAGGCATTAACCGGCGGCTATATGACGCTTGCGGCTACACTAACAACAGATGAAGTATCAAATTCAGTTGGTGTACTCATGCACGGCCCAACCTTTATGGCCAATCCACTTGCATGTAGTGTTGCAAATGCCAGCATTGAGTTATTATTAAACTCACCATGGCAAGATAACATTGCTGATATTGAAAAAACCTTGCACTCTGAATTATCAACCTTGCGTCATCATAAAAAGGTTGCTGATGTGCGTATTTTGGGCGCCATTGGTGTGATTGAAATGCAGGATAGACTAGATATGGAACAAACTCAAAAGCGCCTTATTGAGCTAGGTGTATGGCTGCGACCTTATGGAAAATTGCTCTACACCATGCCACCGTTTATTATTACAAAAGATGAGTTGTTAACTATTACTAGAGCGATTAAAACTATTATAGAGGAGTTATGAAGAAAATAATTCTACTGTTAAGCTGGTGGATATTGTCATCTCAGGCGAGTGATTATGAACCAGTCAATGTTGAGGTTGAAGCGCAATTATTAAATGGTAGTGCTTACTACGTGCCTGGATTGTCAGGCGCCGCAACAGAGTATGAAGGTTTTATTTCCAATGCAGGCTTTGTGGTAACCAGTGAGGGTGTGGTGGTATTTGATGCACTGGGAACGCCATCACTTGCCAATGAACTATTGAGTGAAATTCGAAAAGTAACAGACCAGCCAATCAAAGTTGTTGTGGTTAGTCATTATCATGCGGATCATATTTATGGACTTCAGGTTTTTAAAGATTTGGGCGCACAAATTTGGGCGCCTAAAGGCGCTTGGGATTATCTAGATTCTGAGTCGGCATCTAACTTGTTAGAATCAAGACGAACATCGCTCTACCCGTGGATTAACAATAAAACTCGCCTAATTGAGCCAGACCGAATTATTAATCAGGATACTAAATTTATCTTAGGTGAACATCAGTTTTTAATCAGTTATTTTGGCAGAGTTCATTCACAAGGAGACATGTCTTTATTAAGCTTGAATGATCAGACACTTTATAGTGGTGATATTATTTTTGAGGGGCGCATTCCATTTGTGGGTGATGCCGATATTATTAAGTGGTCAGACACACTTGAGCGTGTACGTAATATTGAGATGGAGTACTTTGTTCCTGGGCATGGGCTGGCCTCTGACCAACCTAAAGAAACCATGGATTTAACCTATCGTTATCTAAACTTTTTGCTAGAAAAATTCACACCAGTAATTGAAGATATGGCTGGGTTTGAAGAATCTTACGATGCAATTGATTGGTCAGATTTTGAAGACGAACCTGCTTTTGAAGCGGCCAATCGAAAAAATGCCTACGCTGTTTATTTATTTCTAGAAAGAGTGTTGGATTAATTACTCAATTGGATCAATATCCAAATAATATCGAACCTTATTTTTTAGTGTTAAGCTGTCAATATGTTTGTTAAATGTTGACAGCATTTGATGCAATGATTTTCTATCGTCCGACTGCAAATACAGGTTGAAATAATAATAATCAGCTTTTTTCTCAATGATATTAACCACCGGTCCCCAAATCTCTACTGTATCCATTTGAATGCTTTTAAATAGTCCTGCCGCTTCACGCAAAAAATCCTCAGCATGTTGTTTATTTTTAGCATTTGCACACAATAAAGCTTGATGTGCAAATGGCGGCATCATAGCACTCATGCGTTGTTTAAGTAGTTGAGAGGCAAATTGAGTATAATGACTGGACAACACATAACTAAAAATAGGATGATCAGGATAGCGAGTTTGGATAACCACCTCTCCTTGTTCTTTGTTTCTACCCGCGCGACCAGAGACCTGAATTAACAACTGCGCCAAATACTCAGTAGCTCGAAAATTGCTAGATAATAATCCTGCATCAATATCTAAAATTCCCACCATGGCAAGATTGGAAAAATCATGCCCTTTTGCAAGCATTTGAGTGCCCACAATAATACAAGGCTCGCCTGAATTGATTTGCTCTAAGTGTTGAGAAAAGGCTTTCTTGCGCCTAGTGGTATCACGATCAATGCGAATAATTGGCGTGTTAGAAAAATGAGAAATAAGTGTTTCCTCCAATCGTTCAGTGCCGTAGCCAAAAACTTCTAATTTACTTTCTTTACATTCAGGACAAGAATGCTCTGGCATTTTCTCATCACCACAATGATGACACTTAAGGCGATTAACGTGTCTGTGGTAAATCATGCTGGCATCGCAATGATTACAAGTTGATTTCCAGCCGCATGCAGTGCAAAAATACATTGGTGCATACCCACGACGGTTAATAAACAGCATTACTTGTTTTCCTGAATCGAGATATTGCTGCATTTTCTCAATCAGCAATCTAGACAAAGCACTTTTGGCATGTCCAGGATCAGTCTGGGCGCGCATATCAATTAAACTAACTTTTGGCAAAACAGCACCACCAGCACGCTTAGCGAGTGTTAGTCGTGTTATTTTTTTATCCATAACGCCCTTTAATAACTCTAATGATGGCGTAGCTGTGCCCAATACTAAAGGAATGTTGGCTTGTTTGGCGCGAACCAAGCTTAGATCACGCGCAGAGTAGCGGAAGCTTGACTGTTGTTTGAAAGAGCTGTCATGTTCTTCATCAACAATGATTAGACCAAGATTTGGCATTGGTGCAAAAATCGCACTACGAGTTCCAAGTACTACACCAGCCTCACCACTGCTTGCCATTAGATAACTATCAAGCTTTTGCGTTTCGTTCAGTTGTGAGTGAATAGCAACCACACGTGTTTCCAGGCGCGATTCAAACCTGGCGATCATTTGTGGCGTGAGCCCAATTTCTGGAACCAGTACCAACACTTGCTTTCCTTGATTTAACATGGACTGAGTAATATTAAGATAAACCTCAGTTTTTCCACTGCCAGTCACGCCGTGAAGCAAAAAACCTTGGTAGTTATTACTTGATTTTAGAACTTGATCAATGGCTATTTTCTGCTCATCGGTTGTGTCAAAGTTAGGGCCTTGGGTTTTGCTAGGCAGACCATAAACTTTTTTGATTTTTGCCTCTTTTCCAAGACGCAAATTTTTAGGCAGTGCTGCTGATATCACCTCGCCAATGGGGTGATGGTAATAATTGGCTGACCAAAACAAAAAGTCCAGAATTGGCTGGTCTAGAATCGGATTTTCATCAAGAATCTCTTCGATAGATTTGAGTTTATCAAATTCACTTTTGTCTTTGTTGTTTAGCACAACACCAACGACTTTTTTTCGCCCAAAAGACACCTTTACGCGCACACCAATAGCTATATCAACATCTGATAAATAATCAAATGTTTTGGCAAGAGGTACTGGTATTGCAACTTCAACGATCGCCATTGAGAGGTAATTTTATATGGGTAAAATAAAAATCATTTTATTCTAAATATTGAATGTGATTGTTATTCAAAACACTATCGATGATGATTTAATTGATGAGCAAAATCTTATTGATACTTTGCAACAAGTGATTAATGACTTAGACAGGGGAGAGGGCGAACTGTTAATTAGAATTGTTAACAAGAGTGAAATTCAAGCGCTAAACAAGACTTATCGCTATAAAGATAAACCAACCAATGTCTTGTCTTTTCCAAGTGATCTTCCTGTTGAAATTGATGAGTCTATTTTGGGTGATGTGGTTATTTGTACAGATGTGGTGTTAGAAGAAGCAAATGAGCAACAAAAGGCATTTAATGATCATTTAGTTCACATGGCAGTCCACGGCACCCTACATTTATTAGGTTATGACCATATGACAGAAAGTGAAGCCAAAACAATGGAAGATCTTGAGGTAAAAATTTTAGAAAAAATGCAAATAGCCAATCCTTATCAGTAGCAAGGGTTTATTCTGCATGTTCCATTGATCCAAGACGCTCCATGGCGCGCAATTCATCGTCAATATAATACATTTTTAGTGAATTTCTCTCCCAAGGTGGGATGTTTGCATCTTGCAAGACTTTTTTAAGTGATTGAGAGTGGGTTTTTCCTGGTAATTTAATGCGTTGCCCTTCGGTTCGATAACGAATAGAAAAATTTGGCAAATTTTGCAATTCTTCATAAATAGGGCAATTATCTGGTTTTTTATCCTCTTGTTTATTAATAAAATAAAGTTCTGATTGGTAGCGACGAATTTCAAATGTCTCCCAGCTAACCAAAGGTTGAGCATCTTCTTTGGCGTTTAGTAAATCTATAATTTGATCCATGACTTTATCGCTTGGCGCTAAAAAATTCATCAAACTTAAGTGATGACGCAAAATATTTTTAATTCGGTGGATTTCTAATGTTTTTAGTGCGTTAATATTAATTCTGCCACTGTCATTAACAATGTTATTATTTTGAAGATCAATATCAGCCAGCTCACGGGAGAGCTTTAAGGCTTCTGACTGGTGTTTTGCACCGCGATATAAGGTTTTTGTTAAATTTTTATAAACTTTTGACAGCTGTGGAATTATGTCTAAACGTAGGTAATTTCTTCTAAAATTGGTATTATTGTTGCTATCATCTTCAATCCAGTTGAGATGATGTTTTTTTGCATAATCCAGTATTTGTTGTTTTTGAATACTCAGCATAGGGCGATAATGAGTGCCTTTACCCAGCGGTTTTTCTTTTGGCATAGAAGCCAGTCCAGCTACACCAGAGCCACGAAACAATTGCAACAGTAAGGTTTCAGCCTGATCATCTTGATGATGAGCTGTGCACAGCACTTCATTTTCTCCTAAGTTGCACGATAATGAATAATATCGTTTTTTACGTGCATTTTCTTCTAAATTAGCGTCTTTTTCTATATTTAAACTAATGCTTGAGAATGGAATGTTAAGTGTTGCGCATAATTCTTGACAGAACCCTGACCAATTATCTGCATGTTGAGATAGGTGATGGTTGCAGTGAATAGCTCTTAAATGTTTTGGGTAATGTAAGTGAAGATAGTGAAGCAGTACAATTGAATCAATACCGCCACTTAAGCCGAGGACAATTTGCTTGCCCTCAAGATAGAGATCTTTAGTCTTTAAATCGTCCAAAGCTTAGTAATTTATCTTGTCGATTTTGCAATAAAGCATCAACCGATTTAGATTCAAGTGCTGATACTTGTTCAATCAGTGCAGCCTTTAATAATTGCCTTGCCTCATCTGGGTTGCGGTGAATACCGCCTAATGGCTCAGCAATAATCTCATCAATTAGACCTTCTTTTTTTAGATGTTCTGAAGTAAGTTTTAAAGATTCAGCCGCAATATTGGCCTTTGCAGCGTCTTTATAAAGAATTGACGCACAACCTTCAGGAGAGATAACTGAATAAATTGAATATTCAAACATCATCATAGTGTCTGCTACACCAATGGCTAACGCACCACCTGAGCCACCCTCGCCAATAACCACTGAAATAATTGGCGTTTTTAATGTAGACATTTCAAATAGATTTCTAGCAATGGCTTCACTTTGCCCTCTTTCTTCAGCACCAATACCTGGGTAGGCGCCCGGTGTATCAATAAAAGTAATGATTGGCATTGAGAATTTTTCGGCTAGTTTCATCAAGCGTAGAGCTTTTCTATAACCTTCAGGGCGTGGCATGCCAAAATTGTGCTTTAGTTTTTCTTGTGTGGTTCGGCCTTTTTGTTGGCCAATAAACATAACTGGCTTGCCATCTAATTTAGCAATGCCACCAACAATAGCGTGATCATCTGCATAGGCTCTATCGCCATGTAATTCAGTAAACTCATCAAATACTTCGTTGATGTAATCTAGCGTGTATAGGCGTTTTGGATGGCGTGCTAATTGTGAAATTTGCCAGTCATCTAATGAAGAGAATATTTTCTTGGTTAGTGTTGCACTTTTTGATTTAAGCGCCTCCATTTCTTTAACAATATCTGCCTTGTCTTTAATACTACAAAGCGCTTCAATTTTGCCTTCTAAATCAGCAATTGGCTGTTCAAAATCAAGATAATCTAAATTCATATCAAGTTAAAATTTGTTTTAATAATATTTTTAAATTATAGCAGATGGATATACTCACACTACTGTCTTTAGCGCTAGCAACGTTTGTCTATGCTATATCGCCCGGACCAGGTATTTTTGCAGTTCTAGCAACAGCCACAAGGTTTGGCGCCGCCCCAGCATTGTGGCTATCTATCGGTCATACCATTACTGATATGTTATATGTATCCATTGCTATTTTTGCACTGGGTGTTTTGGCGCAACTGATTGATCAGTCAATGCTTTATATTAAGATTTTTGGAGCAATGTATCTTTTATATATTGGCTATATGCAATTTAGAGCTAAGGGTGTTAATTTTGAAAATAGTGCAGACAAGCAGTCAGTTATAAAATTATTCATAGCAGGGGTTGTTGTTGGCGGCACAAATCCAAAAACCATGATTTATTATTTATCGTTTCTACCACTCTTTATAAATCTAGAAAATATTGACTCATCGACTTCTGTAGAGGTCATTATAGTGGTTGGTATTACAGTTTTATTCTCACTTAGTATTGCTAATATTGTTGGGCTTAAATTACGCCAACATATTGAAAATCCAAAAGTTATTAAAAGAGTAAATGAGATAACCGGTATTACTATGATGTTGGTGGGTGTTTTTGTGGCATTATATTAAGCCATGAGTATTTCAGATTTTTTAGCGTTATTTTTCATTGCTTTTGTGTTTGTAGTCTCACCTGGTCCAGGCACTTTGGCAGTTTTTGCAAAAAGCATGTCGCAAGGTTTTTTTTCAGCTTTTTACTTATCATTTGGCATGGTGTTGGGAGATTTGGTTTATCTGGTAGCGGTTATCTTTTCCCTAGACTTGTTTGCAGAAATGGTAACACCGATAATGAACCACATTAGAATACTGGGCGGACTTTATTTGATATATCTTGGTTATAGTACCTGGACAGCGCATAAAGTTAAACTTGGATCTACATCTAGTCAAAAATCAAATATTAAAGAATTTTTAACTGGGTTGTTAATTAGCTTAACCAATCCGAAAGTTATGATTTTCTATATTGCAATACTGCCGGCATTTATCAATTTGTCAAATGTGAATTTTATTCATGGTATTGAGATATTGTTAACGGTTGGCACGGGTTTGTTGGTGGGCATAAGTTTGATTAATTTAGCCACTGGTCAAATCAAAACACTAATTGCCAAACCTGGTATGGATGAGCGCATTAATCAAATTAGTGGCAGTGTTATGATTATTGTTGGTTTGCTTTTGAGTTTTTCATAAGTATTGTTGCCATGGTTTAAATAATACAAAAAATACGTTTTAATTTTTTTATAATAAGAATTCATGAAAAAGAGTTTAATTGCAGAATTTTTAGGTACTTATATATTAGTATTTGCTGGCACGGGCGCTATGGCTATTGGTGCGCTAACTGGCGAGTCAGGGCATACTGGTATCGCACTTACTTTTGGTTTTGTGATTGTGGCGTTGATTTATAGTTTTGGTCATGTTTCTGGTGCGCACTTTAATCCAGCGGTCAGTATTGCTTTTTGGCTCATGGGTGAGTTTAATAAATCAAAAGTATTACCTTACATCATGGCCCAAGTGTTAGGCGCTATTTTGGCTAGTTATAGTTTGTATTTTTTATTGTTCGAAGATATTACCTCAATGCAACAGGTAGCGTATTTGGGTGCGACACTACCTCATGGGTCTGAGGCGCAATCTTTTTGGTTTGAGTTCATTCTAACTTTTATTTTGATGCTGGTTATTAGTAGTTCAGCAGTACATGGTAAGGCAATCAAGGATTTTGCCGGTGTTGCTATTGGATTTACAGTTGGCCTTGAGGCAATGTTTGCAGGGCCTATTACTGGAGCAAGCATGAATCCTGCACGCTCTATTGGCCCTGCATTGGTGAGTGGTAATCTTGAGAGTTTATGGCTCTATATAGTGGCCACTATTTTAGGTGCAGCATTAGCAGCGCTAGTTTTTACAAAATTAATTGAGAATAAATAATAATGAAGAAAGTATTAATTTTATGCACAGGGAATAGTTGTCGTTCAATTATTGCCGAGGCATTAATCAACCACGATTTGTCAGAGTGTGTTGAAGCGTATTCTAGCGGAGTTGCTGCTAGTGGTAGAGTAAACCCAAATGCAAAAAAAGTTTTAGAACAAAACAATATGTGGCGTGATGATTATCGCTCCAAGGTAATTGAAACAGTAATGGATACTCAATTTGACTTGGTGGTAACTGTTTGTGGAAATGCGCAAGAAACTTGCCCAACTTTCCCTGGAAAAACTCAAACGATTCATGTTGGTTTTGATGATCCAGATGGGCAAGAATTTGACGCTTTTTTAACAACTTTTTCCGAAATTCGCGAAAAACTCATTCCGATTGTTAAAAATAAATTGTGCTAATGTTTTATAAAAACATATAAAGAGGTAAAAAATGGATGTAATTTATTGGCTAATACCTAGCATGATTTTTGTAGGGGTTGTTTTGGTAATCCTTTTAATAAGGGGGGTTAAGAGCGGTCAATATGATGATTTAGAAGGGGAAGGACAGCGAATTTTGTTTGATGAAGATCAAGAAAATTCAAGCTCAAAAAAAAATAAAAAAAGGGGTTGACAGTTAGTTTTTTTTATAGAAAATTCGCACTTGAAGAAAGTAGAAAATAAAAACAACAAAAAGGCATGTTGCAAATGTCTTAATAACAAAGAGGAATAGAAGATGGCAAAAAGTAATATCTATGGCTTATTCGGAAAATCACCAATCAGTCCACTCCAACAGCACATGACACACGTGCATTCATGTATCGGCGAATTAGGCAGTTTTATGATTGCTATTCATGCCCAAGACTGGGAAGAAGCCGCAAGAATTAAATCCATTATCGGCACCAAAGAAGGCGAGGCCGACATTTTAAAGAAAAAACTACGACTGAGCCTGCCATCAACTTTTATGATGCCTTTCTCACGTAGAGATTTATTAGATCTATTATTAATTCAAGACTCTATTGCTAATATTACTAAGGATGTTTCTGGCTTGATGCTAAATCGCAAGATGACATTGCCTAATGCAATCTTTGAAGATGTGATTGAATTAACTGAAGTTTGTATTAAAACTTCTGCCATGGCACTTAAGGCTATTAACGAGCTAGATGAATTGCTAGAAACTGCATTCAGCACTCGGGAGAGAAAAGTGGTTAATACCATCATTGAAAAAGTTAACCAGCTTGAAAGTGAATCAGACAAGATTCAGCATGAAATCAGAGCTAAGTTGTTTCCATTAGAGGCAGAACTGCCTCCAGTAGATGTTATGTTTTATTATCGCGCCATTGAATGGTTAGGTGAGCTAGCAGACGCAGCCCAAAAAGTTGGTTCTCGTCTTGAAGTATTATTAGCTAAATAAAATAGGAGACTGGCATGGAAATTATTGCAAATTACGGCGATGTTTTATTAATTTTAGCCATCCTATTTGGCTTATTTATGGCATGGGGTGTTGGTGCGAATGATGTGGCAAACGCCATGGGAACTTCAGTAGGTTCTGGCGCAATTACTATTAAACAAGCCATTATGATTGCAGTTGTATTTGAGTTTGCAGGTGCAGTGCTTGCAGGTGGAGAGGTAACAGCAACGATTCGTAAAGGAATTTTAGATGCAGCATTGTTTACCGATGATCCGCACTTGTTGGTTTATGGTATGTTGGCATCACTACTAGCAGCTGGAGCTTGGCTGATGATTGCCTCAAGCTTGGGCTGGCCTGTTTCAACAACACACTCTATTGTAGGTGCTATTGTTGGATTTGGAGCAGTTGGTGTTGGTGTTGATGCAGTTGCTTGGGGCAAGGTTGGGAAAATTGCTATGAGTTGGGTTGTTTCACCAATTTTGGCAGGTAGTATTGCCTTTATGCTGTTTAAAAGCTTACAAAGCCTTGTTATTGATACTGACAAACCTTTTGAGAATGCTAAAAAGTACGTACCTTTTTACATGTTCTTGGTAGGTTTTGTTATTGCGCTAGTAACGATTTTCAAAGGTCTTAAACATGTTGGTCTAAGTTTTGATACATCAACAAGTTATTCACTAGCAATTGGTTTTGGTGTGCTTGTGGCTACGATTGGTACAATTATGATTCGCCGTATTCATCTTGATCCTGCAGAGAATAAGGAGTTTCATTTTACCTCTATGGAAAGAGTGTTTGGCGTGCTTATGATTATTACTGCTGCAGCCATGGCTTTTGCTCACGGATCAAACGATGTTGCAAACGCAATTGGTCCTTTGGCAGCTATTTATGGTGTTATTGAAAGTGGTGGAATTATTGGCTCTAAGAGCTCATTACCAGTTGGAATCTTGCTAGTTGGTGGTGGTGGTATTGTATTAGGCTTGGTAACTTATGGTCATAAAGTCATTGCAACCATTGGTACAGGCATTACTCAGCTGACACCATCGCGTGGCTTTGCAGCAACATTGGCAGCAGCAGCGACGGTAGTAATTGCATCGGGTACAGGCTTGCCAGTATCAACCACACAAGTACTAGTGGGTGCTGTATTAGGTGTTGGTATCGCTAGAGGTATGGCAGCACTTGACACTCGAGTAATTAACAAAATCTTCTTATCATGGTTGATTACATTGCCAGCAGGCGCATTAATGTCAATCTTATTCTTCTTTGCACTTAAGGGTGCATTTGGAGCGTAGCTGTGACACTAGATGAGATTCAAGCAAAGCTAGAGGCAAGCATTGAAAACGCAACCGTTACCATGGAAGGCGATGGTTGTAGTTGTTCTACTTTGGTGGTGTC
>CAYFPI010000004.1:5016-46081 GCA_964344985.1 uncultured Candidatus Thioglobus sp. | reverse complement strand
TTTGAGGGCATGTCACTGCTTGCAAGGCAAAAGTTAGTGTGAAGTGCTGTACGTAAAGAAATTGATTCTGGCGAGTTGCATGCATTAACCATTAAAGCACGCACACCTGCAGAGTTGGTTTAGTCTATTTTTCGATCTTTTAAGTCTTGCATAATAGCATTACGCATCTGTTCTGAATAGTTGATCCAGTTGGTAATTTCGTCGCTATGACGCTTACACCCAACACAATAATTACTTTTATTGTATTTGCAAATTCCAATGCAAGGGGTTTTTATTTCCTGATATTTGTCCATCAATAGTATTATAGATTGCTTGTTAAGAGTGTCTGTAAAATAAGCATCTTTTAATTCAACCTGTATCATTATGGGATTTTCTAAATTAGGCTTCTCAGATTCAATCCTAGAGGTAGTTGAAAATAAAGGCTACAACACGCCATCTCCCATTCAAGAAAAGTCTATTCCATTGGTTCTAGAGGGTAGAGATGTAATGGCTGCAGCACAAACCGGTACAGGAAAAACGGCAGGATTTACTTTGCCGATTTTGCAACTTTTATCCAAAGGACAACTGGCAAGATCAAACCAGGTTCGTACACTTATCCTAACCCCAACGCGTGAGCTTGCTGCCCAAGTTCAAGACAGTGTTGCTACTTATGGTAAGCAATTGCCACTTAAATCAACTGTAGTATTTGGTGGTGTAAAAATTAATCCGCAAATGCAAAAATTGCGTGGTGGTGTTGATATATTGGTGGCAACACCAGGGCGTTTGTTAGATCTGTATTCGCAAAATGCAGTGAAATTTGACCAGTTAGAAATCATTGTATTTGATGAGGCCGATCGAATGCTAGATATGGGCTTTATTCACGATATTAAGAGAATTTTGAAGATTTTACCTGCTAAAAGACAGACGTTAATGTTCTCAGCAACATTCTCTGATGAAATTAGAAAGCTGGCAAAAACTTTGGTAAAAAACCCTGTTGAAATTTCTGTTACACCAAGAAATTCAACCGTAAAAGCAGTTAAACAATGGATTCATCCAGTTGATAAATCTAAAAAGCAAGCGTTATTAGCCAAGCTTATTAAAGATCATGGCTGGTATCAGGTGCTGGTGTTTAGTCGTACCAAACACGGCGCTAATCGCATTGCTACCCAATTAGGTAAGAAAAATATTACAGCAGCAGCCATTCACGGCAATAAGTCTCAAGGTGCCCGTACACGAGCATTGGCTGATTTTAAAACTGGTAAAGTAAACGTGCTGGTGGCTACCGATATTGCTGCACGAGGTATTGATATTGATCAGTTGCCTCATGTGGTGAATTTTGATTTGCCACATGTGCCAGAAGATTATGTGCACCGTATTGGTCGTACAGGAAGAGCTGGCTCAAAAGGAGAGGCAGTGTCACTTGTGAGTGCAGATGAGGCTAAGCAGCTTTTTGACATTGAAAGGCTTACACAAAAAAAGTTAGATCGAATTATGGTGGATGATTTTGTGCCAGATCATAATGTGCCAGAATCTGCTAAAAAACTATTGCCACCTAAGAAGAAAAAACCGAAAAAAAACAAGCCTCGTAATAAGCCTAGATATGGAAAAAATAGTAATTCAGCCGAAAATAAAAACAAAAAAAAGAAGGGGTTTTGGAAATCTAAACCTAATAAGCAGACCAAAAGTAAATAATGTCTCTTGACTTGCAATTGCTTAAGTTAGGCACTAACTATAAGTTAAGCATTTAAAAATAAATTAGGTAATTATTATGAGTTGGTGGACAACGGTTTTGGGTGGTGCATTTGGTTTTATATTGGGTGGGCCACTAGGTGCAATGCTAGGTGCGGCATTTGCAGGTAATCTTTCTAGAGGAAAATCTAGCTTTGGTGGATTTTCTAAGGATTATCATATCGGTGATCAGCAGCGTGTTCAGGCTGCATTTTTTAGTAGCGTGTTTTCAGTTATGGGTTATATTGCCAAGGCTGATGGCAGGGTGTCAAAATCTGAAATATTGCTCGCACAACGAGTGATGCAACATATGCAGCTGGATAGTGATATGCAGAAGGTTGCAAAAGAGCTGTTTAATCAAGGCAAGCAAAAAGATTTTAATTTGGATGAAGTGCTGGAACAATTCCGACTTGAAAGCCATAGGCGCACACATTTGGTGCGCATGTTTTTAGAAATTCAAATTCAGTCTGCTTATGCTGATGGTGTGTTGGACTCTAAAGAACACGATGTTTTAAAATATATTGCACAGAAACTATATTTTTCACTGCATGAATTAGAGAATTTAATTCATCAGTTTGCAGCTGCTAGTCATCATGCAAATCAGCCAACAACTGATGATGCTTATGCCATACTGGGTGTGGATAAGAGTGCAACTGATAAGGAGCTGAAGCGTGCTTATCGTCGACTATTGGCGCAACACCATCCAGATAAGTTGGTGGCAAAAGGCTTGCCAGAGGAAATGATGATAATTGCTAAAGAAAAAACCCAAGAAATTATTAGTGCTTATGAGCTTATTAAAAATAAGCGTGGTATGCGCTGATTTGTAAAACATATAGGAGATAAAAATGAAAACTAAATTAATAACGCTTTTACTAACATTGTTAGTGTCGCTATCAACTCAAGCTGGACTTTGGGAGAAAATGACAACAATGGGTGCAAAAACCGTTAAACCTTCATCAGAATATTTGATTGAAACTGCAGGTTGGAACATTCGTGTGTATGAGTGGATTCCGGCTGATAATCCAAATACGCGCTGTATGTTTGCTGCAGGATCTCAAAAAGGCGGTGTTGCTTGTTATTCAATTAATGACTAAATAAATGTTTGTTGCTGAGCTATTAATTATTGCTGTATTGGTAGCTGTTGTTTTTTACTTATTAAAAGGAAAGCTGTAGGTATTTGGCACTATGTCTAGTTTTGTTATTTCCATTGTAGAGTCGCCACTATTTCCAGATTATAGCGATTTGTACCAACAAAAAGGGCTTACAGAGCTGAGAGTTAATAGTATTAGAAAAGCTATCAATTTGATTAAAAAACAACCGGTAGATTTTATTGTGGTTGAGTTTTTCTATGCCTATAGTACTAATTATAGTGGGATCTATAAATCTAACATAGAGGTCTTATTGGTCAGTCTTACCAAGTATTCTTCTAATACTAAAGTTATTGTACTGGCCAATAAAAAAGAAATAAAACATGTTGGTGTGCTCGATGCTGTAGATTACCCGCTACATAGTGTATTACAACTCCCGGCCAAACTTAGCTCAATGAAAGAGTTAATTCAGTAGATATTTTTATAATATATTATTTTATTAATGGTATATTATTGCAATTATATTAACTACCATTAATTAGCCATATTATGAAAAAAATAATTACCACATCATTACTAATTGCTACAAGTATCACCACGCAAGCTGAAGAAAAAAGACATGCTGAAGCACATGTGCATGGGCTTAATAATGTGAAAATGGTTTTTGAAAAAGACCAATTAAGTGTTATGTATCAAATGCCGATGGCACAGTTAAATTCACAGTTACATCATGACGACCACGATGATCATGAAGAAGGTGGATTTGTTGCATTTTTAGAAGGTATATTCTCTCATGACGAGCATGACCATGATAAACATGATGAAGAGCATGAAAAAGAATATGATCACGATTACGAAGAGCATGGCCATGAAGGTCATGATGACGATGCAAAAGAGCCAGAGAATTTAGCGCAGAAAATGCAAGAACTTAAAGACCACGAAGAGTTATTTGTGTTGAGTGAATCTGCACAGTGTAATATGGCAAGCTTCAAGTCTGAACTACATAGTGTTTCAACCGAGTCAACACACAAAGATGTTGAGCTGTCTTATACATTTAAGTGTAACAATCCGGGTAATTTTAATAGTGTTGAGTTTAGTGCCTTTAAGCATTTTGAACTAGATATTATTGCTGTGGATGCAATTATTAACAATAAGGCTATCTCTAAGAGAGTTGAGAAAAAAGATAGTAAAATTATCTGGTGATCTTAACAACAAGCAATCTTAGATATAAATACAAAAATGGAAGTACAATTAGCTTTCCTGATATCAAGCTTGAAGCTGGTAAAAAGGTACTGTTAATTGGCGTTTCTGGCTCTGGCAAGACAACACTACTTAATCTTATTGCCGGAGCTTTAAAACTGCAAGAAGGTGAAATCACCCTAGCTGATAATAATTACTCGTCAATATCATCATCCCAACTAGATAAGATTAGGGCTGATCATATTGGCTATGTGTTTCAAACGCTAAATTTAATACCTTTTCTGTCAGTAGAAGATAATATTTCTTTAGGAGTTAAGTTTTCTAAAAATAGAAAAGATAAGGTAATTAATATGCCTCAAGAAATAGCTCGGTTAATTGAATCTCTAGGTTTAAGCAAAAATATTTTATCCTCTTCGGTCAGTAAGCTTAGTGTTGGACAACAGCAAAGAGTTGCGGTTGCTAGAGCGTTGTTAGGAGGTCCTAATCTAATTCTTGCTGACGAGCCAACTTCTGCGCTTGATAAAGATTCAACCAATAGTTTTTTAGATGAGCTTATGCAGACATTTAATGCTAAATCTCAAGCAATACTCATGGTCAGTCATGATCTTTCTTTGTCACCACATTTTGATGAAGTTATAGACTTAAATACTATCAATGTTTAAGCTATTATTTAAATCAATTCATTCAAGAGCTCTACCAGTTGCTCTAGTAACTATAACTCTGATGGCGTCTATGGTGTTGCTTTTAAGTATAGAGCGCATACAAAAAGCAACAGAACAAGGGTTTAATCAAAGCATATCAGGTGTTGATGTGATAATCGGCCCAAGATCAAGTTCTTTAGAGGTGGTTTTATACACTGTGTTTCATCTTGGTCGCCCAACTAACAATATCACCATGCAGACTATTGATGATATTAAAAAAAGCAGAGATATAGATTGGCTAGTTCCAATTGCACTTGGAGATAGTCATAAAGGTTTTAGAGTTATTGCTACTGATAAAAATTACTTTAAATATGTTAAGTACGCAGGGGATAAGCAACTTGTGTTTGCAAGCGGAGGCGCATTTGCTGAAATCTCAGGCGCTGTAGTTGGTGCTGATGTTGCTAAAAAATTAGGATATGAAGTTGGTTCTAGTGTCTATATCAGCCATGGATCTGGTAAATCTACAGGTAAAAAGCATGATGACTTTTCATTTAAAGTATCTGGAGTGTTAGATAAAACCGGAACTCCAATTGACAAGGCGGTATTTGTAGATTTAAAAGGCTATGAACTTGTTCATATTGGCTGGCAAAGTGGTAAAAAAGTATTTGATCTTAGTAGGATTGACATATCGTCAATCCCAGAAGAAGAGCTAATGCCCAAAACAGTTACAGCGGCATTCGTTGGCCTTAAGTCTAAATTTGCTTTATTTCATTTTACTAAAAGCATAAGAGATTATCAGCAGGAGGCTATATCGGCAATAATGCCTGGTATAGCTTTAGCAGAGTTATGGTCAATTGTTGGTATGGTTGATAAAGGGTTTGAGCTTTTAAGTTGGATAATCATAGCCATTAGCTTGATAGCCATGATTACTTTGATTATCTCTAGTATTGAGAATAGAAAGCGTGAAATGACAATATATCGAGCCAATGGAGCCTCACCTATGTACTTAGCGGGTTTGGTTGTATATGAGGCCATGTTTATTGGAATTGTGGCTATTATTGGTGCTATAGCTTTTGTGGCATTGGCTACTTATTTTGCTAATGAGCAAATTAATGTAATGTTAGGAATTACGCCAGAGTTTAACTGGGTAAGCTTAGAAGAGCTAAAGGTGTTTGGTATAATTTTATTGGCTGGAATGTTGAGTAGTTTAATTCCTGCAGCCATTGTATTTAAGAAAAATTTGCACCAAGGGTTGAGTTAGAGATTACATGCTAAATAAGTTAATAACCATTCTTTTTTTATTATTAAGTTCGACTTTTGTGCACTCTGAACAAGTGAGCGACGAGCGTTTGCAAAATTTAGTTGATGCTTGGGACATGTTGGTTGCACAGGATGCTTATGATTTTATGCCTGAAAAGCTAAACTATGAGCTTATGAACGATCCTGAGTTTCAAAAAAAGATTAATGAAGCAGGAGCAAAAATAAATAAATCCATAGATGGAAAAGAGATAGAGCTTGCAGGGTTTATGGTTCCGGTCGAGATTAAGGGCTCTAATGTTAGTCAGTTTTTATTAGTTCCTGAGGCAGGGCAATGCATACACGTTCCACCTCCGCCATTAAGTCAAACTGTTTTAGTAGATATGAAGCAAAATCCAACCAAACTAAGAGATATATATATTCCAGTTATTGTTTCAGGCAAGATTTCAGTTGGTGTTCAGAGTAATGATATTTCAACTGGTAGTACTAATGACAGCAACCCGAATGATATTTTTGGTGCTCAAAGTTATAACACTGTTGATAGTGGATACACATTAACGGAAATTACCAAGATTGATGTTCTCACATACAGCAATAGCGATGAATTTTAGCAATGGATAAAAACTACCTATTATCTAAATGCGCAAATGCTGGAAAGAGTGTAACTCCACAAAGGTTTAGCATTATTGAAGAATTATCAAATACAGACAGTGGAATTTCTGCTTATAAGTTATTAGACCGTCTAAATCAAAAAGGAAATTCGTTTAATATTAGCACTATCTATAGAGTTCTTGATTTTTGGACTAATGTTGGGATTGTGCATAAAATTGAATCTAATAACACCTACCTAGTTTGTAACGATTCACATGAAAACCACTTTCATGTTCTACTGCATTGCACCAAATGCAACTCAATAAGAGAATCGTGCCAAGATTCAAAACAACTGTCTCTCTCTAATACTAAAGAATTTTCACCTAAAGAGAATCAAGTAATAGAGGTTAAAGGCTTGTGTTCTAATTGCAGATATTAAATCAGTAAAATAAAAGGGCATTACATGCTCTTTTAAAAATTTAGAAAATAATCAAAACCGGTAAAAATATTAGTATTTTTGAGTATTGATCAGACTAAAAATAACAATTATTTGCTTTAAAACGGATAAATAGAGCTAAATCAAGTGTTTTTAAACTGTGTAGATAATTATTTACAATTTAAGCGAAAAATTTTAGAAATTCTACAAATTGGCCTATTTTCTATTTTTTTTACTTAGTCTATATCTTGGTGTTTGATTTATGAACAACTTATCAACTAATTCACAATCTTTTGCGCCTATCGGTTTTATGATATGATTAATTTATTATTCGTATCAAAATATGATATTATTATACTTTTAATCATATCATCGACAAGGTAAAAAAATATGTGGATATGGCAACAAACTAATTGGCCAAATTTTGACTATGATGCTGATCTGGTCATGCCAGTACTGTCTGAGGTAATTAGCCATGTTGCTCCATTAATTCTATTAACCAATGAATTGGATCAAGATAAAAAACTTGCGCTAGAGTCTAAATCACTATTAGATGAAGCATTGTCCAGTGCAAGAATTGAAGGCGAAATCTTAGATCGTGACTCTGTACGATCAAGCATCGCCAATCGATTAGGTGTTGGTAAAGTGGGGCAAATGTCTCGAAATGCCACAGCTTTTATTGATGTGTTACTTGAATCTATCAGAAGTTCAGATAGTGCCTTAACAAAAAACAATCTATTTAAATGGC
This sequence comes from uncultured Candidatus Thioglobus sp., assembly GCA_964344985.1. Classification (GTDB taxonomy): domain Bacteria; phylum Pseudomonadota; class Gammaproteobacteria; order PS1; family Pseudothioglobaceae; genus Thioglobus_A. Next base: position 38,413 of record CAYFPI010000004.1, on the reverse strand, counting down.
ACTCAATGATGTTTCTAGATAAGCCTATTCTTGATAATTTAATTATTGGTGATTATCGTAATACTAAAATGCAGGTGGTTTCAGGTAGGCATGGAAAAGAGCAGGTTCATTTTGAAGCGCCTTGTGCCGATTGCCACTGTGTTGATAGTGAAATGAATGCATTTCTAAATTGGCTAGAGTCCGATAACATAAGCTCTGGATATATTAAAGCGGCCATTGCAAAATTCTATTTCGTTACTATTCACCCATTTGATGATGGTAATGGTCGTTTTTCTAGAATGATTGCGGAGCGCTGTCTTGCTGACACTGAAAATACGAACATCAGATTTTATTCGCTATCAGCAGAGATAGAAAAAAACAAAAGTGAATACTATGAAATTTTAGAAAAATGTCAAAAAGGTGAGCTGGATATCACTGAGTGGATTGTATGGTTTTTAGAGCAAGTAAAAGTTGCTGCACAAAACAGTATGCATAAACTTAATAAAATAAGGAGTACAACTTTATTTTGGGATAAGTATCGTAACGTGCGCATGAATGACAGACAAAGAAAGTTGATTGCGAGATTATTAGAGACTGATGATTTTATTGATGGCATATCTAGAAAAAAATATAAAAACTTAGTTGGTACAACAGAGATAACATCCGCAAGAGATTTGATAGATTTGGCAGACAAGGGAATTTTAAAATCTAGTGGTGGCGGCAGATCAACCAAATATCATATTATTGAATTTAAGTAACGATAGGTAAAAGGGGGCGGTATTTTTTTAAAAATTTAGAAAATAATTAAAACCAGTGTAAATATCAATATTTACAATCATAAGCAAAATAGAAAATCACTAAAAACAACGATTATTACTCTATAGCGCAAGATTTTATTACTTAAAAGAGGGTGATTAGGTTAAAAACAAGGGTTTTTTCAGGGATTGCAGTAATGTGCGTGCAACGCTAGTAAAAATTTCGGAAATATTACAAATCTTCTTATTTATACGACTTTTATAACTTGATATTGACCTTGTCTTCAACATATTGATGTATCAACGAAGACAGAATGGTTTGATACGGTATATTCACCTCTGCACTCTTTCTTTTAAGCATAAGCATGTCATATTCAGCAATACGGATATTAATATTCTTGGTTTTTGTTAAGAAGTTTTTAGCAGCAAGTTTAGCAGTAAAAATTTCATCTTCATAATTATCAACTTGCTCGATGTTCTCGGCAGATTCGATATCTTTTAACAATTCTAGTTCGTATTTATCTAAATTCATAAATTACCCCTTGTGTATTTTTTGCATTTTTCTACTTGGTATGATTGTATAAGGGTCTATATATAGTTTGATGGAGATGGCAGGAATTGAATTTCCTTTAGTTGTAAGATTCATATACATAGTTATGTGTTAATGTAGTATCTAATGTAGCAACAACTTGACGGTACTTTATCATTTCTACCCCCCTATGCGAAAAAGAAATAATAGCAAATGGACGCATGACGCTCAAATAAATTTTGAAATTGCAAAGATATTGAGTTATTAATGTTCCTTAATGGTTAATCAGTATAAAAAGCTCGTTAATAATATGGATGTTTGAATTAGTCTTTATGAAAGATAATTAAGACAGGCCATCTATACGATAAGCATGTACAACGCCTTCTGAGTCGCCTATGATAATTGTTTCCCCGCTGGCGTTTAATCCAATATAAGACAATATGCCAAGCTGGTCCTGAAGTAATAAATTACCTGTATGAGCATCTAGAATAGATAGCCATCCTCGCTGACTAAGAAATGCCAAATAATTGCCAATACGAACGGGCGCGCCAAGTGCATAGTTAAACGACGCCCCACCTATGTTGTGTTTCCAGATATCAGCGCCATTGGCTACATTCCAAGCGTGGACATTGGTATTCGCAGAACCATAATAAATTACATCTTCAAAGCCACTAACAGCTGGCACCCAGTTGCCGGTATCCTTCTTCCATAGTAACTCACCACTGCGAGTGTCCAACACACTGACAAAATCTTGATAGCCGATAAACGCAAGGAAGTTTTTATGTGCATACAAAGATTTGATAAACCCATCTTCAGAGGTAAATCTCCATTTCATTTGAGCATTGTTGGTATTAATGGCAGTAATAGATACTGGACCACCTTCTTCAACATCTATTTTAGGGTCATAATAACTGCCAGCTACATATAAAACATTGTCCTTTATGATGGGGCTCTGCATAGAATAGTTATTGGTATCTATACGCCACAACTGTTTTCCAGAGTTTTTATCCAAGGCATAAATTGCACCACCCTTGGTTCTGTCTCCAGGCAGTTCTGGACCCAGCTCTGCAGTAACCACATACACGCGCTGGCGATCCTCCAAAGGTGCCCTTTGCATGTTTTTTTCTAATTTAGAGCACCAGGCAGCATTACCTGTTTCTAGTGTTATTGCGCATATCTCTTTATTTTTAGAGCCATAATAAACAAACTCCTTTCCTGCATGTATAGATTGCCCCCATATCTCATCATCATGCTGTTTTTGCCACAAAACCTTGCCGTCATCTTCTGCAACAGCGGTAATTTGTTTGTTCTTGGATAGAAAAATTACCTTGTCTTGATGGATGATTGGTGTCTTGTAAAAAGACTGACCGCTTTGCTGAAATTGCCAAATAGGGTGTAATGAAATCCCTGCTGTTGCCTTATTTGTGACAAGCAACAACAGCAGGGCAATAGAAATTAACCTAAACATCTTCGTTTAAAAATAGAAGATTTTTTAGGTTATTTGTTAAACCAAGTTATCTCTTCTGCTGCCGGGTTCATCAATGGTCCATCTCTATTTTCTTCGGTAATATCAAAGGTAATACCAGGAGGCATACGATTGTTACGAAGTCTTTCATTCATTTTAGACTTAGACCAGTTGTAATCTTTAGCGCCAATTTTAGACTCTCCCAACAGAGGAACACCTGGTGGTTTAGACAGTACATCTCCACCTCTCATGATGCCTGCATACGATCTTAAATCCATTTCATGGAATGAGTTTTCTGTATTGCCATTATGACACGAACCACAAGATTGTGAATTATCAAACCACACTCCATTAGAGGTAAAGAAAGGCAGGACGTCACGATCAAAGTCTGCCATGCCATTGCCATATGCAAACTCCTTGTGTTGTAATGCGCCTGCATCAACCCAAGCTTCAAGCAATCCGACAGCATTATGATCGCAACCGTATTTCAAGCTATGTCCTTCTTTGATAAGCTTTACACCATCTTTGCTCACTTCAATACATGGTCCATCTCTATTGGCTTCCGATATATCAAATTGCCATCCTGGTGGCATTCTGTTGTTACGTAGTCTTTCTTTCATTTTTGAATGCTTCCAATCATATTCTGTGCTACCATTTTTCTTTTGGCCAAATAATGGAACACCTGGTGGTTTAGACAGCACATCTCCACCTCTCATTAACCCTTCATATGAAGTTAAATCCATCTCATGGAAAGAGTTTTCTGAATTGTTAAAGTGACAACTAGAGCACGCTTGTTGGTTTTTAAACCACTTGCCACTTTTTGTAAACAGAGTCAGCACATCCTCATCAAAGTTGGCCATAAACTTATCTCCATGTATGTCTGAATACATAAAGTCTGAGTCTGGCGCACCACTTTCAACCCATTGACCAATTAAATCAACCGCGGTCACAGCGCCACTGGCGGTTTTTTTAACGTTATTAAACCCATCTGCATATACCGATGTTGTTAAAGCGATACTGAGCACGCCAGTCGCTAATAGTGTTAATTTTTTCATCACCTCTCCTCATAGTGTTTAAAAAAAATTGATCTTGCGCATATGGCAAGACTGAATGAATTCTAGCACAATAAAAACCATATAACAAATAAGGGAATTTTAATATTAGGGAAGTGCCAAGTAGTTAAGACAGCCTTAAAGCCTTATTTTTTATAGAGAGAAAATTATCAGCTATTAAATGCTGTTTTAAATAAGGCAAAGTTTTGCGTATTGGAATATCCTTTGTTGCAAAATTCTCACTCATTAATTTCAGCCTGTCTAACGAAAATTCATCACCCAATTTAGCATTATTGAAAAACTTACGATGAGAATACAATACATTTTTACCGATAAGAAATTTCTCTTTAATGGTATTACTATCAACTAGTGAAACCATAGCTCTTCTCAGTCTTAAAGGTAGACCAAGTGCTACAAAAACACCCCGATTTGCGTGCCATAACAATAAATCATCGGCGTAGATAAGCTCTCCTGAGATGGCTTTAGATAAGGTTTTGGCTGACTTTCCAGATTTCTTCTCACCCAAAAGAATGATGTTTTCACCTGCCTCGGCGTAGCTGGCACAATGTAACAAACCAAAGGCTTGTGTTTTATTGGCGACCAAATAACTTAAACAAAGAAAGAACTCGTTTAAAGCATCTAACAGGTCATCAACAACTTTGGGTTTATCAAGAATGGTTGAATCCACACAAAATGAATTGCCTTGATAAGAAACCACAATATCAGTCTTAGCTGAATGATGCTCTTGTTCTGCAAAATACCAGCCAATCAAGGTTGCTTCTGCCAGCTCAACAAAAGAGATGGGTGCTGTAATGCAAATTAAGCCATCAAACACCCTAGTTGTAAAATGCTTTTGCTGATGAGCAGTAGAGTCCTCTACTGCCAATGACCACCCTTCATCTTACAATAAGTCTCTACTTTAAACTCACTCTCACCTTCTACAGAAAGCACTCGACAAAGTTTTACACCGCTATTACTAATCTTTGTAGAAACAATTTTGTAACTGTCTTTAGAAGTTCCTATAGTGCCTATATAGCCGTCTGGCTTAGAATTGAGCACTTCTGCAAGCATTCTATCTCCAAGCGTTAAGTCCTTAGTCGGTGTGCTACCACACCCACTAAGAAAAACCAATAACAAACCAATGGTTGCGATTCGAGTCATCATTTGAAAGACTCCAAAGTGCTAGACAAATTATCAACAGACACAGAGGTATAGTTATCAGAATCTAACAAACCATCTACATCATCAACCAGTTTCTTCTGCGCGGCTGTATCGTTTGATGAAGAGCCAGAGATTGACGAACTGTAAGAAGAGCCGCCTTTATCCGCATCAGAACTACCAGAAGAGCCAGAAGAGCCGCTACTAGAAGAAGAACTTTCACCACTGCTACTTGAAGAAGAGCCTCCAGAAGAGCTGTCACCACCTCCACCGCCTGAAGAAGAACCTCCACCACCTCCACCTGAGCCACCGCCAGAACCAGAAGCTCGAGCGATTCCGCTAGCAGTTAATCCCGATACAAGTGCACCAGAAGCCAAAAGCATTTGAATAAATTTACGTCTTAACATATTGCACCTCCAAAAAATTAAATCACTAACAATTCTAGTATAAGACTTATCACGATTCAATTGGTAAAAACACAAAAAAGCATAGGTAAAAACACCTATTTTATGCCAATTTAAGCGTAAAAAAATCCTTAATCCATCAAGTCTTCAATAAAACCACTGATAAATTCATGGCGATTGGCAACCTTAGATTTTTTAAAAATACTGCCAACTTGCTGGTTAACAGTTCTTTCACTAACACTTCTTAATTCAGCAATTTTTTTATACGAAATACCCTTAATCAATAGCCAGGCAATTTCTCTTTCCGCATTGGTGAGATTTAACAAATCTATTTGAGAATTAATCAAATCTACTGTGCCTTTTTTTAGCAAAGACAATTCTCCCTTAGCAAGAACAATCTTTTTTTGCATGCTGTTAAACTCACGGACTTGAAAAACAAACAACGTGGTCATAATCACCACAAACATTGTTTCTAAATAAAAGTGAATTGTTTTTGCATCGCCTTCAAGCAAATCTATAGCCACATCACTAAAAAAGAATAGTATTAAGGCAGAAGAGACTGCGATATTGGCTAGTTTGAAAGTATTGTCATTCATACTATAAAGTCTGTATATCCATCCATTTATTACAAAGATTGATAAAAAATAACTGCAAAATCAATCTTACCAAATGCTAGTATAACGCTAATAACGCGTCATAAAATCACAATACATAAGTATTTCTACTTATTGATTTGGGTGAATAGCCCTATATTGGTTTTTAATAGCATCAAATATAATGGTATCAATAATCTTGTTTTTATGGCAAACAAAATGGGTGAAGGTATCAACATCGTAGTTAGAATTTTTCACTGGTGCACTGTCAGTGTATTTTTACTACTAATGATTACTGGCATTAACGACAGTAATAATGAGCTTCACATAATCCTAGGATATCTAATAACAAGTCTGATTCTTTCTAGAGTGGCTTGGGGTTTTTGGGGAAACAAAAACGCCCTATGGTTTAAGTATTTACATTCCCCAAAATCTTTAATTAACTATTTAAACACCCTCTTTAATAAAAACAAGGTCAAGTTTCAACTGCACAATCCCGCTGGAAGTTACATGATCATCACTATGTTAGTTTTATTAACAGTCATATCTTTAACAGGGGCGTTACTAGAAGGTGCTTTTGAGTTTAGTGGCATATTACTACCCCTAACAAACCACATAACAACAGAGGTTGCTTTCTTAATCAAAGACTGGCACGAACTACTGGCTTATCTCATGCTAGCTCTGGTTAGTGTGCATATTGCTGGGGTGATGCATTCCAGTCGAATGCACAACACGAACCTTTTAAAAATGATGATTATAGGCAAACCAAAACCCACAGAAAAATATGAATAAAATTCTTTTAACAATCACTTTTTTTATCTCCACAATCTCAACCAACGTGCTGGCTGTAGATTTTAATCAGCTTTATAACAGTTGGTCTAATGATCCGACAATCACTTACAGTGCAAACACTGGAAAACAGCTATGGAGCAAAGAGATACTACCTGGAAAGAGTTGTGAAAGTTGCCATGGTAGTGATTTAACCCAACCAGGAAAACACACCAGAACTAACAAAATAATAAAGCCCTTATCGCCCAAAATTAACCCAAAGCGCCTAACCAAAGTAAAAAAGATAAACAAATGGTTAAAGCGTAATTGTAAATTTACCTACAAGCGTGAATGCAGTCCAGAAGAAAAAATGAGCTTTATTGAATTTATTAGACTTAATTAAAAATTGGAGAAATGTATGGCTAAAAAATACCTATCAATCAGTCTATTCTTTGTTTTAATCTTTGCAGCCTTGCAAAGTAAGTCAGATTACAATTTATTAAGCACATTCAAAAAAGGTGGCGTCCAAGTAATAGAAAACACAACCTATCAAGAAGAGTGTGGCGCTTGTCATTTTGATTATCAGCCTGGGCTATTGCCAGAAAGATCTTGGAAAAAACTCATGACAAACAAGGAATTATTAGACCACTTTGGTGAGGATGTTTCTTTTGACGATCCAGATGTCGTAAATGAAATAACCCAATTCTTAAAATTCAATGCTGCCGATAAGTCATCATATAAGCGTTCAAGAAAAATATCTAGATCTTTGTCCTATCGTCAATCCCCTTTGCGCATCACTGATACGCCTTATGTTAAAAGAAAACACCATGGGATCTCTAAAGAGCTAATAAGTCAACAATCAGTTGGATCACTCTCAAACTGCACTGCTTGCCATATCAACGCTCACAAAGGTGATTATGATGACGATAGTGTCATCATACCAAACATAAAAGCAGGCTTAATCGCCACTGAGTTGAACACTCAAAAAGATGGATATACAGGGATTGTAAAATTCACAAAGGAAAATTTCAAAATAATCTCCACAAAAATATCTGAAAATCAACGCATTAAAAAGCTTTGCAGGGTTGTGAGCTTTGAAGGAGAGAATGAGTTCTCTGTTAAAACTTATTGCAAAATCAAAGGCGGACTTTGGCACTAAGCAAGATCGTGCTATAAATTGTCTTGCTTGACATGATTATCAAACATGTAGAAAAGCTCGTTAATATACTTGTGAAAAACTAGAGTTAATTAAGCAGTTGCAGTGGGTTTAAGAATATTTTGTTGATGATAAAAATGTATGTAAATTAAGTGGCAGGAGGCATGTTGGGCTGAAAGATTTGACAAGCTAGTTACCTCTTTATACGGTTACTTTATTGAATTGAAAAAAGTAACCGTATAAATGCCTGTGTATAAAGCTATTTATAGAGTTTTTAAAAATAGTTACTTTTTTATTTTAAAAGTTTATAGAAATATATATTTTTTTTATTTAAAGAAATAAAAAAAACTCTAAACAATAGAAAGTTTTGAAATAAAAAAGTAACTTTCATTCAAATTGCTGTAACTATTCCTGCAGCAGGGAATTTCTCTGTTACTTTATTAAATTTTAAAAAAAAGTAACTATTTGAATTGGCACCATATTAACTAGCGGTTTTCTCTATAAATTCTCTTGGGTATTTCACTTCATCTAAATCATAAATTTGACTTTTGTATTTGTAGGATAATTTCGCTAATTCTAACTAGTCTGACTTCAAGAAAGATATAGTTATCCATGCTGAATCCTATATTTTTGCACCATCCCTTTCCTTTGAATATATATTATTTATTTGGATTATAATTTGGTGGAGATGGCGGGAATCGAACCCGCGTCCGAAAACCTTCAGTCAAAGAGTCTACATGCTTAGTAGGGTCTATTAGTTTAACTATCTACCACCCGACCGACAGGGATGTAGTAGCGATTTCAGTTAGGTTTTAACCCTATCGCCCTGAACATACGACAGTGGCGAGTCTGCTAATCGACCCCTATCTAAGAGACACAGACAATCTCAGAGGAGGGGCTAGCATTAAGCTGCTAGAGCGTAGTTGTCTTCGTTTGCAACTATCTTTTTAAAGAACGTTTTAACGAGCTATCTTTATCCTCGACATGCATCCTTGAGATCCAACTCCTCGTCGAAGCCATGTCATCCCCAGGGGCGCGAATTATAGCACCATTTTTATTGTGAGAGCTTTGCATAAATATGAATAATCATTAAAACACCATCTTTCATCAACTTGTAAATTTTTTAAAAACACCCTTAGCCCTGCTAGGAGTGAGTTTAAAAAATTTACAATTTAATAAAATCTGTCATTCTGCTAATCATCTATATTTATGCAAAGGTCTCATTGTAACATTAATTACTTATGGGTGATTTGCGTAATTGCAAGTTATTTGATAGTGATGCGTGCAAATTTACGTTTACCAACTTGGTAGACTGCTGTTCCGGCATCAGGCTCTAAGTTGCGGTCAGTGATTTTTTCACCGTCTATTTTTGCCGCACCTTGTTTGATCATTCTAAAAGCATCAGAAGTTGAATTTACTAGCCCTGCTTCTTTAAGTAGATTGGCTATACGCATACCTTGATCAAAGCTAAATTCATCTACCTCATCAGGAATTTGATTTTTAGCAAATCTATTAATAAAGTTTTGTTGTGCTTGTTTAGCAGCATCGGCTGAATGAAAGCGCGTGATGATTTCATCAGCTAGTCGGAATTTAATATTTCTTGGGTTTTCACCATTTGCAACTTCATCCTTCCAAGACTTAATAGTTTCTAAAGATTCAAAACTAAGTAGCTCTAGGTAGCGCCACATTAAATCATCAGATACCGACATAATCTTGCCAAACATATCATCAGGCGCATCATCAATGCCAATGTAATTGTTTAAAGATTTAGACATTTTCTGTACGCCATCTAAACCTTCTAAAATCGGCATGGTTAGAATTGCTTGTGGTTCTTTGCCAGCATTTTTCTGTAATTCTCTACCCATTAGTAGATTAAATTTTTGATCAGTTCCACCAAGCTCCACATCTGATTCTAAGGCTACTGAATCGTGCCCTTGAATTAGTGGGTATAAAAACTCATGAATAGAAATACCTTGTCCAGATTTATAACGTTTAGAGAAGTCATCGCGCTCTAGCATGCGGGCAACTGTTTGTTGTGATGCGAGTTTAATCATATCAGCAGATGACATCTTGCTCATCCAAGTAGAGTTAAACACTACTTGAGTTTTGTCTTTATCTAGAATTTTAAAAACTTGGTCTTGATAAGTTTTAGAGTTTTCCCTTACCTGTTCTTCGGTAAGAGGTGGGCGCGTTGCACTCTTGCCAGTTGGGTCACCAATCATGCCAGTAAAATCACCAATTAAAAACAAAATTTCATGACCTAAATCTTGTAATTGTTTTAGTTTATTAATTAAAACCGTATGACCCAAATGTAGATCTGGCGCTGTAGGATCAAAACCTGCTTTAATGCGCAAAGGTTTGTTTTTTTCTAATTTTTTCTTAAGCTCATCAAGTGGCAAAATTTCATCAGCACCACGCTGAAAAACAGCCAATGTTTCATTTGTATTCATGGTTTATATTATTTTCTAGTGTGACCGTCACCAAGGACGATAAATTTTTGTGAAGTAAGACCTTCCAAACCGACAGGGCCACGCACATGGAACTTGTCGGTACTAATACCTATTTCTGCACCTAGGCCATACTCAAAGCCATCGGCAAAACCAGTAGAGGCGTTAATCATTACCGAAGATGAATCGACCTCAGTGATAAAGCGTCTTCCTGTAGTGTAGTTTTCGGTAACAATAGACTCGGTATGACCTGACCCATGCCTGTCAATATGGTCAACCGCCTCACTCATTGAGTTGACAATACGAATAGAAAGAACAGCATCTAAATATTCTGTGTCCCAATCTTTATCTGTTGCAGCAACTATTTGTTCTGATAATTGCTGTGTTTGCTCACAACCCCTAAGTTCAACGCCTTTGGCAGTGTATTCAGCAATAAGTTCAGGCAGAACCCTGCCCACTGCCGATGCATGTACCAACAAAGTTTCCATTGCGTTACACACGCCGTAGCGTCGTGTTTTGGCATTAAATGCAATATTGATGGCCTTTTGTGTATCGGCATCTTTGTCAATATAAGTGTGACATACGCCATGTAAGTGTTTAATAACTGGTACTTTGGCACTGTCACTAATGGCTTCTACCAAGCCTTTTCCACCACGTGGAATAATCGCATCAACATACTCATTAGCTTGAGCAAGTTCAGTAACAGCTTCACGATCAGTGGTGTCAATAAGTTGTACAGAGTGTTCGTTTAATCCAGCAGTGACCAAACCTTTTTTAACACACTGATAAAGTGCTAAGTTAGAGTGGATGGCTTCTGACCCTCCGCGCAAAATCGCACCATTTCCTGACTTAAGACATAGTGCTGTTGCATCAATGGTGACATTTGGGCGAGATTCATAAATAATGCCCATTATGCCGAGAGGTACGCGCATTTTTCCAACCTGAATACCACTTGGTCGGAATTTTAAATCGGTAATTTCACCCACTGGATCGGGCAGAGAAACAATTTGACCAAGACTTTCAATAATGCCATCCAAGCGATCATCATCCAGCATAAGACGGTCAAGTAGTGCGTCGTCTAATCCTTTGTTTTTGCCGTTTCCCAAATCTTTTTTATTGGCATCAAGAATAGAGATTCTATCTTGGTTGATGTTATTAGCAATATTGATTAGTGCATTATTTTTTGCTTCAGTGGTAGCGCTTCGTAATGCTTTTGAGGCTGATCTGGCATTTTTTCCTAAAGTGCTGATTAAATCTTTTATTGAGCCCATTGGTTTTTTCCGGCTAGAGTAAGTAGTAAAGTGCGTAATTCGTCAATCACATTAAGATTATCCATGCCTTTGATTGAACGGTCAATACGTCCAAGCGATAATAATATTTTTTGTAAACGTTGATAAGGGTGGCGTTTAAGCGCATTAGTGATAATAGGTTTTCTTTTATTCCAAACGCGGTGCGATTGTAATACGGTATCGATGTTTTTAGCTTGACTGGCCTCAATCGACATGTTGATTAAAGATTTAATTTCACGATACAGTGAACTGCTAAGCTGAATAGGCATAGAGGTATCGTCACGCAATGTATTGTAAATCTTATTAGTTTGCTGAATATTGCCACTCAACGCAGCATCAATTAATCCGTAAATAGTGTATTTTGACTGTTGATTGACTTGCTTTAGGTAGGCTTTGGTATCTACATTACCATCAGGATAAGCCATTTTGAGTTTTTGAATTTCTTGCATTGAAGCCAGTAAATTTCCTTCTGTACAAAAAGCAATGCTTTGAGCAATGTCTTGATTAGCAGATAAGCCAGAGCTAGCCATATGATTAGCAATCCATCCAACCAGGTGGTCAGCTTGCACTTCCCAATGTTGAACGACATTGCCAAACTGTTCAAGTGTCTTAAACCATTTGCTTTTTTGTTGTGCCATATCAAGTTTTCCAGTAGAGATGACAAGTAGAATATCATCAGGAACTGAAGCAGCAATTTCGCTCAGCGCTTTAGAGCCTTTAACGCCAATTTTCCCAGTTTTTAATCGACATTCAATAATGCGCTTTGGAGAAAATAAAGATATTGTGGATAATTCTGCAGTAACGTTTCCCCAGTCAAAGTTTCCGTCAATATCGAAAGTGATTTTTTCATCAAACCCAGCGCGTTTTGCAGCGCTATTAATAGCGCCTAAACTTTGTTCAATCAGTAGGATTTCTGCGCCAAAAACAAAATAGAGCGATTCTAGTTTGTTGGAAAGTTGAGAATTAAGCGCCTCTGGCCTAATTTTCATTGAGTTTGTTCAGTCTTCTTAAAAGTTTTTTGATAATGGTGTTGCGAAGTTGTGCATAGCTTTCTTCAATTTGTAATCGATCTGCCTGAGTTGAGCTCATTTTGCTTAAGTTGGTTCTGGCGCCTAGATCTTGAGAAAGTAATAAATTGCGATTATTGTCAAATACTTTAACTGGCACATTTAAGCTCAATGTATAGCTGCTTGCTTTGTTGTCTGATGTGTAAGAAGCTGTTTGTTTTTTCTGCACTTCACTGCCAATATGGATAATAAGAGATTGGGTTAGGTCTTGATCAAATCGTTTGTTTAGCTCTTTTGCAAATTGATTGTTATCATTGCTATTTACAACAGCATTTAAGGCAACATTTTTAGTTGGCGTGTGAAAACCGCATGAGCTAAGTAGTGTAGTAATGAGTAAAGTGATTAATAAAGTAGTTTTTGACATGGGTCTAAGCGCTTATTCTTTAAGTTAAGAATTATGACAGAATTTGAATTTATTTGTTGAAAAAACCTTGAAAAAACACCATTGGGCCCTATATAAGTACGCAATAGGGTATAGTTACGCCTCTTATTTTTTATAAAAGAATTGCATTATGTTTAAGAATTTGTTGCTTTGGTTGGCGTTAGGTAGTGTGCTTACCTCAATTTTTAGCCAATTTGAAGTGGGTGAGAAGAAAGATGATATTACTTATTCTCAGTTTATTCAAAGCGTTAAACAAGGGGACGTGTCCCAAGTAACCATTGCAGGTAGCAATATTACCGGTGTTGGTGCTGGTGGTGAGCAGTTCTCAACTTACTCACCAGGCGATCTTGGCATGATGGGTGACTTATTAGAAAATGGTGTTAATGTTGTTGCCAAGCCACCTGAAAAAGATGGATTTTTAAAACAGCTATTTATTTCTTTAGCACCAATCATTTTATTAATCGGCGTTATTCTCTACACCATGAAAGGTGCAGGTGGCGCAATGGGTGGTAAAAATCCGATGAGCTTTGGCAAGTCCAAAGCGCGTTTAATTACTAAAGACGAATCCAATGTTACTTTTAAAGATGTTGCTGGCGTTGAAGAGGCTAAAGAAGACGTAGCTGAATTGGTTGATTTTTTATCTGATCCAGGTAAATTTACCAAAGTGGGCGGAAAGATTCCTAAAGGCGTGCTATTGGTTGGCCCTCCGGGCACGGGTAAAACACTACTGGCTAAAGCCATTGCTGGTGAAGCTGAAGTACCATTCTTTTTTATTTCTGGTTCTGATTTTGTAGAGATGTTTGTTGGTGTGGGTGCATCACGCGTTCGAGACATGTTTGAACAAGCTAAGAAAAACGCACCTTGTATTATTTTTATTGATGAAATTGATGCGGTTGGCCGTCAGCGTGGCGCTGGCATGGGTGGTGGTCATGATGAGCGTGAACAGACTCTAAACCAAATGCTGGTTGAGATGGATGGTTTTGAAGGTTCTGAAGGTATTATTGTTATCGCAGCAACCAATAGACCAGATGTATTGGATCCTGCACTGCTTCGCCCAGGACGTTTTGATCGTCAAGTAATGGTTGGACTGCCTGATATTAATGGTCGTGACGCTATTTTGAAAGTGCATATGCGTAAATTGCCAATTGCTAAAAACGTAAAGTCAATTAATATCGCCAAAGGAACCCCGGGATTCTCTGGTGCAGATCTTGCAAATTTATGTAATGAAGCGGCTTTAATCACTGCGGGAAAAAACAAGAACCTCGTTGGCATGCAAGAGTTTGAAAAAGCTAAAGATAAAATCATGATGGGCTCTGAGCGTAAAACCATGGTGATGGATGAGGCTGAAAAAGAAATGACTGCTTATCATGAGGCAGGACATGCGATTGTGGGTCGTTTAGTGCCAGAGCATGATCCGGTTTATAAGGTTAGTATTATTCCTAGAGGTAGAGCACTGGGTGTTACTATGTTTTTGCCAGAAAAAGACAGTTATAGCGTTTCTCGTCGCAAGCTAAATTCACAGATTGCAGCGTTATATGGTGGGCGAATTGCTGAAGGGCTGATTTATGGCGATGATGCCATTACCACAGGTGCAAGTAATGATATTGAGCGTGCTACTGAAATTGCTCACAAGATGGTAAAGCAATGGGGTATGTCAGATGTATTAGGGCCACAAGCTTATGGTGAAGATGATGGTGAAGTGTTTCTAGGTAAGCAAGTTACTAAGCATAAGCATATTTCTGAAGATACGTTTAAAGATGTGGATTCTGAGATTAAAAAAATTATTGATTCTAATTATGCAGTTGCCAAGAAAATTCTTGAAGAAAATACCGATATTTTGCATGCTATGACTAAGGCTTTGGTTGAGTTTGAAACCATTGATAAAGAGCAAATTGATGATTTAATGGATCGTAAGCCAATGCGTGAAGCAGCAGTTATTATTGATTCGGATGTAGTTTCAACAGAATTAGGTTCTGGCGTGGATGCTGATGTTGATGATAAGACGGATTCAGACGATAAGCCAATTGATGGTGATCCAAAAATAGCTTAACTGATTTAAGCCGTGAATAGGCCACAAATAATGGGTGTGCTAAACACCACACCCGATTCATTTTCCGATGGTGGAAAATATCTTAATCTTGATAACGCCGTAACTCAAGCCCAACGCATGATTTCTGATGGCGCTGATATAATCGATGTTGGCGGAGAGTCTACCCGTCCAGGTGCTAATCCCGTGCCATTAGTTGATGAAATTGATCGTGTTATTCCAGTTATTGATGCACTAAACAGTTCAGCCAAAGTTAATCTTTCAATTGATACTTCTAAACCAAAAGTTATGGAGTTGGCTGTTGAGCGTGGCGCTAATCTTATTAATGATGTTTGTGCTTTGAGTATGCCAGGTGCTATGGAAGTAGCATCATCCCTTGATGTTGATGTGTGTTTAATGCATATGCAAGGTTCACCAAGAAGCATGCAATCCAATCCAACTTATGCTGATGTGGTTGATGATATTAAGCAGTTTTTTGATAAACGCATTAACGCTTGTGTGAATGCAGGCATGTCGGCAGATAGAATTATTCTCGACCCAGGTTTTGGCTTTGGAAAAACACTGGAGCACAATATTGAAATCCTAAAGCGATTTAATGAGTTTGATAGTTTTGGTCTTAGAACATTGGCAGGCTTGTCACGCAAATCAATGATTGGCGCAATGTTGGGTAATAGAGAAACTGATGGCAGGGTTGTGGGTAGTGTAATTGGGTCTATAATAGCACTTAACAATGGTGCAGACATTGTGCGAGTTCACGATGTACTGGAAACAAAAGATGCAATTGATATTTGGAGTATAGTGAATGGCTAATTTTTTTGGCACTGATGGCATTCGTGGCAAGGTTGGTGTGGAGCCAATTACGGCAGATTTTTTCTTAAAATTGGGCTGGGCAGTTGGCTCAGTATTAGCAGCTAAAGGCAAATCCAGTGTTATTATTGGCAAAGATACTCGTGTATCTGGCTACCTATTTGAATCTGCTCTAGAGGCTGGATTTTTATCTGCTGGTGTGGACGTGGGTTTATTAGGTCCAATGCCAACACCTGCTATTGCTTATTTAACACAAACTTATAATGCTAGTGCTGGCGCTGTGATTAGCGCCTCTCATAATCATTTTGAAGATAATGGCGTTAAATTTTTCTCATCTCAGGGTTTTAAGCTCAGTGATGAAGATCAGGCGGCTGTTGAGAAAAAAATAGCTCAGCCCATGGTAAGTGTTGAATCAAATAAAATTGGAAAGGCTAGACGACACGAACAGCCATTGGGTAGATATATCGAATTTTGTAAATCTACATTTGATCGTAGTTTAACTCTTGATGGTTTAAATATCGTGATTGACTGTGCAAATGGTGCGACTTATCATATCGCTGAAAATGTTTTTTCAGAATTAGGCGCTAATGTAAGCGTTATTAACAACACTCCTAACGGTTTCAATATTAATGAAAATTGTGGTGCAACAGATGCTCAGCATTTGCAAGATACCGTGCTTGAAGCCAAAGCAGATTTAGGCATTGCTTTTGATGGCGATGGTGATCGTCTCATGATGGTTGATGGCGATGGTGAATTGGTTGATGGTGATGAACTTCTTTTTATCGTTGCTAAAGCGTGGCAATCTCAAAATCGCTTAACCAATAATACGGTAGTGGGCACCAAAATGACAAATCTAGGTATACGCCATGGTTTGAGAAATCTAGGCATTGATTTTATTGAGGCTGATGTGGGTGACAGGTTTGTTTTAGAGCAAATGCAAAAGCATGAATCTATTTTAGGTGGAGAAGGGTCGGGTCATATGATTTGTCTTGATAAGACCACTTCAGGCGATGGTATTATTTCCGCAATTCAAGTATTAGAAGTGCTGGCTAGAAGCAAGTCTAGCCTGACTCAACTCAAGCAAGAGGTAGAAAAATATCCTCAAGTTTTGATTAATGTAAAAACCCAACAAAAGATTGACTTGGATAATCATGATGAGTTAAAAAATACTCAGCTTATGGTTGAAAAAGAATTGGGCGATGAAGGTAGGGTGTTAATCCGTGCTTCAGGTACAGAGCAGCTTATTCGTGTAATGGTTGAGGCAAAAGACAAAGAGATAACTAGACAAAGTGCAGAGAAGCTCGCTAATATATTGCGCTAATGGTTTTTGATAGTACTTCCATAGTACTAACAGCGCTCATTTTTCTTTGGGCAGGGTTCGTTCGTACTGGTCTCGGATTTGGTGGTGCAGCGCTCGGACTTCCTTTAATGTTGTTGCTTGGTGGAACGCCACTGTATTGGCTTCCTATGATCGGTATTCATTTATTGTTCTTTTCATCATTAACATTATCAAAATCTATTAGAAAAGTTGATTGGAATTATTTAAATCAATCTTTACGATGGATTATTCCACCAACCCTGATAGGTGTTGCAGGCTTGTTAAGTTTGCCTGATAAGGTGGTGATTGTTTTTATTTATTCTATTACTATTTTTTATGCCATTACTTGGGTTTTTAACCAAAAAATCGCTTCACATAAATCTTGGGTAGATAAGTTTTTACTTATATTTGGGGGATATGTAGCAGGTACTTCTTTAACAGGAGCGCCACTTATTGTGGCTGTTTATATGCGCCATGTAACAAAAGAGTATTTACGCAATACACTATTTGTTTTGTGGTTTATTTTAGTTAGTATCAAGATGGTTGCTTTTATTGCTATGGGTGTTGATATTGATTGGAAGTTTTCTTTGTATTTAATTCCAGTGGCAGCCATTGGTCATCTTATTGGGTTGAAATTACATGACAAAATTATTGCTAATGATCAGTTGTTTAAAAAGTGGATTGGATCAGCGCTTTTACTCATTAGTTCGTTTGGACTTTTAAAGCTATTTTTAAGTTAAAATCGTTGCTATGAATGAATATGTCCTAATCTTAGTCAGCACCATTTTGGTGAATAATTTTGTACTGGTTAAGTTTCTAGGCTTATGCCCTTTTATGGGCGTTTCAAAAAAAGTAGAAACCGCCATTGGCATGGGTTTCGCCACTACATTTGTTCTAACACTGGCTAGTATTTCTAGTTATTTAATTAATACCTATATCTTAATTCCATTTGAAATGGAGTATTTGAGAACCATTGCATTTATTGTTACCATTGCAGGCGTGGTAGGGTTTACAGAATTGGTGGTTAATAAAACCTCCCCAGTGCTACATCAGTCTTTGGGCGTGTTTCTGCCGCTAATTACTACTAATTGTGCCGTGCTTGGTGTGGCGCTACTGAATGTAAATCAAGATAATGGATTTTTAGCTTCTGCTGTTTACGGTTTTGGTGCAGCTGTTGGATTTTCTTTTGTATTGGTTGTATTTTCGGCCATTCGAGAGCGTATTGATGCTGCTGATGTGCCAGAGGTATTTAAGGGTGCGCCCATTGCATTGATTACTGCAGGATTGATGTCCATGGCATTTATGGGCTTTATTGGGCTTGCATAATGATTGAGTCGGTTGTTATTTTTTCAATATTAACATTAGCTCTAGGTTTGATCTTGGGCTATGCTGCCATTCGGTTTAAAGTAGAAGGCAATCCATTGGTTGATCAAATTGATTCAATTCTGCCACAAACTCAATGTGGTCAATGTAATTATCCTGGTTGCAGGCCGTATGCAGAGGCTTTGGCCAGTGGTGAGGCTCAAATTAACCAATGCCCGCCAGGTGGGCAAGAAGGTGCTGATGCCTTGGCAGAGCTTTTAGGTGTTGAGACGCTGGAGCTTAATTCAGAACATGGTGAGACTAAGCCTGATCATGTGGTTTATGTTGATGAGCAATTGTGTATTGGCTGCACTTTATGTATTCAAGCATGTCCGGTGGATGCCTTTATTGGCTCATCTAAAGTAATGACAACCGTTATTGCTAAAGAATGCACAGGTTGCGATTTGTGCATACCAGTATGTCCTGTTGATTGTATTTATGTTGAAGAATTAAAACCAACTTTAGGCACTTATATTCCTAGTTTGAAGGAGATGGGTCGTGGCTAATTATTCTTTTAAAGGTGGTATACATATTCCCAATCCGTACCCGGTAGAAAAGCCAAGAATTAAACAAGTTCCTCCACCAGAGCAAGCAGTTCTTTTGCTGCAACAGCGAGTGGGTGGAGAGGCTAAGCCATGTGTTGATGTGGGTGATAAAGTCCTGACTGGACAAATTATTGCACAAACCACAGGAAAATTTCCTACCAATGTTCATGCGTCAATATCGGGCGTTATCTCAGCCATTGAAAAAAGACCTATTCCCCATCCATCAGGCATTGATGCTATGTGCATAGTGATTGATTCTGATGGTAAAGACCAATGGATTGAAACTAAAAGCTGCAATCAAGAATTCTTAAATTGTACACCTGATGAAGTTATTCAACAGATTCGTGAAGCTGGTATTGTTGGCATGGGTGGTGCTGGATTTCCAACGCACGCTAAAATATCAAATGCAAAAGGTGCGCACACACTAATTATTAACGCCACAGAGTGTGAGCCGGGAATTATGTGCGATGATTCTTTAATGCAAGAGTACCCACGAGAAGTTATTCGTGGTGTTGAGGTGTTAATGCACGCTTGTGGCACCAAGAAAGTGATTATTGCCATTGAAGACGATAAGCAAGAAGCGTTTAATTCATTACTACTATACAACTTTAATGATCGTATTAATATTGAACAAATCCCAACCAAATACACATCTGGCGCTGAGAAGTTATTAATTAAATCATTACTTGATATTGAAATACCCTCAGGGGAATATGCGTCTGACCATGGTATTTTGTGTCAAAACGTTGGCACTGTAAAAGCAGTGTATGATGCTGTGGTAGATAACAAACCGCTTGTTTCCAGAATTGTAACAGTAACAGGGTCTGCTGTTAAAAATCCAAGGAATTACGAAGCAAGGCTGGGCACTTCTTTTGCAAGTGTGGTAGAGCAGTCTGAGCCAAATAATCAACAGCATCATATTAGAATGGGTGGCATGATGATGGGTGTTGATATTCCAAACTCTAAGTATTCTATTTGTAAAATTACAAATTGTATTTTTGTTAATAATATTGAGCCAAAACCACCTATTCAAGAGTGTATTCGCTGCTCTTCTTGCACGCCAGTTTGCCCTGCTAACCTGTTGCCGCAACAGCTATATTGGCATGCAAAAAGTGAAAATATTGAAAAAGCACTTGATTATAATTTGGCAGATTGCATTGAATGTGGCTGCTGTAATTATGTGTGTCCAAGCAATATTCCACTGTCTGAGTATTTTGCGTTTGCAAAAGCAATGGATAGAAAGTTAAAGCGTGAACAGCAGCGAGTTGAGCGATCCAGAGAGAGGTTTGAATTTAAAGAATTTAGGATTGAGCGTAATAAAAAAGAGCGTGCTGAGATGATGGCAGCTAAGAAAAAAGCACTCAAAGAAAAAATGGCTAATGAGCAAGCTCAGAAAGATAAAATCGCAGCTGCCATGGAGCGCGTAAATAAAAATAAAGAAGGTCAGCAAGATGATAATGCATAGCCAGAGTTTAAATACTGCTCAAATAATGAGACAAGTAATTTACGGATTGACACTGGGTGTTGCTGCGCTTTTTTATTTTTTTGGCTGGGGTGTATTTATTCAAATATCACTTGGTATATTGAGTGCTGTAGCTTTTGAGTCAGCATTTTTATTTATGCGTGGCCGCAGTGCATTAGCATCACTGTCTGATGGATCTGCTGTTTTGACAGCTATTTTGTTAGCAATATCCACTCCTTCAATTGCACCTTGGTGGATTATTGTTGTGGGCGTAGGATTTGCTATTGTTTTTGGCAAACATCTGTTCGGTGGTTTGGGTAACAATCCCTTTAATCCAGCCATGTTAGGCTATGCTTTTTTATTAATCTCCTACCCGTTGCAGATGACAACTTGGCAAGTTGAGTTTTCTAGCTTATCGCAAGCTTTCAGTCACATCTTCTTTTCTGGTGTAGATGCTCTAAGTGGTGCAACAAAGCTTGATGAGATTAAAACCGGCCTATCTTTAGGCAATGATATTTCCACACTGTCTGGTTTCTCAGAGGCGCATTTGTGGATTAATATTGGATTTTTATTGGGTGGTATTTATTTACTAATTCGTAAGATAATTTTTTGGCAAATACCTGTGGCAGTGTTATCCGGCATTGTAATCACAGCATTTTTTATTAATCTTATGGGTGCCCAAGAACACTTGCCTATTGCGCTTCACTTAACATTGGGAGCTACCATGCTGGGTGCATTTTTTATAGCGACTGATCCAATTTCAGCTTCCACCACACCAAAAGGGAGATTGATTTATGGATTTTTAATTGGTGTTCTGATTGTTATTATTCGTAGTTTTGGCGGGTATCCAGATGGCGTGGCATTTGCTGTATTGCTTCTTAACATGATGGTGCCATTGATTGATTATTACACGCAACCTAAAGTATTTGGCAGACAATGATTAAATTAATCGCAAAATCTGGTCTTATTTTGTTTGTTTTTACGGCAATTAGTATATTTTTTGTCTCACTTACACAGACAAGTACTCACGAAACAATCAAGCATAATGAAGAAAAGCTTCTGATTGATCGTTTAGGAGAATTGGTTAGTGGCTATGATAATGACATTCTTAAGGATAAGGCTCAGAGAGAAATTAATCTTCACGGTATTGATCAGACTATTAGTATTTATCCTGCAAAGAAAAACAATAAGACATTTGCCTATCTTATTGAACACACCTATCCTAATGGCTATAGTGGTAATATTAGACTATTAACTGGTGTGAATGTTAGTGGTGAGTTGTTAGGTGTTCGAGTAATTACACATAAAGAAACTCCAGGATTGGGCGATAAGGTAGAAACCAGAAAGTCTGATTGGATAGAGCAATTTAGCGGCCTATCATTAACCAATCCTAGTAAAAACAATTGGAAAGTTAAGCGTGATGGTGGTGTTTTTGATTCGTTTACGGGTGCTACCATTACTCCAAGAGCGGTTGTTACAGCCACTTATCAAATTTTAGATTTATTTAACAAGCAAAGCTTGTTGAGCGGTAAATAATCGTGTTATTGAGCGATTTTGACTTTATCCTTCCTAAGGAGTTAATTGCACAAAATCCACCAGATAATAGAACAGATTCGCGTCTTTTAGTTGCACAATCTCCTATTATAGATACACATTTCAATCAAATAGCAGATTTTATAAATCCTGGAGATTTGTTGGTTATGAATAATACGCGCGTTATTCCGGCGCGATTATTTGCACATAAACCTTCAGGGGGTAAAGTTGAGATTATGGTTGAGCGTCTGCTTAATGATGTCCAGGTGTTAGCCATGATGAAAGCTTCTAGGGCACCAAAAATTGGTAGTTTTATTATTTTAGAAAACAATGAGCAGGCAAAAGTTATTGATAAAAAAAATGGTTTTTATACGCTTGAGTTTGCAACAAATTCACTGATTAACTTGTTAGAAGATGTTGGCCACATTCCTTTGCCACCTTATATTGAAAGAGCAGACAGGCAGACCGATCTTGAACGCTATCAAACGGTTTTTGCCAAGTACGATGGTGCAGTTGCCGCACCTACGGCAGGACTTCATTTTGATGATGAGTTATTAGAGTCTTTAAAATCCAAGGGTGTTAATACCGCCTTTGTAACACTACATGTTGGTGCGGGTACCTTCCAGCCTGTTAAAGCTGAAAAAATTACAGACCATCAAATGCATAGTGAATATTATGAAATTTCCCAAGAGGTGGTCGATCTTATTAACAAGACCAAGAAGGATGGCGGTCGTGTTATAGCTGTTGGCACAACAGCGGTTAGATCGGTAGAATCTGCTGCAAAAAGTGGCACATTGAAAGCAGCACAAGAAGAGACTGATATTTTTATTTATCCAGGGTATGAATTTAAAGTAATAGACATGATGATTACTAATTTTCACTTGCCTAAGTCGTCACTACTGATGCTGGTTAGTGCCTTTATTGGCAGGGAAAGAATGATGGATATTTATCAACACGCCATTAGAGAAAAATATCGATTTTTTTCATATGGTGATGCAATGTTATTGGAGAAGGCATGATCTTTGAAAACCAATTGATTATGGTAGAAGTGGAACAAAGTGAGATTCCTTGGGTAAAGGTATTTACCAAGCGCAAGATTAAAGAGTTTAGTGAGTGCACATTAGAGGAAAAAACAGAAATTTTTCGAATTATTGATATTACTGAAAAACTAATGCTGGAGTATTTCAAAGCAGATAAGATAAATATCGCATCATTTGGCAACATGTTACCGCATGTTCATTGGCATGTTATGGCACGATTTAAAGCAGATAGCTACTTCCCGGAACCAATGTGGGGGAGGAAACAAAGAGAGTCAAGTCTTAATCTCCCTAGTGTTAAGGTATTTTTTGAAAAACTAGGAAAGAATTTATGAAGCAATTAGA
Organism: uncultured Candidatus Thioglobus sp.; assembly: GCA_964344985.1. Taxonomy (GTDB): domain Bacteria; phylum Pseudomonadota; class Gammaproteobacteria; order PS1; family Pseudothioglobaceae; genus Thioglobus_A. Next base: position 14,913 of record CAYFPI010000004.1, on the reverse strand, counting down.
AAATCAAGAACAGCTAGACACGTTAAAGCGCGAAAAAGATGCGGTACTGGTCTTGTTTGGTGGTGCTAACTGTGGAGTTTGTCAAACTATTAAACCACAGATTTTCGATAAATTTTCGGATAAGTTTCCAGATTTAGAAATGATTTATATCGACTGTGAGCAATTGCAAGAAGTTTGCGCACAACACGGTGTATTTTCATTGCCAGTGGTTCAAGTATTTTTTATGGGGCAGAAATTTATTGAAGAAATAAGAGGTTTTTCACTCTTAGCGCTTGAGCAAGAAATTGAAAGAACTTATGCTAAGATGAATGGCTAGCTATTATCTTTAATTTTTTGTAAAAAAGGCACTTTTAAGTTAAATTCTTGAGCAAGTTGTAGTGCTCTATCTAATCTTGCAGGGGCTGATCTACCCATACATCCGTGTTCTAAATCGCCTTCAAAAGCTTTAATCATGCCTTGTTCTAATGCTTCATTGTCAAAATTTTTGCCAGTTAAGGCAGTTTGGAGTTTGAGTACGTCTTTTGAAACATCACGCATTAACTGAAAATGATTATTGCGTAGATCATCTACATTAGATCCTGGCTCAATTACCATTCCTGCAATGTTAGTGGTAAGAATGTAGAGGTTTTTAAGCACCAACTCAAACAACAATTCATCTTCATTAGCTACGATGTGTGCAGGTATGTCAATTAATGCCAACGAGTCAGCTAGTATTTGCGCTTTAGGTCCAAATGCAGGTGAAGAGATCAGTACTTTTGAGTCCATGCCTTTTTTCTTTTCAAACCAAACTGATATAACAGTAGGGTTTAAGAAATTATGAGCTTTCCAATCTCTTGGTAAAAGCTCATTTTGCATCATTGCCACACGATCTTTCCATTTACTGGGTATGGTGGTTAAAGCATCTTGAAGATCTGCCTCTGCCGTACAAACCAAAATAAGTTCAGGGTCAATGGTGTTTTCCAGTTCATTAATATCTGTTGCACGGGTAATTGGATAAACAGAGTAATTATTTTTAAGGAAAGCACGTGCAAAAACACTGCCTAGCTCACCAATTCCTAAAACTACAATGGGTTTATTCATTTTTTTTCTCCAAGGAGGAAAGCCTTGCTTTCCTCTTAATTCAATATCTCTAACAAGGTTGATCCCATGGTGGCTGGGGTTGGTGCTACTGCCACACCTGCCAATTCAAGCGCTTTAATTTTATCTTCAGCTTTTCCAGTGCCGCCGCTAATTACCGCACCTGCATGTCCCATGCGTTTGCCTTTAGGTGCGCTTAGTCCTGCAATATATGACACTACTGGTTTTGACACGTTTGATTTTATATACTCTGCCGCTTCTTCTTCAGCCGATCCACCAATCTCGCCCACCATAATGATTGACTCGGTCTGTTCATCTGCTTCAAATAGCTCTAAACAGTCAATAAAGTTCATACCTTGAATTGGGTCGCCACCAATGCCAATACAAGTGCTTTGACCAAGATTTGCTTGAGTGGTTTGGTGTACAGCTTCGTAGGTTAATGTGCCAGAGCGTGATACCACACCAACACCACCAGCTTGGTGAATGTTGCCTGGCATAATTCCTAGCTTGCATTCATCCGGAGTAATAACACCAGGGCAGTTAGGACCAATCAAAGTTGAATTTGAATCTTTTAAAATGGCTTTGACTTTAAGCATGTCTTGTACTGGAATGCCTTCAGTAATACAAGCAATAACCGGCATTTCAGCCTCAATGGCTTCAACAATAGATGCATAAGCAAAGCGTGGTGGCACATAAATCATGGTAGCACTTGCACCTGTCTCATTCATTGACTCTTTAACTGAATTAAACACCGGTAAATCTAGGTGAGTTTGCCCACCTTTTCCAGGTGTAACACCACCAACAAATTGTGTGCCGTAGGCAATAGATTGCTCAGAGTGAAAAGTGCCTTGCTTGCCAGTAAAACCTTGAGTGATAACTTTAGTATCTTTATTAATTAACACACTCATTTTGAACCTCCTTTTGACAGCTCAACAATTTTAATAGCAGCCTTGGTTAAGTCTGCTTCAGTGTGAATGTCGGCAGTAGATTCATCAAGTAGTCTAAGGCCTTCAGCTGCATTAGTGCCTTCTAGACGCACAACAATTGGCAATCTAAGACCGACTTTTTCAATGGCTTGTAAAATCCCTTCAGCAATTAAATCACAACGAACAATACCGCCAAAAATATTAATCAAAATGCCTTTTACATTTTTCTCAGTTTGAATAAGTTCAAAAGCTTTAGCAACACGTTCGGCTGTTGTGCCACCACCCACATCTAAGAAATTGGCAGGTGATCCGCCATGGTGCTCAATAAGATCCATGGTTGCCATGGCAAGCCCTGCACCATTAACCATACAGCCAATTGCGCCATCAAGTGAAATGTAGTTAAGTTGATATTCACTTGCTAGCATTTCTTTTTCATCTTCTTGAGAGGTATCGCGTAATTTAACAATATCTTCATGACGATATAGAGCGTTGTCATCAAAATCAATTTTTCCATCAAGTGCAAGTAAGTTGTTTTCTGCAGTTGTTATTAGCGGGTTGATTTCAATTAGACTAACATCTTTAGTGGTAAAAATCTCATAAAGACCCAGCAAGGTGGTTACAAATTGGGCTGTTAATTCGCCTTCAATGCCTAGCTTTAAGGCAATAGAAAAACAGTCTTTTTCATTGAGCTTTCCAAGAGGATCAATGCCAAATTTAATGATTTTCTCTGGTGTTTCAGCGGCTACTTTTTCAATATCCATGCCACCTTCGGTTGAAGCCAAAATGGTGATTTTTTGACTTTGACGATCAACCAGCAGACCTAAATACAACTCACGCTCAATATTTTGACCGCCTTCAATTAATAATTGGTGAATAGGCAAGCCCTTGGCATCTGTTTGAGGTGTGATTAGGTTTGAGCCAAATAATTGGTTGCAAGCCTCTTCAACTTCTTTAATTGAGCGACATAAAATAACACCGCCACCTTTGCCACGCCCACCTGCATGGACTTGAGCTTTAACCACCCAGATGTCACCGCCTAATTGAGTACAAGCTTCAGATGCTTGTTCAGTGTTATCAATAAGGACGGCTTGAGGAGTTTGAATGCCAAATTCTCTAAATAAAGACTTGGCTTGGTATTCGTGTATGTGCATGAAATATTGTTAAAATATGAGTAAAATACAATCTGATAAATTTTACACTCAATAGGTTAAAAAAATGGCACATTACTCTACCAGTCAATTCAAAAATGGCTTAAAGCTAATGTTGGACGGTAACCCATGTTCAATCATTAGTAATGAAATCCGCAAACCTGGAAAGGGTCAAGCTTCGAATAAAGTAAAGTTTAAGGATTTGATTACCGGAAAGACCTTGGACAAGACCTTCAAATCCGGTGAATCTTTAGAGGGTGCCGATGTCATGGAATTAGACATGCAGTACTTATATAACGATGGCAGTGAATGGAATTTTATGGATCCAGATACATTTGATCAATACGTTATCAACGACAGTGCTATGGATGATGTTAGAGGTTATTTGGTAGAACAAGATATGTGTATTGTTACTCTTTGGAATGATAATCCAATTTCAGTAACACCGCCAAACCACGTAACACTCGAAGTGGTAGATACAGATCCAGGTCTTAAAGGCGACACAGCAGGCACAGGTGGAAAGCCAGCTACAATGAATACCGGTGTTGTTGTTCAAGTGCCATTATTTATTAGTATTGGCGAAAAAGTAAAAGTGGATACGCGTACAAATGAATATGCGGGACGCACTTAAGAGAAAAGGCCATCTTCTAGCAAGAACACGACAATTTTTTTCTGACCAAGGTGTTATCGAAGTTCAAACACCAAAGTTGTTAAATAGCCCAGTTACCGATATTTATATTGACTCATTAAGCATGAGAGTCAATCAGGATATTGGTTTAGATAAAACTCAATATCTGCACACTTCCCCAGAGCTGGAGATGAAAAAACTCTTAGCAAAAGGCAGTGGAGATATTTATCAAATATGTTCAGTATTTCGTAACAATGAACAAGGGTCGCAAAATACTAATGAGTTCACTATGCTGGAGTATTACCGACTGGATTTTAATATTCATCAGTTAATGAATGATATAACAAAGCTTTTAAAAACTTTGGGCATTAATCAAGAAATTAGTAAATTGTCTTATGCCCAAGCTTTTTCTAAATATGCTGATATTGATATTTTAAATACTGATTTTTCAGAGTTAAAATCTATTGCTAAAACACACGGATTAACAACAGATTTTGAGTGGATTGAAGATCTACAAATCTTGTTATTTACTCACCTTATTGAGCCAAATCTGCAAAACATCCCAGTCTGTTTTATTTATGATTACCCATCTGGACAGTCTGCTTTATCAGTAGTGAAAGGTGATGTGGCACATCGATTTGAACTGTATCTAAATGGTGTTGAAATAGCTAATGGCTATGATGAGCTTCGTCATGCAGATGAGTATTTATCAGTATTTAGGACAGAAATAAAAAAACGTCAAGCGCTTGGTAAATTTACACCTAATATTGATCAAGAATATTTAGATGCTATTGATAAATCTCTACCAAAATGTGCTGGTGTTGCGATCGGAATTGACCGCTTGTTTGAACAAATAGATTAAAATAAGACATGGCTAAACTTCTTTCATTGTTGTTGTTATTTTCTACTGCTGTGCAAGCATTGCAAATCTTGCAACCAACACAGGATAACAAGGTTGTTAAACAAAGACTTGGCAATAACATTTCTACCGAGTCCTTAACTACAGAGCAGCTATTAACTAAATTAAAAAAATCAGCAAAAAGTGGCGACGCTAGATCACAATTTAGCTTGGCCAATATGTACCACAACGGGATTAACGTTGAAGTTGATGAGAAATTGGCTTTTTATTGGTACACACAAGTTGCTGAACAGGGTTATGCGAGTGCACAATACAGTGTGGCGCATGGATATTACAATGGCATTGGTGTAGGTCAAGATTTTAAGCAAGCATTTGATTGGTATGAAAAATCTGCCCGTCAAGATTTTGTTGCTGCGCAGTACAATTTGGCCACTATGTATCGCCGTGGTGAAGGTGTTGAAGTTAATGATGAACAAGCACTGTATTGGTATAGAAGGGCTGCAGATCAAGGGTTTGCAAGGGCTCAAACCACACTGGCTGGCATGTATGAGCAAGGTGAAGGCACAGTTCGAGATGTTTCTTTGGCACAGCGTTGGTATGAAAGTGCTGCTAATCAATATGATCCACAGGCTCAATTCTTGTTGGCAGATTTTTATGAGCGAGAAGGTGATTCTCGTGATGCTATTGAGTTTTATAAAAAATCTGCCAATCAGGGTGTGTTAAGTGCGCAAAAAAGATTGTCAAATCTTTATAGAAAGGGCTATTTGGTGCAAAAAGATGATGTTGAATCATTGCGTTGGGCACTCATGGCAGCTGATCAAGGTGATGCAGATTCTCAATATTTAGTGGCTGATATTTATCGTAATAGTTCAAAGGTTAATTATGATTTGCCAAGTGTTGTCAAATGGTACAAGGCTGCTGCTGATAGCAATCATCCTCAAGCTCAGTATGAATTGGCAGATTTATATTTTTATGGCAAAGGTTTGACCAAAGATGAATATTTGGCATTTGATTTGTATAAACAGGCGGCTAACCAAGACTTGGTTGAAGCACAATATGCATTAGCGCTTAGATATTTACACGGTGAAGGTGTTGAAAAAGATGAAACGCAATCCGTTCATTGGCTAACTAAAGCTGCTGAAGCAGGCAATGATTTAGCGCAATACTCATTGGCACTGCGTTATCAGTTAGGTCAAGGTGTGGAGAAAAATGCAGAAAGGCAATATTACTGGTATCAAAAATCCGCAGAACAGGGAAATCTTAATGCAAGCTATCAAATGGCAAAACTCCTTCTGTTAGGTGAAGGAGTTGAACAGGATCAAAATAATGCATTAGATATGTTTTTGTCATTAGCAGAAAAGTCTCATTCTGGTGCTGCTTATCAGCTGTATTTAATTTATAGTGAAGGCAAGGTTGTTGATGTTAACGACACACTGGCTAAAGAATATTTGTTGAAATCTGCTGAATTAGGCCATGCAAAATCTCAATATCAACTTGGAAAAGGTTTTTTTGATCAAGGCATTATTCAGGATGCTTTATATTGGCTGAGTTTGGCAGCGGATCAAAATTACACACCTGCAAGCGATATATTAAGTGATTTAAAAAAACCTCAGAAAGAAGAAGTTTTAGCAGAAGAAATACTTAATCCTGTACAGACAATTGTTACCAATTCTGTTCAGAAATTTAATCCTGTTGATACTGTACAAGAGATTGTGCAACAGTTAAATCCAGAAGTTGTTACTGACTTTCCTATCATGCAAAGCCTAATGTCTGAGTCTAATTTTGAATCGTTAGTGCCTGATGAAGCGCAAATTCTGCAATCGCTTAATCAGAATATGCAGATCATGTCTAATTTGGAAAAATTAATTGAAAGTGCTAGGAATGGAAACCCTGTCGCACAACATAATTTAAGCACTATTTATAGTATTGGAGAAATTGTACGCAAGGATAATAGAATGGCGTTTATGTTAATGCAGCAATCTGCTAATCAAGGCATTACACGCTCGCAAAATTCATTAGCCATGATGTATATCAATGGCACAGGCGTTGAAAAGGATTATCAAAAAGCTTACTATTGGGCTAGCTTAACAGCCAAAAAAGGTGATCCAGAAGGTAGGCTAATATTACAGCATTTAGTTGATAATTTTCTATATTAACCATGAGTCAAAATTTTTGGGAAACAACTGATCTGAAAGACATGTCGCGCTCGCAGTGGGAGTCTTTATGTGACAGCTGTGGACGTTGTTGTTTGCACAAATTGGAAGATGAAGATACTAATGACATTTATTTTACTGATGTGGTTTGTCATTACATGGATGAGCAGACTTGTCGCTGTCCACATTATGAAAACCGTCAAGAATTTGTGTCCGATTGTTTAACCATTTATCCCGACTGGGGAGATAAGTTTAATTGGTTGCCAGACACATGTGCTTATCGGCTGCTTCATGAGAAAAAACCATTATTCGATTGGCACCCTCTAATTAGCAATAATCCAGAATCAGTTCATTTGGCAGGTATATCGGTAAGAGGTAGGACTTTTTCAGATAAGGATATTGATGAAGATGAGATTGAATTACACATTATTGATTGGGTAGGGTAATGAAAAAATATATTGCAATATTTGCACTTTTATTGACAAGTTATGCGCTAGCAGATTGGCCACATAAAAACATCTCGCAAGCGGTCTTTGCTAAATCGGTTGAAGACAGAACGCCAATCGCAATAGTAACAGAGGCCGATAATTCTTTAGGTAAAATCTACTTCTTTACCAATATCCGTAATTTAAAGGGTAGTCAAATTACCCACCGTTGGGTATATAAAGACAAAATTAAGGCTGAAGTCAGCTTTAGTATTAAAGGTAATCGTTGGCGCGTATGGTCAAGTAAAAACTTGTGGCATACTTGGACAGGGCAGTGGCGTGTTGAAGTGGTAGATCAAAACAACCAAGTCTTGTTAACAAAGGTATTTAATTTTAGAAAAAATACTCCTCAAGAGAGTACAGGAAAGACAGATGAATAAAGTAGTATTAGCCTATTCAGGCGGTTTGGATACAAGCATTATTGTTAAATGGTTGCAGGATACTTATCAATGTGAAGTGGTAACATTTACTGCAGATATTGGCCAAGGTGAAGAGGTAGAGCCTGCGCGTGCTAAAGCCAAAGCAGCTGGCGTAAAGGAAATTTATATTGAAGACTTGCGTGAAGAATTTGCACGTGATTTTGTATTCCCAATGTTTAGGGCTAATGCTATTTATGAAGGTGAGTACTTACTGGGCACCTCAATTGCTCGTCCGTTAATCTCTAAACGTTTGGTAGAAATTGCCAATGAAGTGGGCGCTGATGCCATTTCACATGGTGCAACTGGAAAGGGTAATGACCAAGTGCGTTTTGAGCTTAACGCTTATGCATTAGATGCGGATATTCAAGTGATTGCTCCGTGGCGTGAGTGGGATTTATCTTCTCGTGAAAGCTTAATGAATTTTGCGGAAAGTCACGGCATTGAAATTGACTACCAAAAACAAAACAAAAAATCTCCATATTCTATGGATGCAAACTTATTACACATTTCTTATGAAGGCGACATTTTGGAAGATCCATGGGCAGAGCCAGAAACAGACATGTGGCGTTGGACAGTATCTCCAGAAGATGCGCCTGATAAGGCTGAATACATAGAGCTTACTTATGAAAAAGGTGATATTGTTGCCATTAATGGTGAGGCAATGAGCCCTGCAACGGTTATGGAAGACTTAAACAAACGAGCTGGCGCACACGGTATTGGTCGTGATGATATTGTTGAGAATCGTTTTGTGGGTATGAAATCTCGCGGTTGTTACGAAACACCTGCGGGTACAGTTATGCTTAAAGCACACCGTGCAATGGAATCTTTAACACTTGATCGTGATGCAGCACACCTTAAAGATGAGCTAATGCCAAAGTATGCCGAGATGGTTTATAACGGTTTTTGGTTTGCTCCAGAGCGCGAGATGTTGCAAGCAGCAATTGACCAAACTCAGGAAGTGGTTAATGGTACTGTTAGAGTTAAGTTATACAAAGGTAATGTGATTGTTGTTGGGCGTAAGTCTGATGATTCACTATTTAGTGAAAAAATTGCTACTTTTGAAGATGATGAAGGCGCTTATGACCAAAAAGATGCGGCTGGCTTTATTAAGCTGAATGCACTTCGTCTACGCTTAAAGGCGCTCAAATAGTATGAAAAGAATGCACATTCACATTTCAGTTGATGATTTGAATAAAAATATCCATTTTTACTCAACGCTATTTGGTTGCGAGCCAACCGTTAAACATGAGGACTATGCTAAGTGGCGACTTGATGATCCAATGGTAAATTTTGCCATTTCTGACAAAGGTCGCAAGAATGGTTTGAATCATTTAGGTTTTGAGTTGGATTCAAATGAAGAATTAGAAGAAATTTCAAAACGTATTGATGAAAACAACCTATCTAAGTTAGAGGAAAAAGGTGCGAACTGCTGTTATGCACAGTCGGATAAATATTGGACATTAGATCCTCAAGGAATCCCTTGGGAGAATTTTCATACACTGAGCAATATCCCGGTTTATGGCGAAAATTCGTCTAAAGATGCTGAAGAGGCAATGAGCTGTTGCTCTGGAAATGATACTGATGTCGGTAAAGCACAGTCAAAGTGTTGTTAATCAGTCATTTGTAAAAAATCTAAAATTTTTTAAAATATCTGCTAAAAAAGCCATTTAGCGGGTATTTTTGTCTATAAATAGCCGTTTTTATGCGTTAAAGTGGTTGAATTTAGCCTTATTTTGATTATTTTCAATATTTTTCTTGGTGAAATTCTTGCGAAAAATTGTCATTTTCCGCTGAGAACTTGATACTTTTTCTAATGAGTAGAAAAAGTATCCAAAAAGAGCTCACCCTTAAAAATAATCTCAATTCTTCTAATTTCGTTCATTGGTTTTTCTAAACTCGCTACGCTCAAACAACGAAAAACCAGCCATTCACTTCAATAAGAATAATTGGATTTATTTTTAAAAGGGGTGATTAAAAAACACCTTCAAAGAAGTGCTGAATATCTATATTTAAAATTTTTGAAATTTTAATTAAGTGTTCAATATTAAAGTGTTTGTTGCGTGAACATACTTCAGACATAGAAACAATACTTACAGATTTATAGCCCATTTGTGTTGCCAAATCCCACTGCGACATGCCTTTTTGCATGCGATATTTTTTAACATTCTTGCCAATGGTTAAATAGGCTTGATTAATATCGAT
>CAYFPI010000004.1:352-5006 GCA_964344985.1 uncultured Candidatus Thioglobus sp. | reverse complement strand
AAAAACAAGCACTCCCATAGTAGTATTTACTAAAGTCGTTTATTTTTTAGGATAAAATCATTTTTATCACACTACTATAGTAGTTAATATTAAGTTATTAAGATAAAGATAAGCGATGCCAACTCAAAATCAAAAACGAGAAGCATTTGAGAGACAAAAAGGTGTTTGTGTTGTTTGTAAAGAACATTTTGAGATTGAAGAAATGGAGGCAGACCATATCACTCCTTGGCATGAAGGCGGGAAGACAAGCGCTGAAAATTGCCAAATGCTTTGCAAAGAAGATAACAGAAGGAAGTCTGGACAATAAAAGCCCAACCTTTATTTTATTGGGCTTTTGTGTGTGGAGGCCGGAACCAGAGTCGAACTGGTCTATAAGGCTTTGCAGGCCCCTGCATAACCGCTTTGCTATCCGGCCAAGGTGTGTGCAAAGGGCTGTATAAAAAAAGACCTGATAAACAGGTCTTAGAATCTGGAGCGGGAAACGAGATTCGAACTCGCGACATTCACGTTGGCAACGTGATGCTCTACCAGCTGAGCTATTCCCGCGATAGAAAGTGAAATTATAGTGTTTTTTTCAAATTAGTCAAGGGTCAATTAAGATTAATTGTCAAAAGTTTTAACCCCTTCTTTTAAATAAATAAAACCAGACCATAGGGTTAAAAAAGTAGCTACCAATAATAGCGTAACCCCAATTTCAAAACTAGGCAGACCAAAGAAAGGTTGTTGATAGAGTAAGAATAAAATGGCGAAAATTTGTACAAAGGTTTTAACCTTGCCAATGAACGACACATTAACGGTTGAACGCTTGCCAATGGTGCCCATCCATTCCCTAAGGGCTGATACCAAAATTTCACGAAAAATAATAATCAGAGCAGAGACAGTGATGTACCAATGTGATTCTGATGGATAAAAATCAACCAATATAATCAAAGCGGTAGAAACCATGAGTTTGTCAGCAACAGGATCTAAAAAAGCGCCTAGCTGAGAAGTCATGTTAAGCTTTCTGGCAAGGTATCCATCAAGATAATCGGTAATGCTAATGAAAGCATAAATGGCAGTTACCCAAAAGTTGACTTGGGTAAAGATATTGTCAGGTGCTTGAATTTCAACAAAGCCATTCGGGTTGTATGAAGGCTGAAAATAGTACAACAGCACAAAAACTGGAATTAGTAAAATTCTAGATAAAGTTAGAATGTTAGGTAATGTCATCATAGGTGAGCATTCTAGCAGAATACTAGGATAGGCGGAAAAACTCTACTTGAACTGTACGGTTTATTTTTTGCCTAAAGTTAAGCGATAAACACCCCAAGCGGCAACACTTGCCCAAACCACATTAAGCATTGCTGGAGCATAAGCATTATGATGCAGAGTGTTGATAATAATAGCGATAGCTCCAAAAAGATTTAACATGTGAAATGTAAGATTTTTGGAGTTTAATACACCTTGAGAAATTGACCAATATGCAAGCAAAAGCATTATCACACCAATCCAACCAATAACTTCAAACAAAGAATCCATATTGCTAACAAATCATGAATAAAGGGTAATAAATACCAAAATTGCCATAAAAATCAAACCAATGCCTGTAAGAATAACAGCAGTTTTATACATTATTGTACGGTATTTTAGAGTTGTTTCAGTAGGATCCCATTTCACCCAGATTACCACCAAAGATAGTAGACTAGTAGTCAAAAACAATACGGCGATAACACCTTCACCAATACTTAACTCTGGTGGCAATCCTGCGTCTTTACTTAAAGAGGCGGATATTACACTTATTGCAAGAACAAGTGATGATAAGTCTAGAAGTGCTGCGCACTTATTATCAAGAATACTTAGTCGTTCATAAAGCTCTGATTTTTGCATATTGCATGTTTATCTGTAAATAATCTATCGATTATAGCGATTTTTTACAATAGCCACTAACAGTTATCATGCAGCGCCAGAGTGAATTAAGACAAAATAAAAAAAAGATGTGGCGCGCTCGGCAGGAGTCGAACCTGCAACCGCTCGGTTCGTAGCCGAGTACTCTATCCAGTTGAGCTACGAGCGCAAATTGTTGCCTAAAAAAACAATCTACTATGTTATTTTTCCTCAGCCGTATTAATAATACTGTCTTCGAAAAAATGCATTATATATTGTATTTTTATACAAAATTTATACATTTGTATGTTTACAAGTCTGTATAAAAATTACCTAAACTAGGTAAAGCGAGAAATTATACCGTTATTTTTTCAATTATTTTCTCTAATTTTGCAATTCTAGATCCTTTAAATAGAATGGTAGAATTTGGATGCTGATTAACTAACTGCGTGGCCAATTTATCTTGAGAAGTATAGTTGTCAGTGGCGTATTCTTGGGTGTTGTCACCAAAGCTATAGAACTTATCAGCGTTGTTTTTTGCAATGATGCCAATATCTTTATGCATAGCATCTGATTCACTCCCAAGCTCTGCCATTTGTCCTAAAACTATTATTTTTTCTCCACTAAATTCTTGCAAAGATTTAATGGCAGCCTTTACTGAATGCGGGTTGGCGTTGTAGCTATCGTTAATAATTGTTATATTTTTATACTGAATGAGTTGCATTCTTCCAGCTTCAGCCTGTGTACTCTCTAACCCTTGCTTTATGATGTTTATATCTATTCCCAAGGCATGCGCACAGCTACTTGCAGCCAGTGCATTATCAATATTGTGTTTGCCAACTAATTGTAGTTCGACGTCAGTGGATTTTTCATTAATATTAAGCGTAAATTTATTACCATTAATGTTGCTAGAAAAAACATCCCCACCTTTGCCAAAACTAATATCACCCGTAAAAGAGGTTTGGGTGTTTACAATATTTTGACTATCTGATGTGTAAATTTCACCTTTGGCTTTAACCAGATTATCAAATCCGCCAAATTCGCCAATATGTGCATCAATAGTATTGGTAACAATAGCAATATCGGGATGCACCATCTCTCTTAGATGTTTGATTTCTCCCAAGTGGTTGGCGCCCATTTCAATTACAGAGTATTGATGCCTCTCTTCTAGCTGCAGAAGTGTCATTGGCACACCCAGATGATTGTTTAGATTGCCTTGGGTTTTGAGTGTGGGTGCTTGTATATTTAGAATATTAAATAGCAGGTTTTTAGTGGTGGTTTTGCCATTGCTACCTGTTATTGCAATGGTCATGGGCTTGATGTTGTTAAGATGCCATTTGGCCAATGCAGTCAATGCTTGCTGCGTATCCTTGACGATTAGAGTTGGCAAATTTGACTTAACTTCTCTATTAACAATAAGCGCAACAGCACCCATTGACTTAGCTTTATCTACATAATCATGAGCATCGAAATTATTGCCAACAAGTGCTAAAAATAGCGCACCTTGCATGGGTTTTCTGGTGTCTGTACAAATGTCTTTAAAAGCTACATCTTTAATATTGCCTGTATCAACACCTAGTATTTTGGCAATGCTGTGTGTGTTTGATTCAAGCATTATTGGCAATATCAATGTCGTTCATGACAAAGGTTTTGTCTTTGTATTGCTGGGTAGATTCATGCCCCTTGCCGGCAATCAGTAAGCATTCATCTTCCTTTAAGGTGGTGATCGCCGTTTCAATGGCCAATTGCCTATCTTGAATAATATCAACCTCATAACTATCATCAATGCCATTTAAAATATCATCAATAATGCTGCAAGGGTCTTCATCTCTAGGATTGTCATCAGTAAGAATAATTGTACTGGCTAGTGATGAGGCGATCTTGCCCATTTTGGCGCGTTTGTCTTTGTCACGATTACCACCACAACCAAATACAACGCGAACATTAAACCCAGGGTAATGGTCTTGCAGAGTGATAATGGCTTTTTTGATCGCATCAGGCGTGTGTGCGTAGTCCACCCAAGCAAGGTTATTATTAACTTTTTGCATGCGTCCTGGTGGCTCTTTTAATTTATGCAGTTGGGGTATTATTTGTTCATTAGTAAAGCCAAGCGCTTTCACGCTATTATAAGCAGCCAGCATATTTAGCAAGTTAAACTTACCTAACAATGGCGCTTCAAAAACATAGCTGTTGAGTTGCGCTAAAAAGCCTTGTTTATTGATTTTTATATCTGTGAAATTGTTAATAGAATAGAGTTCTTGCTTTTTATCGTGTGCAGCGGTTAAAAAATGTGAATGATTTTCATCATCTGTATTAACAACAACTGTTTGCACAGAATCTAGTGCAAACAATTTTAGTTTTTCATCCCTATACGCCCCAAGTGTATGATGATAATCAAGGTGATCTTGAGAAAAGTTAGTTAGTACTGCTTGAGTGATATTAAGCCCTTGAGTTCTGTTTTGAGACAAAGCATGTGATGAAACCTCAAGAACCACTGTTTTAATTTGTTGCTCGTAATAGCCATCTAAAGCACGATATAAAGTTAAGATGTCTGGCGTGGTGTTATTTGACACTACATTACTATGAGTAATGCCTAGGGTGCCAATCAATCCATTTTTTACCCCTAATGATTCTAACAATTGAGAAGTAAAGCAAGCTACTGAGGTTTTTCCATTGGTTCCAGTAATGCCAATCACTTCAACTTTTTGAGCGTTTGGATACATGCTGGTAGCCAGAGCGGGTAATTTAGAGTGCAAGTTATCAATTCGAATAGATGGAATAGAGCAGTCAA
>CAYFPI010000004.1:0-342 GCA_964344985.1 uncultured Candidatus Thioglobus sp. | reverse complement strand
CCTTCGAATCTATTAACACCGCAACACAGCCATTATTAATGGCTTGATTAATATAGTCTATTCCGTGTACTGATGCGCCCTGTAGGGCGATAAATACATCACCTGGCTGTATGTTTTGAGCATTAAGACACAGGCCTTTTATTTCTAAATCAAAGTCTGTTGACTGTATATCTTGGAGTAGTTGAGAAATATTCATGAGAGTATTATAGTGGCAATATTAAAATTAATGCCTTTGCATAAACAACTTACGTTTAGTGTGTCTTTAATTAACCTATATTATTATTTAATTTGGGTCAAGACAACTTAAGCATATTTAAAAACCTGTTAAAGTACTGTCATGAC
>CAYFPI010000003.1:111132-111480 GCA_964344985.1 uncultured Candidatus Thioglobus sp. | reverse complement strand
ATAAGTATTTCCACTAACTGTTGTACTTTGGTTGGCTGATAGCATAAGCCCAACAGCAGAGCCTGTAGTAGCGTCGTAACCACCATGAGTTCCTGTAATATTACCACCAAACCCATCTACTGTCATACCTGTAAAATTTGCCAGTGAAGCGGATTGAGCAGTTGGTGAGGTTGCAAAACCACCGTTGGATGCCGCAAAATCAAATGTTGATGCAACCTTGGCTAAGGCCGGTGTTACATTTAAAAAACCATTACTCTTACCTGTAATAGAGTCAACACCTTTCATAATAAAAGCCTGCCCTTGATCTCCAGATGCATTTAATCCAGCAATTTTATTTTCTTTAGCTTG
>CAYFPI010000003.1:91542-111122 GCA_964344985.1 uncultured Candidatus Thioglobus sp. | reverse complement strand
TCTGTGCCATTTCCGAGTAATCCGTTGGATTAATGGTATCTAGCAACTTCATACCATCGGCCGTACCCCAAACCACTTGCTGCTTACCAGCGCGAATTGACCAGTCTTCATACTCCGTATCGATATAGGCTTCACGCAATGCATCACGTTGCGTGTAAGACTCATTACTGTCATAGTTACCAACTCCTTCACCATCAGTAAAAGCTTGCAACTCCATATGATAAGTCGTACCTTCAGCAACCTCATCTAGTTCACCATCGATATAGATTCTGACAGCAGTTTCAGTCTTAAACGTGTCTTTATCATGTGCAGATGCTGCACCAATAGTGGTACCAGACTCAGTAAATGCTGCGCTTTCATGCACAATCTTACCCGTTACCTCAGCTTCAGCGAATGCCACCGAGCTTGAGAATACCGCTGCTAGTGCAGTCGATAATATTAAGTTTTGTTTTTTCATTTTACTTTCCCCGTTGAATTGGTTAAATCTTCTTTGGTTTAACTTTTTTTTAAATTTTCTTGCTTTTTATAAAAAATCGTCATAGGCCTTGCCTATGACGATTTTTTTGTTATTTAATTTTCTTTGGCATTTTGCGTAGTGTTTTGGTTGACCATAGATTTTTCTTCTTAAACTTATGGTTTACCAAAGTTACGTTAGACGGAATGTAGGCCATAGTCTCATGACCCGTGGCAAACGTCGTGCCATACCAGTAACCCCAATAGCTTGCACGTGGATCATCAAGCCCTGCTGACACCCATGAACGGTCAATGGTTTTGATATGTGCGCCGTCTTTAAAGTACTCAGTACGATAGTCAGCAAATGTTTTAGTGTCAATATAACTTACGCGATGGTCATACCACCAGTTGGCATCTTTAGCGGTAGATTTAAGCTTGTAAACTTCTTTGCCATTAGCAGAACAATCTGCTTTGATGTCGGCATTTTGCATCCACTTGTTACGCTTGATATCTTTCATTACACCTAGGCAGCCTGACATAGTTGTGGTGCCTTGTAATTCGTGTGATTCATGCTTTGGCTTTCTAAGCGTTACATCACCAAAAGTAAAGTCTGAACCACCCCAAGAATCATCACGTGCAGGCTCGGCAAAACGACGCACCTTGCGAATTGATGGAATGAAGATTTCGTATGATTGTGACTTTGCTTGATCAGTAAAGTCAGTAATTAACATACCTGTGCCTTTAAGCTTGCCTGAGCGGAAAATTGCTAAATCTTGTGCGTTTACACCAGCTTTGGTTGGTTTATTATTAAGATAACGCTCTAACGTTAGTGTTAATGGATCTGAACCTTTAGCTCTTAATATAAGCGCAGTAACATCTTTACCCTTTTTGCCAATGCCATAATTGTCAAATGCATAAAAATGATTAACAAAATAGTTTTGATTAGCTACATCATTAGCAGACAATCCGCTAGTTTTATAGGATAAATCTTTAGATACTGTGGCCGTTGCAACACCTGTTGCAAGCGAGGCTGCGATTGCAACCGATAAAGTGATTCGCTTCATACTTACTCTCCAAGAATAATTATAAAGTTCTTTAATATACCTTAAGTCAACCTGTGTTTATTTCTTTTGTATGTTTTTGTTACAATTTGTTACATTTATACTAAATTCGTTTTTTTTTGCATTTTTTATTATTTTAAAAACATTGGAAATAATGAAAATCAAGCCATAATTCCATACAACGTGTTAAAAAACTCTTACTTTTAACCAATTTGAGGCTTAATTATCTGTTTTTTTTACCGCTATAAATGAAATCTATAATGACAAATGTAAAAAATTCGGAAAAAATTAAAATAACGGTAAAATAACCCATTATTACAATCAAGATTCTTGGGAGAGTCATGGAATTTAATTTATTTACTCTGGTGTTTTTAATCGCCACGTTTGCTTACGTTATTACGCTTTTATGGCTGAATGTGCGTCAAGATAAGTCAGTAGCAAACTCTTTTAATAAAGTGCCTGATGAGTTCAATGAAAAAATCTCACTAGAAGATCATCAAAAAGCAGCTGAGTACACACAAGCCAAGCTTAAAGTTAATCATTTTGAGGTTATGTTTTCAACGCTAGTGTTACTCAGCTGGACACTTGGCGGTGGATTAGAGTGGCTTGATCAAACTTGGCAAGCACAAGCTTTTGATGCGCTTGACACAGGTGTATTTTTTATCATTAGTTTAATGATGATTGGTAGTGTGATTGATTTGCCTTTTAGTATTTACCGTACATTTGTTTTAGAGCAAAAATTTGGCTTTAACAAAACCACGCTGGCTACTTTTGTTGGAGATTTGTTCAAGGGTTTGATATTGATGCTAATTATCGGCTTACCAATTATTTATGCAATTTTATATTTAATGGGTGTTATGGGTGAGTATTGGTGGGCTTATGTGTGGCTGGTGTTAACTTCATTTTCTCTACTCATGTTTTGGTTATATCCTAGTTACATTGCGCCATTATTTAATAAATTTAAACCGCTTGATAATCTTGAGTTAAAAGCAAAAATTGACAACCTTTTAACGCGCACCGGATTTAAAAGTGATGGCGTATTTGTAATGGATGGCTCAAAAAGATCATCACATGGTAATGCTTACTTCACTGGTATTGGAAAAAACAAACGCATTGTATTTTTTGACACACTGCTTAAAGGCATGGAAGATCAAGAAGTGGAAGCAATTTTGGCGCATGAACTCGGACATTTTCATCACAAACACATTCGCAAGCATATGATCACCTCGTTCAGTATGTCATTACTTGGCCTGGCATTACTAGGCTATTTAATTACTCAGCCGTGGTTTTTTAATGGGCTTGGCGTGAGCACTGTATCTAACCACGCAGCATTGGTTTTATTTACACTCACCTTGCCGGTATTTAGTTTTTTTATTGCACCGATTAGTAATGCACTATCGCGCAAACATGAATTTGAGGCAGATAGCTTTGCTGCCAAACACACCAATGCGGATGATTTGGTTTCTAGCTTGGTTAAACTTTATCGCGACAACGCCTCAACACTAACACCTGATCACCTTTACTCTGCTTTTCATGATTCACATCCTAGTGCATCAATTCGAATCGCGCACCTAAAGGCGCATGAAAGTTAGACTTATATTTGCCTTACTACTGCCCAGCATTAGCTCTGCAGTGCCTAACCTTGCTGATGGTAAGTTGTTGTATGATGAAAGTTGTGCTAAATGCCATCACATACCCTACCAAAGCTTAGGTTGGAATGAAATGAATAATCATGTAGAGCTGTCTCACATGGTAAGTGCCTGTAGTGATCACTTTCAACTAGATTGGAATGAACAAGACATTAAAGATACTACTGAATATTTAAATACTGAGTTTTTCTTTTTTGATAAGTAGCGGTATACTTGGAAACTAACGGAGAGAAATATGAAAACACATTTATTACTAAGCGCCACTCTACTACTAACCACAAGCAGTGTGTTTGCAGAAGGTAGCGCACAAGATAGGCACGAAGCTGCTTGTGTGGCCTGCCATATTATTGAACATGACGATGATTTTTACACACGCAAAAATACGCGCATGAAAACTCATCTTGACCTGCGCCGACAGGTAAGTACTTGCGTAGTGGCATTTGGTGTCGACTGGTTTCCAGAGGAAGAAGCGGGCGAGGTTAAACTCTTAAACGACAAGTATTACAAACTTGCAAAATAATCCTGTTCAACTTTGAGTTTAACACGACGCCAAAAATGGCGAATTGAAAAAATCCAAGCTGAACGAATTGCTAGAGCAAATCGAGCTGCTGAAAGTAGTGATGATATTGATATAGATACTAATCAAGCACAAACTGGCTTGGTGATTACTCGTTACGGTCAACACTTGTTGGTTGAGGCAGAGTCAGGCGAACTTTTTCAATGTACAGGCAGAAGAAATATTGAACTTTCTGTAGCAGGCGATCAAGTTATCTTTCAACCTACTAATGACGATAAAGGTGTTGTAACCGCCCTACTTGAACGTGATAATTCTCTTACTCGCTCACAAAAACTAATTGCTAGCAATATTGATGAATTATGGTTGGTAGTGGCTATTGAGCCGCACTATCAGTTTGAACTAATTGATCGGTATTTAGTGGTGGCTGAGAATGCCAATCTTCCAATTAATATTATTGTTAATAAAATTGAACTTGCTGATGATTTTAAGAAGGTGGAGCAAGATTTTGCCATGTATGAATCTTCTGGCTATGGTGTTAGCTATGTGAGTGTTAAACAAAATATTGGCATTGATCAACTAAAGCAAAATCTAAATGACAAAACACATATTTTCCTAGGCCAATCTGGTGTGGGAAAATCGTCACTCATTAATGAGTTAATTCCTGATTTAAACTTACGTGTTAATGAAATATCTGACAAGAGCAAGCTTGGTAAACACACCACAACCAACACCACACTCTACCACATTCCTTCTGGTGGAGATTTAATTGATTCTCCAGGTGTTCGTGAGTTTCAGCTAGACGATCTAAGTGAAAAAGAAATACTCAACGGATTTAGAGAATTTAAGCCTTTTATTGGTGAGTGCAAGTTTAGAAATTGCGCACATATTAACGAGCCAAAGTGTGCAATTAAAACAGCAGTTGAATCGGGAAAAATCAGCCAAAAACGCTACCAAAGTTATTTAAGTTTAATTTCTTAAAAACTCATCTTTTCTAAACTTTGTTTGCTGAAATATATTCTTGATCCTTTAATCAAATTATAAACAAGCACTGAATTGGACAAAACAAGTGCAACACCTGCTGGGATTTGAAAGCTAGAATCTAGCACTAGACCAATAAGTAACAATAGAGAGGCAACATGCAGTACAAATTGCAAAGTGGTGAGCTTTTTACCAATTAAATCATTCATGGTTGGCATGTTCATGTAACCTTCATTGGTTAAATGAAACCATACTAAAAACGGCACAATTTTAAACAACATGCCACTCATTACTGACACAGCAAAACCGTAGATAAACATAAGCACTGAAAGAGTATTTAGTAGCGGGGCATTAAACCACTCATCTGCTAGTGACAATCCAATGGCGCTCAGCAACATTAACATTGAAAAATACCAGTAATAAGTTGTTGTGTCGGTAATTTTTCGCTTTCTATTAAGTAGTAGAGTAATGGTAGTAATGGCATAATCAGCCAATATTAATCCAACTAAAATCTTTAATAATAAATAAAGCGCTGCATTATTAATAAACAAAGAAAACCCCAAGCTAACTAGTAATACCAACATCACTTTTACTGCATACTTAGTGTACAGCTCAGGATAAGAATCTGCTACATAAAACATTGGAATAACTTGATAAGAAACACCGATAATTAAAAGCCCTATCCAGCCCAATAAGCTAAAAATAATATGCGTATATAAGATAGCTTGGTGATGCTGTGAAAAATCAGTATTGGCATGTGACAATACCAAATAACCAGCTAACAACATTGCAACAATGAGTGACACCAACGCGCCAATAAACGCTTTTATAGTTGGAGTTACGCTTTTGGCAGATTTAAGTGTTGTGAGTGTAGCAATAATAAAAACCGTAAATGCCAATAACAATAAAGACATGGCAATACTCATCAAAGTTAATTGATATTTATAAAATGAGTAAGCAAATAAAAGAACTCCAGCGCTTAGGAGAATGTGCACAGTTGGGGCAATGACATTCTGGTGTTTAAACTTAACGCCTGCCGTTACTGGCAACATTTGAAACATGGCGCCAACCATGCTCATCGCTAGAAACCCAATGGTTAAAAAATGCGTTAGCACCACTACTTCAAGCGATGATCTTGACGCTAAAGATGGTACAAACCCTACAATAAATAAACCTGCCAGAATCCCAAATATAGGACTGGTAATAAAAAATCTCAGTGGAATTTTTAAAGGTGGTGCTTGATCAAGAGATAGCGATGAATTAAACATAAGTATTATTTTTTACTAATAACAATATAGAACAAATCTGATGATTTTTCTTCCAAGGTATAGTTGTACCCACGTGTATTTAAAATTTCAAAAAGAGGATGCGGTATTTGTTTATGAATAATTCTAACTTGCTCAGACTCTTTTAATGCCTGCGCAGCTTTTAAAGACAATTCTAACGGCTCACAAGGCGGGAAATCTCTAACATCGATTTCTTTCATTGATTATTTACTTAATGATTCTACCAAAACATCCGACTCTTCACCAAAAGTTCTGTCCATCATTGCGTAGAGCATTTGCTCTTCTTTCATATTGTGTTGTTGCACCAAAATCATAAAAGATTCACTTAAACCTAAAAACTTATCTTTGTCCTGATTTTGCAAGTAATTTTTCAGCTCTTCTAGTGTTTTTTTCATGCGCACATGCTCCATACGCATAACCTCAGTAGGGCCACCTACCATACCAGTTTGCTCTTCAAAAGCTGGGAAAAGAACATCTTCTTCTCTCTTGAAATGCAGCATAAAGTCATCATATGCGCTGGCAAACATAGTATTTGCCTTTATCCAATTTTGATCCACCACTAAGGCTTCGGCAGTTACATAGCTTTCATCACACTCTCGGTGGTGATTACTCATAAATGTTGAAATATTCATTTACTCAAATTCCATTTGCTTAAAGATACGCTCAGCATTTTGTTTGCTCAATTCTTTATAAGTACCTCTATCTCGAAACATGGTTTGATCAATATTATATGCCTCATATAAACCACCATCATCATCAAGCACTTTCTCAACCTCTCCACGCATGTAAACTAAATAATCTTTAGTAAATTTTGTAATGGTTTCTAAATCGGTCACTTCTCCATGACCAGGAATGATTATCTCAGGCTCTAAAGCTTCAATCTTATCCCAAGTCTCAATCCAAGCGGCAGCATTAGTATGTGGGAAAATTGGCAGTACTCGCTCATTAAAGGCGGTATCACCACTAATGAGTAGCTTTTTCTCTGGCATCCAAAGTTGAATATCATCTGGCGAATGTGACGCACCAATATGCATAAGCTCAATCTTGGTATCACCCATTGGCAGGTTCATTTTCTCTTCAAACGTTAGGTCTGGGCGAATGAGTTTTGTGCCAATCAGCTTATCTTTTTGAACACGTAATGAGCGAGCAAAAATATCCTCTCCTCTGTGTTTGATTTCTTTGTCGGCCTCAACATGGGCAATGATAATAGCGCCCTGCTCTTTCCAATAGTTAGAGCCTAAAATTGCATGACCTTGCGAATTCTCAAGCACAACATACTTAACTTTTTGATCAGTTACTTTTTTAATCTCTTCGTGTAGTGCTTTTGCAAGCAAATAATTACCGCCCGCATTAAATACAAGTACACCATCAGTGGTTACGATAAACGACAAATTATTATTATGGTTTGAATTCTCATAGGTATAAGGCTGAGTGGCGCCAATAGCAGAATAAACACCTGGAATTACCTCTTCTGGCAGTCTGTATAAAATGTTATCTGGCTCATGGTCACTAATCTTAACCGGATTAAGTTCGTCTCTCCAAGCGAAGTATCCATCAGCATAGTTTTTAACGTTGGTATATCCCATTCTCTCTAATGTTTTAGCTGCTAGTGGTGAACGTAGATTTCTGCCGCAATAAGTAATAATTGGCGTGTCTTTTGACTCAGCATGATCGGCTATTTGAAACTCTAACCAGCCACGCACAATATTAACATTTTGACCTCGATTAATGGTGCCTGTCTTTTTTATCTCAAAAGGAGATCTAACATCAATCAAAACCACATTTGGATCTTTATCAAGAGTCGTCTTTAATTCATCGGTATTAATATTAATAATTTGCTTGTTGACTGATTCTAGCATTTTGTTGCCATCAATAATTTCAGCATTAACACCTTGAATGGTAGCGATTACAAATAATAATATAGCGCGGTATGTCATTGTATATTTCCTGTATTTTGATAAAAAAATTACTAATAATATTATCACATATCCCTATTTGCTATGCTAGACTTATGTCTTTTTATACAAACCAAAAAAAAATTATATGAAAAACAAATTATCAACCGTTTTAGCCCTAACAAGTGTTTTAACCATGAGTAGTGCAATTGCCGAAAACTGGAGCCCGTGGAACAATAACTACAATTACAATCCATTCTCTGGCAATAGTAATTCATTTGGACCTTGGAATTTTAATAACAACACTCGCCCATTTAACCTTGGTGGTAGCACCCAGCCATTTGGCTTTAATACCAATTCTAACTCTTTTGGTCCGTTTAACAGCAACAACATGCAGCCTTTTAATGGTGGTTGCAATTGGCAAGATCAAAACTTTAATCCTGTAGATGCTGTAAAAACTGTTGGGGAAAAAGCACAAGAAGTTGTCAAAAGCGTAACCAATGACAAGCCGGCTGCTGTTACCCCTGAAATGTTCATGCAAATGGTACAAGTGACAGAGGTTGATGAGGGTATTACTGGCACTGAAGTTGATGAATCTATTAAGTCAATGGCAACTAATGAATCCATTCTACATGTTGCTATGTTTCCACTGAGTGAGCAAATTAAAAACGTGACAGGTAAGCCTTATCGACACTTAAGCATTCATAACATTTGTGATGCTGCTACTGCTGGAAAAATTGCTGATATTGATGACAGATATGCTGTTATTTTGCCATGTCGAATTGCTGTTGTTGAAGGCAAAGATGGAAAGATTCGCATGATTAGTATGAATCCAGACGTTATGAATGCGATGAACTTACCAGAAGATGCGCTTGGTCCTGCAATGGATGTGGCTGAAAAAATGAATAACATTCTTGAAGGCGCCAAAGAAGGATCTTTTTAAAAAACATCCTGCTTAACCACGGCCTGCACTTGCAGGCCTTTTTTTATGAAAAATGCAGATAATACAGCAATTATTTCAAGACACCAAGATGCCTTTAAACGTTTTGGACACCATCCTAACGCACTACTTTGGAGTAGTATAAAAATTCAATATTTGCGCTTTGAGCAATTAAGCAAAATTGGCATTAAATCTGGTGACAGTTTGTTAGATGTGGGCTGCGGATTTGCGGATTTGTATTTTTATTTAAAACAAAATAGCATTGTTACCCACTACTTTGGAATCGATATTGTAAGTGAATTCACTGATAAGGCAAGAAGCATTTATCCTGATGCTGATTTTTTAAATACTGATGTATTTTCATTAAATGCGCCTAGTGATAACTTTGACTACACCCTACTTTCTGGAACTCTTAATTACACTATTAAAGATGCTGATAAAAATGCTAAAAATACCATTAATACCATGTTTGATTTATGCAAAAAAGGCATGGGATTCAACTTATTAGACAATACCAATAAATACACCAGTAGTAGAGGTGATTTGCAAACTTACTGCAAAGAAGATGTGGAATTATGGGTAAAAAGCCTTACCAACAACTATCAGATTATTGACAACTATCTAGACAATGACTTTACTGTTCTAGTTTGGAAATAACAACACCACGTTGTCGCCAATAATTTCTAATTTGGCCTTGTATTTTTTAGCTAAATATTCAAATGTTTTTTGACTAAAAAAACAAATATGCGTAGGGTCGTCTTTATAGTACCAAGAAGAGAAATCAATGTCTTTATTAAGTAGTTGAGTCATAATTGCCAATACACCACCCTTATTAAGCATAGAAAACAACCTATCCAGTTCACTTCCAGGATTGTCTAAATGCTCAACAACTTCAGTTGTAGTAATAAAATCATACCGATTGTTAAAAATAGATGGATTCTTGACGTAGAATTTATCAAACAAATCCACTTGATGACCTTGCTCTTCAAATAACAAAGATAGTGTTGGCCCTGGGCCGCAACCAAAGTCTAAGCCTTTACTATTAGGTTTTAAGTGCTTTAATACTGGATTTGATAGTTGAGACAAAAACGCTCGATAGTTCTGATCTTGAGGATTGTTTTGATGAAGATCGTAGCGTGACTTTTCTTGATCGGCGCTTAAGTGATAATCATTAGTAATAAATACTAAATCACACTCATTGCATTTTAGATACTTACCATTCTTATTATCAAAATAAGATGATAGATTGTTTGACTGACATAAGCAACATTGATGCGCCATATGTCAGCCTATTAAGCTTTAGTGTGAACAAGAACCTGTATGAACATGGCCATGAGACAACTCTTCTTTAGTTGCTTCTCTTACACTCTCAATGCTTACATTGAAATGCAGTGTTTCACCAGCAAGCGGATGGTTTGCATTAATTGTTACTGTTTCTTCATTGATTTTTTCAACGCGAACAATAAACGGATTGCCTTGCTCATCTTGAGATTGCAGTTCCATGCCAACTTCTAAATTTTCAATGCCTTGTAATGCCTCCATTGGAATCTCTTGAATACCTTCTGGATGATGAACACCATATGCATCCTCTGGCTTAACAGACACATCGCAACTCTCGCCTACTTTCATACCTTCTAGTGCTTTTTCCAAGCCAGGAATAATATTTCCATGACCTTGCAAAAATGGCATTGGCGCTTTTCCTGATGAGGTGTCAATAACATCACCTGCATCATTTTTTAATGTGTAATGCATTTCTACTACTGCGTCTTTTTTTACTGTCATTTTGTTTTTCTCCTGTGCTTTTTGCACCTTAATAAAATTAATAAAAATCTAATGGTTGATCGATTTTGTAACTATATGGTCATTAAACCCAGAAAATCAAGGGTTAATGGTAAAAAAAACTATTTGTTCCAGTATTTCCCTTGAGTAAACCACAACACCCAAGAGATGGCAAATACCCATAAATTTAACTCTTGGAGCCACTGCTCAAGCTTGTAATGCTCACCAATAAATAATAATAAAAACAACACCAAGACTACATATCCAGTCTTACACTTAGTGCGATCTTTTTTTAACTCATGTGACTTGCACTCAATAATGGTGTCAATAAATGCTTTAACAGGATAAATCGTCAAAGCAATAATAGAAGAGCCAATAACAATAGAAGTGATAATTGAAAAAATACCACCATAATCAGCCTGAGTAAACCCTAAATATTGGCCAAAATCCATCTCTATTAACTGACCAACTAGCCACTCTCCAGGATACATAAACAGCTCTTTTATTAACTCCCATAAACCAGGATCATTTGCTGGATTATTAACTTCTTGTTTCATTGTTATTTATTTTATTTAAGCGGTACTATTTTAGGCGAAAAAAAAGGACTCAAGCAATTGAGTCCTTTTAATAATATGGTGGGTCGTGAGCGATTTGAACGCTCGACCAGCGGATTAAAAGTCCGATGCTCTACCAACTGAGCTAACGACCCATATTTGTTTTTTCACACTTTATGCAAAAAGTGAAATTATACATTATACAACTAAAAAAAATCAATCAAAATTAGGCTTTATTTACCATTTCTTTTAATGATTTTCCAGGCTTAAAAAAAGGCACAAACTTTTCTTTCACTTGGGTTCTTTCATTGGTTTTTGGATTGATTCCTTGGCGAGCTTTTCTGTGTTTTTTAATAAAACCACCAAAACCTCGAATTTCTACCCCTTCGCCTGAAACAATTGCTTGTGTTAATTCCGAAATGATCAAATCCACAGCTTCTTTAGACTCTGTTTTCGATAATCCAGATGTTTCTGACAAGTTTAGAATAAGTTCGGTTTTTTTCATAATTAATAAAAAAGGCCATTACGTAAAAATACGCAGCAGCCTTTTTTTATAAGTTATTTACTTATCTTTTGCTTCTTTTAAAAGATCACCTAATGTAGAGCTTGCTGCTGCATCAGAAGATTGTTTATTGTAATCCTCCATTGCTGCTTTTTCTTCTACTGAATCTTTCGCTTTGATACTTACTGAAATATTGCGAGATCTTCTATCAACATTCATAATCACAACTTCAACTTCTTCACCTGTTTTTAATACTGTTGTAGCATCTTCAACACGCTCTTGTGAAATTTCACCTGCTTTTAAGTAGCCAGTAATATCGTCAGCTAAATTGATAACCGCACCACGTGCATCAACTTCAGCGATTGTACCTTTAACGATAGAGCCCTTCTTATGTGAAGAAGCGTATGACATAAAGTCATCTTCTGATAATTGTTTAATACCTAAAGAGATACGCTCTTTTTCAGCGTCAATATTAAGAATAACAACATCTAGCTCTTGGCCTTTAGAATAATTAGACACTAACTCTTCAGCAGATTGCTTCTCCCATGAGATGTCAGCTAAATGAATTAGACCGTCGATACCGCCTGAAAGACCAACAAATAAACCAAAGTCAGTGATTGATTTAACACTTACGCTAATCTTATCACCCTTGTTATGTGTTGCTTCAAAAGCTTCCCAAGGATTTTCTTGAGCTTGCTTCATAGATAGTGAAATACGGTGCTTAGACTCTTGAACATCTAAAACAACCACTTCAACTTCTTGACCTAGTTTAACAATCTTGGAAGGACGCGCATTTGCGTTTGTCCAATCCATTTCTGAAACGTGAACCAAACCTTCAACACCATCTTCAATGCGTACAAACGCACCGTAATCTGTAAGATTAGATACTGTACCTGGAACTTTCTTGCCGATTGGTAGACGATCTGAGATATTATCCCAAGGGCTTAATGTAAGCTGCTTAAGACCAAGTGATACACGCATCTTCTCTTTATCGTAGTTAAGTACCTTAACTTTAATCTTGTCACCGATAGTAAGTTTTTCAGATGGATGGTTAACACGCTGCCAAGAAATATCTGTAATGTGTAGTAAACCATCAACGCCACCAAGATCAACAAACGCACCGTAATCAGCCAAGTTCTTAACGATACCTTCGATTTCTTTACCTTCTTCAAGTGTTTCAAGTAATGCTTCACGATCAGCTGAGTTAGCTTCTTGCATAACTGCCTTTCTAGAAATAACAATGTTATTTCTAACTTCGTCCATCTTGATAACGATTGCTTCAATCTCTTGACCAGTTAGGTATGAGAAGTCCTTAACTGGACGCACATCTACTAGTGAGCCTGGTAAGAATGCTTTTACAACACCAATATCTACAGTTAAACCGCCTTTAACAGCGCCAGTAACAATGCCTGTTACTGTTTCTTTAGAATTCATTGCCATTTCTAGTGACTGCCACAACTTAATG
The DNA here is from genome assembly GCA_964344985.1 of uncultured Candidatus Thioglobus sp. Taxonomy (GTDB): domain Bacteria; phylum Pseudomonadota; class Gammaproteobacteria; order PS1; family Pseudothioglobaceae; genus Thioglobus_A. The sequence goes on along the minus strand of CAYFPI010000003.1, from coordinate 98,043 downwards.
CGTTTTGCATCAGCGCGTGATAGTACTGTATTACCCAGGCCATCGTCGATTGACTTCAGAGCAACTTCTACAATGTCGCCTTCTTCAACTTCTAATTCACCTTGTGGGTTTTTAAATTCGTCTAGAGAGATAAAACCCTCTGATTTTAGTCCAACATTAACAATCGCTTTTTCACGGTTAAGGCTAACTACGGTTCCCATTAAAAGAGCACCAACTTTTACGTTTTGTTGTTCTACACTGTTTTCAAACAGTTCAGCAAATGATTCTGACATATTATTTTATAGATATTGACCGCTAAACTTTCTAGCAACGGTATCAGCTAGGTATTTATCGGGTTAGTTTATTTATAAAGTTTGACCGCTCAAACTTTTACTTTTTTTCAATCAAGTTTAGAACCTGATTAATCACTTGATCGATTGATAAGTTTGTTGTATCAACCACAAGCGCATCTTTGGCTGGCTTAAGTGGAGAATGCTTTCGAGAAGAATCTCGCGCATCTCTAGCTTCTACCTCTGCTAAGATTTGCGACATTATACCCTCATGGCCTTGTGCTTGCAATTGTTTTAAGCGTCTTGTAGCACGCTCTTCACTGCTGGCAGTTAAATAAACTTTGTAAGGTGCATCGGCAAATACCACACTACCCATATCTCGCCCATCAGCCACCAATCCTGGCTCTTTGGCAAAATCTTGCTGACGCTTTAATAGTGCTGCGCGCACTACGCCAATTGAGGCAATACGAGATGCCATCTCGCCAGTTTGCTCAGTACGCAATACATTGGACACCTCTTTACCATCTAAATACACGCTAACTAACTCATTGTCAGACTCTGTTCTGAATTCTAAATCAAGATTTTTAGCAATTTCTTCTAGTGCTGCTTCATTCTCAATGCTGACACTTCGAGCATCAACCGCTAAAGCAAAAGCGCGATAAATAGCACCAGAGTCTAACAAATGCCAACCTTGTTGTTGTGCAATAACACGAGCAACTGTGCCTTTACCTACTCCGCTTGGGCCATCAATGGTTAAAACTGGTGCGCTCATTTAACCTCAGGGCGCATATGTGGAAACAACAACACATCACGAATCGATGGTGAATCAGTAAATAACATTACTAAACGATCAATGCCAATACCCTCTCCTGCTGTTGGTGGCATGCCGTACTCTAAAGCACGAATATAATCCGCATCATAATGCATGGCCTCATCATCACCTGCATCTTTTTCTTCTACTTGCTTTTGAAAGCGCTCAGCTTGGTCTTGTGCATCATTAAGTTCAGAAAAACCATTGGCAATCTCACGCCCGCCAATAAACAACTCAAAACGATCAGTAATAAATGGATTGTTGTCATTACGACGTGCAAGCGGTGAAACTTCAGTTGGATACTCAGTAATAAAGGTAGGCTGCATTAGTTTTTCTTCAACGGTTGCTTCAAAAATTTCAATTTGAATCTTGCCTAACCCCCATGAATCTTTCACCTCAATACCCAGTGATTTAGCTGTTGCCTTAGCATTATCTTCACTTAGGTCATCAGCTGATAAATTCGGATTGTACTGAAGTATGGAGTCAAACACACTAATACGATTAAACGCTTTAGAAAAGTCAAAATCATCACCTTGATAATGGATATTAGTATCACCACAAACATCTACTGCAATACCTCTAAATAGATTTTCTGTTAAATCCATTAAATCGTGATAAGTTGCATAAGCTTGATAAAACTCAATCATGGTGAACTCAGGATTGTGTCTAGTTGAAAGTCCTTCATTTCTAAAGTTACGATTAATTTCAAACACACGATCCATGCCGCCAACTACTAAACGTTTTAAATAAAGCTCAGGCGCAATACGCAAAAACATAGGCATGTCCAATGCATTATGGTGGGTTTCAAATGGCTTGGCTGTTGCACCACCTGGAATGGTTTGTAGCATTGGTGTTTCAACTTCCATAAAATCATGATTATTAAAGAAGTTACGAATATAACTAACAATGGCACTACGACGCTTAAAAGTATTGCGCGCCTGTTCGTTAGTAATTAAATCAACATAACGCTGACGGTAGCGAATCTCTTGGTCAGATAAGCCGTGAAATTTTTCAGGCAATGGTCTAAGAGATTTTGTTAATAATTTTATCTTACTAATTCGAACTGAAAGTTCGCCAACATTGGTTTTAAATAAAGTACCTTTGGCACCAACAATATCACCAATATCCCATTTTTTAAACTGTTCGTTATAAAACCCTTCTGGCAATTCATCACGCGTTACAAATATTTGAATTTTTCCACTAGAATCTTGCAAAGTTGCAAAGCTTGCTTTGCCCATAACACGCTTAAGCATTATGCGCCCTGCAATTGTAACTTCTATTGCTTTTTCTTCTAACTCTTCTTTAGAAAATTCGTCAAATTTTGACGTAACATCTTGCGCTGCATTTTCAGGCTTAAAATCATTGACAAACGGGTTGCCCGCCTCTCTCAAAGAGGCGAGTTTTGATTTTCTTTCTGCAATTAATTTGTTGTCGTCTTGATCACTCATGATTTAATGTATCTCTTTTTGTTCTAGTTCTTGTTGGGCCAAAGCTTTAGCAAATTCAAGATCTTTCTCAGATTCTTGCGTCTTTCCCATGCGCTTTAATAAAGTGCCACGATTATAATAGGCTTGATAAAAATTTGAGTCTAATTCAATGGCTTTATTGAAATCTTCAAGCGCCAATTCATCTTGTGCTTTTTTTAAATAAGCATTACCTCTATTGTAAATAGCAGCAATATAATCCTTATCTAGTGCAATTGCTTGAGTGTAAGTCTTAATTGCTTGATTAGCATTATCCAAACGATCATAACAATTACCAAGGTTGTTAAACACTCCAGCATCTGAATTATTAATTTCTAAAGATTTTTCAAAATATTCAATCGCCTTGTCAAAATTTTCCTTTTCTTGCTCCATGTATGCCAAACAATAATAAGCCTCAGCACTATTAGGGTTGGCTTTAATGGCGTTTGACATGCTTTCAATTGCTAGGTCATCATTGCCTTGCAGTTGATGCAAATTTCCCAAACTTAGGTGTGCATTGGCACGCAATGCTTGATCAGCTCCTGGATGTTGTAACAACGCATTCCAAGCTTGAATTGCCAAAGACAATTCTCCATTTTTCTGATGCGTAAAAGCACTTACCATTAAATCGCTTAATTCTGTTTCACTACTCATGACAAAGTAATAATAATTTTTCTGTTGTTAATGCCTGCACGATGCTCATACAAGAACAATCCTTGAAATTTTCCCAAAGCCAACTGATTATCAACCACAGGAATGGTTTTTGACTCGCCTGTTAACAACGTTCGAATGTGTCCAGACATGTCAAAATCCCCTTCATTGTTATGGCGATAATTAACGTCTGCATCTTTTACATATTTTTGAAAATAATCTTCGATATCTAATAAAACATCAGGATCTTCATTGCCGGTAATTATAAGTGATGCTGAAGTATGGGTAACAAATAGGTGACATAATTCGCCCGACTCATTCGCAATAATATTATTAATTTTCTGCGTTATCTCAATGGCACCACGCCCCTGCGTTACAACCTCTACCTCATGTTGGCTCACTTTAATAAATCCTTGGCTTTGGTAGTGTCAACAGTTGTAGTATTGTTTGTTTTTTTCTTATTTGATAATGAACGAACAAAAAGAAACAAACCTAATGCTAAAAATACAAATGGTCCAATCCATAGTAAATAAGTGTTTTTATTAACAGGCGGTTTAAACACAACAAAATCACCATAACGGTCAGTCATGTATGTTCTAATAGAATCATCCGTTTGCTCTTTTACAATTAATTCTCTAACTTTTTCTCTTAAATCTACAGCTAAACTCGCATTAGAACCGCCAATGCTTTGACCTTGACAAACTGGACAACGAATCTCATCAATTAAAGATCGGTAGCGTTTTTCCTGTTCAGTATTAACAAAGCTTTTTGCTTCGATACTCTCTGCATAGACAGGATTAATAAGTCCAAGTATTAGTAAAAATTGAATAAAATAACGCACAAGAAGTTCTCATAAACAAATTACAATAATTTTATACCAACAATGCCTCTTATTACGCTTGATAATATTTCTCTAAGCTTTTCTGACAAACCCATTCTTAATGAGGTGAGTGCCACTATTCATAAGGGTGAAAAAATTGCACTAATTGGCAGGAATGGAGAAGGAAAATCCACCCTTATGCGCGTTCTTGCTGCTACTATAGAGCCTGATGATGGCAAGTTGAAAATTAAAAATGGCATCAAAATTAGCTATCTTGAACAAACACCACCTGAGGATAATGAAAAAAACTTATTCAATATTGTGGCAGAGGGCCTAGGAGAAATTGGCTTGATTTTAAGCCAATACCAAGATTTTATTAACAACGAAGATCTTGACCAGGCAAGCACATTGCAAGAGAAAATTGACCAATTAGACGGTTGGCAATTTTTACATAAAATAGAAGCAATCCTCAATAGATTTACTTTAGATCCAAAAGCTGTTTTATCAACCCTATCTGGTGGCTGGAGAAGGCGAGTCATGTTAGCCAGGGCTCTTATTCAAGAACCTGATGTGCTACTGCTTGATGAGCCAACTAACCACATGGACATTACCGCTATTTTAGATCTTGAAAAAATGCTCAAAGACTATCATGGCACGCTGATTTTAATTAGCCATGATCGCTCTTTTATTGCTGGCATTGTAAATAAAGTTTTTGATCTTGACAGGGGAAATCTAAGTGTTTTTGAGTGTGGTTATAAAGACTATGTTAAGCGTAAAGATGAACGCCTTCACGCTGAAGAAATGGCCAATGCAAGATTTGACAAAAAACTTGCCCAAGAAGAAGTTTGGATTAGACAAGGCATCAAAGCACGAAGAACACGTAATGAAGGCAGAGTTAGGGCACTAAAGGCAATGCGAGAGTCTTTTGTTAATCGCAGAAGCAAAAAAGGTAACGTTAAAATTCATGCACTCGAAGATGAAAATCGCGCTTCTAAACTGGTATTTGAAGTTAAGAAAATATCTTACCAAATTGCCGGATTAGATCTGGTTAAAGACTTTTCAATGCTAGTGCTTAAGGGTGAAAAAATCGGCATCATTGGAGGCAATGGCGCTGGAAAATCAACCTTTATTAAATTGTTATTAGATGAGCTAAAACCAACATCAGGATCCATTCGTCGCTCAAAAACCATCAAGCTTGCCTATTTTGATCAAATGCGTGAAAACCTTGATCCAAATATGAAGGCCATGGATTTTGTCTCTGAAGGTCGTGAAAGAATCGAGGTGGGTGGAAAAAGCAAACACATTATTGGCTATCTTCGTCAATTTTTGTTTACTGGAAAGCAAGCCATGGCACCTATTCGCATGTTCTCTGGTGGTGAAAAAAATCGCTTAATGCTGGCTAAAATTCTATCTCAGCCTGCCAATTTGTTAGTACTTGATGAGCCAACCAATGATTTAGATGTTGAAACGTTAGAGCTATTGGAAGAAATGTTAGTTGACTACAACGGCACGCTAATCCTTATTTCACATGACCGTACCTTCTTAAATAATGTGGTTGGCTCAACAGTGGTTATGGATGGCAATGGTGTTATTAATCAATATGCTGGCGGTTATGATGATTATCTTTTACAAAAACAAGATCGCATAGATTCTCAAAAACCTAAACAAACTCAAAAACCAACTGTTGAAAAACCTAAACCCGCACAAGGAAAAAAACTCAATTATAAACAACAGCAAGAATTAAAAAAACTGCCTGATAAAATTGAAAATGCTGAAATTGAAATTGGAGAAATTCAATTACAATTATCAGACCCTGAATTTTTTAAACAAGACGCCTCTCAAGACGCCTTAATTCGACTGGCTCGACTAGAGGCTGATCTTGAGCGTTATTATGAAAAATGGAGCGAATTAGAATGAGCAATACAACCCCACTGATTGTTGACCTTGATCATACGCTTATAAATACTGATTTATTGTTCGAGTCATCCATGGGTGTTCTTAAGTCCAAACCTTGGTTAATTGTTATGTTTCCATTTTGGTTTGCCAAAGGCAAAGGTTATTTAAAAGACCAACTGGTTAAACGCTTTACTATTGACGTAAGTGAACTGCCTTACATTCAAGAAACCATTGATTATATTAACGAACGCAAAAAACTAGGCTCAAGCATTATTCTAGCAACTGCTTCTCATAAATACTATGCCTTTGCTGTAGCAAAACATATTAAGCTATTTGATGATGTAATGGCAAGCAATAAAGACTTTAATTTATCTTCGCATAATAAGGCCGATAAGCTGGTTGAACGCTTTGGAAATAAAAGCTTTGACTATATGGGTGATCACATGCGTGATATGCCTGTATGGGAGGCATCCAACTTGTCAATCTTAGTTAATGCGTCAGATAAAATTATTAAAAAAACTCAGCATCTTAATACGCTTTTATTAAGCAAAAAGAGTTAAGATTCTAGTAAATAAGACAAACTACCTAACA
>CAYFPI010000003.1:65769-91515 GCA_964344985.1 uncultured Candidatus Thioglobus sp. | reverse complement strand
GCAATCACTCTGGCAATTTTAAGATTTTTCCCTAAAATTTTGTTATTAACAAACCAGATAATATAAGCAATAACAAATGCAATAATAAGTAAGCGAAGAAAAAACATAAGACTTATTGTTTAAAAGATTCAGATATTTTAGTCGCTAAGGCGGCACTAATTCCGTCAACTTTTTGAATTTCATTAATAGAGGCGTTTTTTATCTCTTGCAGTCCGCCAAAATAATTTAATAATGCCGTCCTGCGAAGTTTTCCAATACCAGAGATGGATTCCAAAGGAGAGGTTGTGCGTTTTTTTGACCTTTTATTCCGATGTGCTTGAATAGCAAACCGATGAGATTCATCACGAATATGATTAATCAACATTAACGCAGGATCATGAATGGGTAAATTAATCTTCTTTACTTCATCATTTTCAACCATGATTAACGTTTCTAAACCAGCCTTTCTACCTTCACCTTTAGCCACGCCAACTAATTCAATTTCATCTATACCAATTGAATTCATTACCATAATTGCTTGATTTAACTGCCCCAACCCACCGTCAATAAAAACAACATTTGGTAAGGATTTTTTTTCTTTAAGAAGTTTTGAATAACGCCTAAATACAGCCTGATTCATTGCTGCATAATCATCGCCTTTCGTAATATTTTTAATATCAAACTGTCTGTATTTGCTCTTTTTAGGAATGCCTTTTTCAAACACAACACACGAGGCTTTGGTAGCTTCTCCCATCATGTGACTAATATCAAAACACTCAATGTGTACCGGCAATGACTTTAAACTCAGTACAGAGCGCAGGTGCTCTAAAGTAGATTTTTTTCTAAATTTTGATAACAGTATTTGATTAAGGTTTTCTTTTGCAGTGAGATTAGCAATATCAAGGTAATGCTTTTTATCTTGTTTTGGCTTGGAGATGATGGATGTATTAAGCACATCAGTCAACAGACTTTTATCTTCTAATTGACAATTAATTAAAATTTGCTTAGGTGTATTTTTACCAACATAATATTGTGGCAAAAATGCACTCATAACCTTTTCAATACTTTCTTGCTTGGAGTTTTTAGGCAAAATAAACTCTTGCCCAACTTGTTTGCCTGCACGAACAAACAATACTTGCACACCGCTAACTCCGTCTTGAGTGGCGATACTAACAACATCTAAATCACCCATCAAACTTGATGAATGTTGCTCCTGAATAGTGCGCAAGTCAATCAACTGATCTCTAAGCTTAGCCGCTAATTCAAAATCTTGATTATCAGCTGCTATTTGCATTTTTTGTGATATTTTATCCAGTGTTTGTTTACCCTTTCCTGATAAAAATAAAGACATCATATTGACATCTTGTTCATACTGTTCAGTCGTAATATTGCCCACACATGGCGCACTACACAGTCCTATTTGGTATTCCAAGCAAGCTCTTGATCTTGATCTGTAAGTTGCATTTGTACACTGCCTGACTTTAAATATTTTTTTGAGTAAATTTAGAGAATCTCTCACAACATGGGCCGAGGGATACGGACCAAAAAATTGGCATTTTTCTCTTTTATTGCCACGATAAAACCCAACTCTTGGATGTTTGTCGTTACTGATATAGATATAAGGGTAACTCTTAGAGTCTTTTAACAAGATGTTGTATCTTGGCAAGTGTTGCTTAATCAACTCATTCTCAAGTAATAACGCTTGGGTTTCTGATGCTGTAACTATAACCTTAAAATCTTGAATATTACTAACCAGAGCGCGTGTTTTTCCAGAATCATGCTGTTTGGAAAAATAACTAGAAACGCGTTTTTTTAAATTTTTAGCCTTACCCACATAAATTACTAAGCCTTGCTTATCTAACATTTGATAAACACCTGGGCTTCCAGTTAGATTTTTTAACTTTTCTTTAAGTGGCATTTATGAAAAAATGGGTAAAATATAAGTATATCTTTTTAATTAAAAAACAATGATTAAAACACTGCTCATTATATTGTCTATTTTGCATATGAATACCGTTTTAGCAATGGTTAACCATACTGGAGTAGTCACTCAATCTCAAGAAGTAACAGACATTATCGACCCGCCTAATTCTGCTGCACTTAATATCATGGTTAGTGCGCTAAACTCGCTAAAAGAGTTAAAAAAACAAAACAAGGCCAGCACAGAAAATGTAGAGGCTTTAATTAGAATCAAACTACTGCCTAATATCGCCATAGGTGTTTCTACCAAAATTGCTCTTAATAAACATTGGGATGGGTTAAGTATTCAGCAAAAACAGTTTTTCCAATACTACATCACCGAGTCTCTTATTCAAGACTATATTGGCATTTTATCGAGCTATGAACAAATAGACAGTGTGCAGATATCGGTCGATCCCAAGGTTAAAAGAAAAGACAATAAAGCTATTGTAAAGCTAAATATTAAAATCAATGAGAATGAAAAACCCTTTACAGTTTCTTTAAAAATGATTCGTCTAAACGCTTGGCATGTGTATGACATTGTATTTTCAGGCGTGAGTATTGTTAAAAACTATCAAGCACAATTCAATTCTTATATTAAGCGTAAAGGTGTTGATGCTTTAATCAAAAGATCAGAAAAAAAGCTAAACAAAATCAATAACAAATAGATGTATAAATTACTCATCAATGGCGGTATAGCTTTAAATGGCAGTATTAATATTGCCGGATCTAAAAACTCTTCCCTGCCCATTCTTTTTGCTTCTATCTTAGCAGAAGGTCCGATTACACTTACCAATACACCGCATTTGGGCGATGTCTCAACCACATTAAGACTGTTAATGGACATGGGTGCGGAGTTTATTTTAGAATCTGACGGGTCTTTATTTGTTGACTCATCAAAGCTCACCAAATTAACTGCTGAATATAATTTGGTAAAAACCATGCGTGCATCAATTCTTGCACTAGGGCCAACGCTTGCCAAATACGGCCAAGCAAAAATCTCCCTTCCAGGCGGTTGTGCCATTGGCTCTCGACCGGTCAACTTACACCTAAAAGCTTTAGAAGGGCTTGGTGCTAAGATTGAAGTAAAAAACGGCTATATTTACGCGCAAGCAGACAAGCTTATTGGCAATGATGTTCATTTTGAACAAGTTACCGTTACTGCCACTGAAAACATTTTGATGGCTGCAACACTGGCTAGTGGCACAACCACAATCCATAATGCTGCTCAAGAGCCTGAAATTGTTGATTTGGCCAATTGTTTAATTAAGATGGGTGCCAAAATAACTGGCGCTGGAACCTCTATTATTACCATTGAAGGTGTTAAGGAATTATCCGGCATTAGTTATAGCGTTTGCCCTGATCGAATTGAGGCTGGCACCTACTTGATTGCTGCTGCCATCACTGGTGGAAAGATCACCATTAATAATGTTCGCCACCAATCTATGCGCGCTACCATTGGAAAGTTGCTAGAAGCAGGTGCTACTATTAAGACAGATAAAAATTCAATCACGTTAGATATGAAAGGAAAGCGACCTAAGGCGGTTAATATCAAAACCAGTACTTACCCAAATTTTCCAACTGACATGCAAGCACAATTCACAGCGCTCAATACAATTGCTGATGGCCATTCAACCATAACAGAAACTATTTTTGAAAATCGTTTTATGCACATTCCTGAGCTTTCACGAATGGGAGCTGATCTTACATTGGAAGGCAACACAGTTGTATGCAAAGGGGTAAAATCTCTCAATGGCGCGCATTTGATGGCAACCGACTTACGAGCATCAGCTTCATTAGTTTTAGCAGGATTGGCAGCCACAGGACAGACTACGATTGAACGTGTTTATCACCTTGATCGTGGGTATGAAACCATTGAAGAAAAATTAAAATTATTAGGCGCTCAAATTGAGCGTGTACAGGATTAAAAAAATCATGCTAACCATTGCATTGTCAAAAGGAAGAATATTAAAGCAAACATTGCCTTTGTTAAAAAAAGCAGGTTTGGAAATTGCTGATGAAGAGCTTAACTCACGTAAGCTTATTCTTGACACCAATCTTGAAGATGTAAAAGTCATTATTATTCGTGCTACTGACGTTCCTGTATTTGTTGAACATGGTGCTGCTGATTTTGGTATTGCAGGTAAAGACGTACTACTTGAACATGGTGCTAATAATTTATTTGAAATGTTGGATTTAGGCATTGCCAAGTGCAAGCTAATGGTTGCAGCAAAACCAGAAGAAGATCTTAATAAATCAACACTTAAGGTCGCTACAAAATATGTAAATTCCGCTAAAAAATACTTCCAAAACAAAGGTCAATCTTGTGAGGTAATCAAACTTTATGGTGCTATGGAATTAGCACCTGTTGTTGGATTATCACACTGTATTGTTGACCTAGTTGATACCGGCAATACATTAAAAGCCAATGGCCTTGTACCACTGGAACATATTGAAGATATTAGTTCGCGTTTGGTGGTTAACAGTGCTTCTTTTAAAACTAAAAATACACAAATAAAAGCCTGGATTGAGGCAATTGGAAACAACTTATGATCGCTAAATTATCATCCACACAATCGGATTTTCAAAACAAACTATCTAACCTACTAGCTTGGGAGAGTGTTTCAAATACTGATGTCGCTAAAACAGTTGATGACATCATTGACAATATTCGCAAAAATGGCGATAGCGCTCTAATCGACTATACCAATAAGTTTGACAATATGAGTGCTGCCAATATGGGCGAGTTAACGATTGAGTTATCTGCACTTAAAGAGGCTTTTGACACGCTGGATGATAAAGAAAAATCAGCACTAAAAACAGCTGCTGATCGTGTGCGTTCTTATCACGAAAAACAAACGCAAGACACTTGGACTTACACAGAAGATGACGGCACCATGCTTGGGCAAAAAGTTACACCACTTGATCGTGTTGGCCTGTATGTTCCCGGTGGTAAAGCCGCCTACCCTTCTTCAGTATTAATGAACGCCATTCCTGCCAAAGTTGCAGGCGTTGAAGAATTAATTATGGTGGTACCAACACCGGATAACGTAACCAATCAATTGGTATTGGCAGCAGCCTACATTTCTGGTGTTGATACAGTATTTACTGTAGGTGGCGCTCAAGCAGTAGCAGCACTTGCTTATGGCACTGAGACTATACCAAAAGTAGATAAAATTGTTGGTCCAGGTAACATTTATGTTGCAACCGCTAAACGCGCTGTATTTGGCCAAGTCGGCATTGATATGATCGCCGGTCCAAGTGAGATTTTAGTTATTTGCGACGGCAAAACTAATCCCGACTGGATTGCTATGGATCTATTCTCTCAAGCAGAGCACGACGAAGATGCACAATCTATTCTTTTGTGCCCAGATGCTGAATTTATCTCTGAAGTTGAAAAAAGTATTGAGAAGCTATTACCAACCATGCCTCGTCAAGAAATTATCGCCACAGCGCTTAAGGACCGTGGCGCTTTAATTCATACCAAAGACATGAATGAAGCTATTGATCTTTCTAATCAAATCGCACCTGAGCATTTAGAGCTTTCTGTTGAAGATCCAGAAGCCATGCTTGATGGTATTAAACATGCAGGTGCAATCTTTATGGGCCGTCATACGTGTGAATCATTGGGTGATTATTGTGCAGGCCCAAACCATGTGCTTCCTACTTCAGGCACAGCGCGTTTTTCTTCACCTTTGGGTGTGTATGATTTCCAGAAGAAATCTAGCTTAATTATGGTCTCTAGCGAGGGTGCTAATACTTTAGGTGATATTGCTGCAACTTTGGCCGATGGCGAGGGGTTACAAGCACACGCCCAGTCGGCTAGATATAGGATTCAAAAATAAAAAAATACTTGTTATTTTGAGTAAAAAATTATCGTTGCAATTGCTCTAAACGCTCTGCCACCCAAACCTTAACCACAGATTGACGAGGCACACCTAATCGCTTTGCCTCTCTATCTAGAGAACTAACCACCCATAAAGGAAAATCAATATTCACCCTTTTTTGCTCTTGCTCAGCTCGTCTTTTTTGAGATAAATATAAATATTTAGAAATATCTTCACCATCATCAAATTTTTTATCAAATTGTTCAGCTTTCATAATACTTCACCTCCTCAACCCTGGATCTTCTAAAAGAAATAATTCTAATTTTTTGCTCTCTATACGTTATGACACCAGAATAATACTTGCCAAAAATCCTCCCAATCACTAAAAATCTTGATTGAGTATAGACAAGACTATGTGATTGAAAGTTTTTAATAATCTAACGCAGTCAGAATGAAAAAAAGACGAAGTTAAAATGGGAACTTGTTACCACCACCCATACCAGGCAACTTCATTTTAGATAAATCCGGCATTCCAGCTGGCGCATCACCGCCCTGCATGCCTGCCATCTTAGCCATCATTTTCTTCATTTTTCCGCCACCCATCTTCTTCATCTGCTTTTGCATTTTTTCAAATTGTTTTAACAGCTTGTTGACATCTTGAGGACTGGTTCCAGAACCGTTAGCGATGCGATTTTTGCGAGAGCCTTTAATAAGCTTGGTGTGTGAACGCTCTTTTGGTGTCATTGAGTTAATAATGGCCACCATTTTTTTGGTCTCCACACTGCCCATGACTTGATTTTTAACTGCTTGTGGAATTTGACCCATACCAGGCATTTTATCCATTAAAGCCTCCATGCCGCCCATTTGTTCCATTTGCAAAAGCTGTTCACGCATATCTTCTAAATCAAACTGACCTTTGGCCATTTTTTTAACCGACTTCTCAGCTTTTTTATGGTCAACTTTTCTAGAAATCTCTTCCACCAAAGACAAAACATCACCCATACCCAATAGGCGCGAAACCACACGATCAGGATGGAATGGCTCTAATGTATCAATTTTCTCGCCAACACCTAAGAATTTAATTGGTTTGCCGGTAATATGACGAACAGAAAGTGCTGCACCACCTCGTGCATCACCATCAGTTTTGGTAAGAATTACACCAGTCAGTGGTAAAGCGTCAGCAAAAGCTTTAGCAGTGTGCGCCGCATCTTGACCAGTCATTGAATCAACCACAAAGAGTGTTTCAATTGGATTAACTTTCTTTTGCAGTGCTTTAATCTCACTCATCATTTGCTCATCTACATGCAAACGACCTGCGGTATCAACTAATAAAACATCATGAAATTGTTTTTGAGCATGCTTTTTAGCACTGGCAACAATCTTTTCAGGCTTGTCATCAATGCTCGATGGATAAAAATCAACACCAACTTGCCCTGCTAACACTTCTAGTTGCTGAATAGCAGCTGGTCTGTAAACATCGGCACTTACTACCAATACTTTTTTATTCTCGCGTTCTTTTAAATAACGCGCTAGTTTAGCAATAGAGGTTGTTTTACCCGCACCTTGTAAACCTGCCACCATAACCACTGCTGGTGGCTGGGTTTTTAAATCTAGCGTTTTATTCTCACCACCAATAATATTGGTAAGTTCTGTTTCAACCAGCTTAATGAATGCTTGAGATGGATTTAAACCTTCACTTACTTTTAAGCCAATGGCTTTTTCTTGAACGCGATCTAAAAAAGCTTTAATAACCTCTAGCGCAACATCAGCTTCAAGTAGTGCTCGACGCACTTCACGAATAGCTTCTTTAATATTAGATTCAGAAAGTTTATTTTTTCCTTGTAAAGCTTTAAAACTATTGGAAAGACGATCGGTTAAATTATCAAACATTTGGCAATTAATATAACTAAAGTATCGTATTATATAACTTTGAACGAATTCAACACATTGATTATGTTTTTATCTTATTTTGCGATTGGTGCTTATTTGGCCTCAGCCCTATTGTTAATGCGTTTTTTCACTAAAAATAAACTAAAACATCCTTTTAATCAAACTACCTCACTACTCATTAGTTTTGCACTGATTGCCCAAGCTTTAACCTTTACTAATTTTTGGAGTGTAGAGGGTATCACTTTTGGTCTTGCCAATAGCGCTTCTTTTTCTGCTTGGTTGATTGCAGTTTTATTGTTCCTTTCTTCAATCTCAAAACCTGTTCACGCCTTAGGAATTTTGGTTTACCCTTTGGTTGCTATAGCTCTGCTTTTCGGTGTATTTTTTCCAGACGAAGGTCAAAAAATCATTTCACTTAGCATTGCCTCACATGTATTTTTATCCATTACTGCTTATGCACTACTTGCGCTTGCTGTTTGCCAATCAGTCTTGTTAAAAATTCAAGAGCGTCATTTGCATGCTCGAAAGATCAATGGATTTATTAACAAACTGCCAGCACTCCAAACCATGGAAGCACTTTTATTCCAAAGCCTTCGTATTGGCTTTTACTTATTAACTCTTTCACTGCTGACTGGGTTTTTCTTTATTGATGATTTCTTTGCTCAGCACTTAATGCACAAAACCTTACTTTCTATTATTGCTTGGATGGTGTTTGCAGTATTAATCCTAGGCAGAAAATTATTTGGCTGGAGGGGTAAACAAGCCATTATTGCCACTCAAGTTGGATTTATTATCTTGCTGACTGCGTATTTTGGATCTAAGTTTGTTCTAGAAAGACTGCTCACCTAACAGGTGGCGATTCTTGTTCAGATTAAGACTTTAAGAAAATAATAAAAAGGAGTTTATAAAAAATAAACGACTTTTTGAGGCTTTCTTTATAACGCAAATATGGGCAAGCAAGCGCTCTTGTTAGTCGATGTGTAGGACGGCTAGGAATGCTTCCTGTGGTATATCTACCCTTCCCACACTGCGCATACGCTTTTTACCTTTTTTCTGTTTATCGAGTAACTTACGCTTACGAGATGCATCACCACCATAACATTTAGCAGTTACATTTTTTCTAAGCGCCTTAACGTTTGAACGAGAGATAATCTTGGCACCAATACACGCCTGAATAGCTACATCAAACATTTGCCTTGGAATCAAATCTTTCATCTTCTCAGCAATTTCACGACCCTTACGCACTGAATCTTCACGGTGAATAATTAAAGCCAAAGCATCAACAGTCTCACCATTAATCATAATATCAAGTCGAATTAAATCTGACGCTTGATAGCGTTCAAATTGATAATCCATTGAAGCAAATCCACGTGATACAGATTTCAGTCTATCAAAGAAATCTAGCACCACTTCATTAAGTGGCAGTTCATAAACCAGTTGCACTTGCTTACCCATGTAAGTAATGCTTTTTTGTACACCTCGTTTTTCCACACATAGGCTAATAACCGGCCCAACATACTCATCTGTTACCAAGATATTGGCGGTAATAATAGGCTCTCTAAATTCATCAATTGACTGATTGCTTGGCATTTTAGATGGGCTATCAACATAATGAATATTGCCTTTGGTATCTAAAACTTCATAAATAACTGTCGGTGCTGTGGTGATTAAATCAAGATCGTATTCCCTTTCTAGGCGCTCTTGAATAATTTCCATATGCAACAAGCCTAAAAAACCAATTCTAAATCCAAAGCCTAACGCATCAGAATTTTCTGGCTCGTACTGAAGTGCTGCATCATTAAGTCTAAGCTTGGCAAGCGCGTCACGGAATTTTTCATAATCCTCACCAGAGATAGGGAAAATTCCTGCAAAAACCCTGGGCTGAACCGGCTTAAAGCCTTCAAGAGGTTCAGATACAGGATTCTTGCTTCCTGTGATCGTATCACCCACAGGCGCACCATCAATGTTTTTAATACTGGCAATTAAAAAACCAACCTCACCTGCTTTCAAGCTTTCAGTAACTGTTCGTTTTGGTGTGAACACACCTACCTCATCAACTAAATGCTCTTCACCATTAGAGAATATCTTAATTTTGGTTTTGGCTTTAATTTCCCCATCCATCACACGAATAAGAGAAACCACTCCTAAGTAGTTATCAAACCATGAATCAATAATAAGCGCCTTAATTGGTGCATCAACCCGGCCTGTAGGTGCTGGAATTTTGGCAATAATTTGTTCTAATGTATCTTCAATGCCAATACCCGACTTAGCACTAGCATAAACCGCATCATGAGCCTCAACACCTATCACATCTTCAATTTCATCAACCACACGATCAGGATCAGCTGCTGGCAAATCAATCTTGTTTAATACTGGCACCACCTCTAAACCTTGCTCAATTGCTGTGTAACAATTTGCCACAGTTTGCGCCTCAACTCCTTGTGATGCATCAACAATTAATAGCGCACCTTCACAAGCAGACAATGAGCGGGAAACTTCATAAGAAAAATCAACATGTCCCGGGGTGTCAATAAAATTTAGTTGATAAGTTTCACCATCTTTAGCCTTATAGTCCAACGTGACACTTTGAGACTTAATAGTAATACCACGTTCTTTCTCAATATCCATTGAATCAAGCACTTGTTGTGACATTTCCCTGTCACTCAAGCCACCACAATGTTGAATAAACCTATCAGCAATGGTTGATTTACCGTGATCAATGTGGGCAATAATTGAAAAATTGCGAATGTTTTGCATGTGATAAAATAGATTTTTTTAAGTCAAGATATTATATAGCAATGGACAAAGTTCAACCAATTACCTGCTCTGCCACTAGCGATTTAACAGTGGATATTCCAGATTCGAAAGGTCGTAACATTATTCTATATTTCTACCCAAAGGATTCAACACCAGGATGTACAACAGAAGGTCAAGACTTTAGAGATAATCATCAAGCTTTTATTGATGCTAATACGGTTATTTATGGTGTCAGCCGTGACAAAATGAAATCTCATGAGAATTTTAAATCCAAACAGGAATTCCCGTTTGAGTTGATTTCAGACCCAGAAGAAATCTTATGTAATGCTTTTGGCGTTATTCAATTAAAAAAACTTTATGGCAAAGAATACATGGGTATTGTTCGTTCTACTTTTTTAATAGATGCGCAAGGAAACATTCTTAAATCTTGGGATAAAGTTAAAGTCAAGGGTCATGTTGAGGAAGTTTTAAAGGCGGTACAAGCACTATGAATAACGTAGATTTTAATGAAGTTGATAAGTTTGCACAGCTGGCTTCTCGCTGGTGGGACAAAAACTCTGAGTTTAAACCATTGCACGAAATTAATCCGCTACGATTAAACTACATTAAGCAACATTATGGTAACTCCCTAAAAGGTAAGAAAATTCTAGATGTTGGCTGTGGTGGCGGAATTTTAAGTGAGTCCATGGCTGCAGAAGGTGCAAAAGTAACGGGTATTGACATGGCTGAAGCTGGATTAGAGGTTGCAAAATTGCACTTGCTTGAATCTGGTCTTGATGTAGATTACCAAAGAATTCCCGTTGAAGAATTAGCCGAACAACATGCTGGCGAATTTGACATTGTTACTTGCCTAGAAATGTTAGAACACGTGCCTGACCCTGGATCAATCATTAAAGCTTGTGCAAAACTAGTAAAACCTGGCGGAGAGGTGTTTTTCTCAACCATTAATCGTAATACTAAATCTTATTTGTTTGCTATTGTTGGTGCAGAATATATACTTAAATTACTACCTCAAGGTACGCACGACTGGGATAAGTTTATCCAACCATCTGAAATGGATGAAGCTGCAAGAGCGGCTTCATTATCGCTTAAAAATATGATTGGCATGACTTACAACCCATTTACCAAAGCCTACAAACTTGAAGATGATGTAAGTGTTAATTATCTTTGTCATTACACAAAGTCCTAATTTTTTTGACTCATATCATGGTTTTTGCAAAATCAGTGTAGTAAACTTAAGCACAAGTTATTTTTATTCTTGTGTTTAAGTTTTATGAAAAAAATAATAGCCACTGCATTAATCACATTATCTTTATCTTCAAATGCCCTATCTCCAAATGAGATGTTCATTGTTATTGGTGCAGTTAAATACTACAATGAAAATTGTGCTGGCGTTAATTATGCAGGCATGAGAAAAATGAACAAAGGTCTAAAAAGATTCAATATGGACAAGACCCCTATCTATATACTCGAACAAAACCAACTGGCAGTATCAAGCTATAAAACCGCTGAAAAATTTGGCTGTGACGGCACTAGAAATGAGGCTATAAAAGCAGGATTTGGTGCCTACGTTAACTAAAACGTAGTATTGTAATCATTAGAGTCATCAGACTCTTCTACGCCCAACTCAAGTACAACAAACGCAACTGCGTTATATTTTTCATCAGATAAACTTAAGTGCGCATGCCTAATATTTTTGCTCACTAAATATAAACGTAGCTTTTCACTTGGAATAAAGTAAGGCTTGCCGCTGTCATTGTTTCTGATGGTCAAATCTTGAAAGCTAACAATCTTACCAATGCCAGTTCCTAATGCTTTAGCAAACGCTTCTTTTGCAGCAAAGCGTTTTGCACAATAAGAGGCGCTATCTCCCTTATTAGCAAATAGCGCTTGTTCGTGTTCAGACAACACTCGACGCACAAAACCCTGTTTGTTTTTCTCCAAAATATACTCAACACGCTCAATATTAATAATATCTGTACCGACACCGTAAATCATGTTATGCCTCGCGTGCCTTTAACATCAGCTCTTTCATTTCACGTGTTGCTTGCTCCAAACCTACAAAAACAGCGCGCGCAATAATTGAATGACCAATGTTTAGCTCAACAATTTCAGGCAACTTGGCAATGGCTGTTGTATTTTCTAAGGTAAGCCCATGACCAGCATTAACTTGAAGTCCGATTGAATTAGCATAAGTTGCCATTGCTTTAATACGCTCAAACTCTTGCTCTTGCTCAACACTACTAGTGTCAGCATAATGCCCAGTATGAAGTTCAATCACTGGTGCACCACACTGTTTTGCTGCATCAATTTGCTCTTTTTTAGCATCAATAAATAAAGATACAATAATATTTGACTCTTTTAACTTAGAACAAACATCACTCATTCTTGAGATTTGACTGGCTACATTAAGACCTCCTTCTGTTGTTAGTTCTTCGCGTTTTTCTGGCACTAAGCAACAATCCTCGGGTTTAATCCTGCTGGCAATATCAACCATCTCATCAGTAGCTGCCATTTCCAAATTCATTTTTGTAGTTAATTTATCACGCAATATTTCCACATCCGAATCTTGAATGTGTCGTCTGTCTTCGCGCAAATGCAGTGTAATACTATCAGCGCCTGATTGTTCACAGATGAGCGCACCTTGTGTGGGTGACGGGTAATGAGTGCCTCTTGCTTGTCGCAAAGTTGCTATATGATCAATATTAACACCTAAATAAATACTCACTAATTAACTCCTAGTAAAAAATAACGACCGACTCTGCAAGGGCTTATCACCTAATAATGGATTTAAACGCGATCTATTTAAATCTCTACAAACTTTTAATTGATCAGCATTTGGCATATCGTTGATATTAGCGCCAAGCAACTGAAAAATCATTTTTCCCGATATTTTACCCACACTGTTGTTTTTAAATCCGGTCTGATCAAGGTATTCATAACAATCATTCGGATTAATTTCATTACCATCCACATCGTTTGTAAATTCCACACCATAGCCTAGTTCGTTAAGCAACTCGTTTTCAAATAATCTTAGTAGCCACTGGTGTTTATTCTTATCAAGTTCAGCAATAGAATGGACAAATTGCCAATAAATTTCAAACAACTCTGGATGTGGATCTTGCTCATGCAATAATCTTGAAATTAATTCATTGACATACATACTAAAAATAAGCGCATCACTTTTAATAGATCTGGGTGCATCATCAACCTCCCAATTAGTTAATGTTTTAAGTTCACCCTTACCTGAGAACGAAATATTTAAACGTTGAAAAGTCTGAATATTGGTTTTGGAACCACGAGCCCCTCGCCCAACTAAGCGAATTTTTCCATAATCTCGCGTAAAAAAATCAAGCAATAGTGAAGTATCTTTAAATGCTCGTCGATGAATTAAAAAAGCAGGAGTTAAATCGACCTTAGTCATACCCTAATGATGCTAATGAACGCTTAGAGTCTGACCAGCCCGTTGATACTTTAACCCAAAGTTTTAAAAACACTTTTCGATCTAAAAAACCTTCAATACTTTTGCGTGACTCTGTGCCAATCAATTTAAGCATTTCTCCCTTATGTCCAATCACAATATTTTTTTGCGATTCTTTATCAACA
This sequence comes from uncultured Candidatus Thioglobus sp., assembly GCA_964344985.1. GTDB lineage: Bacteria > Pseudomonadota > Gammaproteobacteria > PS1 > Pseudothioglobaceae > Thioglobus_A. Next base: position 77,497 of record CAYFPI010000003.1, on the reverse strand, counting down.
TAAATACGTGCTGCAATTCGTTGCATATTACCATCAAGCTCGTACTGCTCAATCTCAACAGTTAAATCATAAGGCAATTCATCCTCAAGATGACGCATAAGCTTTTCACGAACAAATTCAGCCACTACAAATTTTTCACTTCTATCAGTAATATAATCAGGATCAAAAATCATTTCCTGCTCTGGCAAGTGTTTTAGAATTAAACTGCGTAACGAAGCAGTGTCTTTCTTGCTAAAAGCTGAGAGTGGAAACAATTCCGTTGGTTGGTATTTTTGCCCAATACGTTCTAAAAATGGCAACACTTCTTGAGCAGATTTTAGTTTGTCAATTTTATTAATACATAGAATAACTGGAACATCAACTTGAGACACGTGCTCCAATACTCTAGCGTCTTCCTTGGTCCATTTTCCTGTCTCGACAATCCAGATAATCATGTCAACATCTTTGATGCTTGAGCTTGCCGCTCTATTCATATAAGCGTTAATGGCTTTTTTATTACCAATATGAATGCCTGGCGTATCTACAAACACCATTTGATAATCATCTGTCGTATCAATAGCGTGAATACGATGACGCGTTGTTTGAGGTCGGTGTGAAGTAATGGAAAGTTTTTGCCCTATCAACTCATTAATTAATGTTGATTTTCCAACATTTGGCTTGCCAACTACTGCGATAAAACCCGATCTAAAACTCATGTCAGTTCTCTTTTAATTTGTCTAATAATAATTGTGCGCATAGCTGCTCTGCCCGCTTAATACTTTTTGCCTCTTGTTCCACTTGAAGAGCCTGATCTTTCAATATACACTTAACAGTAAAAATAGCATTATGATCTTTTCCTAATGTATTAATCAATTCATATTTTGGTAAGGTTTTTCCACGTTTTTGCAAGTATTCTTGCAATTGTGTTTTAGGATCTTTAAGAGAATCATTTGGATTAACCTGATCTATCAAAGTTTTAAATAAATCCAAAATAACTCTATTTGCAGTTGATAAATCACTGTCTAACAATACCGCTCCAAATATTGCCTCAACTGCATCAGCTTGAATGGACTCACGTCGATACCCGCCACTTTTTAACTCACCAGACCCCAATATCAAAATGTTAGACAACTCTAATTTTGCACCTATTTGTGCTAATGTTTGACCTCTAACTAAATGAGATCTAAGGCGTGATAGCTTACCTTCATCAATATGTGGAAAGCGTTTGTACAGCTCATGAGAAATCACCACACCCAAAATACTATCACCTAAAAACTCTAAACGCTCATTGTTATTTTTACCCATAGAGCGATGAGTCAATGCAAGTTTAAGCAAAGACAGATCTTTAAATTGATAATTAATTTTTTGCTGTAATTTATCCATTACTTCGTACTGGGTTTTAATGCATTTAATATGTTTATAATTAACATTATTATAAACTTAAACCTATCGTCATCATGTTTTGGCAAGAAGATTCCAAAGAAGAACATTTTACGCCTCCTGACACCATTCAAGAGGCTAGCTTTAGTATTGAATCAAAAATACTGCCTATAGATCATAGCTATTTACTTGCTCAAGCCTTATTAAAACACTTGCCATGGTTAGAGAGTGTAGGTGCTGGTATTCACCCTATTGGCATACATGATGGCAATGGTTGGGAGCAAGATCATAAAGGTGGTTTTTATTACCCCTCTAGGCGCTCAAAACTCACCATTAGAATAGCCAAAGAAAAACTAAACGAACTAAACGAATTGGCTGGAAAAGTTCTGGATTTAGGTGATTATCAAATTAAGATTAATAAACACTTAAATTCAAAGACATTAAGCCCTATGCCCGTTCTTTTTTCTAAACATGTTGCAACTGATAAAAGCATATCGGAAGATGATTTTTTAAAAACCTGCTACGCACAATTATCATCACTTAATATCAATGTTAAAAAAATGATGGCAGGTTTGGAAGGTAGTATCAAAACCAATACCGGTAATATTTCTACTCGATCTCTTATGGTTGCCAATCTTAAAAAAGATGAATCAGTACGACTACAAGAGCATGGCTTGGGAGAATATCGCCTACTAGGATGCGGGCTTTTTGTTCCTCAAAAAGACATAGATAGCGTCTAGCTCACACACAAAGCACTCTTAGTGCTACAATTTAATTATTATCAAACAACCCCTGGGGAGAGGTTATGCGTTATTTTCTAATCATATGCAGTCTTATCATTTCACTAACCACTCACGCATCCGAAAAGGAAAAACAAGGTGAATTTCTAGGCGCTAAAGTTGTTGACGAGCTACCAAACTGGTTTAAAGCTACTTTTATGGATTTTTCTGAAGATCTTGAAGAGGCAGCAGATGAAAACAAACATGTAATGATCTACTTTCATCAAGACGGTTGTCCTTATTGTGCCAAACTGGTGAGTGATAATTTTCATGATGAGAATTTAGTTGCCAAACTGCAAAAAGATTTTGACGTTATTGAGACTAACATGTGGGGGGATCGCGAACTAACCGATTGGAATGGTAACGATTACACCGAAAAAGAATTTTCAGCAAAAATGAAAATTCAATTCACCCCTACTCTTTTATTTCTTGATTCAAAAGGCAAAAATTTACTAAGACTAAATGGCTATCAATCCATTGAAAAAATGCATGCAACGCTTGATTACATTTCCAACAAAACCTACTTAAATAAGTCCTACGCAAACTACATCAATAATCTAAAAAAAGACCGATCTGGCACGCTTAACCCACATCCTATTTTTGAACCAGGCCCACACATGCTAACGCGCAATAAGCAAATACCTGCCAGTAAATATTTGGCTGTATTTTTTGAAGAACCAAATTGCACGCAGTGTAATCATTTTTATCAAACACTGATGCCACTTAAGCAAACTCAAAATTATCTAAAACAAATGCAGGTGGTGCGTTTTAACGCATTATCAGATGAAAAACTTATCACTCCTTCTGGTAAACGAACCACTGCTAAAGACTGGTATGACGAGCTAAACCTTACCTATAAGCCTGCCATTGTATTTTTTGACAAAGACGGCTCTGAGATTATTCGCAAAGATGCCTATTTCAAACAATTTCACTTTCATTCAATCATGACTTATGTACTTTCACAAGAGTACAAAACTCAGCCAAATTTTCAGCGTTATATCGAACACAAAGCTGATGCTTTAAGAGAGAAAGGAATTACGGTAGATATTTGGAAATAGTAAAACTATCTCCCTCCAGGAACACGTCTTCCACTACCCCTCATCTGCTTCATTATTTTTTCACGCATTTTAGAACGAAATTCCTCTTTTTCATCTTCAGTCATGTCACTATTTTCATTTCTGCCAGACCAAAGACCTTCTCCCGTATCAGGATCTCTAACTTCCAAAGGTGTAGATAAGCTTGGCGATACAATTGTGGCAGCATAAATATTTCTACCAGCTATCTTGCCTTTATTGGCATAAAACTCAGACCCAGAAACGGTTATATTGTCACCAACATTAAATGTTATTTCTTCATTATCTATATACCACTGTGGAGCTACGTGCACTATATACATTCCAGACGAAGTTCTCATTTTAAGGTGCAACCCCGTTTGACCCATTACAGGATTAAAAGAAGATGACTCTACTTTTGCTACAACACCATCTTTAGTAACAAATGAGTCTTTACTATATGGACTCATACCCCCACTAAATGCATAAACAGAAATAATAGATGTAAAAAAATAAAGTAATTGACTAAAATAAAAAAAACGCATTACAAGCGTTAAAAATATCTGTAATTATGTATTATTTATTAGCTATTTTGAAAATTTCTTATTTTTTTGAAAAAATCACTAAAAATAAGATAAAAACACCTGTTTAAACGTGCAAAAGCATTGTTTTTATTGATTTATAAGCTTTAAAATAGATGAGAATCGCACCATTTGTAAAATTTCCGAATTTTTTAAAGTGATTAAACTTTTTTTACAAATTCTGATTTAAGTTTCATAGCGCCATGGCCAGGGATTTTACAATCAATATTATGATCGCCTTCACACAGGCGAATATTTTTAACCTTGGTACCGACCTTGACGGCACTTGAAGTGCCTTTAATTTTTAAATCTTTAATCACCGTCACCGTATCGCCATCAGAAAGTGTATTGCTATTGGCGTCTTTAACCACTTCTTCTTGCTCAATCAAATCGTCAGCTGAAAATTCATACGCACATTCTGGGCAAATTAAAACATTACCATCTTCATAGACGTATTCAGAATTGCATTTTGGACAATTAGGCAGACTCATGGCTAAACCGTAAATGGATATTTGACAGGGTCATGATGCTTATAGCCTACCAGTTCAAAATCATCCATGGTTACCCAAGTTTCAAGGTCTTCCAGGGTTTTAATTTCTGGATTAATTTTTAAGCTTGGTAATGACAATGGTTTGCGATCAACTTGCTCATTTTTAAATATTTCTACTTGATTTTCATACAGGTGCACATTCGACAAATGGTGACGCATTTTTTTAGCTTTTTTGCCAGTAATTTGTGCAGTAATCATCAGTAAAAACGCCACTTGGAAATGATTAAATGGCTGACCTAGCGCGTAATCAGAAGATCGCTGATAACTCTCAATATACAAATCATCACCGAGTAAATTAAAGTGATGTGTGTGCATGCATGCTGGTAAGCATGCACGGTGAATTAAGTTTGGGTGGTTAAAAGTCATAATCTCACGCCTATCATCAACGCCATTAGATAAATCCGTTACAATCTTTTTATATTGATCGAGTGGCTCATCATCTTCAATCCCAGGAAATGCTCGCCCTATTACACCATAACAAAGCCCCATATCATCCTCACCTTTACGATGCGGGTTATCAAGCCAAGCTTGATTATCATTAGCATTGGCGTTCCAAGTGTTACAACCTAGCTCTCTAAATTGTGCAGCAGATCCGTAGCCACGAATATAGCCAAGCATTTCAGCAATGGCCGATTTCCAAAAAAGCTTTTTGGTTGTCACCACTGGTACTGTACCGTTGGATAAATCATGCTCAAAAGTCGCACCAACAATGGCCAACGTTTTTGTACCGGTGCGCTTGTTTTCAAGCCATACACCTTCATCCAAAATTCGCTTGCCAATATCAATATATGCTTTCATGTTTTTTGTTTGTTTTGTAAAGTAAATAAACACCTAAGAAAATCATAGGTAGAGACAAAATCTGCCCCATAGTCAGCCAGTCAAAAGCCAAATAACCCAACTGCACATCTGGCACTCGGACGAATTCAATTATAAATCTAAAGAGTCCGTAAAAAATCAAAAATAATGCCGACACACTCATTAGTGGACGTGGCTTATTGCTAAATACCCAAAGAATAATAAACAGCACCAAGCCTTCTAAAAATGCCTCATACAATTGCGATGGATAACGACTTACGCCTTGCTCTTGAATATACATACCCAGCGGACTACTTGTTACCTTACCCCAAAGCTCTCCGTTAATAAAATTACCCATCCTGCCAAAACCAAGCCCTAATGGCACCAGTGGTGCAACAAAATCCATTGTGGCGAAAAAAGTTTTGTTGTATTTTCGATTAAACAAAACCATGGTCAATAGTACACCCAAAAATCCGCCATGGAATGACATGCCACCACCCTGAATGGCAAAAATAGAAAGCGGATCAGATAAGAAATTTGGCAGATTATAAAACAACATATAACCCAAACGACCGCCCACAACAACACCAATGGCGCCGTAAAAGATCATATCTTCTATTTGTTGTTTATTCCAGTTGTTAAGTTTTTTGGCTCGATAATTAGCCAACAAATAAGCGGCCAAAAATGCCAAAAGATACATTAATCCATACCAATAGATTTGTACAAAACCTAAGTCTAGAGCGATTGGATTAATATTTGGATAAATCATGATTGGTGCGCTCGAGGTGATTCGAACACCCGACATTTGGCTTCGGAGGCCAACACTCTATCCAGCTGAGCTACGAGCGCATAATGATGCGAAAGTAGTAGGATGCTTATTCCTGATTAAACGTCGTCTGCTGTACAAAAGACAGCTTGCATATTGGCAACAAGTTTAAGGATTTTTGCATCTTTAACTTTACACAAAATCTTGTTACCATCGCGCCGTGATTCAACAATCTCTTTAGTTCTAAGAATGTCAATATGCTGAGAAATATTAGATTGTGAAGAGCCTACTTGTTTAACAATTTCAAGTACTGGCATTTCTTCATTTTTCAATGCGCATAAAATCTTTAAACGCAGTGGATGAGCCATAGCCTTTAAAGCTTTGGTTGCTTTTTCAATATCTTCTTCTTTTTCTAATAGTGTCATTTCACTCATAATAAATCCTCTCCCTAAGATTTAAAGTCTGCCCAGCATGCCGTAGATGCCGTATCTTCTAATTTTAATTAATACCATTTTTTGATAGTAGTTCGTCAAACTATCGTTATTTAATACTACATCAAAAATCTTCCACTCTTTGTTAGAATTTTGATGGAAGAGTAGATCAATATAAATGCCGTACGGTGAATAGCCATTTACTTTTAATTGAACCGCAATTGAGCCACCCATCATTGGTCTTGCAGAAATAAATTGGAAAGAAGTTGATCTTGCTTGAGATAATTTGGCTAATAATGCACTAACAATATTTTTCTTAAGCTTGTTGGTAAAGTAGATTTTTTCTTCGGTGTCCATACGATCATTAACCACTAGCAATACCTCATCAGCAATATGATCAAAATCAAATAACGGCGCAACTTCTTGCTCGACCAATGTATTTAACAAGCGCGGGGAATAAATAGCTGCTTTGGTTAATTGGTTAAGCTTAACAATAGCCGTTTGAATGGCTTGAACTGGGCCATTATTTTGAACTTCTTTTTTAGGTGCTTCTTGTACAACCTCTTCTTCTGCGATAGAAGTGAAAGAAAAAGCCATCAACACACTTAATAAAAATACTTTTAATCTTCTCATTTTTTTCCCCATTTAATAAAAACAAAACCAAGTAAAATTCAAAATAATACTACTTATTTTCACAGTATTATATTTAAACTTTCTATAAGTAAATAACTATATTATGACTTTCTTTAATTTTTTTAAATATCCATTATTTTTAGCACTGTTTTTCACCCTATTTGGTGCTAGCACTGTTGCATTTTCTAAGTCTGAAAATGACAAACAAAGACTGGAAGCTTTCTTTAAAGACTTAGAAGAATTTACAGTTGTTTTTAGTGACATAAAACAACTGTATGTTGACGATGTAGATAACAAAGAATTGTTTAATAATGCCATCAAAGGTATGGTGAGTGGACTTGATCCTCATTCAGTTTACTTAGAGCCTAAGGAGCAGAAAGACTTAATGGAAAGTGCCTCAGGTAAGTTTGGCGGACTGGGTATTGTTATTAGCAAAAAGGATGACTCAATCCAAGTAATCTCTCCCATTGATGACACGCCCGCCTATAAAGCCGGCATTCAAGCAGGTGACTTAATTATAAAAATTGGCGATAAGCCCGTACAAGACATGACTTTAGAAGAAGGTGTTGAACTAATGCGTGGCGAACCTGGTACCGATATTCAAATCACCATATCACGTAAAGAGCAAAAACCTTTTAAAGTTACCATTACTCGTGAAATCATAACAATTATTTCTGTTAAGGGTTATTTACTTGAAGACGGTATTGGCTATGTGCGTATTTCTAGCTTTCAAGGACCAACAGCCGAACTACTTAAAAAGACTCTAGATAAGCTTGTTAAAGAAAATGGAGATTATCTTAAATCGCTCATTCTTGACCTTCGCAATAATCCAGGCGGTGTTTTAAATGGTGCTGTTGATGTGTCAAACCTATTTATTGATGAAGCAGGTCTTGTGGTTTACACCAAAGGAAGAATCCCTAGCTCTAATTTAAAGTTTAAAACTGAGCGCGGTGATGTAATGCTTGGCTCACCTATTGTTGTATTAATTAATGAAGGGTCAGCCAGTGCCTCTGAAATTGTTGCGGGTGCGTTGCAAGATCATAAGCGTGCAATTATTATGGGGAGCACATCATTTGGAAAAGGCTCTGTACAAACTATTGTAGAACTAGATAAAGGTTATGGCCTTAAAGTAACTACTGCTAGGTACTACACACCTAATGGCAGATCTATTCAAGCTAAAGGTATTGAGCCTGATATTTTTCTAAAAAATATCAGTCTTGAGAATGAAAAAGAAGAATCAGTGATCGACATTAAAGAAGGTGATCTTAATGGCCATCTTGAACAAGAAGATCCAAGCAAAATGTCAGAAGATGAAATTATAAAATCTCAAGAAAAGAATCAAGAAGAACAAGATAAAAAAACCATTGAAAAACTTAAAAAAGATTACTTTGTTCATGAGGCCTCTAATCTTTTAAAGGCTTTGGTTATTCTAGATAAGTAATTAATGGCCATTACGCTTTCTATTGCAAATCAAAAAGGTGGTGTGGGTAAAACCACAACCGCTGTTAATTTGAGCGCTGCTTTAAAAGCGATTAAGAAACGCGTACTACTGATTGATATTGATCCACAAGGAAACGCAACCATGGGTTGTGGTGTTGATAAATATGGTCTTGATAATTCTGTTTGCGAATTGTTATTAAACGAATGCAAAATTACTGATGCTATTGTTCATGTTGATGAATCAGGTATTGATGTATTGGGCTCCAACACCGATTTAATTGCAGCCGAAGTAGCTTTATTAAAAGCAGAAAACTCAGAATATAGACTCAAAGAAGCCATTCACACAGTTCGAAATGAATATGATTATATTATTATCGACTGCCCTCCCTCTTTAAACATGCTTACTATTAATGCATTCACTGCATCAAATGGCATTGTTATACCGATGCAATGTGAATACTATGCGCTAGAAGGGCTGAGCGCACTAATGCAAACCATTGAGAAAATTAAAGCAACAACCAATCCAGATTTAGAAATAACCGGACTGGTAAGAACCATGTATGACAATCGCAACAATTTATCTAACGAAGTGTCAATACAGTTGCAACAATACTTTTCACACAAAGTCTTTAAAACCATTGTTCCAAGAAATGTAAAATTGGCAGAAGCGCCAAGTTTTGGCCAGGCTGCAATCAGCTATGCAAGATCATCTAAAGGGGCAATTTCGTATGTTTCACTCGCAAGTGAAGTAATTAGAAAAACAAGTATCAATTAATATGGCAAAAATTTCAAAATTAGGTCGAGGTCTAGATATTCTTCTAGGGCAGGTATCAGAGGGATCTGACGAGCAGGCAAGCAATAATGGTATGAAAATGCTGAACGTTGACGAACTGCAAAGAGGTAAACTCCAACCGCGTGATGACATTGACCCAGATACACTCAACGAATTAGCGGCCTCAATCACTTCTCAAGGCGTTATTCAACCTCTGGTTGTTAGAAAAATTACTTACGATAAATACGAAATTATTGCAGGCGAGCGTCGTTGGCGCGCTGCACAAATTGCCGGACTTAATGAAGTGCCTGTTATTGTTCGTGAAATTAGCGACCAAGTCGCTCTAGCCATTGGTCTTATTGAAAATATTCAACGTGAATCTTTAACACCACTAGAAGAGGCTAAAGCACTACAACAACTAATTGACGATTTTCAAATGACACATGGGGAGATTTCAAATGTTGTAGGCAGATCTCGCTCTAGTGTTAGTAATTTAATTCGCCTATTGCAACTTAGCGACGGCGTTAAAGATTTACTTGGTGATGGAAAAATAGAAATGGGTCATGCAAGAGCGCTGCTATCTTTGGATGAGGATGCTCAGCTTGATGTTGCCAATCAAGTTATTTCAAGATCTTTATCGGTTCGTCAAACAGAGGAGCTGGTTAAACGCTCACTCAATCCAAAACCTAAAACCGTATCGTCTATTGAGCCACACATCTCTGAGTTAATGAAATCATTAACAAAGACACTTGAATCAAAAACCGAGATCAAAGCTAATGGCAACAAAGGAAAGATTGTTATCCATTATAAGTCTCAAGATGATTTAGACAACATTCTAAAGCACATCAACTAGATTTTTTATTGTTAATGCCTTACTTAGGTGTTAATCAAAACTACCGATTCTATCTAGTTTTAATGACTCATCGTAGTGCATCCAGATGCCGAACGCCTTGCCAATAATATAAGATTCAGGCACAAAACCCCAAAAGCGAGAATCGCTACTGCGAGAACGATTATCTCCCATTACAAAGTAATGGCCCGGTGGTACAACAGCTTTCACGCCACGTGAAGTTTGATTAGGGTCAAGTAAAATATCGTGTGGGTTATTTTCTAATAATTCGCGCTTATGTTTAAACCCTGTCATCTCTTTTCCAGATTCAACGCCTTGATAATCGTCAAAATCTTCATAGGCTATTTTTGTATCATTAACACGTAGGTGGTCATTATGATAAACAACAGTATCTCCTGGAATGCCGACTACACGTTTAATAAAATCAGCACCTTTGTATTGAGCGTTTTTCTCATAATTAGGGTAGCGAAAAACAACTGCATCACCTCTATCTGGCTTTTTAAATTCAACGATCTTTTTATTGATAACCGGAATGGTAATACCATAATCAAACTTAGATACCAAAATAAAATCACCTGTTAACAGTGTTGGCATCATTGAGTTAGATGGGATTCTAAAAGGCTCTACAACAAAACCTCGAAGGACAAATACCAATAATAAAACTGGGAAAAACTCAGCTGACCACTGAACAATTTTAGGGCGATTGGCATATTTTTCATTTTTGTTAAAACGCAAAAATAGTATGAAATAAATCCATTTTGCCAACCCTGTTTTCTTTGCATTTGCCGCCGAAGAGCTTGATGATTTGTTAAAGAACAAATGATCGAGACTAACAATAATAAAAGCAGTTATTAAAAACAACGCTAGCCAAGAGGATACATCCCAGGCAAAAAATGGTGCTGCATTATCAATAGTCATATTTAGAAAACCCCAATACCCTTATAAAAAAAAGGAAAAATAAAAGATTGTTATTATATAATAACTTCTTTTTATAGTTTTTCACATTGGAGGAAAATACAATGGCATTAGCTGATTTAGAAAGAGATGGTCACGGTTACTTAGTGGACCTTAATGAATGGAACGAAGACATTGCTCACGAAATTGCAGAAGAAGAAGGTGTTACACTAACTGATGATAGCTTCAAATTAATCAACTTCCTACGTGAAGAATACATTAACAACAACGCTAACCAGCCTAACGAACGTAACATGGTTAAAGCTTTGAAAGCTGACTGGGATGGTAAATTAACAACTAAAGAGCTTTACGCTTTATTCCCTAAAGGTCCTGCTAAGCAAGCTGGTAAAGTTGCAGGTCTACCAGAAACAAGACGTAAAGGCGGCTACTAAACAAAAGCTTAACTTTACTTAATAAAAAAGGCGCCCAATGAGCGCCTTTTTTATTGCTTTTTTTAAACTTCTATAATGCTCATTCCAGCTGAGTTGGCTAGTTCAACAAAGTTAGGGAACGATGTCATTACATTATCTACACCATTAATTTCAATTGGATAATCACATCTAAGAGACGCCACTGCAAATGACATTGAAATACGGTGATCATGGTGTGATTCAATTATATCTGTCGGTTCTTTAAAGCTACCGCCTTGAATCTTAATGCCATCTTCAAGCACTTCATTATCAATACCTAAAATTCTTTCAGCAAAATTACAAGCCCTCTCATACAAAGAATCAGAAACAGAAACAGACTCTTTTCTGAAAAGTTC
>CAYFPI010000003.1:26695-65759 GCA_964344985.1 uncultured Candidatus Thioglobus sp. | reverse complement strand
CCTAAAATATTCAAACCGTCAGCCATTACCTGAATTCTGTCAGACTCTTTAACGCGCAATTCTTTTGCACCTGTCAAAACAGTCTCACCAGTTGCACAACTCGCAGCAATAAACACAGCCGGAAACTCGTCAATTGCAAGTGGCACTAACGACTCTGGAATTTGTATACCCTTAAGTTTTGATGAACGAATTCTAATATCGGCCAATAACTCACCACCAATTTCACGTTCATTCGACAGACTTAAGTCAGCACCCATTAATTTCAAAATATCAATCACACCGGTTCTGGTAGGATTAATATTAACACCAGTTAGGGTAATGTCAGCCTGCGGGGCAATAGCTGCAGCCACCATAAAAAATGCCGAAGACGAAATGTCACTAGGCACTTGTATTTCAGTAGCTGTTAACTCACCACCTCCAGTTAAGCACATTTTATTGTCCGTAACACTGACCTTATAACCCAAACCTTTTAACATGCGCTCTGTATGATCACGAGTTGGAGCAGGCTCCGTAACACAAGTTTGCCCATCAGCATATAAACCTGCCAACAACACACAAGATTTAACCTGGGCAGAGGCAACTGGAAGGTCGTAATTAATTCCTTTAAGTTTTTGACCGCCTTTGACTTTGAGTGGTGGTTTGCCTTCGTTACTATCAATAACAGCACCCATCTCACGTAGTGGATCAATCACTCTACCCATTGGTCGCTTCGAGAGCGACTCATCACCAATCATCTCAGAATCAAAATCTTGCGCTGCCAAAATACCAGACATAAGCCTGATAGATGTGCCAGAGTTTCCCAAATTAAGTGGCTCTGACGGTTTTTTCAATCCATTAATACCAACACCGTGAATGGTAACACTATCGCCTTCTCGATCAATTTTAACGCCCATAGCCTGAAATGCTTTAAGTGTGGACAGCGCATCTTCACCTTCTAAAAACCCAGTTACTTTAGTTATACCGCTGGCTAGCGATCCTAGCATAATGGAGCGGTGTGAAATTGACTTATCACCTGGTACTTTTAAATCGCCAGATAGTGTTGCTGCTGGTTTTGCAATAAATTTACTCATAATATTTGTTTAATCATTTAACCAATTATCTCGAGCTTTTTTTGCTTCAAGAAATAATTGCTCTAATTGATCAGATTGATTATTTTCAATAAGATCAGATAGTTTGTTTAATGTTTGTTGATACCCTTTAATGTGTTTAATAATTTGATCAGGGTTGTTAATGCAAATATCTCGCCACATTACTGCATCGCTTGAAGCAATACGCGAAAAATCTTTAAAACCACCTGCAGCATAATCACAAGCGTTTGGATCATTGTCTATCAAATAATCCATTAAAGAAAACGCCAACATATGTGGCAGGTGAGATGTCATGGCTAATAAGTCATCATGTTTTGTATCACTCATTATTTCTACCTTTGATCCAATTGACTCCCACAAATCACTAACTTGAACAATGGCCTGTGTATGTGCATTTTCTCCAGGAGTTAAAATAACGCGCTTTTGGTTGAATAAAGTAGCGTCCGCCGCTTCAACACCGCTTTTTTCTTTTCCAGCTATTGGGTGTGCAGGAATGAAATACTGTGGCAATTCTCCAAACACTTCTTTGGCAATTTTTACAACACTGCCTTTAGTGCTGCCTACATCGCTAATAATCACCTCATTATTAATGTGTGGCTTGATCATTTCTAGTATTGATTTAAAACTATTAACTGGCGTTGCTATAACCACCATATCGACATTATTTAATGCGCTAGCTATATCTAAAGAATAAGAGTCAACAGCGCCTAATTTTTTTGCCTTAACAAGTGTTTCTTCGTTTTTACCAAATCCTACAATGTGTTTAACTTTGCCGGCTTTTTTAAGACCTAAAGCAAATGACCCACCAATCAAACCAACACCAATAATGCAAATTTTATTCATCATAATACTAATTTTAATGCATCAAGAAATTCATCATTTTCTCTTAAAGTTCCAACAGAAACCCTTAAGTAGTTTTTCATTTCAACCGGTCGAACAATAAAACCTTTTTCTAATAATTTTTGATAAACATCCATTGCATCGTTAACTTTAACAGCAATAAAATTCGCTGAAGAAGCAATATAAGAAAGCCCTAATTTCTCAAACCCTCTGGAAAGTTGTAACAATCCATTTTTATTAGCCATAACAGACCTGACCAAATGCGCATCATCACTAAGTGCTGCTATGGCAGCAATTTGAGCAATGTGATTGACATTAAAAGGTTGACGGATGCGATTTAAATAATCTGCAATTTTAATGCTAGAAACACTATAACCAACACGCAAACCTGCCAAACCATAAGCTTTAGAAAAAGTTCGTGTAATAATTAAATTATCAAACTCTTTTAACCAACCAATAGCTAAATCGGCACAATCTAAGTACTCAAAATAAGCTTGATCTAGTACAACAGAAATAGAATTTGGCACGCGCGATAAAAATGCATAAATTTCTTTATCGCTCAATAAAGTTCCTGTTGGGTTATTTGGATTGGCAATAAAAATAAGTTTTGTATTGTCAGTAATTGCCAATAGCATTACTTCAAGATCATGACCAAAATCTTTTGATTTTGTAACCACCGCTTTTGCACCTAAAGCTTGAGTAACTAAAGGGTAAACCACAAAAGCAAATTCTGAAAAAATCACCTCATCTTTACTTGAACAAACAAGTGCTCTGGCAATAAGCTCTAAAACATCATTAGACCCATTGCCTAGTGTTACTTTCTCAGCATCAATATCAAGTCGATTAGCAATCGCTTGTTTTAATTCAAATCCATTACCATCTGGGTAGCGATCAACCTCATGCACAGCTTGAGTCATGGCCTCAAGGGTTTTCTGACCTATTCCCAGCGGATTTTCGTTACTTGCAAGCTTAACCACCTTATCAAGGCCTAGTTCTCTTTGAAGCTCACTAATAGGCTTACCACCCTGGTAAGGACTCAGGGATTTAATACTGTCACAAACACTCATAAAACTGCAACTGGATATGATCCCAATATATTTACCTTTTGTACTCTTTTGGCTACCTCTTTAAGTGCCTTAGCAACTTTTTCATTTTGTTGATGTCCTTCGATATCAATTAGAAATAAATATTCCCATTTAACACCTGGTATTGGATGGCGCGCTAATTGCATCATGTTAATACCCTGATCTTTAAATGGCTCTAATAAATCAAAAAGAGCGCCCGATTCATGTTTGGTTACAACCAGCAATGAGGTTTTGTCTTTTCCTGAAACAGGAACATCTTCCTTGCCAAGAATTAAAAAGCGAGTGACATTGCCTGCCTTGTCTTCAATATTTTTAGCAACCCTTTCCAGATCATAAAGACTTAACGCTGCTTCAGAAGCAATGGCAGCAGCTCCTTTTTCATCTTTTACAATACGCGCTGCCAAAGCATTGGAAGAAACTGCTCGTAATTGCGCATTTGGATAATGATTACCTAACCAACGCTGACACTGATCAAGCGCTTGCTGATGAGCGTAAATAACTTTAATCTCTTGTGACTGATCTGCACTCATTAGTTGATGCTGAATAGAAATCTCTACCTCGCCGCAAATCTTAAGACCTTGCGAGTACAACATATCAACCGTACCACCAATCACACCATTAGACGAGTTTTCAATTGGCACAACGCCGTAATGCGCATTACCCTTCTCTACCTGATGAAAAATTTCATCGATACTACCACAGTCAAGTGTTGATACTGCATGCCCAAAATGCTTGAGCGCCGCTTCTTGAGTAAATGTCCCTTCAGGGCCTAAATAAGCAATGTTTAAAGGCTGTTCTAACGCCAGGCAAGCAGACATAATTTCTCTAAATATGTGCGCCATATCCTTGTCTTTTAACAAATTATCATTGCGCTCAATAATAGATCTAAGCACTTGAGCTTCGCGCTCAGGTCGATAAAAAACACTGTTATCGTCTGCTTGTTTTTTTACTTCAGCAACTTCAGATGCTAATTGTGCTCGCTCACCAATAAGCGCTTGCACTTTTTTATCTAGTGCATCAATCTCAACTCGCAATTCTGCTAATGTTTTTTTACCCATGCTGTTTCTCAAAATCAGTCATAAACTCAATCAGTGCATCCACGCCACTCTCTGGCATTGCATTATAAATACTAGCACGCATTCCACCCACCGACTTATGCCCTTTTAATGCCAATAAGTTAGCATTATAAGACTTTTCTAAGAATAACTTGTCTAGTTTGTCATCTGCTAAAACAAATGGTACATTCATCCATGAGCGATACTTAGGGTTGACTGGGTTTGAATAAAAACCAGACTCATCAATTGCTTGGTACAATTTAGCCGCTTTTCTTTCATTAATAGCTGCCATAGCCTTAACACCGCCCTGCTCTTTTAGCCATTCAAACACTCGCCCTGCTGCATACCATGGAAAAGTTGACGGAGTGTTATACATAGAATCATTATTTACTTGAGTTGCGTAATCAAATAATATCGGTTGTTTTGGCACTACATTGCCAATTAAATCTTCTCGAACAATCACAATAGCAATACCAGAAGGTCCAATATTTTTTTGTGCACCTGCATAAATCACACCAAATTTTGACACATCAATTTCACGTGACAAAATAGTAGATGACATATCAGCCACAATCGGCATATCAACTTCTGGAATAAAATCAAACTCTAAACCGGCGATGGTCTCATTTGGCGTGTAATGAAGATACGCAGCAGACTCGTCAATTTTCCAATTTGAAAAGTCTTTAATATCAGTAAATTTATTTGCACTACTGTCTGTACAAATATTCACATCACAATAGCGCTGAGCTTCTGCAATCGCCTTAACTGACCAGTGACCTGTATTTGCATAATTTGCGGTATTTTTACCACGTAATAAATTGATCGGCACCATTGAAAATTGAGCTGAGGCACCACCTTGCAAAAACAACACTTTATAGTTGTTAGGGATATTCATTAATTCACATAAATCTTGCTCGGCTTTTTGCGCCACCTGCATGAAATCTACGCCACGATGAGAAATTTCCATAACCGAAGCTTTGGCATTACCATACTCAATCAATTCATCTTGAATTTGCTTAAGCACTTGCTTTGGTAGCATTGCAGGTCCTGCACTAAAATTATAAATTTCACTCATTGATAATATTCCTAAAAAATTTCAATTTATTTTACTTTAATATCATTTAGATTTTTACTTGAAACATGCTTAGCAATATCAGCAAAATCTTGAATATAATCCAATTTTTTATCCGCACTTCGTACTGCCAAATATAGCGTTCTCCATATGCCGTTTTTTCCTAAAGGTTTTAATTCAACTTTGGCTTTTTGCCTATCGGTTAATGCCCACTGCGGCATGGTGGCAACACCTTGATTATTCATAACCAATTGCATCATCATCAATGGTAATTCAACCTTTCTAATGCTTTTAGGCGTAACTTTGGCTGGTGATAAAAAATAATTAAACACATCCAGTCGATTATGACTTACTGGGTAAGTAAGTAATATTTGCTCTTTTATATCTTTAGGAAATAAGTAGTTTTTATCAGATAACACATGCTCTTTTGACATCACCATTAACATCTGATAATCAAATAGCGGGAAGTATTCATATTGTTTATCATTTACCGGATCACTGGTTACCACCATATCCACATCATAGTTTTTAAGCGCCTCCATTGGCTCAAAACTAAATGCAAGGGACAAATCAAAATCAACTTTTGGTTGTTTGTCTCTAAACACATCTAAAGTCGGTATCAGCCAATCAAAACAACTATGGCACTCAATAGCAATATTAAGTCGCCCACCTTCTGAATGAACAAGTTGTTTCTCAGTTGTTTCAATGCGTGGTAATACATCATTTGCCAGATCTAACAACTTTTTACCTTGTGGTGTTAATTTAAAAGGATCTGAATGACGCACAAAAACAGAGCTATCTAACAAATTTTCTAACTTTTTAATTTGATGCGATAAGGCAGACTGAGTTACAAACAAACTATCAGCCGCATCAGATACATTGCCTTGCTTATACAGGGCTTTAACAAGTTTTAAATGCGATATTTCTATCATGAATTATATTAATAATAAATATTAACATTATTATATAGACTAATATTAGTAACTGATTATAATATCGCTCAATTGATTATGGAAGTAGGTGAAAGTCCTACACTGTCCTCGCAACGGTATTTTTCTCAACAGAAATCAGTCCGATACATAATCTACTTTTTAATTTCACGAAGGATGATTATCATGAATATCAAACAGCTATCTGTTGCTGCTGCAGTATCAGCACTCACTTTTTCCACTGCAACCAATGCAGTATTAGGTCCCATTCCTATTTATTTAAACACAGAGTACAGAACATCTAATCCAGTTATTGGGTCAATCGCATCAAAAGTTGTTGTTACCAAGGAAGACATAGAACAAAGTGGCGCTAGAACTTTTTTGGAATTACTTGCGACAATACCCTCTGCAAACTTAGAAGCTGGCCAAGGATCAACTGCAGCCATAAGAATTAGAGGGAACGATGCTAGACACACTATCGTATTAGTAGATGGTATAAAGGTTAGTTGGTATGGTCAGCCTCATCTTGAGCTAATCCCATTCGATCAAGTTGAGAGAGTTGAGATTGTCAAAGGCCCATATTCTTCACTTTATGGATCTGGAGCAATTGGTGGAGTTGTGCATGTGTTTACCAATAAAGGTGCTAAAAATGGAGAGCATAGCAATATCAACATCTCTTACGGTTCTCATAATAGTAGAAAAATTAGCTACTCTTCAAGTGTTAGCGAGAATGGCAACTATTTAAACTTCACTGCAAGTAATTATCATACTGATGGCATTGATGCAAAAGATACCGGAAGCAGCGATAAAGATTCTATAGACAGAAGGTCTGTTGGTTTCAATATTGGGAAAAAATTTACTAATAGTACTGACTTAAGTTTTGGCATTTTAAACTCTAAAGCCGATGTTGAGTATGATGATGGCACAAACAACAATGATTTAAACCAGTACAACTTTGAACTCAATCATGAGTTTTTTAAAGACCTATCGTCAAAACTAAGTTATGCACAAAACGAGCAGTCATATTACGGAAGTGATTACAAGGAATCTGACATCACCTTTACATCAGATTTTAAAGTTGACAACGGCATCTTAATTGGTGGAATATCTCACCAAAAAGATGAAATAACGTCTGGTACATCTGAAAATTCAAATACAGATTTATTTGCCCAATGGCAAAGAGTAGTATTTGGCAATGACGTAGTAATAGGCGTTAGAAACATTGATCATGATAGATTTGGAGATCACTTTACCCATAACATCGCACTAGCAAGAGACTTAGATAACGGATGGCGCTTGTCTGGCGCTTACGGAAAAGCAACGAAGCTTGCATCAATTTCAAAAACAAGTGCTAATATTGACCAAAATAAAACTGACTTAGAGCCAGAAAAATCTAAAAATATTGAACTTGGTATAGAAAAAAACACTGACTGGGGTGTTGTATCGATTAAAGCATATAAGAATAATGTTGATGGTTTCTTTAAATATAATGGCCCTTGGGGAAGTCACTACTATACAAACGATGGGAAATATAACATTAAAGGTATTGATCTAAATATTAAATCAGATATAGCCGGATGGAATGTTGATACAGAATATGCATACAACAGCTCTGTAAAAGATGGAACCAACTACCAAACAGGAAGAAGACCTAAAAATTCAATTGGTATTACAGCTACTAAGGACCATGGAAAATACACAAATAGAGTTGGAATTATTGGAAAATCTTGGGCATGGGATACTAACAGTGGCACAACCAAACTTGGTGGTTATGGACTGTTAAATCTTGCAACTTCATATCAATATGACAAACAAACAAAAGTTACTGCAACAATCAACAATGCATTAGATAAGGAATATGAAGTTGCGTCCGGATACAACCAATTGGGCCGAACTCTTAGTATTGGGGTAAATCACAATTTCTAAAAAAACCTTATTGTCATGGAGTAGTGGTAAGGATAGTGCTTACGCCTTACACCTACTCCTTAAAGACCCAAGTGTTAAGCTCTTGGGTCTTTTTACCACTGTCAACCAAGAATTTGGACGTGTAGCGATGCATGCCACGCGAATCAATCTTCTAGAACAACAAGCCGATGCTTGTGGACTACCTATAGATATTATTGAAATACCTTATCCATGCTCAAATACCGAGTATGAAAAAATTATGGGGGATTTTATTACTATGCTAAAAAATGAAAATATTGAACAAGTGGCATTTGGGGATTTGTATTTAGAAGATATTCGTAACTACCGTATTAAACAAATGAAAGGCACTGGCATTAAGCCAATATTTCCATGCTGGGGAATTAACACCACTAAACTATCTAAGATAATTATTGAAGTTGGTATTAAGGCTAATATTACTTGCATCGATCCAAAGCAAATTTCCAGTGAATTTGCCGGCCGTGCTTTTGATAGTAACTTACTAAATCAACTACCTGATAGTGTTGATAAGTGTGGAGAGAATGGTGAGTTTCACACCTTTGTGCACGACTCTCCAGATTTTAAAAAATCTATAAAAATTAAACAAGGTGAAACTGTTGAACGCGATGGTTTTATCTTTACTGATTGGATATAATTAATCCATAACAAGGAGAGTTAAATGACAGATCAAATCAACAAAACTAGAACAATTTTTGCCGTATTTATTATGGTGTTATTAATGATTGCTACGCGTGGTCATGCCAACTGGTTATCATCAATTGTTCACTTGCCAGACTTTACCATTCCAGCGCTGTTTATTGCGGGTGTATATCTGCGCAAGTTTTGGGTGGTTTTTGTTATTATTCTAAGTGCAATTGCAATTGATAACTACGCAATCGTACATAAAGGCGTTAGTGCAAATTGTATCACACCTGCTTACAGTGTATTGCCACTTACGTACTACGGTATTTTTTGGGTTGGTAAATATATTAGTGGCTTTAATATAAACGCCAGCATTGTTAAAAATGCTTTGATAATTATTGTAGCTTCAAGCATTCAATGGCTTGTTGCAACTTCAAGCTATTATTTCTTTACTGCTACTTATGCAAAAACAGGCTGGGCTAACTTTGGCGCTTATGCCGCTCAATGGTCGGTTGTTGAAATACCGCCTGTTCTCTATTGGATGGTTGCTGTATCAATTGTCTTTACGCTTAATCATCGTTATTCATTTATTCCATTTTTCTCAACGCAGAAAAAATTATCCTAGCGCATGTCAGATAATCAATATAAAAAGCGCATGCAGCGCAAAAAAGAATATATTGATTCTCGCATAGAAGCTGCTGATATTGATAAAGGTGTTATCATACTTTTAACTGGCAATGGTAAAGGTAAGTCGTCTTCGGCTTTAGGGATGATTTGTCGTGCACTTGGCTATGATATGAAAATCGGTATCGCCAAATTTTTAAAAGGTGTACAGAATACAGGCGAAGATGTATTCTTAGCCAAACAACCCAATGTTCAAACTGCATTTATGAAAACAGGCTTTACTTGGGACACTCAAGATAAAGAATACGACACTGCTATGGCTGTTAAAACTTGGGAGAAGGCCGCGAAATATCTTGCAGATGACTCTATTGATTTGGTTGTACTAGACGAGCTTACTTATATGATTAGCTATAAATACCTAGATGAGCAAGATATTATTAATACACTTAATAATCGACCAAAAAATCAACATGTAGTAATTACAGGTCGTACTGCCTCAGAAGATTTAATTAATATTGCTGACACAGTAAGTGAAATAAAGGATATAAAGCATGCCTTTAGAGAAAACATTAAAGCACAAAAAGGAATTGATCTTTAATACGGATAAAAAAAGCCCAAGATAAATTCTTGGGCTTTTTTGTTATTTAGAGATTAGCTAAATTATTCTATCCCGTACATATTGCCATTGACAATCATTCTCCACATCTTAGAAGGCTTGTCCCCATAAGGAACGGTCTTGCTTAGCAATATTGCAGTTGGTGCATATGCATAATGATATCCCTTAGTGGTGCAAGTTACATACGTATCATCACGGAAATAGATGTTTCTACCAACTTCACAACCTTGAAAAGCAGACTCTGTTCTGCCATTCTCATGCTCAAAACTATCAATCACTTTAGTGCTTTCAATAGTCCAGCCTACACTTTTCTCCCATGCTGTTTCAAAATCAGCTTGAGAAGAAGCTGAGATAAATACCAACAACATTCCTGCAATAAATTTATTCATGATGTTTTTTCCTTGTTTATTAATATAACTTAAATAATACCTTAAGCAAACAGACACTTTGTTTGTTTAATACTAAGTATTTTCACTCATATACTGCAAAGCTTGGTATAAATACTCTATCGAGATAATCTTTAAGCTTTTAGGTGCTTTTTTAGGCACGTTACCCTTTGGTATGATTGCAACCTTAAAGCCGTGTTTTTGCGCCTCTGATAAACGCTCAATTGCGTTATAAACTGGACGCACCTCACCTGTTAGCCCTACTTCGCCAAATGCGATCCAATCTTTGGGAATAACCTTATCTCTAAGGCTGGACATGATCGCCAACATCACCACCAAGTCAGATGCTGTTTCACTCACTTTGATACCGCCCACCACATTAACAAATACATCTTGATCATGCGTGGCTATACCACCGTGTTTGTGCAGTACTGCTAATTGCAATGCAAGACGATTTTGCTCTAAACCAACACACACTCTTTTAGGATTGCCATTTGCTTGATCAACCAATGCTTGTACTTCAATTAACAGTGGTCTTGTTGCTTCGCGCGTCACCATCACCATTGAGCCCGGTGATGGCTTGACCTGATTGGATAGAAATATTGCCGATGGATTTTCAACTTGTTGCAGGCCTGTTTCACTCATAGCAAACACACTAATTTCATTCACCGCGCCAAAGCGGTTTTTCACTGCGCGGATAATACGATAACGTCCACCTGCATCACCTTCAAAATACAACACAGCATCTACCATATGCTCGAGAATTCTTGGCCCTGCAAGCGCACCGCCCTTGGTAACATGACCAATCATCAGTAGTATAGTATTGGTCTGTTTGGCGTATTGCGTAAGTTGTGCTGCACAATCTCTAACTTGCGTGACCGAACCAGGCGCAGAGGTTGAGCCGTCAGTCACCATGGTTTGAATTGAATCAATCACAATCACTTTAGGTTGAACCTCTTTAGACAGCTTGATAATTTTTTCTAGATGTGTTTCGCTAAGTAGCAATATATCTTCTTTAATGCCTAAACGAATTGCACGATCACTAACTTGCTCCGCCGATTCTTCGCCGCTGACATAAAGCGTAGTATTGTCTTTATTAATGGCTGCCATGGCCTGCAGAATAAGTGTTGATTTTCCAATCCCAGGATCACCGCCAATCAACACCACAGAGCCATCGACCAGACCACCACCCAAAGTACGATCAAGTTCACTTAAGCCAGTAGTTAATCTAGATCTATTTTCAGATTTAATATCAGATAAGTTTTGAATTTTTGAAGCTGGAAGGTCTTTTAAACTTTCTGGTTTTGATGAGGTAGCTTGAGAAAGTACAACCTCTTCCAATGTATTCCAAGCTTTACACTCTAAGCATTGACCTGCCCACTGATGATGTGAAGCGCCACAATCTCGACAAACAAATTCAATCTTGGCTTTTGCCATTATTTCTTCATGAGTTTATCAATCTCATTCTTAAATTCTTCAATATCTTGGAATTGTCTATATACTGAAGCAAAACGAATATAAGCAACTTCATCAAGCGCTTTCAACTCCTCCATCACCCACTCTCCAATTTTAGTAGAAGGCACCTCACGTTCTGCTTGAGTCATAAGCTTGCGCTGAATACGCTGAATCGAAGTTTCAATTTGTGAAGTCTTTACTGGGCGTTTTTCTAGTGCTTTTAAAAGTCCGGAGCGTAATTTTTCCTCGCTGAAAGACTCGCGAGAATCATCACTCTTGATTAAACGTGGCAGATTAAGGTCAACCGTTTCACGGGTCGAATAACGCTCGCCACAAGATGTACACTCACGACGACGACGTACTTGCGATCCGTCATCAATGAGGCGTGTGTCTAATACTTTTGTATCATCAGACTGACAAAATGGACAGCGCATTCTCCCCCTAAATTACTATTACTTATAAACCGGATGCTTGGCACAAACCTCAGCAACTTTAGCTTTAACTACATCGATTACTGATTGATTATCAAGATCATCACAAATATCACACATCCAAGATGCAAGATCACGACACTCGTCCTCGCCAAAGCCGCGTGTTGTTACTGCTGGCGTTCCTACACGAATACCACTTGTTACAAATGGTGATTGCGGATCGTTCGGAACAGCATTCATGTTAACGGTAATATGTGCACTTCCAAGTGCCGCATCTACTGCCTTACCTGTTAAGCCTTGATCAATAAAACTTACCAAAAATAAATGATCATCAGTACCGCCAGATACCACATCAAAACCACGCGCAATAAATGTCTCAGCCATTGCTTGAGCATTTACCTTAACTTGCTTTTGATAAGCCTTATACTCATCGCTCATTGCCTCTTTAAAGCTTACCGCTTTAGCAGCAATAATATGCATTAATGGGCCACCCTGAATACCAGGGAAAATTGCAGAATTTAATTTCTTTTCAATCTCTTCATTGGCACGCGCAAGAATCAAACCGCCACGAGGGCCACGAAGTGTTTTATGTGTTGTTGTAGTAGTAACATCAGCAATACCCACTGGCGATGGGTACTCGCCTGTAGCAATCAAACCTGCAACATGTGCCATATCAACAAATAAATAAGCGCTTACGCTATCAGCAATATCTCTAAATCGTTGCCAATCAACCACCCTTGAATAAGCAGAAAAACCAGCAATAATCATTTTTGGGTTGTGTTCTTTTGCTAAACGCTCTACTTCATCATAATCAATCTCACCTGTTTCAGGATTTAAACCGTACTGAATTGCATTAAAATTTCTACCTGAAAAAGAAGGTGCAGCACCGTGAGTCAAATGACCGCCATGTGCTAAACTCATACCTAGAATTGTATCGCCTGGAGTTACTAAAGCCTGAAAAACTGCAGCATTTGCCTGAGAACCAGAGTGCGGCTGCACGTTTGCATAATCTGCACCAAATAATTCTTTAGCTCTGTCAATAGCCAACTGTTCAACCACATCAACATGCTCACAGCCACCGTAATAACGTTTCTTTGGATAGCCTTCTGCGTATTTATTAGTAAGTTGAGAACCTTGTGCCTCCATCACTGCAGGCGAGGTGTAGTTTTCACTAGCAATCAGCTCAATATGTGCTTCTTGACGCGCCTCTTCTGCTTTAATGGCATTAGCAATATCGCCATCTACTTTGGCTAAAGTTTGAGATTTTTCGAACATGGTTTTCCTTTTGATGTTATGCTTAAAATTAAGTTAATTATTTTAACGTACTTGTACCCTCTTGCGGGGTGCAAACACAAACAAGGATGAAATTATGACGCAAATATTAGTGCCTTTAGCCAATGGATTTGAAGAAATAGAAGCTATTAGTATTATTGATATTTGTAGACGTGGAGGTATTGATGTAATCGTAGCTGGTGTAGATAATAAAACCGCTATGGGTGCTCATAATATTCCTATAGTAACCGATTGCTTAATTGATGAAGTTAACGCTAATAATTTAGATATGATTGTACTGCCTGGTGGTTGGGGTGGAACCGAGTCTCTAGCGAGTAACGAAACTGTGCAATCTATCCTTAAGCAGATGAAACAAGATGATAAGTATATTGGCGCTATTTGTGCAGCGCCTTATGCATTGGATGCTGCTGATGTTTTGAGCAAAAACTACACTTGCTATCCTTCTATTGAAAACAAGATCCGTCTTGAAGGCTACGACCAAAATACCGGTACAATTATCGATGGAAAAATTATTACTTCACAAGCCGTTGGTACAGCTGTGTGTTTTGCGCTAGAAATTGTTAAAACTTTAAAAGGTAATGAAATTTACACAACTCTAAAAAAAGAATTGCTGGCCAATTGCTAACTAGCTAATTCATCTCGAGTTTGCGCAAAAGCTTCAATTGCTTGATCTAAATCCTCTTTGGTATGAGCTGCAGATATTTGTGTGCGAATTCTAGCCTTGCCTTTTGGTACCACTGGAAAGAAAAATCCAATTGCATAAATACCCTTTTCCAAGAGTTTTTTACTCATCTGTTGTGCAAGCTTAGCATCACCCAACATTACCGGCACAATTGGATGATCGCCATCATCCACATCAAACCCTGCCTCTTGCATGCCTTTTCTAAAGTAATGCGTATTAGACTCTAATCGATCACGCAGTTCTGTCGAGCTTGAAAGCATATCCAACACTTTAAGTGATGCCGCACAAATTGATGGCGCTAAAGTATTGGAGAACAAATAAGGGCGTGATCGTTGGCGTAGCATATCAACAATCTCTTTACGAGCTGAGGTATAACCGCCTGACGCACCACCGAGTGCCTTACCAAACGTGCCAGTAATAATATCCACTCGATCCATCACATCGCAATACTCATGAACGCCACGACCGTTTTTACCCATAAAGCCAACTGCATGACAATCATCATGATGCACCATGGCGTCAAACTCATCAGCCAAATCACAAATTTTGTCTAGCTGTGCAACGGTGCCATCCATTGAAAATACACCATCAGTAGTAATTAAAATTCTTCTTGCACCACCGGCTTTTGCTTCTTCTAGCTTTGCACGCAAATCATCCATATCATTATTTTTATAGCGGAATCTTGCAGCCTTGCACAAGCGCACACCATCAATGATTGAAGCATGGTTAAGCTCATCAGAAATAATGGCATCTTCGTTAGTTAGAATGGCTTCAAACAATCCTGCATTCGCATCAAAACACGCAGCATACAAAATCGTATCTTCCATGCCTAAAAATTCACTAACCTTTTGTTCTAAAGTTTTATGAACTGTTTGCGTGCCGCAAATAAAACGCACCGATGATAAGCCAAACCCCCACTGATGAAAACTGTCTTTAGCCGCTTGAATAACCTCCACATTATTGGCCAAGCCCAAGTAGTTGTTGGCACACATATTAACAACTTCTGAGCCATCTTCTAAGGTGATATCATTTTTCTGCTCTGAAGCGATAATACGCTCAGTCTTCCAAAGGCCTGCAGCCTCAATTTCTTTTAAATCTTTAGCAATGCTATCTTTTGCACTTTTAAAACTCATATCAATCTTCCCAATTTAATATTACTTTGCCAGACTCACCCGAGAGCATCGCGTCAAAACCTTTTTGAAAGTCTGTATAGTGAAAGCGATGGGTAATAATGTCTTCCAGTGGTAGGCCACTTTGTACCATCATTGAACCTTTGTACCAAGTCTCGAAAATCTCACGACCGTAAATACCTTTAATTGTTAATCCTTTAAACACCACTTGATCCCAATCAATGCCTGATCCTGATGGCATAATTGCCAACATGGCAATATTACCGCCATTAATCATAAGATTTAACATATCACCAAATGCATGCGGAGAGCCGCTCATCTCCAGGCCTACATCAAAACCTTCAAAAATACCCAACTCTTGCATTAACTCTGGAGTAATAGACTCTTTTCCAACATTAACAGGAATAACCTTTGGTACTACTTTTTTAGCCAAATCTAGACGATATTGATTAAGATCGGTAATAACAACATTACGCGCTCCGGCGTGCATTGCTACCATAGCTGCCATAATACCAATTGGTCCTGCGCCAGTAATAAGCACGTCCTCACCCACCATGTTAAAAGACAATGCAGTATGTACGGCGTTGCCATACGGGTCAAAACAGCTAAGTAAATCAGTAGAGATATCACGTGATGGTTTGAATACATTCTCAGCTGGAATCGATAAATACTCAGCGAAACACCCTGTGCGATTAACACCAATGCCGATAGTGTTTGGACATAAGTGCTTACGCCCTGCTAAACAATTGCGACAACGGCCACAAGTAATATGCCCTTCACCTGAGACAATATCACCAATTTTTAAATCACTGACATTAGAACCCAGCTCTACAATTTCTCCTGCAAATTCATGGCCAGTAGTCATTGGCACAGGAATGGTTTTTTGCGCCCATTCATCCCAATTATAAATATGGATATCGGTACCACAAATTGCTGTTTTTTTGATCTTTACCAAAACATCATTATTACCCACTTCAGGCATTGGCACATCTTCTAACCAAATTCCTTCTTTTGCATGTTTTTTTACTAACGCTTTCATTGTTAATTCCTAATTATTTAGAGCAAATTGTACAAGACTTATTGGCATTAATTTTACTACTTACAAGCAGACAATAAAAAAAGCCGCAAATTGCGGCTTTTTTTAAAACAATAATTTATCTAAAAAAATTATGGTCTTTTAGGTGTTTCGTATGGAACTTCCTTTTGAACTTCATCCCACTCAGTTGTGTAACCTACGTGAAAACCTGGCTGTACTTTACCGTCAACTCTAACTTGAGTTGTTGTAACCTTAAAACCATCTTTACCAACTACACCTGTAGGAACTTCAGGTCTTTGCATTTGTCCGCTCATATTATTACTCCTAGAAAGTCTTAAAATATCCGCTGTAAGAGATTTGCAGCTAAAAAATATTTTAATAAAATTATTTTTGGCACTAATTATACAGATATTATTAATAATTTCATCTTTTTGTGCGTTTTTTTTACTAAGATTTTAGGCTGATTTTTACTTACTATTTGCCACACACTGGACAAGTACTATCCTTGTTGATTTTGACACTTCTAATGTTTAAATCGAGTGCATCTATTATCATCAATTTACCCACTAATTGCTCGCCCAAACCAAGTGCAACTTTAAGTGCTTGCAAGGCTTGTAAAGACCCCATTACTCCAGCAACAGGGGCAAGTATGCCATTCTCAGTGCAGTTCTCATCATTATTACCCTCTTTTGAGTATAAGCACTGATAACAAGGCTGATTAGATTCATAGCCTTTAAAAACGCAGAGTTGGCCCTCAAAACGAATAACCGCTGCTGACACCAAAGGTGTTTTTTGTTCAACACAGGACTGATTGGTTTTAAAGCGCGATTCAAAATTATCAGTGCCATCTAATACCACATCAGATTGCTCTATCCATAAACCTAAATTACTCTCATCTAATCTTTCAACTGTGGTAATTTTTATATCAGGGTTAATTGCAAGCATTTTCTCTTTAGCAGAGTCTACTTTGGGTTTTCCGATGTCATCTGTATGATGAATAACCTGGCGCTGAAGATTGGAGATTTCTACTGTATCAAAATCTGCAATAATTAAATGACCAACTCCAGCTGCTGCCAAATAAAGCGCATTTGGAGAGCCTAATCCACCCATTCCAATCAATAAAAATGTAGAATCTAACAAAGTCTGCTGGCCCTCTATACCAATTTGAGGCAGCATTATTTGGCGAGAGTATCTTAGTAGATCTTGATCGTTCATAGGTTTTTAAAATAGTTATCAATCTTGGGTTTAATAAGCATTCTACAATAAGCTTGCTCAGGATTATTATTAAAGTAGTTCTGATGACAATCTTCAGCTGGATAAAATTTTTCTAATTTACTTACTTCTGTAACAATGTCATTTTCTAATTTTTTAATAAAATCCCCTGCTTGCCGTCTTTGAATATCATCAGTATAAAATACAGCAGATCTATACTGCGTGCCTTTGTCATCACCTTGTTGGTTGAGTGTTGTTGCGTCGTGCGTGGCAAAAAATATTTTTAATAATTGTTGAAAAGAAATTTTTGATTCATCAAACTCAATTCTTACCACCTCGGCATGACCCGTTTCTCCTGTGCAAATATCTTGATAACTAGGATTGATAGTACTACCATTACAATAGCCAGAAATAACATTAACAACTCCTTCTACACGTTGAAACACAGCCTCAACACACCAAAAACATCCACCGGCGAAATAAGCTATTTGCATGTATGATTAAGCCACTATTAAAAAAAATCATAGTATAGCTGATGAATGCAAAAGAAATAATTGATGAATTAAAAACTTATGCTAGTAGCGAGCGCCGAAAGACTAACGAATGGTTTTTTAAAACTGACAAAGGAGAGTATTCAGAATTTGATAAATTTATGGGCATACGTGTGCCACATACTAGAAAAGTGGCAAAAAAATATCACAAAGAAATAACTTTTAAAATACTAGATGAATTACTACAACACCCTATTCATGAGGTGCGCCATTGCGCTCTAATTATGCTGGTTGATAAATACCAAGTTGAAGACAAGCAAACAATCTTTAATTACTATCTAAAAAATATTAATGCCGTTAATAACTGGGATTTGGTGGACACTACAATTCCTCACACCATTGGGGATTATATATTTAACCATCAAGATAAATTACCTTTGCTTTACGACTTTGCAAAGTCATCAAACTTGTGGGAGAAGCGTATTGCCATTGTTGCAACTTTTGCATTTATTAAAAACAATGAATTTAAACCAACACTTATAATTGCAAAACAACTTTTAAGTGATAAGCACGATCTCATTCATAAAGCTGTTGGCTGGATGTTAAGAGAAATATACAAAAAAGACGATAAGGTTTGTAAATCCTTCTTAAGAGAAAATTATGCACAACTTCCCAGAACTACATTAAGATATGCCATTGAACGTATGGATGAAAATGAAAGATTACGTTATTTAAAAGGGGAGTTTTAAATGTATCAAATCAGTTTTTATGTGCCAGAAACCGATTTAGAAATTGTCAAAAATGCTATGTTTGATGCAGGTGCTGGCAAGCTTAATAACTATGAAAATTGCGCTTGGCAAACCATTGGTATGGGACAATTTAAACCGATTGATGGCGCCAATCCCAGTATTGGCATAATCGATGAGCTTGAAGCCATTGAAGAGTACAAAGTTGAAATGATGTGTGTCGATGATAATCTCAAGCTGGCCATTGAGGCCATGAAATTTGCCCACCCTTACGAAGAAGTTGCCTACACAGTAACCAAAATGGAAAACCAATGAAAGCACCTTATGAGCATGGATTTATGCTGAGTCTACTAATTCTAGCTATTGGTGGCTTAATTTGGTTATTTAGTCCATTTATTCCCGCCTTGTTTTTATCTTTAATGATTGCCATTGCAACCTTTTCTTATTATCAAAAATTACAAACCAGATTCTCTAACAACACCTCAGCACTGCTCAGCACACTAATGGTAACTATTGTATTGATATTACCACTTAGTTATATTTTGTTGATTAGCACACTAGAGATATCCACACTCATACAAACCCTTAACAGCCAATTTAACTACGAACAGGTAAGTCAAATCTCTGCTCAGACTATTGCTGGATTACCCCTGCCAGACTCAATAATTTCCTCGTTAAGTAGCACGCTAAACAACAACTTGGAAAGCTTATTAATTACTGTTAAAGATTTTTCAATTGTTGTATTAAAAAGCATTGTTTCACTATCTTCATATTTTGTGTTCTTTTTAATTGTTGTTATTTTTTCACTTTATTACTTCTATATCGATGGCAAAAGAATTGTTAAGCGTATCAAAGATCTTTCTCCTTTAGAGAATCGCTTTGATGATATTTTGCTTGGAGAGTTTTCTAATTTATCTATAACCTTAGTAGGCAGTGTGTTTTTAATCGCTTTATTGCAAGGCATTATTTTTTCAATTGCAAGCATGATGGTTGGATTGCCTATTTTGTATTTTGGTATTGCCATGGCGCTTGCTAGTTTTGTGCCACTATTAGGAGGCTTAATCATTTGGCTACCATTAAGCTTATATTTATACGCTCAAGGACAAACTGTTGATGCACTTATTATTGTCTTTTTTGGTGCGTTTATTATTGGTTTTATTGTTGATAATTTAGTTAGGCCAATAATAATCAAACTGCTGTCTAGACAGTCTGACCAAGGTAGCGCTCTTGACCATACATTAATAACTGTTCTCTCTACACTTGCTGGGATTATTCAGTTTGGTATCTTAGGTCTATTGATTGGACCAATTATTGCTGCCATGGCAATTAGTATTTTTGATGTTTATGCGCTTAAGTACAAAGACACTCTTGATAAGAGCTAACTTACTACACGCCAAGCAAATCAAACCTAAAGTCTCTATCGGGTATAATTCTTAGCTTTTTACTCAAGTTAGATTTATGCTTAAGAAATTAGTTACATTTTTACAAAATAATCATCCAGACTCAGACATTGATGCCTACCTTGACGCTAAATATATTCAGCTTAATAATGAACAACTTAAACAAATTGCCAATGCACTTGAGCGTGGAGAGTTGGATACTAAGAAGGCTTCTAATTGCAGCGCTAATCATTTTATCTTTCATTTTGGCTCAACACTAATTTTAGTTACAAGAGATGAAACCGACTCAAATGCAGTGTATCAAGCAGAGCTTGCTTGGGAGACTGATTTCTTATCTGTTAGATCAATCAGAGACAAGGCTAAAGGCTTTTATTTTATTAACTTTGAATTTGATGACGACTACAACATTACTTTATTAGAATCTGACAAGACTATTAAAGATCAAATAAATAATATTGAAAAGAATCAACAAGTCGTTGAAAAAATTATGCCTGTCCTTAAAGGGTTTATGTCAGCAATTTCAGAGTA
The DNA here is from genome assembly GCA_964344985.1 of uncultured Candidatus Thioglobus sp. Classification (GTDB taxonomy): domain Bacteria; phylum Pseudomonadota; class Gammaproteobacteria; order PS1; family Pseudothioglobaceae; genus Thioglobus_A. The sequence continues at coordinate 45,095 of CAYFPI010000003.1, read as the reverse complement.
AGTTAAGCCTAACCTTTTTGAGTTGCAGCTTTTAGTTTTGGACCTGCTTTAAAGTTAACTACTTTTCTAGCTGAAATTTCTACCGCCTCACCAGTTTTTGGATTTCTACCTGGTCTTGCTGATTTTTCACGAACAGTAAAATTTCCAAAACCTGAAAACTTCACTTCTTCACCAGTGGCCAAGGTGTTTTTGATTTGATCAAAAAACTCATTGGTAAACTGCAAAGCTTGGGCGTGTGTCATATGAATTTCACGCACCAATACATCAGCAATATCTTTTTTAGTGATCGACATTATCTAAGCACAGCTGAGAATTTATCTTGCATTAATACCAAAACCTCATCAACTTTAGCGTTAACCTCTTCGTCAGAAAGCGTTGCTTCCATCGATTGATAAGTCAGATTAAGTGCAACGCTTTTCTTGCCAGAGTCAATATTCTCACCTGCATATATGTCGAATAAGCTAACATCAATAAAGTGTTCTTGTTTAAGATCTTGAATACTACGTACAAGCTCTGCTACTGGCGTTGTTTCATCTAATACCAAAGCAATATCACGCTGAGCTTGCTGATACTGAGAAAAAGCCTTATATTTAGAAACCCTGCCTTTGAGTGCACAATCAAGATCCACCTCATACAAATAACACTTAGGTAGTGATAATTCTTTTTGCACAGAAGGTGATAAAGCACCAATCCAACCTACAGAAACACCATTTAGTGTAATTCTAGCACTTTGGCCTTTTTGTAAAGCAGGATGCTCAGCTGCTTCAAAATCAAACTGAGCGCCAGTAAATGAAAGCACTGATTCAAGATCAGCCTTAGCATCAAAAAAATCTAGCACTTGAGTATCGCCAGACCATTGAGACTCAAAACGATTGCCAGATACAACGCCCGCTAATTTATTAGTCTGCTCGTCTGCTTTTACACCGCCAAAACACAAGCCAATTTCAAAAAACCTTGCATTAGTGTGTCCACGTCTTTGATTAGATTCAACTGTTTGTAATAAACCCGCCCAAAGTGATGAACGCATGGTCGACATATCAGCAGAAATAGGATTGGATAAAGTAATCTTTTTTGCTTCTGGATCAACTAAATCTTGATATTTTTCAGAAACAAAGCTATAGGTAATTACTTCTTGATAACCTCGACTAACCAATGCCTGCATAAGATCATATTTATCAACATCAGCTTCTTTAATAACATTAATATTTGCATCTAACGAAAGCTTCTGCACAGGCAATTTATCATAGCCATAAAGCCTTGCTAGCTCTTCAATTAAATCTGCAGAAATACGAATATCAAATCTAAAGCTTGGCGGGATGATTGTCCAAGAATCACTAGTCTTTTCTATGATATTAAAATCAAGATTGATAAACTTCTCTTCGATCCAACTACTTTCCAATTCAAAGCCTAATACTTTCTGAATTTTTTCTTGAGTAATGGTAATTGGATTAAGTACTGGCAATGCATTATCATCAACACAAATATTAACATTGCTCGCCTGACCGCCACAGATATCAACAATTAATTGAGTTGCGCGATCCATAGCAACTTCAGTAATATTAAAATCTACTCCACGCTCAAATCTAAGTGATGATTCTGTATGTAGACCATAACTTCTAGCCTTGCCTGCAATTGATACCGGCTCAAAAAAAGCACTTTCTAACAAAATCTCTGTAGAATCTGGCTGGGTAGAACTACTCATACCACCCATTACACCAGCAATGGCAAGTACTTGATCATTATCAGCAATGATCAGCGTGTCGTCATTTAGCGCAACTGTAGTTTCATTTAACAACTCAATTTTCTCGCCAGATTTAGCACTCCTAACCTCAATTGCACCGCTTATTTTTGACAGATCAAAAGCATGCATTGGCTGGCCTAATTCTAACAATACGTAGTTAGTAATATCAACCACAACAGAATGTAGTGCTTGGCCAGAACGAGTTAATTTGTCTGCCATCCATTTAGGAGTAGCAGCTGTATTATTAATGCCGCTAACTGTTCTTGTTAAATATTTAGGACAAGCTTTTGTATTGCTTACGCTTGTCTTAATGCTTGATACGCCACTACCGGAGGTATCAAAAGATGGCATTGAAAATGCCATATTATAGTTAGCACTCACTTCGCGCGCTACACCTAAAATTGAAAAACAATCGCCACGATTTGGCGTAATGTCTAGCTCAATAACTTTGTCATCAAGATTTAAATATTCACGAATATTCATGCCAATTGGTGCATCGTCATCTAGCTCAGCAATACCACCTGAAGAGTCGCTCATGCCTAATTCTGACTCTGAACAAATCATGCCGAATGATTCTACACCGCGCAATTTTGCTTTTTTAATTTTAAAATCACCAGGAAGTTTAGCGCCTACTAAAGCTGCCATAACCTTAAGACCCTTGCGTACGTTTTTCGCACCACAAATAATCTGCACAGGCTTGTCTTGTCCAACTTCCACCTGACATAGGTTAAGCTTGTCAGCATCAGGGTGTTTTTCACACTCAACAACATATCCCACAACAACATTAGTAAAAGCAGGTGCAACAGATTCAATACCATCAACCTCTAAGCCAGCCATGGTCAGCTGCTCAGCTAACAACTCATCGCTAACATCTGGAGAAATCCATTCACGCAACCAAGACGATAAAATATTCATAAGGCTATTTAAATTGTTTTAGAAAACGAATATCGTTTTCAAAGAAAAGACGCAAGTCGTTAACACCATAACGCAACATTGCTAGACGCTCAACACCCATGCCAAAAGCAAGTCCAGTGTAAGCTTCAGAATCAATATCAACAGAATTCAGCACATTAGGATGTACTACGCCACAGCCTAATACCTCAAGCCAACCTGTTTTCTTACAAACACGACAACCCTCACCGCCACAAATAACACACTCAATATCAGCCTCAGCTGAAGGTTCAGTGAACGGGAAGTAAGACGGACGGAAACGAACTTTTAAATTTTCTTTCTCAAAATACGCTCTTAAAAAGTCAATCAACAAACCTTTTAATTGCGCAAAATTTGCATTCTCATCAACAATCAAACCTTCCACTTGGTGAAACATTGGTGTGTGAGTAATGTCAGAATCACAACGATAAACTCGACCTGGTGCAATAACACGTACCGGTGGTTTTTGTTTTTCTAAAGTGCGAATTTGCACTGGTGATGTGTGCGTTCTTAATACTGTGTTTTCATCAAAATAAAATGTATCGTGCATGGCACGTGCAGGATGATGCTCAGGAATATTAAGTGCAGTAAAATTATGGAAATCATCTTCGATTTCAGGACCTGTCGCTACTTCAAATCCATTTTTAGCAAATAAAGATTGAATGCGTTTTAGAGTAATGGTAACCGGATGCAGACCACCCATTTCAGCATTACGACCAGGTAAGGATACATCAACTTTTTCAGCCTTTAAAAGCTTTTCAAGTTCGATGGTTTCTAAATGATTTTTTCGATCTGTTAGTAGTGCTTGCACACTGCCTTTGGCTTGGTTGATTGCTTCACCCATTTTAGGGCGCTCTTCTTTAGAGAGTTTTCCTAACCCTTTTAATAGGGAGGTAAGCTCACCTTTTTTGCCTAAAAAACTAACTCTTAGTTCGTCAAGTTCTTTTAAATCTTCTGCTTTAGCAATAAGCGCTTCAGCCTTTTCAAGAATTGGTTTGATCATTTAGATGAATTTGTATAAATTAAGGCCGCAAAAACGCGGCCTTAAATAAAGAATTACTTAGCAGCTGCTGCTAATGCCTCTTTTGCTTGATCTGCAATTTTTGCAAATGCCGCTTTATCAAAGATAGCGATGTCTGATAAAACTTTACGATCAATTTCGATGCCCGCTTTGTTCATGCCATCAATCATTCTTGAGTAGCTTAAACCATTATTACGCGCTTCAGCATTAATACGTACAATCCAAAGTCTACGGAATTGACGACGTCTTTGACGACGGTCACGGTATGAATACTGACCTGCTTTGATTACCGCTTGCTTAGCAACGCGATAAACCTTAGATCTAGCACCGTAATAGCCTTTAGCTTTCTTTAAAATTTTCTTATGTTTAGCGTGCGCCTGCACACCTCTTGATACTCTTGCCATTTTCTATACTCCTAATTAACTATACGGTAACATTTTCTTCACCATTGGTACATCGACTTTCTCGATCATATCTGGTGAACGTAGGCCACGTTTTCTAGAAGTACTCTTCTTTGTCAAGATATGACGCAGGTGAGAGTGTTTACATTTGTAACCGCCTTTGGCAGTTTTTTTGAAGCGCTTTGCAGCACCTCTATTGGTTTTTAACTTCGGCATAATTTACTCCTTTTTTTATTAATAACCCTATCAGGTTATTTTTATATTACTAAAGCAAGTGTTAACTTACTTTTTCTTTGATTTGGGTGACAGCATCATGCCTAGCTGACGACCCTCCATTTTTGCCTTTTGTTCTACATTGGCAAATTCTTCTGTATCTTTTTCAATTCTATCCAGCATTTCCATGCCCAGTTCTCTATGTTGCATTTCACGACCACGAAACCAAATACTAACTTTTACCTTATCACCGTTATCTAAAAATTTAACCAAATTTCTAAATTTAATTTGGTAATCACCCTCTTCTGTTCCTGGGCGATACTTAATGGTTTTAACAGTGTTTTTCTTTTGTTTCTTTTTAGCTTCTTTCTTTTGCTGCTTTAATTCATACAAAAATTTACCAAAATCCATGATTTTACAAACAGGTGGCGCTGCATTTGGTGACACCTCTACTAAATCTAGACCTGCATCTTTGGCTCTCTGTTTGGCAATATTGGTATCAACGATACCTACTTGCTCACCTTTTTCATTTATTAATCGAACTTCCGCTACTCTAATATAATCGTTAATTCGAGTTTTTACTTTGGTAGGTTTTTTAATAATTCTTCCTCTATTTTTCTGTATTAACCAGCTTAACAAACGCATCAATCGACATAGAGCCTAAATCCTCGCCACCACGTTTACGTACTGAAATTTCGTTATTTTCCATCTCACGACCACCCACAACTAAAATATATGGATAACGTTGCATAGAATGCTCGCGTATTTTAAAGCCTATCTTCTCATTTCGCAAGTCAGAAATCACTCTAAGTCCTTGTTTTTTTAATTGTTTGTGTGTTTTTTGCACAAAATCCAGCTGTTTTTCAGAAATATTTAAAATTACTGCCTGGATTGGCGCCAACCAAGATGGGAACGCACCTTCATAATGCTCAATCAAAATACCAACAAATCTCTCAAGTGAACCAACTATTGCACGATGGATCATAACAGGTGTTTGTTTAGAGCCATCTTCTGCAATATATTGCGCATCTAGGCGCTCTGGCATAGAAAAATCTACTTGTAAAGTTCCACACTGCCACTCACGATCTAAACAATCTTTTAATACAAATTCAATCTTAGGACCATAGAATGCGCCTTCGCCTTCTTGTAAATCCCACTCAATACCTTTAGCATCTAGCGCCTCTGCAAGTGCAGCTTCTGCCCTATCCCAAACCTCTTCTGAACCTACACGCTTCTCAGGGCGGGTAGAAAGTTTAATATCAACATTATCAAAGCCAAAGTGTTTGTATACATCAAAGGTTAAATCAATAAATCTAGATACTTCTGATTGAAGCTGATTTGGACTTACAAAAATATGACCATCATCCTGCACAAAGTTTCGAACACGCATGATGCCGTGTAATGTGCCCGATGGTTCATTACGATGACAAGAGCCAAACTCCGCTATACGAAGCGGAAGGTCACGATATGATTTGAGCCCTTGGTTAAATATCTGAATGTGTGCTGGGCAGTTCATTGGCTTAACAGCATAATCTCTGTTTTCGCTATTGGTGGTAAACATCGCATCGCCAAACTTATCCCAATGGCCTGATTTCTCCCAAAGAGTTCTATCAATCAGCTGAGGTGTGTGCACTTCTTTATAATCGTTATCACGAAATACTGAACGCATGTACTGCTCAACAATTTGATACAGTGTCCAGCCTTTTTCATGCCAAAACACCATGCCAGGCGCCTCTTCTTGCATGTGGAACAAATCTTGTGTTTTTCCAATTTTACGATGATCGCGTTTCTCAGCTTCTTCCAATCGGTTAAGATGCGTTGCAAGATCATCTTTATTTGCCCAAGCTGTACCATACACACGTTGCAGCATTTCATTGTTAGAATCACCACGCCAGTATGCGCCAGCTAATTTCATTAGCTTGAACGCTTTAAGTTTTGCCGTTGAAGGCACATGAGGGCCACGACAAAGGTCAATAAAATCACCTTGCTGATATAAAGATAAAGTTTGATCCGCAGGAATTGAGGCAATAATTTCAGCCTTGTAATCCTCACCTTTAGCTTTAAAAAACTCAACCGCCTCATCACGATCCATTTCAGATCTCTCAATTTTGAGATTTTGCTTAACCAGCTTATTCATGTTTTTCTCGATCTTAGCTAGATCATCTTCAGAAAATCCGTCTTTATAAGCAAAGTCGTAATAGAAACCATCATTAATAACCGGGCCAATTGTTACTTGCGCCTCAGGGTAAAGCATTTGTGTGGCTTGCGCCAAAAGGTGTGCAGTTGAATGGCGAATTATTTCTAAACCCTCTTCATCCTTATCAGTAATAATCGCAACAGAACTATCAGATTCAATAACAAATGATGCGTCCACTAACTCGCCATTTACCTTGCCAGCAAGTGTTGCTTTAGCAAGCCCTGAGCCAATTGACTTGGCCACTTCAAAAACGTTTAACGCTTGATCAAAAGATTTTTCAGTTCCGTCTGGAAGAGTAATTATTGGCATTGCAAAATTATCAAAAATAAAAGCTGTTAATTTTACCATTTATTGGTTAAATATAAAGCGTTTAAGCGTGATTTTAAAAATTTGCCAAATTTTACTTTTATCATGAAAAACTAACAGCTAAACAGGACTCTCCCACCACTAAAAATGCCAAAAACATCAATTTGTAGAAAAAATGAGGGTATTAGGGTTATTTTCAAGCTAAAAATTCAAGAAAATCATTGATAGATCAACTAAAAAATCGCCATTCGTAAAATTTTGGAATTTTTTAAGATAAAGAGTTAATTTGCTCAATCATGAGTTGCAAATTACTTCGACCTTGCCAAGTATTAATCGATAGCTTATAAGCAACCAATGCTTGCTTGTCCTTAAGCGGGTCTTGAAAAAAAGCAATAGCGTCATGAACATGAGTATCACCAACTAACTTCACTCGGCACTTTAAGTGTTTTTCACCCACTACTTTTTGCTCAACAATTTCAAACTCACCGTAAAAAATAGGCTCCTCGAATCCTTGCCCCCACGGGCCAGACTCTTTAAGTAGCTGGGCATTATTAAGCGTAACATCAAAAGTATCAAGCCTTCCATCAGTCAAGAGCTCAACCTTTGGAATTTGATCATTTAGATGATCTTTAACCGCATCAGAAAACGCACGTTTAAACAAATAAAAATTCTCAGCTTTAATGCTTAAACCTGCTGCCATTGCATGACCACCAAATTTTAAAATTAAATCAGGATTTTGCCTATCTACTAAATCAAGCAAATCTTTGATATGTACGCTGGGGATAGAGCGAATCGAACCTTTTAAAAAATCACCAGATTTGGCAAAAACTGCAACAGGGCAATGATAATCCTCTTTAAGTTTACCAGCCACAATCCCCACAATACCTTCATGCCAAGACGGATCAAACAAGCTGAGTGCGAACTTTCCTTCAGAAATCTCTTGGCTATCAACAATTGCTTGCGCTTCATCTTGAATACGAGTTTGTTCTTCTTTGCGCTTTTGATTAAATTCTTCTAACTCTTTAGCGTAGCGCCTGGCATCGTTAATATCGTCGGTGAGCAAACAACGAATACCCCGAGAAATATCACTTAATCGCCCTGCTGCATTAAGTCTTGGTGCTACCGAAAAACCTAAATCACTAGCCTGTAAAGTATCAACTTGACGTTTAGAGATCTCAAGCAGCGCTAATATGCCTGGGGCACACTGTTTTACTCTAATTCGCTTAATACCCTGATCGACTAAAATTCGGTTGTTCTGATCAAGCCTTACTACATCAGCCACTGTACCCAGTGCAACCAAATCAAGTACACTACGTAAATCTGGCGGGATAATGCCTTGTTGATCAAAATATTTGTTTTTATGAAGATGTGTTTTTAAAGCAGAAAACAGATAAAAACACACACCCACACCCGCTAAGTTTTTACTTAAAAACTCACAACCCTTAAGATTAGGATTAATAATTGCATCAGCCTCAGGAAGATTTTCACTCGGCAGGTGATGATCAGTAATAATAACACTAATACCTGATTCTTTCGCAAGCCTAGCCCCATCAAAGCTCGAAATTCCATTATCAACAGTGATGATTAAATCAGGCTGCTTTTCTTTAATGGCTAAGCGCACAATTTCAGGACTAAGTCCATAACCATGTTCAAAACGATTAGGCACTAGAAAATCAACTTGCTTTGCGCCCATCATACGTAGGGATTTAACTGCTACAACTGATGCAGTTGCCCCATCACAATCAAAATCACCAACAATTAAAATGCGTTTTTGTTCACTGAGCGCTTGTTCCAGTATATTTAGCGATTGGTCTAGTTGTTTAAAATTAGGCTTTAATAAATTGGACAATCCCAATGAAAGTTGCAACTCTGACACGCCACGAGCGGCATAAATTTTTTTTAAAAAAGCAGGAATATCGTCTGAATAAGAATCAAATAATGCTTGATCTATTTTCCTAGTTAGCATTGCTTACTGCACGGATATGCGCGTCAAAAGATTTATCTGAACTTTTACTACCACCATAGAAAAATGGCACATCAATTGCTACATTAACATCTTGTTCGCTAGAGCTCCAATAAGACTTTAGCTTGGTATTTGGAAAAAAATCTTTATCAATCAATAAAGCATCATCGCCATAAAGCAACAATGTCTTTAACTCTTTTTCACTAGGTAGGCGCCAAGTGGTTTGCTGACATAGCTTTTCAGTATTAAATGCATTAATAAAGGCTTGAGTATTGCAATTTTCACCCCAATGACAATTATGAGAATAATCACCATTTTCAACACCAGATTTTCCATCAAACCAGGTATAGGTATTGTTAGTATCTTGCAAGCCCTTTTCAACTAGCTTTACCTCCCAAACCAGCTCTGATTGATCATCAATAACACAACGATGATTGGTATCACTTTTTTTAAGAATATGGCCTTGCCCCGATACTTTAATCAGTTGTGCATACGCACCAATAGCCATCATATAAGTAATTAAAAAAACAACAATTCTATTCATTGGTAATTAAGCGTTTAATTCTATTGGCACTTTCTGGCGCCATATTAAGGCCATTGCGAAAATGGCCGGTATTTATATATAAATTATTATACGTGTCATCACGCCCCAAAATAACCTTGCCTGAGCGTGAGGCTGGTCTAAATCCTGACCAATGATGTATTATTTTTTTACCTTTAATACCCTCAACCCTTTTTTGTGCAAACTCAAATAAAGAATTAGCAACCTCTTGGTCGGTAGATTTGTCAAAGCCAATATCTTCCATGGTAGAGCCAATCAGTGTTTTTCCATCTTTACGCGGAATGATGTACCTACCCTGATCAAGAATAATATGCTCTAGATTTTCAACTGAGTCAATGACGATCATCTGTCCTTTCATTGGAAATATTTCGTCACTTAAACCTAACCACTGTGACGACCAAGCGCCAGAACAAACCACAACATGATCAGCAAACAACTGACCTTTATTTGTATCAACCCCATCAACTTTTGAATCAGAAGTTATTAAACTTTGAGCCTGCACCCCTTCTACAATTTTTACACCTTTGGCAATAATATCTGCCTTTAAAGCTTGAATAAGTCTTGGGTTTCTAACTTGAGCAATGTCAGAAAACAACGCACCATTTTTATCAGATGTATAGCCAATGTTAAATTTTTGCATCCATTTAACAGCAGCATTAGAATCATACTCATCAAGCATTAACAAGCCAGAGCGAATATACTCGGGATCAATGCCGGTACTTTCTTGCATTTCGGCACACAAATCTTTGTAAACCAATTGCGACGCCTGAGACAATTCATTGGTCAGATCATCATAATGCCAGGGATAAAGTGGCGATATGATGCCACCACCAGCCCATGAAGATTCGCGTCCGCATTCTCGCTTGTCAATAATAGTAACTTTTACACCAGCGTCTACAAGATAGCGCGCGCTCATCATGCCAATTACACCACCACCAACAATCAAACAATCACTCATTTTGTTTCTCGATCAAAAAATATTAACAGCATCACTCCGATGGTGATAAACACATCAGCCATGTTAAACACTGGAAAATAAAAAGACTCATAATGCATATCAATAAAATCAATTACAAATCCTAATGCCAGCCTATCTATTAAATTACCAATTGCACCCGCAAGCACAAGACTGAGTGCTATTAATTTAACTTTATCACTTGAGTCAACCTTGGACATCCATACAATAATTGCAATGCTAGCAACGATAGATATTGAAGACAAAAAGTACTGCTGCCAGCCATTTTCATTAGCTAAAAAACTAAACGCCGCCCCATAGTTATGAACATGGCTAATGCTAAAAAAATCATTAATCAATAATGACTCATGTGGCTTAACATAACCATAAACCAGTAGTTTTGTAATTTGATCAACTAGAATCAATAATAACGCTAGAAAATAGTATTTTTTAATGTTCATGCCTTATTAGGATTAAACTTTAAGATAACAGCAATTGGCACCACAAAACCAACAATAATCACCAACCAAAGCAAGCTACCCAGTTCGCTATAATCTTGAGGTGTGGTTATTACACCATCAGTAACCACCTCTCTACTAACCACAAATATCTTATTTAAGTATTTGGTCAGCAATCCACCAGCAGACAGGGCAATATTCATCAAGCTAGCCATAAGTGCAAACCAGGTACCCTTTTTGCCTTCTGGTGCGTAAATAGCCACCAACGTTAACATGAGTACTTGAGCAATATAATCAAATGGTGAGGCCATTGCTGTATCTACCAATGCTACGGTTCTAGCGTCAAAGCCTAGCATGGTATGAATATCGTAATACATAGCTACAATTGGCATTGAGAGCAGCGTGCCGATAATGGTTAAAAAGATCAACACTTCAGCAATATCTCGCTTGATAATAAATTTAGCTGAAAACCACATACCGGCTAAAGCAATACCACCACCAATGGCCGATAATTTGGCAAAAAATGATTCATCAAAACCAAGTACATCGATTTGCCACCAACTAAGACCCGCACCCACCGATGGCATTGCCCTATAAACAAAGATAATAATCATTGCCATTTTGATATGACGAATGGTGTTTTCGTCCAAATCATTAATCAAATCTCTTAATAAATAAGTAACCACTGACAAGGAAATGACAAAGATAATTTCTTGAGAATAAGGTATGTCGTTATAACCCATTAATACAATAAAAACCGCAAAGGCACTACCACCATATAAAACATGCTTATTAATGGGTGAAACAGGTACTGGATTAAGCTTCACCAGACTAACACCCAAAATTGACAGCAGTGGTACAAACAGTGCAATTTTGAAAATCACTTCACGATTATCCGTATAAACATCCGCTAGCTCACCGCCAATCCAGCCAGTAATAAAAATAGCAAAACCTAATGACAATCTTGCCAATACTTGAATGGTTGCCAACTCCTGATTAATTTGCTCTTGAGTTTGATTTTTATCAACCACCTCGGTAGTCATGGTGTCCGCCACCACATCTTGCATTACAAAACCAACCACTGCAATCACACTGGCAAAGATATAAATAGTCTTTTTTGAATAATCCTCAACAATTGCATAATCACCTACAACAGTAATCATGAGTAGTGAGCTAATGGTAATTAGAACAGCACCAATATAAACATAGGATTTTCTATTGGAGCCAAAAATGTTGATGCTATCCACCATTTGACCAAAGATCATCTTTACCGTCCATGGAACACCAAGCCATACTGCCAATTCTGCCAAATCAGAAGCCGACATATCAAGCGTTTCTTTAACCCAAAAATTTTCTGCAATGGCTGTAAATACACCACTACCATATGAAAAATAAATCAATAATAACGGCACATAGCGAAGTCGCAATGCACGAATAGGGGTTAAAAAAATCTCTAACATTTTTTAAGCAAATATTTACAAAAAACAGTTGATTATTATAGGGCTTGTGTAGGTTATAATTTATCTTTTATTAATGACAAGTCGGAGATTCTATGGGTTTTCTAACCGGAAAAAAAGCACTCATTGTTGGTGTTGCTTCAAATCGTTCAATCGCTTGGGGAATTGCGCAGGCGATGGCAGAGCAAGGATGTGAAATCGCGCTCACCTATCAAAATGAAAAGCTTAAAAAACGAGTTGATAAGTGCGCTGAAATTTGCAATTCTAATATTGTAATTGAATGCGATGTAGCTACCGATGAAGGTATTAAACATACATTTACTGAGCTTAAAAAGCATTGGGATAATTTTGACATTTTAGTGCATTCGGTTGCTTTTGCTCCTCGTGAAGCACTTGATGGTAATTATGTTGATGCCACCACACGTGAGAATTTCTCAACTGCTCATGATATTAGCTCATACAGTTTTACTGCACTTGCCAAAGGTGCTGGTTCAATGATTAATGATAATGGCGCTTTGTTAACGGTTAGTTACCTAGGTGCTATCCGCGCTATTCCTAATTACAATGTTATGGGTGTTGCCAAAGCATCTCTTGAGGCGAATGTTCGCTATATGGCAGCGGCACTTGGTCCTGAGCGTGGTATTCGTGTTAATGCCGTATCAGCCGGCCCTATTAAAACGTTAGCAGCTTCAGGTATTAAAGATTTTGGTAAGTTGCTAGATTATGCTGCTGACTCATCAGCACTTAAACGTACAGTAACCACTGAAGAAGTTGGAAATGCATCTGCGTTCTTATGTTCTGATCTGGCATCGGGAATTACAGGTGAAATTACCTATATTGATTCTGGATATAGCTTTTATGACAAAGGCCCTGAATAATACAACCTTCTGGTTAAGCAAAAAAAGCCTTGTTAATTAACAAGGCTTTTTTTATTATTGCTGGTATTGGCTTTTAACTTGAGACAGAATACTTTTCATGTCTTCTTGCCAGCGAAATACAGTCATTCGATCTTCATCAGTTTTAACCAATGGCAATAAAATAATTGGTGGCGTGGCAATAACCAGTGTGTGTGTACCCTCTTCCATTACTGTAACCTTTAGCGGGAAGAATGGAGTAAGCTCAGGGTATTTTTTACTCATGGTTTTCATTTCATCATATTTACCAAAAAACAAAATTCGGTATTTATCTGATTTGTAATGACGCTCATTTAAGGCAAAATCACAACGCTGCAAATAAGCGGACTTGTAGTTATGCGCTTTAATGGTTTTATCTAGCGCCAACCAAGTATAGGAAAACTTTGCATTAACACGTTCAATTAACAAATCATCAGCACTGGCAGCTACTGATGCGCTAAACAACATTGCACATAGTGCTAAAATTCTAACTACCATACTGCCTCCTCAATCATCTCTTTCATGTTTTGAATCAGCTCATCTGCAGCCTTATCAATTTGTTCATTATTAAAGCGCTTAACAGCATATTTGTAATTTTCAAGCACAATACTTACTTCGCCCTCATCATTTTCAAGTACGGTTGCTCGACATGGCAATATTACACCCAACCTAGGATCTAGTTTTAAAAACTGCTGCATATTTTTAAAGTTACAAAAACGAATAACAACTTGCTTATTGTCTTCTTCAACACCAATACCTAAGCCTTCAAACAGTGTTCTTGTTGGATAAACTCTAAAGTTATAAGCTGCAGCAGAGTTTCTTAGCTTATCAACCGTTGTTGAGAAGTCATGTGAGCTGTTGTAAGTAAACACTAGTGGCTCATCAAGTCTTTCTTTTGCTACAAAAGGTTTTTCATAAGAACGAATGTAAGCCACTAAGTCATTAACCATTTGATCAGTGAAATTAAACTCTTTGGCAAAAGAAATCATTTCAGTATCTTTGACGCCTTCGACGATAATACGCTTAATCATTTGATCGCTTGCCGAGTGTAAAAAACCTTGATTTGACAACGCTGGCGGAGAAATATCTCTTTCTTTTTGCCATGAGAAATTCTTACCTGTACCTTCACCGCCTTCTAACTCTTTGCCATGACAGCGCTGACAATACTGCTCATAAGTATACTGACCAGCACCTACATCGCCCACAATTGGAGCATCGTCATAAACAGGCGCTTTAATACCTGCACGTAAAAAACGAATCAACTTAGCAACTTGAGCATCTGATAAATTAAAGCCAGGCATGATTCTGCCAGGTCGACCATATTTAATGGTTTTCTTTAAATAACTATCGGGATGATTAGCAATGGTTGAACGATATAGTGGCAATCCTAGCGATCCTTGACGAGAAAAACCATGACATTTTTCACAATTTTCAGTATAGATTTCTTTACCACCTGCAAAACTTAATAATGGCAATAGTACCAATATTAATAGCGTTTTAAACTTCATAATCCTTTCCCTTTTTGTTTGTAAGATTATTTTAATGCATTAGCAAAAATAATACTTGATTTGAGTCAATTTTATAATAATAAACATCTTAACTTTGTATTGTTAAGATGCTCTTATTATTAGAAAAGAGGCTTGCTATAAACGTTCAGAAAAGATCTGAATATCTGCTTGATTTCTTAGAGATTTTAAAATATTAGTAAAAACCTCATTGGACTCAAAACTTAAAATTGAACGTTCAAGATCGGCACTTGAAGTTTTAGAGTTTTCAACCTTAACTGCCGATAAATCAAGCACAACACTACTGCGTTTTGTCAGGCTTTGAGCGCTATAAGTGTTAGACTTTTCTGGTTTTGATAGTGAAAAAACTTTATCAATAATAGCTGAATCAGCTTTATTTGAATCACGACCAACCCAGCCAACATTTTCCCACTTAAGATTATTTTTTGTCATTAAAGCTTTTACTGCCTCATGATTATTATCACTCAAATCTTTTACTATCTGCTTAGCAACATTATTAACAAAAGTTTTTGCTAACAATGAGCCTAAATGTGTATTAATTTCCCCTTTAACTTCATCAAAGGTTTTTTGACGCTGAGGTATTTTTTTAACCAGTCTTAATACCATTAGTTTTTCATTAGACAACTCTATAACTGTTGAATTCTCACCTTTGTTTAACACTTCATTAGAAAAAGCTGCAGAAACAATTTTTTGATTTAACTTTTGGGTATTACGAGTAAATAATTCACTGGTTTGAAGCTTAAGATCCATCTGATCAGAGATTTCCTCAAGACTGGCTTCATAAGCTAAATTCTCTAACTGCTCTGTTAGTTTGTATAAAGATTTTTGCGCTTGAGCTTTTGTATAAAGCTCGGTTACTTCAGCCTTAACACTGTTAAAGTCTTTTTCTTCTCCAGCTTGAATTGCTGTTAGTTTAATGATATGGTAGCCAAATTCAGTTTTAGTTGGTGCGCTAATTTCATCAACAGACATTGAAAAAACTTGATTTTCAAATTCACCCGTCATTACACCTTTGGTGAAAAATCCTAAGTCACCACCATTATCTTTTGATCCTGGATCTTGTGAATACTCGCTTGCTAATTTGGCAAAATCTCCACCTTTGGCTAGTAAATCATAAACTTTATTGGCTGTCACTTCGTCTTCTACAAGAATATGCTGGGCTTTACGCTGTTCCTCAGTAATAAAACGAGACTTTTCATCTTTATAAAAATTAAACAAATCATCGTCATTAACTTCAATACCTTTGGCAATACCATCAAGTGTTAGTTCAACAAATTCAATTTTTACTTGCTCAGGCGCAAAAAATGATTCTTTTTGATTGCTGTAATAATCTTTAACACTTTTTTCCTCAACTTTAACCTTGTCGGTGTAGTTATTTGCCTCTAGCACAATATAGTTAAACTGGCGCTGCTGGTCATTTAGCTCTTTAAGTCTATCCAGCTGTGAAGGCACCACGAAAGCAGAATCAAGTAAATTGTATTTGATTTGATTTTGAGTCAACTCTTTAGCCTTGATGTCTTCGTACTGCTTAGTTGTATAACCATTAAGTCGCAATAATTGTTTATATCTATCAATCGAAAATTTACCATCTTCAATAAATAAATCATTCGTTGAAATGATTGCGCTTAACTCACCTGCAGTGGTTGCGTATGAAAGCTCTTTGGCCAAATTATCAAGCAAACGTCTATCAATCATTTGATTTAATACAGATTGTTTTAAAACGGCATCAAACTCATTATCATATTTTTCAGCAAGATTTTGCTGTAAGCGACGCTGTTGTGGCTGAAACTCAGACATAAACTCTTCTTGAGTAATGTCATTATCATTAATAGAAGCAACCACCACATTGGAGGCGCCTGTAAAGTATTCGTTAATACCAAATAAAGCAAAAGGAATAGTAATTAAACCAACAATTAAATAGGCTACCCAGCCTTTGGTTTTTTCTTTGATTGAACCTAACATGTTCTATAGTTTTGTGTGAATTGAAAATTAAAAATTATAAACGTTAATACTTAATCGTTTGTAATTTTCCATTTTTTAATTTTCAATTAAAAGATGGCGGAGCGGACGGGATTCGAACCCGCGACCCCCTGCGTGACAGGCAGGTATTCTAACCAGCTGAACTACCGCTCCGAGTGTTTTTTTGGTGGGCGCTACAAGACTTGAACTTGTGACCCTCGCCTTGTAAGGGCGATGCTCTACCAGCTGAGCTAAGCGCCCAAAAAAACATGCCTAGCGCTTAACTTAAGCACGAGGCATATTATACTTAAAAAAAATCTTAAGAGTTAACTGATTCTTTAAGTAATTTACCTGCTTTAAAAGCAGGAACTTTAGAAGCGGCAATTTGAATTGCTGCACCTGTTTGAGGGTTACGACCTGTGCGCGCTGCACGATCTCTTACTAGGAAGCTGCCAAAACCTGTAATAGCTACACTATCACCTGCTGATAGTGCTGAAGTAATAGCACCAGTTGTTGCGTCTAATGCACGACCTGCATCTGCCTTTGTTAAACCTGAAGCGTCTGCAATTGCTGCAATTAAATCTGATTTATTCATTATTGTATTCTCCTAATTAGTAACAATGTATATAAAAATTTATAAAGCTTTTTAGTGCAAGCTTTCGATGAATTATCCATTAAATAACCTTACTGTCAATGGATTTTAACAAAAAAATATAACAAACCTTATTTATTAGAATTTTCTGATATTTTAAGCTCTTGAATTAACGGCAAAATTTGCTCTTTCCAGATAGAAGGTGTTAGTTCGCCAATGCGCTTAAATCTAATAATCCCTTGCTGGTCAACTAAAAAAGTCTCAGGTGTAGCATATACACCAAGTTCAAGTCCAAGTTTACCTTGCTGGTCAAAAACAATACTGTCGTATGGATTGCCCAACCTCTTTAGAAAATTTTTACCCTCTGCCTTGGTATCTTTATAATTAATGCCCAACATTTTTACAGCATTGGTTCTTGCAATTCTCATTAACATTTCGTGTTCAGTCCTACAAGTAACGCACCAAGATGCCCACACATTAACTAATGATAAATTATTTTTTAATTTGTCATGTATAAAGTAACGCTCGTTAGTATCAAAATCCACAACTTCCATGTTTGGAAATACTTTGCCAATTAACGGTGAGGGGAGTTTTTTAGTATCGCGACCCAAGCCATCATACAAAAACCATGCAAGAACAACAAAAATAGCTAATGGCAAAAATTTGGACATTATTTAGCCTGGGTTTTTTTCTAATGCATCTGCCACTTCTGGCGGCATGTAATTTTCATCATGTTTTGCTAAAACTTCTGTTGCCATAAAAGTGTCGCCAACTAAAGACCCTGTTGTAATAATACCTTGCCCTTCTCTAAATAAATCTGGCAAGATACCTTCATAAGTCACTTTAAAAGTGTTTGCATGATCAGTAACATTAAAATTAACTTTAATACCCTCTCGAACCACGCTGTCTTGAGCTACCAAACCACCTAGGCGAAAACTCTTTCCCGTAGGTGCTTTTCCTTCTACCACATCGGTTGGCGAGAAAAAATAAAGCAAATTTTCATTAAAGGCCTTAAGCCCAAAATAACCTGCCAGTCCAACACCAGCAACCAACATGGCTACCAGTATCATTCGATTTTGTCTTTTTGTCATTGAGTTAGTTTCTAGTGTATTTAATATGTAATTGTTTAATCGTATTATTATGAATGCTTCTAGTTCGAACAAACAGTGCACCAATCACAACAAATGCGCTCAAATATGAAAACCAAATATAAAATGCATATTTAC
>CAYFPI010000003.1:15006-26685 GCA_964344985.1 uncultured Candidatus Thioglobus sp. | reverse complement strand
ATAAGGTAAAAATGAGAAATATTCTGCTAGTGTCATTTGCCATTCTCCAGTATTAACTTCTTAACCCATCCGCTATTTTGCTCTTGAATTAACACCTCATCTCGAGCGCGCATCAACATCAGTGCACCGTAAAGTAATTTAAATGAAATTCCCATCAGTATTAAAGGCATTAACATGTCACTATGAATGGCTGGCTGAGATATCTTCTCAATAGAACTAACAGAAGCGCCTTGATGAAGCGTGTTCCACCACGTTACTGAATAATGAATAATCGGTAAATTGATTAAACCTACAATTGCCAAAACAGAGCTGGCTTTAGATGCTGTTTTTGGATTATCAAACGCATTATTAAGTGACATATAAGCCAAATACAAAAATAACAAAATAAGCTCAGAGGTTAGTCTTGCATCCCAAACCCACCATGTGCCCCACATTGGCTTACCCCAAACGGCGCCTGTTAATAATGCTAAAAATGTAAATGCCGCACCAATAGGTGCTGATACTTTTGCCACTACATTGGCAAGTTTTATTTGCCAAATAAGTCCAATACCACCTGCAATTGCCATGACCAAATACACAAACATACTCATCCATGCGCTAGGTACATGGATATACATAATTCTATAGCTTTCACCTTGTTGATAATCAGCTGGTGCTATTACTAAACCCCAATAAAGGCCTACTAGCGTTAGTGCAATAAATGGATACAAAAACCAAGGAATGATTTTTCTACTGATTGAATAAAAATTCTTAGGGGAGGCAAATGCCTGGATCCATTTCCACATGTTAAAGCGTTGTTATTTAAAAAAAACTTTAAATCATTTTAAGGATTTTTGTGCCACATTGTTGCGCAAATAAGTAGGTAAAGGTAATTTATTATCAAATTCTTTATTTTTATTAACATGGGTTAACGCCAAGTCAATTAAGTTTTCAGCTTTTGGATAAAATCCAAATCTACACTCACTTATTCCAGCGGTATTTTTTAGCTCATTTTCATAAACATCCCAAGCTGTTCCCACACCTAAATAATCATCACTTAACAAACTAACTTCACTTGGTTTTTTCAAGCTTTCATTAATTAAAGTACCATTATCAAAAACACCCCAATAAACTTCACCCATACGCGCATCTAATGCGACAGCAATCTTATTAGTATTGTATTTTTTAGCTGCACCATGGGCCACTACTTCAAGCGTAGAAAAACCCAATGTTGGAATATCAAACGCCAACGACATGCCCTGCACCACACTAACACACATCCTTACTCCGGTAAATGCACCTGGGCCTTTAGTGTAGATAATTAAATCCAACTCGGCAATACTCATGCCTTGCTCACTAAGAACCTCATCGCAAAGTGGCAAGATAAGACCAGAACTTTTAGCAACATCTTTAATAAATCGAGAGGTCTTTCTACCGTTAGAAAGCAAACTGACCGAGCAAACCTCAGTACATGTATCAATAGCAAGAATATTAGTCATTTTCTTATTTTACAATTTTCTCAAACTTATGATAAATAGATAATACCAATTCTCTGCGTTTAGCTAATCTTTGCGGATGTTTAATAGGGTGATAATAACTCGGGCCTTTTACCAATGCTACTAAAGTTGCCACCTCTTCTAACGAAAGAGATTGAATATCTTTATTAAAATAAAATTGAGCTGCCTTAGTAAAGCCATTAATAGTGCGATTGCCTTTTTGCCCTAAATAAACCGTATTCATATAATGATTAAGAATAAATTTTTTATCAAAAGAATACTCTAACAATAATGCCATTAGCATCTCCTTGAACTTTCGCTCAAAACTTCGCTCTCTAGTTAAGAGTGTGTTTTTAATCAACTGCTGTGTGATTGTGCTCGCTCCTCGTAGAGGCTTGTCATACAAAAGATAGTCTCTTATCACTCGAGCAATTTCTTTAAAGTCCACACCAGTATGTTCAAAAAATGATTGATCTTCCACCAATAAAAGCATATTAATTGCGGTTTTTGATTGTTGCTCATACTGTAATGCATCTATGTCTTTGTATTGGGAAAACTCAGTTTTTACCAAATTATTTAAATAACTTAAATACACAGCAAATAACAAAATACTTAATGTTGTTAAACGTTTTACCCAGGTATAAAATTTGCTATTTGTTGTCAAAATTAGATATTTAAAATTTCCTATATGAATTGATTTTAACAAATGAAATTATATTAATTAAATATTAGTATTAACTGATTGTGAAAAAACCTCAACTAGTATAAAATACCCACTTCCTTGCTTGATCACAATAGGTGTGGCAAGCTAACTTAATAACCATAAGGAGATACAACTCATGAGACACTATGAGATTACACTTATTGTGCACCCTGACCAATCAAGCCAGGTTGATACAATGATAAGCAAATACAAAGAAATTATCACTGAGAATGGTGGTAAAGTTCACCGTGAGGAAGACTGGGGTCGTAAACACCTAGCCTACCCGATCAATAAAATTTATAAAGCTCACTACTTAATGATGAACATTGAGTGTGATCAAGAGACTCTTGATAAGCTTAATTATAATTTCCGTTTTAACGATGCTATTTTAAGAAATTTAATTATTTCTGAAGATCAAGCAATTACTGAGCCTTCAATCATGATGGCTAACAAAGACAAAGAGTAGGAGATTATCATGGCTAAGCAACAAAAAAGAAAACGTAGACCTCAAATTAAAGTAAATACTTTCTGTCGTTTTACTGCAGCAGGTGTTACAAAAATTGACTATAAAGATGTTGATACATTGTTAAAGAATATCGATGAAAGTGGTAAGATCACACCTTCAAGAATGACAGGTACTAGCGCTAAATTCCAGCGTCAGTTAACAACTGCTATTAAAAGAGCTAGATTCCTAGCACTTATTCCTTACACTGATAAGCACAAGAAATAGGAGCCTAACATGCAAGTAATTTTATTAGAAACAATTCAAAAAGTAGGTTCACTGGGTGATCTTGCTAATGTTAAGGCTGGTTACGCCCGTAACTTTTTAATCCCACAAGGCAAAGCCAAGCCTGCTACAAAAGCTAACTTGGCTGAGTTTGAAACACTTAAAGCTGACTTAGAGGCTAAAGAAGCTCAAGCGCTTAAAGATGCTCAAGCTATCGAGGCTAAAATGACTGGCACAGTTTGCACGATTATGGCAAATGCTGGTGATGAAGGTAAGTTATTCGGCTCTATTACTACTGCTGATATTACAACCAGTTTAGCACAAGCTGGCTTTGAAGTTGAAAAACGTGATGTTAACATGCCGGAGGCAATTCGCCACACAGGTGAATACGAGGTAAGTGTTACACTTCATACTCAAATTACTGTTGCCATTAAGGTTGTGGTTGAAGCTCAAGAAGAAGCATAAATAACTTTAAATTTCAAAGGTAACTCTAAAGAACTTAATAAAATTTTGTAAGGATATTAAGTTCTTTAATAAGGCATATTTTTATCTTTCTTATGTAAGTTTGCCGTTGTCAAAAAATTATTAATGTTTTTTAGAGTCACCCTTAAGTTAAAATTAAGAACCCTCGTAAGAGGGTTTTTTATTTTTTAGCAAAACAAAATGGATATCGAAAACGTCAAAATACCGCCTAATTCTATCGACTCTGAGCAATCTGTTCTAGGTGGTTTGTTAATACATAATGACGCTTGGGATCAAGTTGCTGACATTCTTACAGAAGTTGATTTTTATACTTCAGCACACCAGATTATTTTTGATGCCATTACTACCCTATTACAACACGATAAGCCTGCTGATATCTTAACAGTTAAAGAACATGTTAAAAAAGCCGGCAACGAAGAAGTGATTGGCGGTTTTGTTTATTTGGCACAAATTGCTGAGAATACACCCAGTGTATCCAATATTGAAGCCTATGCTAAACATGTGCGCGAACTTAGTGTTTATCGTCAGCTTATCTCAGCCAGTCATGAAATTGCCGATACTGCCTACAATCCTAAAGAGATTGAGGTTCAAGAGTTAATCGACTTATCTGAGAAAAAAATATTTGAAATAGCTGAACAAGTCACTCGTGGCAAGCAAGAGGTAACCAACGTTAAAGATATCATTAAAGATGTGGTTAATCGTGTTCATGAAATGCAAGAATCTGAAGGTATTACCGGTCTTGAAAGTGGATTTACTGAGCTTGATAAAATAACTTCTGGACTACAAAATGGCGACCTTATTATCGTTGCAGGACGACCTTCGATGGGAAAAACAGCATTCTCAATGAACATTATTGAGCACGTTGCCATTACCGCCAAAGAACCAAAGCCTGTGGCAGTGTTTAGCTTGGAGATGCCTACTGAGCAATTAGTAATGCGCATGATTTCTTCTTTTGGTCATATCGAAGGATCAAAACTGCGTGATACTATGACAGAAACAGATTGGAATAGCTTTAATCACGCCGTGCTTGCACTAGAAAAATCCACAGTGCTTATTGATGAAACCGCCTCAATCACACCTACCGAGATTCGCGCAAAATGTCGTCGATTAAAACGACAACATCCAGATCTTTCTTTAATCATGGTGGACTACCTACAATTGATGACCGTTCATGGAAAGAGTGAAAATAGAGTGCAAGAAATTTCTGAAATTTCACGATCTCTTAAGGCGTTAGCCAAAGAAATCAATGTACCAGTTATTGCCCTATCGCAGCTTAATCGTGGTGTTGAATCACGCCCTAAAGCAGGCAAAGGTCGCATGCCACAAATGTCAGATTTACGCGAATCAGGCTCTATTGAACAAGATGCAGACATTATTGCTTTTATTTATCGTGATCAGCAATACCACGATGACACCTACTCTAATCCTGAAGAAATCGGCAAAGCAGATCTTAAAATCGCCAAACATCGTAATGGCGCAACAGGCAACATAAAGTTGGCTTTTGTTGGTGAATATGCACGCTTTGAAGATTTGGCTAATGATGATCAGTTCCAAGGTGTTCCTGATGAGCATATTGATGCTGCCTATGCAAATAACATGGCCAACTTTGATCAAGAGCCTTTTTAGCTAAACACTAGTTAATTATTATGCATGCTACTGCTTCCATTTCACAATCAGCACTGGTGCACAATTTTCAACTGGTCAAAGATCTTGCTCCACAATCAAAAATTGTTGCCATGGTTAAGGCTAACGCTTACGGACATCATGTTGATCTGGTCAAACCTTTATTGGATAATGCTGATATTTTGGCTATAAGTGAACTTAAAGAAGCTAAAAAAATAAGAAATATTAGTCAAAAACCTTTGCTTTTATTATCGGGAGTTTTTTCAAACAATGAACTCGATCAAGCGATAAAACTCAAGTGCACTGTTGTTATTCATCACATTTCACAATTAGAAGTTATTGCTAATACTCAACAATCTGTAAATATCTGGCTAAAAGTAGATACAGGCATGCATCGCCTAGGCTTGTCCAATAGTGATTATCAAAAATCTATCGCAATTATTAACAACAACTCAAATATCAACCCTGAATGTGTTATGAGTCATTTTGCATGCAGTGATGAGCCTGAGCACCCATTAAACATCAAACAACTCGAAGAATTTAATCAGTTAAATACCAACACTGCTAAACGATCAATGGCAAATTCTGGCGCTATTATGTCACAAAATGACGCCTTGTTTGATTACGTACGTCCTGGCATTATGCTTTATGGAATCTCTCCTTTTTCAACACCAGACACTGAGTTAAAACCAGTAATGACACTCAGCGCACCTATCATGTCAATCAAGACTGTTAATGCTGGCGAGTCAGTAGGATATAGCGCCACCTGGATAGCCAAAAAATCAACCAAAATTGCTATTATAGGTATTGGTTATGGCGATGGATATCCTCGTCATGCTAAAAGTGGCACGCCAATACTTATTAACAATCAACTCTGTTCACTTGTTGGTAGAGTATCTATGGATACGATTTGTGTAGACATAAGCGGTGTTAAGGCTCAAATTGGTGATACTGCTATTTTATGGGGCGATGAGAGACTGCCCATTGAAACTGTTGCAACTTATGCAGACACCATTGGCTACGAACTAGCAACAAGTGTTAGTTCTCGAGTTAGATTCATTGCCTCACCATGACAAACCCTACTTATTCAAAAAAACAAGCCACTTTTATACAGATAAGCGATTGTCATATTGATGATGATGAAATTTGTATGGGTGTTAATACACACCAGCACTTAAATTCTATTGTTGAAAACATATCTAAAATTAACACTTCTGCTGTTTTAATCAGTGGCGATTTAACTCATAATGGCACCAGCACTTCTTATCAATTATTTAAAGAAATATTAAGCCCTATTGATGCCAAAATGTTTGTATTTGCAGGCAATCATGACAACATAGACAATCTATCACAAGCATTTAACTCACAACTATTTTCTCAATTTACACTCAAAGATTGGTGCATAACTCATATCAATTCAGTGCAAATTGGTAAAACCAGTGGACATGTCACTCAGCAGGATTTACAACAATTAGATGCAAGACTTAATAAGTCAAGCGCAAAGTATCACATTATTACCCTACACCACCCTATTGTGCCCATGAACAGCACTTGGGATGATAATTTATCGCTAGAAAACCCAGATGAATTATTTGAAATTATTGATAAACACCCTAATATTAAAGGAGTTATATTTGGGCATGCGCATGAATCTTCTGAGTTTGAAAGAAATGGCATCAAGATTATTTCATGCCCTTCAACAGCATTGCAATTTACAAATGAAAAACGCATAGGGTTTAATTCTTACTCACTATTTGACGATGGTACATTACAATACAACACGCAATGGACTTAAACGAGCAATTTTTAAAATCACTATATAGCAGAAATCAGGCTAAAACTTATACTCAAGTGTCTGCACTGTTTGAAGTAAACTACAAAAAAATACTCACACTTATTCCATCATTAAAAGACATTGCGAAACATAGTGTCATTCGCAGCAATAGTGAGAATGATCTACATCTAATTGTTGAAGATCGTTTTGCTCATACGGGTGTATTTACCCTTACTCACATCCTAGATTTGAATGGCGTTAATGCAAATAAGCCTGATATTAAATTTAAAATCTATTTTGACGCTCAGCTCTTAGAGGTAATATCAGTATGCAACGAAACAACACTTAATAATTCTCATCCATACTTAGCACAATGTTCCGATATGGATATACAATGGGAGCTTAATATTTTCATCGAAAGATGGATAGACTATTGTTTGGAAAAATATCAAAATAAATCATGGCAGACGCTGTAGATCCAAAAGCAAAAAACAAACTCGTAATTGCAATTTCATCAAGAGCTTTATTTGATTTAGATGAGTCTCATCAAATTTATAAAACACAAGGTGTTGAAGCCTATGCAAAGCACCAAGAAGAAAATGAAGATGTGGTGCTTAATCCAGGCGTGGGCTTCTCATTGGTTAAAAAACTACTCAATCTTAATACCAAACAAAATCCTATTGATGTAATCTTGCTTTCACGCAATAGCGCCGATACTGGTTTAAGAATTTTTAACTCCATTGAACACTACGGCTTAAACATATCAAGAGCAGCTTTTACCCGTGGTGAACCTACACATAATTTAGTAGGTGCATTTGAAGCAGATCTATTCTTGTCTAGCAACTATCAAGACGTACAAAAAGCTTTAGCCTCTGGCTTTGCTGCTGCTTCGATTGTTGGTAGCATTTCCAAAGATGCTCATGAAACACAACTACGTATTGCTTTTGATGGTGATGCAGTTATTTTTTCTGATGAGGCGGAAAAGATTTACCAAGAAAAAGGCATTGAAGCATTCGAAGAGAGTGAAAAAATATCTGCCAATGTTGAACTTAAAGCCGGACCTTTTAAATGTTTTTTAAAATCCTTACACAAAATCCAATCTGCTTTTCCTGTTGAGGATAACCCAATTAGAACAGCTTTAGTAACTGCACGCTCAGCACCTTCGCACAAACGTGTGATTCACACCATGCGCGAGTGGGGGATTCGCATTGATGAGTCTTTCTTTTTGGGCGGGCTTGATAAAGGTGTTTTCTTAAAAGAATTTAGTGCTGATATTTTCTTTGATGATCAGCACTCTCATTGCGAATCAGCCTCACAATATGTACCTACTGGGCATGTTCCTAACGGCATTTCAAATAATTAACTATTTTTTACATTATTGTATAAAAACGGGCTGCTTTAATACGGCTAAAGCCCTTGTAATTATTGGTAAAATAGCTGCTTAATTCGATCAATTTTATAAGTAAATGAGCAAAAAAATACAAGCCATTCGTGGCATGAATGATCTACTACCTAAAGATTCTGATCTTTGGATGCATGTAGAGCGTACTATTTCTGATTTATTTACTTCTTACGGATACAAAAATATCCGCACGCCTGTTGTTGAAAAAACCGATACCTTTTGTCGCGCAATTGGCCAAGCAACTGACATTGTTGAAAAAGAAATGTATTCTTGGACCGAATCTAACGGCGATTCTTTAAGCTTACGACCAGAAGGAACTGCAGGTTGTGTGCGTATGATGATTGAACACAACCTACCTCGTGAAGGCATTCAAAAAGTATTTTATCAAGGCGCTATGTTTAGACATGAACGCCCACAAAAAGGCAGGTATCGTCAATTTCATCAAGTAGGTGTTGAGGTGTTTGGCGCTGCAAATGCAAAAATTGATGCAGAGCTAATGATGATGACCAGCGCCCTATGGAAACAACTTGGGCTTAACAATGTTACGTTAGAAATTAACACACTAGGCTCTGCTGAAGCTAGCAAAAGCTACCGAGCTATATTGGTTGATTATTTCTCTATAAATAAAGATCAGTTAGATGAAGACAGTTTAAGACGCCTTGAAACTAATCCACTGCGTATTCTAGATAGTAAAAACAAAGACATGCAAGACTTGATTGATAAGGCGCCTAAATTAATGGAGCACCTTGATGATGAGTCTGCACAGCACTTTAAAGAATTTAAAAATTATCTGGAGTGTTTAAACATTCCTTATGTGATTAATACTCGACTGGTGAGAGGTCTCGATTATTACAACCGTACAGTTTTTGAATGGACCACAACGGACTTAGGCGCTCAAGGCACAATCTGCGCAGGTGGTAGGTACGATGGCCTTGTTGAAAAAATGGGCGGAAAACCAACTACAGCGGTTGGTTTTGCAATTGGACTAGAGCGTTTAATTTTATTATTACAAGAGCAAAACACCCATTCATTTATCCCGGCTCAATCTATTTACTTGGTTGCTCTTGGAGAAAAGGCACAACTTAAATCAATGCAAATTACCAGCGAGTTACATCAAGCACTGCCTGATGCAATACTTTATAATGACATCACACTAGGAAGTTTTAAAAGTCAATTTAAAAAAGCTGACAAAGCCAAAGCAGACTTTGCGCTGATTTTAGGTGAAGAAGAAATTAACAACAATCAAGTATCCATTAAGCCATTAAAAGCTCAAGGTTCACAACAAACTCTTAGTCTGGCAGAAGCCATTAATTATTTTAAGGACAACGCATGAAAAATTTTATTGAAGTTGGAAAAACGCACGACGAGCAAGAACAACAAATAAAGAAATGGATTAAAGACAATGGCATGCAAATTATTGCTGGTGTTGCTTTGGGTTTAGGTGGTATTTGGGGTATGGGCGCTTATGAAAAATATCAAGATGAACAAGCTGCCAATGCTAGAACTCTCTATCTAACTGTTGCTAGCAACCCTGCAAACCCCCAAGCCTTTGAAAAACTATCTAGCGAGCATGCTGATAGCGGCTATCTTCAGCAAGCAAGCTTTATCCTTGCAAAAGCTGCAGTAACCAATAAAGACTACGATAAAGCGCTTAAACACTTAACACCTATTAGCACTTCAGACAATACTATTAATGCTGATATTGCCAAATTAAGAATGGCAGCCATTTACTTAGAATTAGGAAATTTTGAACAATCGTTAGCACTACTTAATACAAGCAATAATAAATTTAACGGTCTATATGCTCAACTTATGGGAGATGTATATTTAGCCAGTGGCAATGTAGCAGATGCTAAAAAACACTACCAATTAGCCTTAAGTCAAACCTCAAGAGACTCTGAGCTTCAAAGCTTAATAAAAATTAAATTAAACAACCTAAACTAAATAATTCCTTATGGGCTTTCCTGTTATTTCACTTGTTGGACGGCCTAATGTTGGTAAGTCCACTTTATTCAATAGACTAAGTAATTCTCGCCAAGCGCTAGTATCAGACTTTGAAGGCCTAACACGTGATCGTCAATATGCTGAAGTTCTGCTAGATGAAGACAGCGAAACTTTTGCCACCATTATTGATACTGGTGGATTAACCAACGAAGACAACATTGTTGATAGCGGCATTCAAGGACAAGTGCTTGCTGCTTTAGAAGAATCTGACGTTATCTATTTTATTGTTAATGCTAGAGATGGTGTTATTGGGCTAGATTTAGAAATTGCCTCTCAATTGAGACGATTAAAGCGTGATATTGTCTTGGTATGTAATAAAGCTGAAGGACTAAATGAAACTACTGCTGCTGAGTTTTATGAGCTTGGCCTAGGTGAGCCTAGATTAATTTCAGCAGAGCATGGACAAGGTATTGGTGAATTAATTGAAAACACCCTACCTATGCTACCACAAAACGATGAGGATGACGACACTGAAGAAGTGGAAGGTATTGCTGTTGCTGTACTTGGCAGACCTAATGTTGGAAAATCAACACTTATTAATAGAATCCTGGGTGAAGAACGAGTATTGGCAATCGATCTTCCTGGCACAACTCGTGACAGTATCTACATTCCTTTTGAACGTGAAGGGCAAAAATACACACTAATCGATACAGCTGGTATTAGACGTAAACGCTCTACTCATGAAAAAATCGAAATTTTTTCAATCATTAAAGCCATTGAAGCGCTAGATAGGTCGCAAGTAGTTATTCTAGTGCTAGATGCTCATGAAGGCGTTACTGAGCAAGACGCAACACTACTCGGCATGATTGCTGACAAAGGCAGAGCACTACTGATTGCTATTAATAAATGGGATGGTCTTGATGATTATCAAAAATCTGAAGTTAAACGAAAATTAGACGTTAAACTTTCATTTGTTAATTATGCAAGTGTGCATTATATTTCTGCACTGCATGGCTCTGGTGTTGGCAAGTTATTTGGTCCGATTATCAAATCATATAACAATGCTGGCGCTCAATACCCTACCTCTGTCTTAAATAAAATTTTAGAAAAGGCTAACCAAGGCCATCAACCGCCACCGGTTAAGGGTAGACGGCTTAAAATTAAATACGTTAATCAAACTGATAGCTTTCCACCAACACTAACCTTTCATGGAAACCACCTTCAAAGCGTTCCTAATGCTTATGATCGCTATTTAAAGAATTTCTTTATTGATGCGCTTAGATTGACAAATACACCACTAAGATGTGAATATAAGAGTGGCGAAAACCCTTTTAAAGACACTAAAAATGAACTTAGTGCACGTCAAGTAACAAAGAAGCGTCGACTAATGCAATTTATTAAGAAGCGGAAGAAACGTAAGTAAAACTTGCTTGTGCGTTAGTTCTGCTAATGCTCACCAATAACTCGCAGTAAGAATTTTCATGAATAATGCCTTGTGACGGATCGTCGCTACAAGCACAGCCTGAAAGTACTTCACAAAAGAAAATA
>CAYFPI010000003.1:0-14996 GCA_964344985.1 uncultured Candidatus Thioglobus sp. | reverse complement strand
CGATCTTTTGATTGATAAACTCATAATCAGAACTGGAAGACAAAATCATCGCATCCAATGAATTTTTGTCAATAACTGCACTATGATTACAGCATTTTTCTAGTGGCAAATCGCTTAATTCTAGCGATTTAATAGCAGCTTTAAAATACTTAGGAAAATCGCTACTACCCCAATGCTCTATAGCATCCTTAAACACTATGAAGATAAAATCAAATTATGCGCTTCATTAGCTGCATTAATAAAACTCTCAAACAGTGGATGACCATCACGTGGTGTCGAGGTAAACTCCGGATGGAACTGACAAGCTACAAACCAAGGATGATCTTTAACCTCTACCATCTCAACCAAAGAGCCATCAATAGATTTTCCAGAAATGATTAAACCAGCCTCTTCTACTTGCTTAATCAATGTATTATTAACCTCATAACGATGACGATGTCGCTCAGTAATAACATCTTGTGCGTAAATCTCTCGTGATTTGGTACCACTTACTAATGCACACTCCTGACCACCAAGACGCATGGTGCCACCTAAGTCAGACTCTTCATTTCGTGTTTGGATAGAACCATCTTCATCTTGCCACTCAGTAATCAAACCAACCACTGGATAAGGTGTTGATTCGTTAAATTCTGTACTATTAGCATCTGTCATACCTGCCACATGACGCGCATACTCAATAACGGCTACTTGCATACCTAAGCAGATGCCCAGATATGGAACATTGTTTTCACGTGCATATTTAACCGTTGCAATTTTTCCTTCCACGCCACGATTTCCAAAACCACCAGGCACCAAAATAGCGCTCATCTCGCTTAGACAATCAGTGCCATTTTTTTCAATTTCTTCAGAATCAAAATAATGAATATTAACTTTTGTAGCGGTATTAATGCCAGCATGCAACAACGCTTCAGATAGTGATTTATACGCCTCTGTTAAGTCCATGTATTTACCCACCATGGCAATATCAACACTAGAGGTTGGTGTGTGTAACTTTTTAATTACGTTATCCCACTCACTCAAATCTGTTGGCTTGCAATCAATGGATAGTTTTTTAACTACAACATCATCTAAACCTTGCTCATGCAATGCTCTTGGAACCTTATAAATGGTATCAACATCAAGTGAAGTAAACACCGAATCTGTTTCTACGTTGGTAAATAGTGCGATTTTCGCCCTCTCAGCTTCGGGCAGTTCATGCTCTGAACGACAAATTAGAATATCTGGCTGAATACCAATACCTCTTAATTCTTTAACAGAGTGTTGTGTCGGTTTGGTTTTCAACTCTCCAGCCACTTTAATATAAGGCAGTAGTGTTAAATGAATAAACAATGTATTTTCACGACCCAGCTCAAGACTCATTTGTCTGATCGCTTCCATAAATGGCAATGACTCAATATCACCTGCCGTTCCACCAATTTCCACCAAAGCAACATCGGCACCTTGTGCACCCGCTTGTGCTAGAGTTTTAATTTCATTAGTAATGTGCGGAATAATCTGAACAGTGGCGCCTAAATAATCACCGCGACGCTCGCGTTCAATAACATTTTCATACACACGACCTGCAGTAAAGTTGTTTTTCTTGCCTAATTGCTGACGAATAAAACGCTCATAATGCCCAAGATCAAGATCAGTTTCTGCGCCGTCGTTAGTTACAAATACCTCACCATGTTGAAATGGACTCATGGTTCCAGGATCAACATTGATATACGGATCTAGCTTTAACATGGTAACGTTAAGACCACGAGATTCTAAAATAGATGCTAAAGATGCAGAGGCGATTCCCTTGCCTAATGAAGAGACCACACCACCAGTAATAAAGATGTATTTTGTTGCCATGAAAAGTAACAAAGTTGAAATGGTTATGATACCCAAAACTGTGTAGAATATGGAACTGTCGAAATTAATTTTTTTAAAAAATGCAATACAAGCAGTTTGTCTCGCGACTTTTTGTCTATTTAAAGCCTCATATTGGCAAACTCATCTTTACTTCAATAATGATGATGCTTGCAACTGCACTTGAAAGCTCCATCCCTGAAATTACAGGTCGTATTGTTGATGATCTATTTTCCAGTGATCGTAACTCTCAAACCGCCCTACTTTATGCAACAGCGCTGTTTGGCGTTATCCTTTTAAGCTCTATTTTTGCCCTAACTTCAACAGCTGCCAGCTCTTGGGTATCAAACAAGGTTATTATGGATTTGCGCAAAGACATGTTTGCCAAATTACTTAAACTTCCAAAATCTTATTTTGACAAGCACCCTACCGGAAAAACCCTATCAAAACTAACTTTTGATGTAGAGCAAATCGCAGCAGCAGCCTCTACCATTTGGCTTGATTTTATAAAATCATCACTTAGTGTGATTATTCTAATTGGTTATTTATTTTATAAAAATTGGCAGCTGAGTTTATCACTTGCAATATTACTACCCTTAGTATATTTAGCGGTCAAACTTTCTTCAAATCGCATGCGCAGTGCAAGCACCAAAGTCCAGCAATCCATGGGTAATATGACGCACTTATTGGATGAAAATATCTCTGGCAGCTCTTTAGTTAAAATCTATCATGCGCAACAACAAGAAAGTACTAAATTTAGCAACTTAATCAAAAACATACGTCAACAACGTTTCAAGGTTGATATGACAGGCGCTTTTAATACTGGTTTTGTTAATATGCTGATTGGTCTTTCTCTAGCTAGCGTAGTGTAT
This sequence comes from uncultured Candidatus Thioglobus sp., assembly GCA_964344985.1. GTDB lineage: Bacteria > Pseudomonadota > Gammaproteobacteria > PS1 > Pseudothioglobaceae > Thioglobus_A. Next base: position 12,291 of record CAYFPI010000003.1, on the reverse strand, counting down.
TTCTCAGCAACCAAACTGCAAATGAGTGCGGGTGATTTTTTATCTTTCTTTACTGCCATGGGCATGTTGGTCAAGCCTGCTAAAAATCTAGTCAATATCAATAAACCACTACAAACAGCCATGGCTGCAGGTGAAAGCGTATTTGGACTGATTGATGAACAAGAAGAGAAAAATCTCGGCACTCAACAGCTGAAAAAATCCAAAGGCACTATCAAATTCAACAACGTTTGTTTTGGATACAATGCTGACTCACCAGTGCTTAATAACATTAATCTTGATATTAAATCAGGAGAAACCATTGCCCTGGTTGGCTCTACAGGCAGTGGAAAGACCACTATTATTCAACTAATTACTCGTTTCTACACGCCAAATTCAGGCTCTATTACCATTGACGGTGTCGATATTAATGATTATGAAATCGATTCTCTCAGATCACAAATATCTTTTGTTGATCAAAATGTGCGTTTATTTAATGACACAGTAAAAGGAAATATTGCATTGGGTCAGCTTGAGAGTATGAATAATGCAACCATTCAAAATGCAGCACAATCTGCTAATGCTTCAGATTTTATCAATGACTTAGAGTATCAATTTGATACACCAATTGGAGAAAATGGCACCAAACTTTCTGGTGGTCAGCGTCAACGCTTGGCCATTGCTAGAGCCATTGCCAAAGACAGTCCAATTTTAATTTTAGATGAAGCTACCTCAGCACTAGATTCAGCCACTGAAAAGCAGGTTCAAGCCGCTATTGATGAAATGCAAAAAGATAGAACCACGATTATTATCGCTCACCGCCTATCAACCATTCAAAAAGCCGATCGAATTATTGTTCTGAGACAGGGCGATATTATAGAACAAGGCTCTCACCAAGAACTGCTTGATCAACAAGGTGAATACGCAACACTGTACAAACTGTAGTGGTCTGACAAACTTGGGCACAAAGATAAAGCCCATGGCGCTAATCTTTAATTACAATCATTTTGTGTTCTAGCATATCGCGCATTGTATAGCCAATGCCACCAATGCCATAACCGGAATGTTTACGCCCAGCAAATGGCATCCAATCCACTCTAAAGGTAGTGTAGTCATTAATCATGACCGCACTGGCCTCCAACTTTTTAGCCACATTCATTGCTAATTCAGCATCGTCACTAAAAATAGAAGATTGAAATGAAACATCTAAACTATTAGCATCTTTAATAGCGTCTTCTATATTTTTATAGCCATATACACACACGACAGGACCAAAAACCTCTTGAGTTGATACTTTTGAACTCTTGGATGGATTTAATAAAACCGTCGGTTCATAGCTAACCTTATTAATACGCTTTCCACCTGTTATTAACTGCGCACCTTCATCGATAGCCTCGCTCACCCAAGCCTCAATTCGATCAGTCTCTTTTGGTAGGATTAACGGACCTAAATCACTATTCTCATCAATAGCATCACCTACCACTTGTTTGCTAGCCACATTTGCAATTTTTTGCGACAACTCTTTAACTCTGTCTTCTGGCACATAAACCCTTTGCACAGAGACACACACTTGGCCTGAATGATACATACTGGCTTTCACTACACCATCAACAAAACCCTCTTCATCTGCATATTTATCAAAAATCAGTGGTGCAACACCGCCGTGTTCTAAAGCGCAACGTGTACCTGGTGAAAGTTTAGATTTAAGATACCAACCAACCTTGGCTGAACCGATAAAACTAAAAAATGCCACACGTGGATCGATGACCAATTTTTCCGAATTTTCTCTATTAGTAAGCGCCACTTGAGCCCATCCGTCTGGCAGGCCAGCTTGTTTAATAAGCTCAACCAAACGCAAACAACATAGTGGAGTAACAGATGCCGGTTTAATAATTACTGGACAGCCGCTAGCCACTGCAGGAATCACTTGGTGGATAGCTAAATTAAGCGGATGATTAAAAGCGCTAACCGCCACTACCACACCGATTGGCTCCAAAATAGTAAAAGCCTCATGGCCTGCACCTGCAGCGCTTAAATCCATTGGTATCTTAACACCTTTGCTATTTTCAATCTCACTAATGGCAATATGTATACCATTGACAGCACGTGTTACTTCCACCCTTGCATCACGAATAGGCTTTCCACCCTCATTGGCAATTAAACGAGAGAAGTCCTCATGTTCAGCATCAATCAATTTAGCCAATTTTTGCAAAATACTAACGCGCTCACCGATATCTAAGCAGCCACTTTTGTGTAAATTTTGAGCTTTAGAGAGCATGCCATCTACTTGCACAGCATTGTGCATTTCCAACTCGGCTAACACTTCACCCGTGTAAGCTTGATTAACAATTAACTTTTCCACTGTCATTACCTTGTCTTAACCATCAAATTGTTTTAAATCATCTAACAATGTTTTGGTGTTTTGTGAATAATCAATTGGCAAATCAATCACATGCACACCACCATCAACAAATGCTTTTTCCATTACTGGAACTAATTCATCGCTAGCGCTTATCCTATGTCCAGTAGCGCCGTAACTTTGCGCATACATGACAAAATCAGGATTATTAAAATCAAGCGCAAAATTTGGCAACTCTTGCCCAGCTTGCTTCCATTTAATCATGCCATAAGCACTATCATTAAAAATAAGCACAACCAGATTCAACTGACATCTAACCGCAGTTTCTAACTCTTGGGAATTCATCATAAACCCGCCATCACCACAAACTGCAAGTACGCGCCTGCTAGGTTTCATTAAACAACAGGTTATTGCTGACGGTAAGCCAGCTCCCATCGTGGCTAATGCATTATCTAACAATAAAGTATTTGGGCTACGTGTATGGTAATGCCTTGCAAACCAAAGTTTAAACATGCCATTATCAAGGCTAACAATGTCTTTAGCGCCCATCACCTTGCGCACATCCGAAACCACTCTTTGTGGCAACATCGGAAAAGATGGGTCATTATCCAGGGAATGAATTGCTGCTTTTATACGATCACGTATTTTATCAACCCACCGAGTATCACAATTAATACAACCATGTAAAGCATCGGTTAATCTAGAAATAGAATTACTAATATCACCAATAATTTCAACTTGTGGGTAATAAATATCTTTAATTTCTGCAGAATGAAAATTAATATGGATAACTTGCTGCTCATCACCTTTCATTAAAAAAGGCGGTTTTTCAACAATATCATGCCCAACATTAATAATTAAATCAGCTTTTTTAATAGCTTCATGTACATAATCTTTACTTGAGAATGCTGCTGTGCCAATAAACTTATCAACATTGCCACTCAAAGCACCTTTACCCATTTGTGTGTTGAAAAACAGTATTTCAGTTTTATCTAAAAATGCAGATAGCGCCTCTCTAATACGTTTTCTATTTGCACCAGCACCGACCAATAACAAAGGTCTTTTAGACTTGGTTATTACTGCAGCTGCTTTTTCAATTGCTCTATCAGTTGCAAACAACCTGTGAATAGTTTGCCTTGGAAAGATGTTTTCATTTTCAACGTTTTCTCTGGCGATGTCTTCTGGTAATTCTAAATGCACTGCACCTGGGCGCTCTTCCTCGGCAATACGAAATGCACCTCTTACCAATGAAGGTATCTGTCTACCATAAGCAATTTGATCAGAGTCCTTTACTAAAGGCTCCATCATTCTTACAATGTCTAATACTTGGAATTTTCCTTGCAATCCTGCTTTGATAGGTTTTTGCCCTGTAATAACCACCATTGGCATACCACCCAATTGAGCGTAAGCAATAGCTGTTACTAAATTGGTAGCACCCGGGCCAAGTGTAGCCAAACATACGCCAGCCCTACCTGTTAGTCGGCCATAAGTAGCCGCCATAAACGCCGCAGCTTGCTCATGGCGGGTCAAGATAAATTTAATAGATGAATCTCTAAGCGAGTCAAGAAGATCTAGATTTTCTTCACCTGGAATACCAAAGATATACTCCACTCCTTCATTTTCTAATGCTTTTACAAATAAATCAGACGCTTTCATTTATTTCTCCTTCACTGCATACTGGACACAGTTCATTCATAGGAATAGATTTTCCATTGATTTGCACAATTCTAACGTGCGTTCGATTCAAACTTCTCACTTCTTTTACACCACAAGAGTGAGCGATAGTTTCTACTGCACTGGTCATATTGGCCACATAATTACTAACTTTAACAGCTTTACTTTTAGGGTTTAAGCCTTTTTGCAAACGTTTATTGTGTGTGGTTATTCCAGTTGGGCAAGTATTTTTATTACACTTTAATGATTGAATGCAGCCAATAGAGAACATAAAGCCTCTTGCAGAGGTAACAAAATCAGCACCTGCACAAATCGCCCAAGCCACATCAGCTGGAGTAATCATCTTACCTGAAGCAATAACCTTAATTCTGTCTTCCAATCCATGTTGTAAAATTTTATCTACCACTAAAGGCAAGGCCTCTTTAAGTGTTAGACCAACATTGTCCATAAGCGCCATAGGCGCCGCACCCGTACCACCATCACCACCATCAACAGTAATAAAATCAGGTGCTGAAGATTCGCCACGCTTATCAACTTCTTTCAATAAAGAATCAAGCCATCTAATATGGCCAATCACCGTTTTAAACCCTACTGGCTTTTGGGTGATATCACGCACAAGGTTAATCATGTCTAATAACTCACTAGCATTTGACACTTCAACATGGCGATTTGGAGAGATTGAATCCTCCCCTTTGGGAATACCTCTAATGGCTGAAATCTCATTAGTTATCTTAACCCCTGGCAAAATACCACCCTTACCTGGTTTAGCACCTTGTGAAACTTTGATCTCAAACATTTTTACCTGGTTATGCTGAGCAATTTTTTTCAGTTTTTTTCGACTTAGACTACCATCTTCATTTCTAACGCCGTATTTTGCTGTACCGATTTGAAACACCAAATCTGCCCCACCCTCTAAATGATAAGAGCTAAGGCCACCCTCACCTGTATTCATCCAACATCCCGCCATTTTCGCACCATTTGACAGAGCCAATATAGCCGGCTTAGAAATAGCACCATAACTCATGCCTGAAATATTAAATATTGATTTAGCGGCATAAGGATTTTCACTATAACCCTCGCCAATAGTTACTACTTTGGTTTCTACAGCATCACTATCCAGTGTTGGAAACGGACAGTTAATAAATATACTAGAACCAGGTGTGTTCAGATTTTTAGTAGATCCGAATGCAATGGTATTGTCTTTACCTTTAGACGCTCGATTCACCCACTCACGCTCAGCACGATTAAATGGCATTTCTTCTCTATCCATGGCAAAGAAATACTGGCGAAAAAACTCGCCCAAAGTACTAAATAAATAACGAAAATGCCCAACAACCGGATAGTTTTTTAAGATGGCGTTTTTGCTCTGACTAATATCAAATATAAACGTTGATACGATAACGGCAAATACAATTCCTAATAGCCAAATAAACAAAACTGGCATTAAGTTTAAAATCGTATTAAACGCTTCAGATGTTGGCATTATTCCCCCGAATATTTTCCCAATATATTACGCTTTAAAATAATAATTACAACTGTTAATTAAAATTATTTTTTATTGTTTTGAACGATATATTTCTGAATCGGTATAAAACGCCATCCAAGCAAAATAAAAACCCTGAATAGTGGGTAGTATTTCACCAGATTGGGTCTGAATTTGAGCTGACTTATTTTCACTATCCCACAAAATGGTATACGCTTTACCATTGATCAAATCTACAAATTTAGACTTTGCATTTTTATCCAATTCACTAAATGGATAAGCCTTAATTCGGTCACCATCAACTAGCCCAATAACCGTTTCTTTAGGGTGAAAACTATGAGCATCTGGACTTGAGCTGGGTGCAGGGAAATACAACAATCGGTTTGTCCCATAATCACCGTATGGATTTTTAGTGTAATCTCTAATATAACCTGTTGCTGTTGAAAGCACCAAAGTATTAGGATGCAACTCTTTCCATCTTCCCCAAGTGGTATGCCTACTTGCAATTGGTGTTAGTTTCTCACCTACTAGTGGCCCACTAATTGCTTTTGATAAAATTTGCGAAAAAAGTGAATCAGTACGATCATCATATAAAAGCACATCTGAGTTGTACAACAAGCCTGATACACCAAAGCGTGAGTGTTTTCCTTTAATGTTTGATGAAAATATCGCACCCGTGCCACATAATGGGCAATAAGTAACGGCAAAAGCTTTATCGCCAATCTTGTCATTGACAATCTCGTGCCAATTGAGAATATTAATCGGATACGCCTTAGCAACACCATTAATTTCTAATGCCAATACACGGCCATCATCCTTAATAAAATTAGCCTTATCTTGCGCAACAAATATAGGCTTGTCAATCGCAGGAATGCCATCTTTTCCTGGACCCCCTGAAAGTATCTCATCTACTGGAATACTGGAATTTGATAAATCAAATCCATTTTTATATGGGCCGCTCTGTGCATTACAGCTACTTACTAGAACTATAAAGGCTAAAATTACAATTGCCACCACACTTTTTAATTGTTTATTAATTTTCATAAAATCACCTATTTATTTTTACTATAATCACAAGTACAAGACTCCTCTGTAGCGCCAAATACTTTTGCCACACCTTCGCACGGACAAAACCCTGTAAAGGCTGATTGAACCACCATGAAACCTACAAATATAGTCAGATAAAACCAAGCCTCATTCACATTTAACCCTAATAGAACCGAGATAATTACCACTGTACCGCTAATCATCTTTACTGTTTTATCAACTGTCATTGCTTTCCCCTTTATACCGTCTAACAAAATGTAATTTTTTCTATCTTCTACACTTTACAATACATCATCACTTTAAAAAAAGTTTCAAATGATGGAAAAAAAATCTCGAATTTTACTTTGAACAAATCCAACAAAACAAAACCCAAAGAGCTTTTGAAAAAATATATAAATTAACATCCGTGCGTCTTTTTGGTGTCATCCTCCGTATATTAAAGAAAAAGGAGCTTTCTGAAGATTGTCTACAGGAAGTATATGTAAAGATATGGAATCGAATTGATACCTATAACGCTACAAGGGCCAACATGATGACCTGGATGTCCACCATTGCTAGAAACCATGCAATTGATTATGTTCGAAAACATCAGCTACCTATTCAGGATGATTTTGAACTAAGTATTATCAAAGATAACCAAATACATTTTTTAGATGGTTTAGAAGCTAACAGTACCAACAAGCAGCTAAAAGATTGTTTGGGTCAACTTAAAGAAAACTCCAGAAATGCAGTGTTTATGGCTTACTTTAATGGAATCACCTATGATAATATTGCCAAAGCTACTGGTTCTCCAATTAGCACTGTTAAAACTTGGATGTCTCGATCATTGCCCATATTAAAAAAATGTTTGGAGGGTGTACATGTCTAATCAAGAAAATCTAGCTTATGAATATGCGTTAGGTCTTTTAACTCAAGAGGAGAAAGACCAAATTGAACTAACGCCTGAATTCTTAACTAAAGTTGAAGATGCACATCTTAAACTCTCAGCTTTACAACTTCAAGCGCCACTAGACCGACAAGCTTCTAAACAGATTTGGAGCAATATTAGCCAACAAATAAAATCACAAGAACCATCTTGGCAGGAAACACTTGCTTCGCGTTTTAGAATGTGGATATATGTATTACCAGCTATATTTCTGGCTTTTGGCAGCTTAATGTTATTTCAACAAACCTCTCAAGTTTCCGATCCATACTCTATGGCTATTATCAATGCTAAAGTTGGCTGGGAAGTTAATGCCGATCTTGACAATCACAAACTTTCTATTGCTTCGGTGAGCCCGATGTTAGTTGGTAAAAATGAAGTATGTGCCTTATGGGTGCAAAAAGATGGTGTCACTCACTTTATTAGCACTCTGCCAAATGATGGTGACAAAACCATTAATATAATCCCAAAAATTGCCAACATACTTAAAGATGGTGAAGCTATTATTTCAATAGAATCCACTAACAAGCCCATGGAACAACCTACTCACATTGAGTATCGCTCTCAATTATCTTAGATTAATTGCATTAATTTGAAACTTTTTTAAATCTCTTGTGTATAAATGCATGAATAGGAAGAAAAATACCAACAACAAATTAAAGATGGTCAATTGAAAATTATGTCAATCCACACAGTGTTTGAAGGTCATAGCATTCAAACATCTACTGCATTAAAAGTATTTTTAAAACTTAGAGGTATTAACCATCTTATAGGAAGCGATAGACTTTTACCAGGACAAAGCATCCCAGAAACCATGAAGCGCTACCAAACACGTGGCACACCAGAGGTTGCCATTATTGATAAAAATGGCATTATTCGCATGCAAGAAGTTGGTTTTTTTGATATTCAAACAGCTGAACAATTAATCAACGAACTACTTTAATCTATCTAGTGCTTTGCCAGAATTTAGCACTTCTCTTACCATCTGCGCAGCATCTTCTAGCTTGGCTACTTTATTAGTATGCCATAGCACTAACGAGGCCGATAACACTAAGCCATCATAAAACATACCTTTTTCACCAGTTAAAGCGTCCTTGCCTAATTTAACAGTGTAGTTAGCCAGATCAGAAATGTTATCATGCACATCCAACTCTCCAGGGAAGGAAATAGCGCGCATGTCTTGTTCAATGCCTAAGGATTTTGGTTCGATATCAACACGATCAATCTCTTGTGTACCTTCGTACGATACCATTAAACCTTTTTGTCTAAGTGATGGAATAACCCCACCTTCTACACCACGGATAAGTAACGCAGTTTCCATGCCTGATTCTTCAACTAATGCCGCATATTTTGGCGGATAAGGCTTATGCACATAACCTAATACACTGTGTGTTTTTCTACCTCTCAAAGGGGCAATAAGTGTTTCAACTGTATTAATAACTGTACGTTTAATAATACGATCTCTAAGCGGTACTAAATCATGCAAACCTTTACAATAGCTCTTTTGATCGATATAACTCCAACCAATTGAATCATTTTCGATCCTTGCTTTGGCATCTGCCGTAGAATGATCAACACTCAAACCCATTGCCTGAACAATATGCCTGTGAGTTAAACCAAATTTAGGGCTAACGCTATTTAGACCATGAATAACGCTCGGCAAGCCAAGCTCTGCCAATACTACTGGCAAAAATGTTGAGATGGGAATTGAACGATTGTAACCACTGTATGGATCGCCTAAATCTACTAACTCATCAACATCAACTTGTTGTTTGTCGCTTTCTGCTAAAATTGCAGCCAGTACACCTTTATTTTCCTCTTCTGTTTCGCGCTTCATTCTAAGGGCGATAAAAAAAATGGCTGATTGCACGTCATCAATCTCACCACGCAAAATCGCTTGCATGCCCGCCTTTGTTTCCTCAAAGTCAAGATCTTTACTTAACTCTGGACCAGTCGCAATGCGCTGGATAATAGATTTCATTAATTCTGTGGAGGTCATAATTGTATGTATATGTCGTTGTTTTCTAATTTTACTGGATAGGTTTTCATATTATCCACATCATTATCAGAGCTTTTTCCCGTAGCCAAATCAAAGCTAAATCCATGCAAAGAGCATACTACACTACCACCTTTCAAACAGCCCAGTGTTAGCTCTATATCTTCATGAGGACAACGATTCTCAGCGCAATACAGCTGACCATTACTCATGCTTACAAATAGCTTTTTACCTTGCACTTCTATGGCAGACATTGTGCCTTCATTGGGCACCTTATCAAGAACTTTTATCCACATAATAAATCAGATAGCAGTGTTAAAAAAGACTCCAAATAGTGTTACTGTCTAACTCAGAGGCACACTGATTAAGTTGGCGCTTATAACGCTGGGCATTCTCATCAACCTTTCGAGCTACTTTCATTAGCCAAGGTTTGTTTTTATATGTTTTGTTTTTAAAACCACCAAGACCTTCATGATAAGCCAAATATTGATTATAAGCATCTGATTTAGAGATGCCTAATTTGTTACTTGCTTGCTTAATATACCAAGCAATAAAGTCAGAAGCATCATCAAAATCATCACGATCAGCATTATGATTACCAGTTTTTAACTGATACCATTCCCAAGTTTCATCAGTAGCTTGAGCAAACCCGTAAGCACTGGTTGGTCTAAACCATGGAACCACGCCAAAAAGCTTCTCTCTTGGCGGTTTGGCATCAGAGGCAAAATGCGACTCTTGGTACATAATAGCCAGCGCTACGTGCGCAGGAGAGTTGTATTTTTTCTCAGCTGCTTTAACTGAGCGATACCAGCTAACCTCTTCATCCATCAAGTGACAAATGTTATTAACCGTTACTGCCGGGGTGGATAAACATCCACTTAAGAATAATGGTAAAAAGATTAATGCTAGTAGTTTTTTCATTAGCTCGCTACGGTTGCGAAAAACACCTTGTAGATCACTACAGCTTGCATTATAAATAGCACAGCAAACATACCTTTAATTGCGCCATCTGATAAACTATTTAAGCTGGCTTTTGTTGATTTACTCTTACCACCTTCTAGTTCAACATTAGTTGCCACTAATCCTTTCTCAGAGCTCTCTGCATTAAATACCACACGTGTATTTGACTTTAAACGTGATTTATTAAAAATATTTTTTTGATGAACAAAGTATTTTTCGCCATCATCGCCGGTAATAAAACCATACCCTTTGGTGCCGAATTGTGCCACCGTTCCTTTTACTTGTTTAGCCATTTCTCCCTCTTATTTTTTTCGCAAACAATAAGTTGCTTTTTCAATAAAATCAACGTTTGCACGCTGAAACTTAGGTTCATTATCGATATCATCAAAACACTGCAACTGACGACATTCAAACCCATTTTTATAAAGTAACTCCACTTTATTCTTATTAACTGCATAAGGTGGGCCGCTTATTTGTGATTGTGGATAGTTTAATGTTAATAATAGCATCCGACAACCTGTTGCTATTATAGAGTATAAATGTTGCGCATATTTCGCCCTTAAATCTGAGTCTAGTGCAATCAATGAAGCTCTATCGTACACTGCAACAACCTCTTTCAAATCTTGATTAGACAGATTAAAAAAATCACCACAATAAATTTGAATATTATCTGCATAATAAATATTAAACTTGCCTGTCTTTTTTAAAGAAAATTCAATGTCGTTTTCTTTAAAAAATTGCTCGATTGCTAGCGAACTCAACTCCACTCCAAGTACTTGATACCCTTGTTCTAATAAATACAACATGTCCGCACTTTTTCCGCAAAGCGGCACAAACACACGCTCACCTTGTTGCAAAGCCAAACAATCTATAAATTCAATCAACTTAGTATTGGGCTGGTCTCGATGCCAGCCAATTTTTCCCATCTCCCAACGTTGTATCCAATTTGTCATAATTAAAAGATAATTTAAAAAAAATATTGCTGATATTTTACAATTATTAAGATGAAAAAATTAACCCATGTTATCTTCTCAAAGTCCTTATAAAATAAGCACATTGTGCTAATTTTATCTTGTTAAAATCAACTTAATTTCGATATAAAAAATAGGAAAAAAAATTATGATGCCAGGACCATTTGAACTGATTATTATTCTTGTAATTGTACTTTTAATTTTTGGTGGTAAACGACTCAAAAATATTGGTGGTGATTTAGGCGGCGCCATCAAGGGTTTTAAAAATTCTATGAAGGATGAGCAATCCTCAACTGGTGCCAAACCTATGTCTGATAAAAAAGCCTAAATACTTAACTTTTTCCATGAGTAAACTTGCACTACTATTAGTGCTTAGCGTATTGATATCCTCATGCGCCAAGCAGAGTTCTATCAATGCAGATGACACTGTTAGTATTAACGGCACCATTTACAAAAAAGGCAGCTCTGAGCTATTTACTGGTACAGTTATTACTCATCATAAAAACGGACAAATTATTAGACAATCTCAATATAAAAACGGCAAAGAACATGGTGAGTCAATGTTTTATAAGGCGGATGGATCTAAAGATTTTCGAGCCTATTTGGAACACGGCAAAGAACATGGAAAAAGCACATTTTGGCGAAAAAATGGCAACAAACAATTTGAATCTACCCACACCAATGGTGTGTTAAATGGACCAAGTACTTGGTATTTTTCTAGTGGTGAAAAACTAAAACAGTACAACTACAAAAACAATCAACTCGATGGCGAATCTATCTGGTGGGATAAAAAAGGCGGTGTCATTAAAAAACAACACTTTAAAAACGGAAAATTAATTAATTAAATATGGGTCAAGACAACTTAAGCGGCTCTTTTCTAATAATCGCAAGCAAAATTTTATA
>CAYFPI010000002.1:121414-122300 GCA_964344985.1 uncultured Candidatus Thioglobus sp. | reverse complement strand
TGGCGTCGTTTTCAATTCGACTTGGGTATTGGTATTTTCCAGAAGATGACTTAATTTGGGTGATATTCGGTGCGCCAATCATCGCTACTATCATCTTTGTGCGCTTTGGCTTGTATCGCGCGGTTATTCGTTACGTTGGTTTTAAGGCCTTATGGTCTATTGTGCAAGCGGTATCGCTGTATGCACTAGTGTGGAGTTTGATTGCATTTATGATGGCAGTTGATGGTATTCCTCGTTCGGTAATGCTTATTAACTGGGCGTTATCATTGCTAGCTATTGGCGGAGTGCGGATTGCTGCGCGCTTTGCGCTTAGCAATAATGTTGAATTTTCAATGTTAAATTTTAAATTAAAGAGCAATAGCGATAGCAAAAATAATAAAAGGCGAGCATTGGTTTATGGTGCGGGTGATGCAGGGATTCAGCTTGCTAGCGCCTTGGTGCATTCTGTTGAATATGCGCCTATTGGTTTTATTGACGATGACAAAGAGCTACAAGGTAAGCAAATTAGAGGGTTGGATGTTTATTCTGCCAGTGATTTAAACACTGTAATTTCTAAGCTGAAAATTGATGAGGTTTTGATTGCCATGCCGAGTGCTTCACGCACAAGAAGGCTTGATATTATTAATATATTGGAGCCTTATCCAGTGTTGGTTCGCATGTTACCTGGTGTGGCTGAGCTAGCTGAAGGCAAGGTGAGTATTGGTGATTTACGAGAAGTGAGTATTAAAGATTTGCTGGGGCGTGATTCAGTAGAGGCTAATAAAGAATTATTGGGTAAAAACATCACCAACAAGACAGTTGTGGTAACAGGTGCAGGTGGTTCAATAGGCTCAGAGTTGTGTCGACAAATTGTGTTTTTAAATCCAAAAGCGTTGGTTCTATTTGA
>CAYFPI010000002.1:99081-121404 GCA_964344985.1 uncultured Candidatus Thioglobus sp. | reverse complement strand
ATATTTTTCCAGTGTTGGGTTCAGTTAATAACAAAAACAGACTTACTAACCTTTTTAAAAAATTTAATGTGGATACTGTGTATCATGCCGCAGCTTATAAACACGTACCTATGGTCGAGTTTAATAATACTGAAGGTGTTAATAATAATGTATTTGGCACGCTGACTTGTGCGCAGGTAGCTATAGAGTCTAGTGTTGAGACTTTTGTGTTAATTTCTACTGATAAAGCGGTGCGACCGACTAACACAATGGGTGCGACAAAGCGCACCGCTGAGCTAGTATTACAAGCCTTGTCAGCCAAGCAAAGCGGAACAAAGTTTACCATGGTGCGTTTTGGTAATGTGCTTGGCTCTAGTGGCTCAGTAATTCCGCTATTTAAACAGCAGATTAAAGATGGCGGGCCAGTCACAGTCACGGATGCTAACATTATTCGTTATTTTATGACCATACCTGAGGCGGTCGAGCTAGTCATTCAAGCTGGCGCCATGGGTACGGGCGGCGATGTGTTTGTACTTGATATGGGTGAACCGGTGCGTATTGCCGATTTGGCTGAAAAGATGATTCGTTTGAGTGGATTAGAGGTGAAAGGTGAGTCTAATCCTAATGGCGATATTGAGATTCAGTACACTGGTTTAAGACCAGGTGAGAAGCTCTATGAGGAATTGCTAATTGGTGACAATGTCAGCGAAACAGACAATCCACTAATTATGCGTGCAGAGGAAGAGATGCTGGCTTGGGAGGAGTTAAAGCCAGTGCTAGATGACTTGGATGGGGCGATTAAAAACTGCAACCAAGAGGCACTTCGTAAACTTCTGATTCAAATAGTGCCCAGCTTTGAGCCTCAGTGTGAGATTACAGACGTCTTATACAAAAAATCTTAAACTATTCAACTGTGACAGATTTTGCTAAATTTCTAGGTTGATCAACATCTGTACCTTTGATTAGTGCTACGTGATAACTCAAGAGTTGTAGGGGGATAGTAAATATAATCGGTGCGGTAATTCTGCCTAAGTTAGTTGTGGTTGGTACGATTGTCATGCCTTTCATTGGAGATACTTGAGATATTTCATCTTCAAACACAATCATCTCTGAGCCTCTAGATTTGACTTCTTGCAGATTGGATTTGAGTTTATCTAAAAGCCCATCATTCGGCGCTACGGCAATCACTGGCGTGTCCTTATCAATTAGAGCGATAGGGCCGTGTTTGAGCTCGCCTGCTGGATAAGCTTCAGCGTGGATGTAGCTAATCTCTTTGAGTTTTAGCGCGCCTTCCATGGCGATGGCATGCATTGATCCTCTGCCTAAGAATAGTGTATTAAATTTATCCTTAAAGGTTTTCGCCAATTCTTTAATTTGATCTTCTTGCTCGAGTGTTTTTTTAATTAAACCAGGCAATCTGTTAAGGCCATCGACAATCTTGGCTTCTTGCTCTTTTGATACTTGTTTGTGGCATTGTCCAGCAGCAACCGATAAAAGTGCTAGGGAAACCAGCTGGGTGGTGAAAGCTTTAGTTGATGCAACACCAATTTCTGGGCCTGCATGGGTTAAAAAAGTTAGTTCTGATTCACGCGTAAGGCTAGACTCAGCTGAGTTGCAAATTGTTAGTGTGTGAATGTTTTTATCTTTAGAATTCTTTTTAACAGCCTTAAGCGCTTCTAGAGTGTCTGCCGTTTCCCCACTTTGAGAGATGGTAATAAATAATGTGTTGTCTAAAATAATTGGGTTACGATATCTGTATTCACTGGCTACTTCGATATGAGTGGGGATTTTGGCAATATCTTCTAACCAGTATTTAGCCACCAATCCAGCGTTATAACTTGTACCGCAAGCAATGATTTGAATGTGTTGTGTATTTTTAAAAATATCTTTAGCGTTATGACCAAAGGCAGAAGGTAGAACCCGATCTTTGGTAACTCGTGATTCCAAAGTATCACGAATCGCTTGAGGCTGTTCAAATATTTCTTTGAGCATATAATGATCATAACCGCGTTTTGAGGTTTGGCCTGGCTTGAGTTTTGAGGTTTTTACTTCTCGTTTAACTTGATTACCATTTTCATCAAAAATTGTAATAGAGTTTAGAGTAATATCAGCAATATCACCTTCTTCTAAAAAGATAAATTCCTTGGTAATATCAAGCAGTGCCATTTGATCTGAGGCTATAAAATTACCACGATCACTCACACCAATTATCAGTGGAGAGCCACTGCGCGTGGCAATAATGTGTTCTGGATCTTCGGGAGAAATTACACCAATCCCATAAGCGCCTTCAAAAGCTTGTATCGCTTTTTGAGTAGCTTCAAGCAAAGTGCTACTTGTTTTTAAAGACTCATGAATAGCATGAGCAATCACTTCAGTATCAGTATCAGAAGTAAAACTATAGCCTTGTTTTTGTTGTTCAGACTTTAATTCAAGAAAATTTTCAATAATGCCGTTATGAACCACACTAACAGTAGCATTACAAATATGCGGATGTGCATTTTTAGTTGATGGCTCGCCATGGGTTGCCCAGCGAGTATGGGCAATACCAAGCGAGCCTTGTAGATTTGAATCTTGCTGAATAGCATTTTCAAGGTTAACAACCTTTCCCACTGCACGCGAGCGATAAAGCTTGTTATTATGGTTTAATACAGATACACCTGCAGAGTCGTAGCCACGATACTCTAAGCGTTTTAAACCTTCAACTAAAACTGGAACAATGTTGTTGTTACAAATACCACCTACAATTCCACACATAAATATTTAATGTTTAATGTTTTGATTGGGATTATAAACTTTGAATGAGTAATGTTGGACTATACTGCAACAACTTCTTTTTCTAGAAACTCAACTTGATGCTGTTGTCCGATTAGTTTTAATAGAACAGTAACTCTATCGTTGCTATTGTAGTTTTGAAAAATAGCTTGTTGACCTTTAAACACACCACTTTGGA
The DNA here is from genome assembly GCA_964344985.1 of uncultured Candidatus Thioglobus sp. Lineage (GTDB taxonomy): Bacteria > Pseudomonadota > Gammaproteobacteria > PS1 > Pseudothioglobaceae > Thioglobus_A. The sequence goes on along the minus strand of CAYFPI010000002.1, from coordinate 118,475 downwards.
TTTCAACTAAATCCCCTTTTTGATGGGAGCAAATATCAATCATTTTTTCAATAGTTTGCTGCTGTTGAATTTTGATCATGTTGATGATTTGATTCGGCACGATGGCAAACTTGAGTCCAAATCTAACAAAGTTAGCAACACCCCTGGTTGAGCGGATAGGCGCCCAATTTTGATTTTTATCATCCAGCTCAATAAATAAGTAGCGTGGAAATAGCGAAACCGTTTTATTTTTGATAATTGCCTTTGGATAAAATACTTCAAAACCTTGATTAGAGAGATTTTGAGTAGCAATCGCCTCTTGTTTAGGCTTGGTTTGGATGAGATACCATTTTTTCATATATGGATTATTTTAGCATATAAATCGTTTTTTTTACGTTTTTGAAAAGTACTTTCTGAGCAGGCAAGGCCTGCTCATGATTGTTTATTAGTTGATTTATGAAAAGGCTTTAATTTATATCTATTAATAATGTTATACTTGTCATACATATAATACATAATTGAGGTTAATTTATGCTTTCAGTAAGAATTAATGATGAAATGCAATCTAAATTGGATAATCTGGCAAATGCTACAAAACGACCAAAAAGTTTTTTTGTTAAGGAAGCGCTTGAAAATTATCTAGATGATATGGTTGATTATTATGAAGTGCAAAGTCGAGTGCAAGATAAAAATAGAAATCTGATTAGTATTGAAGAGCTAGAAAAAGCACTAGATGTATAAGCTATTTATTGATGATAAGGTTGAAAAAGATCTTAGAAAAATTGATCAAGTTTGGCGAAAAAAAATACTTAACTCAGTAAAAACTAAGTTGGTTAAAAATCCATTTGTCGGCAAGAAGTTAGTTGGGGATTTGTCGCCTTATTATCGATACAGAGTTGGTGATTACAGGGTTTTGTACGAAATCATTGATAATGAATTAATCATTGTAGTGGTAAAAATCAAGCATAGAAAGAATGTGTATAAATAATGATTATTGATCTACACAATCATTCTTATTATTCCGATGGGGTTTTGTCTCCCAAAGATGTTGTTTCTTTAGCCAAAGAACAAGGCTGTGATGTGTTCGCATTAACAGATCATGATACAACCGATGGGCTGACTGAGGCACAACAACAAGCAGATGCGATTGGTTTGAACTTGGTTCATGGGGTAGAAATATCTGCTATGTGGAGCAATATGACCATTCATATTTTAGGTCTGAATGTGGATATTAATAACGAAACACTTCAGAATAGGCTTAGGCAGCATCAAGAATTCCGAAAGATTCGTGCAGAAAAAATGGCCAGGGGATTGGGTGGTGCAGGTATTTTTAACGCGATGGAGAAAACTCAAGCAATTGCCAAGACTGATATGATTACGCGCACGCATTTTGCACAGATGTTGATCCAAGAAGGGGTTTGCAAAGATATGAAAAGTGTATTTAGGCGATTTTTAACTGGAAAAAAACCTGGTGGTGTGGGTGGTGAGTGGTCGCAGTTTGATGAAGTGATTGACTGGATTCATTTGGCAGGCGGTGTGGCTATACTTGCGCATCCACTCAGATACAGAATGACAAATACTAAAGTTAAGCGAATGATGAGTGATTTATCACAAAACGGTTGTGATGGTGTGGAGGTAATAACGGCGCATAGTACAAAATATGAGATTGATTTGGTTAGCAAGTGGGCTAAAGAGACAAGTCTTTTGGCATCAGTTGGATCAGATTATCATGGTTGGCCTAATCAAAGAATAAAGATTGGGTGTTTGCAAAATTTGCCAAATATTGACCGAGCAATATGGAGAAATTGGTAATGGCTAAATTATTAAAAATTCACCCGCAAAATCCTCAAGCCAGATTGGTTAAGCAGGTAATAAGCGATATTCGATCTGGTGCGGTAATTGCCTATCCAACAGATTCAGGTTATGCTTTAGGGACGGCGTTGGGCAACAAAAATGGCTTAGAGCGCATAAGACGTATTCGTAATTTATCTAAACGTCACGACTTTACCTTGATGATGCGAGATTTATCGCATATTGGCGAGTATGCAAAGTTGGATAATAATGCATTTCGTTTGTTAAAAAAAGTATTGCCCGGCGCTTATACCTTTATTTTAGAAGGTACACGTGATGTGCCAAAACGACTCCTGCATGCAAAGAAAAAAACCATTGGTGTTCGAGTGTCACATCATGGTGTGGTGCAAGCCTTGCTTGCTTCATTAGACGAGCCATTGATGAGTGTGTCTTTAATACTGGAAGGTCATGAGTTTTATGATATTGATGATGTTCGTGGTGCGGTTGAAAAACAAGTAGATGTTATTATTGACGATGGTTATTGCCCGCCAGAACCAACTACGGTGATTAATTTATCAGAAGGTGATATGCAAATTATTCGTCGTGGTGCGGGGGATACATCACTTATCGTTTAAACAAAGCGTTAGACAAGTATAATTAGGCATTTTATACAATGTTTTACGCGCATGAAAACTGCACAAATTAGACAAAAGTTCTTAGATTTTTACGCATCAAAAGATCATACGATTGAGCCGAGCGCTTCGCTTATTCCACACAATGATAAAACGTTGCTGTTTGTCAATGCTGGCATGGTGCCATTTAAAGATGTGTTTAGCGGAGTGGAAAAGCGCCCATATACGCGAGCTGCGAGTTGCCAGCGATGTGTAAGAGCGGGCGGAAAACATAATGATTTAGAAAATGTTGGCTATACAGCACGCCACCATACCTTTTTTGAGATGTTGGGTAATTTTTCTTTCGGAGATTACTTCAAGCGCGAGGCAATTGAATACGCTTGGGAGTTTTTAACCAAAGAGATTGGCCTGCCGAAAGAAAAACTTTGGGTGAGTGTATTTGAAGAAGATGACGAAGCTGAAGATATCTGGGTTAATGAAATTGGTTTTCCTAGAGAGCGAATTTCTCGTTGTGGTGCTAAAGATAATTTCTGGCAAATGGGCGATACAGGGCCGTGTGGCCCATCAAGTGAGATTTTCTACGATCATGGTGAAGATATTGCTGGTGGTCCTCCTGGACACGCTGATGAAGATGGTGATCGCTATATTGAAATTTGGAATTTGGTGTTTACCCAGTATGATAAGCAAGAAGATGGTTATTTAAAACCACTTGACGCACCTTGTGTAGATACAGGCATGGGTTTGGAGCGATTAGCAGCAGTATTGCAGCACGAAAATAATAACTACGATACAGATGGCTTTCAATCTTTAACCAAAGCTGTTGTTGATTTAACTCCTAAAGAAAACAATGTTAAAGTTGACAATGCCTCAGTACGCGTTATTGCGGATCATATTCGCTCAACAGCCTTCATGATTGTTGACGGTGTTATTCCATCAAATGAAGGGCGTGGATATGTGCTACGTCGCATTATTCGTCGTGCGATTCGTCATGGTCACAAAATTGGTATTAACAAGGTGTTTTTCTATCGATTGGCGCCAGTGCTGGCATTAGAGGTTAAGAATGTTTATCCAGAGCTTAAAAAAGCATTGGCCAATGTTGAGAAAGTTTTAAAGCGTGAAGAAGTGCGCTTTGCGCAAACACTAGATCAAGGCATGGGTATTTTGGAAGAGGCAATTGTTAATCTAGACGGTAGTGAGATTGATGGTGAAACAGTATTTAAATTGTATGACACTTATGGGTTTCCGGTCGATTTAACTGCTGATGTAGCTCGTGAGCGTGATCTTACTATTGACATGCCAGGCTTTGAAGTGGAGATGACAAAACAGCGTGACAGAGCAAGATCTGCAGGTGATTTTAAAACCGCGCAAAAAGGTGTTGACATTGTTGATGCGACAGACTTTTTGGGTTACGGGCAATTAGAAAATAGCTCATCAGTGCAAGCACTCATTAAAGATGGTGAGCTGGTTGACAGTATTGAGGCTGGAGAGCAAGCTATTGTTGTTTTGGCACAGTCTAGTTTTTACGGTGAATCTGGTGGTCAGGTTGGTGATACTGGAGTTTTGTCAAATACTTCATCTGAATTTGAAGTGGTAAATACCCAAAAGCAAAAATCAGGTGCATTTGAACATCACGGCACGCTAAGTAGTGGCACTTTAAAGGTGGGAGATGTTGTTGAGGCTTCTGTTGATAAGCGCAAACGCAAACGCATTTGTCGCAATCATTCGGCAACGCATTTGTTACATGCTGCACTTCGTAGTGTTTTAGGTGAGACGGTTACTCAAAAAGGCTCTTTAGTTGATAGTGAAAAGTTACGTTTTGATTTTTCTCATGATGAGGTGATTGATAAAGAAGATTTAGACAAGATCGAAGCGATGGTTAATCGTAGAATTTTAGGAAACTCAATTGTGCATACTGATGAGACTGATATTGAAACTGCTAAGAAAAAAGGCGCCATGGCACTTTTTGGTGAAAAATATGGCGATACTGTGCGAGTACTCAGTATGGGTAAGAATGATTTTTCAGTAGAGCTTTGTGGTGGTACTCATGTGGAGCGCTTGGGTGATATTGGCTTGTTTAGAATCGCCTCTGAAGGCGGCATTTCAGCAGGTGTTCGTCGTATTGAGGCTTTAACAGGCTATGCTGCATATCAATTTGATAAGCAAACTGAAGATAGTTTGAGTCAAATTGCGCAAATGACAAAATCTAATAACGCACAAGCGGTAGAAAAAGTATCACAACTTATCAAACAGCAAAAAGAGCTGGAAAAACAAATAGCTTCTTTTCAAAAACAATTAGCTAGTAATCAAGGTGACGATTTAGCAGGTAAGGCCGTAGAAGTGAATGGTGTTAAATTACTATCAACCGTGGTTGAAGGGGTGAGTGGTAAAGATTTGCGCGATATTGCAGATAAGCTTAAAGACAAATTAGGCTCGGCAGTAATAGTGCTTGCTGCTGTGAGTGGAGACAAGGTGTCACTAGTGGCTGGCGTGACTAAAGATTTAACAGATAAATATCAAGCTGGAAAAATTTTAAACCATGTAGCAACACAAGTTGGTGGCAAGGGTGGTGGTAGGCCGGATATGGCGCAGGGCGGTGGCACTCAACCTGAGAATATTACCGAAGCTCTCGCTTCAGTTGAAGATTTATTATAGGTTGAGCGTGATTTTTCCTAATATCTGCGTTGTCAGAATTATCAAATCAGTCATTTACTTATTGTAAACTCCTGATTTTCAAATTCTTTACGCCTTGGTCTAAGAAAAAAATCACATCTCAATGGGTGGTTGTAAATACAAATCTCAGATAATAAAAAACCCTTGCAAGAGGGTTTTTTATTATCTGAGATTTGCGCGTATTTTTTCTTTATACAAAGCAGAAAATTAAAATTCAATTGAGTATGGCTAATCTATATGATTGAGAATTTTAATTTTCTAACAAAGTAAAAAGGAAAAAGACAAAGCAAAGAGTTAGACGCAGCCAGTTGGTTGAGGCATTCCACCATACTTCGTGATTGGTTTCATTGGTCCAGTTAGCCACTCTTTAAATAAAATTTTCTTATCAATACCAACCACTTTAGCAAAAGTTCTAATTGGTGGCACTGAAGAATTTTCAGAATAGTAATCTCTAGCGGCCATAATTTGGCTAACCATTGAATCTGTTAGTTCAATACCATCTTCTTTAGCCATCTCAAACATGATTTCTTCTGACCAAATTGTTGGGTCTACTAAGTAGCCATTTCCTGTTCTCTCTAAACTCATTGCTAATACCATAGTAATTTAATTGGGTATATTATATATTATTGATTTAAATCAAGTATTGTTAATACACATTTTGTTTATATGGATATTTGTTAAGTACTTGAAGTGGGTAAATTATTAACCAGCAAGGTATAATTTACGCCTTATGGACTGGATGCAACTCATACTTAATACATCAAAAGATCAGGCTGATTTTGTTAGCGAGGTGCTAATGGGCTTGGGCAGCGACTCTATTACGTTTAGCGATACTCAAGATAATGCGATTTTTGAACCGCCAGTGGGTGAGACGCCACTTTGGCAAAATACAACCATTACTGCACTTTTTGAACTGGATGTTGATCAGCAGCATGTTCAAGAAATGCTAAAACAGATTTGTAATATCGAAAATTCTGAATTTGTTTTATTAAAAAACAAGGTGTGGGAAGATGAGTGTAAAAAAGATTTTCATCCTATGCAATTTGGCAAAAATATTTGGATTTGTCCATCATGGGAAGATTCATCAGGCCTGCCTAAAGATGCTGTAATAATTGATATGGATCCTGGGTTGGCATTTGGAACTGGAACGCATCAAACCACAGATTTATGTTTGCAGTTTTTAGATGAAAATCCTCCCAAAGGTTTAACTGTTATTGATTATGGATCTGGTACGGGCATTTTGGCAATTGCAGCTGCAAAATTAGGTGCAAAATCAGTTGTTGCTGTGGATAACGATCCTCAAGCAGTAGTTGCCACAATTAATAATATTAAGTCTAATCATGTTGAACATTGCACAATAGCACTACATACAGATGAAGAGAGCGGGTTGGAAAAAGCGGACTTGCTCATTGCCAATATTTTGGCAAATCCTTTGGTAGAGCTTTGTGAGCATTTAGCTAATTTAGTGAAATCTGGTGGAAGAATTGCCTTGTCTGGCATTTTACAAACACAATTAGATAACGTACTAGATGCTTATGGTCAGTATTTTACCAATTTAACAGTTAAGCAAAAAGATGACTGGTGTCAAATCGATGGAGTAAGAAAGTAATATTATAGGCCTTGCCTATAATATGAAGACAGAGCGCTATGAGTAAGAAAATTAAAGCAGTATCGTTAATATCAGGTGGATTGGATTCACTATTAAGCACTAAGCTCATGTTGGATCAAGGTATTCATGTAGAAGGGATTAATTTTTTTACTGGGTTTTGTGTAGAGGGCCATACCCATGCCATTCGTAAGCAAAAAAATGACAAACAAAAGCGTAATAATGCGCTTTGGGTGGCAGAGCAACTTGGAATAAAGCTACATATTATTGACGTAATCGAGCCGTATCGAGATGTTTTATTAAATCCCAAACATGGCTACGGAAAAAACATGAATCCTTGTCTTGATTGTAAGAGTTTTATGGTGAAACAAGCCAAACAGTGGATTGAAGAAAATGGTTTTGATTTCATTATTACCGGCGAAGTGGTTGGACAACGACCAATGAGTCAGCGTAAAGATACCATGCCAGTGGTGCAGGAAGAATCCGGCGCAGATGATTTATTATTGCGTCCATTATGTGCTCAGCATTTACCTGAGACAAAACCTGAGCGTGAAGGTTGGGTAGAGAGGGAAAAATTGCTAGATTTTTCAGGTAGAACGCGCAAACCACAAATGGAACTGGCCAAACAATATGGTTTTGAAGACTACGCTACACCTGCGGGTGGCTGTTGTTTCTTAACTGATAAGCAGTATTCAGATAAATTGGTTGATATGTGGCAAGCGCGTGGCAATCGAGAGTATCAGCTAGATGATTTAATGATGCTTAAGGTTGGTCGACATATCAGGCCAAACAATCGATTTAAACTCATTGTTGCTCGTGAAGAGGGTGAGGTGAAATTTTTAGAAGGTTATCGAAATCAATATACAAACTTATATCCGATTAGTTGTAATGGTCCTTTAGCGATTATTGATGGCAAGCCAACTCAAGAAGATTTACAACTGGCAGCCAAAGTAGTAGCAAGATATTCTCAGGGTAGAGAAGAGAATAATGTTGAAATTGAAGTTAAACTAGATAATGGCATTATACAAAAAATCTCAGTAGTACCATTTAAAGCAGATGAGATCAATAAAGACTGGCTAATTTAACCGCCGCCAACTGCTTTAATAATCTCTATCTTGTCGCCATCATTTAATGAAAAATCATCATGTTTTGATTTGGGGATAATGGCCTCATTAACTTCTAATGCAATGCGTTGATTTTGATAGCCTAGCTGCTTAATCAAATCAGCAGCATTTGCATTATCAGCAATTTCTAGATTTTTCCCATTAACAATAACAATCATTGATCCATCTTACCAATAGCACAAGAAACAAATGATTTGGCTTTAGCCTTGGCAGAGCTAAGGCCATGTACCGAGTCTGTTTCAGGGTAGCCTAGATCTAATAACACTTTAGCCAACTCTTCTTTTTTAGAATCATCCAAGTCAATTGTAATAATGCCTTTTTCAATATTAACATCAATATTGTCAGTTTCAAATACAGCTGAAAGTTTTTTGGTAATAGAGCCTGCACAACCCCCGCATTTAATATTTTCTACTGTAATTTCCATGGTCTTTTGTTGTTGTTATGATGAGTTGATTATACCCATTAGTTTTATACATTTGGTTATCTAGCATTGAGGATGATATGGTAAAATTCTCGAAGTTTTTCATGAAGGAGTCTCCAATGTCACAAGTTGCCTTATTAGCATTAGAAGATGGAACAGTTTTTCACGGAAAATCTATAGGTAGTGTAGGTGAAACTTTAGGTGAAGTGGTTTTTAATACCTCAATGACTGGCTACCAAGAAATTCTTACCGACCCTTCTTACACACAACAAATTGTTGCACTTACTTATCCGCATATTGGCAACACGGGTACCAATAAAGTTGATGAAGAGTCGGGCCGTATTTACGCTTCAGGATTAATCATCCGTGACTTACCATTAATGCATAGCAATTGGCGTAATGAAACGCCACTAGATGAGTATCTATCAAGTAACAACGTAGTGGCAATTAGTGATATTGATACACGAGCATTAACACGTCATCTTAGAGAAAAAGGCTCTCTTAAAGGCTGTATTGTAGCTGGAGACGATATTGATGAAGCGGCTGCGATTGAAAAAGCTTGCTCATTTGCAGGGCTTAAAAATATGGATCTCGCTAAAGTGGTTTCAACTGATAAAACTTATCGTTTTGACAAGGGTTCGTATTCTTTAGAAGACGGCGAATTTACACAGCTGGATTCTAAATTTAATGTTGTGGTTTATGACTACGGCGTTAAAACTAACATTTTAAGAATGTTGGTAGATAGAGGTTGTGATTTAACAGTGGTTAATGCACAAACACCTGTCAAAGAGGTTCTTGATATGAATCCTGATGGCGTATTTTTGTCTAATGGTCCAGGCGACCCTGAGCCGTGTGATTATGCCATTAATAATATTCAAGCTTTGCTAGAAAAAGACATGCCGATGTTTGGTATTTGTTTGGGTCATCAATTACTGTCTTTAGCAAGCGGTGCTAAGACTGAAAAAATGAAATTTGGTCATCATGGTGCAAATCATCCCGTGCAAGACTTAGACTCTAAACAGGTAATGATCACTTCGCAAAATCACGGTTTTGCTGTGGCGTAAGACAATCGACCAGAAAATCTTAAAGTGACACACAGGTCGTTATTTGATAACACTATTCAAGGTGTGCGTGTTGCAGGTAAAAAAGCATTTAGCTTCCAAGGTCATCCTGAAGCCTCTCCAGGTCCACATGATGTAAGCGGTTTGTTTGATACATTTATTAAGGAGATGGGGTAATGAAAAATTTATTACTAAGTTTGATGTTGTTATTTAGTAGCTCTGTTTTATTTGCTGAAGAGATCGATGTGGATCCATTTGAAAATGCAAATAGAGCGGTTTATGATTTTAATGAAGCTATTGACGATAATTTATTAGAGCCGGTATCAAGAGCGTATAAAGACCATATGCCAGAGCTTGTGCAGGATGGTGTTAGTAACTTTTTTGGCAATTTACGCGATGTCTCAACATTAGCAAATCAGATTTTGCAATTTAAGATTGAGCAAAGTGCTGAAACATTGAGGCGTATTATTGTTAACTCAACCATTGGCCTTGCAGGATTGATTGATGTTGCTACCAATATGGATTTAACAACAGACAGTGAAGACTTTGGTCAAACATTGGCAGTTTGGGGTGTTGGTGATGGCCCGTACATTATGTTGCCACTATTAGGTCCTTCAACTGTAAGAGACGGTGCTGGACTGTATGTTGATTTAACTTCTGATGCAAATCTAATCAATGAGATGGACGATGTTGGCTTTGTTAGCGCAAGTGCAATTAACATTATCGACAAGCGAGTTGAATTACTACCTGCAACTGACCTGTTAGACAAATCAGACGATCCATACATTGCAATGCGTTCATCATATTTACAAAAAAGAAAGTTTGATATCTTTGATGGCAATCCGCCAGTTGAAGAAGATGACGAATTCTAATTTAATTTAAAAACAAAGACTCATGCCAAAAAGACAAGATCTCAAAAGTATTTTAATTATCGGCGCTGGCCCTATTGTAATTGGCCAGGCATGTGAATTTGATTATTCTGGTGCACAAGCTTGTAAAGCGCTTCGCGAGGAAGGCTACCGTGTTATTTTGGTGAATTCTAATCCTGCAACCATCATGACTGATCCGCAAATGGCGGACTCGACTTACATTGAGCCAATTGAATGGCGCACGGTTGAAAAAATTATTGAAGTAGAAAAGCCAGATGCGCTACTGCCAACCATGGGTGGTCAAACTGCACTTAACTGCGCACTAGATCTTGAGCGTCATGGCGTGTTAGAAAAGCACGGTGTGGAGATGATTGGTGCAAGAAAAGAGGCGATTGACAAGGCTGAGGATCGTGATTTATTCCGTGAAGCCATGCTTAAAATTGGCCTAGATATGCCACAAGCTGCTGTTGCGCATACTTTAGAAGAGGCGCACGCCATTCAAGAGAAAGTTGGCTTTCCAACGGTTATTCGTCCTTCATTTACCATGGGCGGTTCTGGCGGTGGTATTGCTTATAACAAGGAAGAATTTGTAGAGATTTGTGAGCGTGGTTTAGACCTTTCACCAACTAATGAATTACTGGTTGAAGAATCAATTTTAGGCTGGAAAGAGTTTGAAATGGAAGTGGTGCGCGATACCAAAGATAATTGCATTATCATCTGTTCAATTGAAAACTTAGACCCAATGGGTATTCACACGGGCGACTCTATTACTGTTGCACCAGCTCAAACCCTAACCGATAAAGAATATCAAGTAATGCGTAATGCGTCACTGGCAGTACTTAGAGAAATCGGTGTAGATACGGGCGGTTCAAATGTGCAGTTCGCACTAAACCCTGAAGATGGTCGTTTGACTATTATTGAAATGAATCCACGTGTGTCGCGTTCATCTGCCCTAGCTTCTAAAGCTACAGGCTTCCCAATTGCAAAAGTAGCGGCAAAACTGGCAGTAGGTTATACACTTGATGAGCTTGATAATGACATTACTGGCGGAAAAACACCTGCATCATTCGAGCCAAGTATTGATTATGTGGTTACTAAAATTCCAAGATTTGCGTTCGAAAAATTTCCAAAAGCAGATGATCGTCTAACTACTCAAATGAAGTCGGTGGGCGAGGTAATGGCAATGGGATCAACTTTCCAAGAGTCATTGCAAAAAGCTTTAAGAGGTTTGGAGACTGATCGAGTAGGTCTTGATCCTGTTGTTGACCTGAGTGCTGATGACGCAAAGAACAAAATTAGAAGTGAGTGTATTTCAGCACGTGGTGATCGTATTTTCTATTTGGCGGATGCCTTTAGACTGGGCATGACGCTTGAAGAAGTATTTGATTTATCAAAAGTAGATCCGTGGTTCTTAGCTCAAATTGAAGATATTGTTTCAAACGAGGCGCAAATCAATGGTGCTAATATTGCAGATATTGACGAGAGTCAAATGTTTAATCTTAAACGCAAAGGTTTTTCAGATGCGCGCCTGTCGCAGTTATTAAATTGTAGCGAATCATCAGTACGAGAAAGACGTAAAGCGCTTAATATTAAACCAGTATTTAAGCGTGTAGACTCATGTGCTGCTGAGTTTGATACACAAACAGCGTACATGTATTCTACTTATCAAATGGAGTGTGAAGCACAACCAACTGATAAGAAAAAAATTATGATTCTAGGTGGTGGGCCTAACCGTATTGGTCAAGGTATTGAGTTTGATTATTGCTGTGTTCATGCATCGCTGGCACTGCGTGAAGATGGTTATGAAACCATTATGGTGAACTGTAATCCAGAAACAGTTTCAACTGATTATGATATTTCAGATCGCCTGTATTTTGAGCCGTTAACACTAGAAGATGTGCTGGCAGTTGTAGATACTGAAAATCCAGATGGCATTATTGTGCATTATGGTGGTCAAACGCCACTTAAATTAGCTGACGCTTTAGAAAAGAGTGGTGCCACTATTATTGGCACAAGCCCAGATGCAATCGATCTTGCTGAGGATCGTGAAAGATTCCAACAAATGATTCAAAAGTTAGATCTTAAGCAACCTTTAAATGGCACAGCAAGATCATTGGAGCAAGCAGTAGACATTGCTGATGCTATTGGATTTCCATTAGTAGTTAGACCCTCTTATGTACTAGGCGGTCGAGCAATGGAAATTGTTTACGATAAAGACTCTCTTGATCATTACATGCACACTGCAGTTCAAGTATCGAATGATTCACCAGTATTGTTAGACTCATTTTTAGACCATGCAATTGAAGTAGATATTGATGTTATCTCTGATGGTGAAGACGTGGTGATTGGCGGTATTATGCAGCACATTGAGCAGGCCGGTATTCACTCAGGTGACAGTGCTTGTTCACTACCTCCTTATTCATTGCCTAATGATGTATTAGACAACATGCGAGCTCAGGTAATTGCCATGGCAAAAGAGCTCAATGTGGTTGGTTTAATGAATACGCAGCTGGCTTATCAAGATGGTGAAATTTACGTGATCGAGGTTAATCCTCGCGCTTCACGAACCGTGCCATTTGTATCTAAGGCAATTGGCGAACCACTGGCTAATATTGCAGCTCGTGTTATGTCGGGCAAAACATTAAAAGAATTAAACTTTACAAGTGAAGTAATTCCTAAACATTACAGCGTAAAAGAGGCAGTATTCCCGTTTAATAAATTCTTAGGTGTTGATCCAATTTTAGGCCCTGAAATGCGTTCAACAGGTGAGGTAATGGGTGTTGGTGATGATTTTGCCTCTGCTTTTGATAAGGCGCAACTTGCTGCTGGTGATCGTGCACCAGAAAATGGCAAGGTCTTTGTTAGTCTTAGAAAACTTGATCGTGATGATTTGGTGGAGTTGGGCAATAAACTAACACAACAAGGGTTTGATATTGTTGCTACGAGAAGTAACCGAGATATGCTAGTTGAGGCAGGGCTTGAGTGTGAAGTGGTTAATAAAGTTTCTGAAGGGTCACCACACATTGTTGATATGATTAAAAATGAAGATATTGATTTAATTATTAATTCAACAGAAGATACACAGGGTGCTACAGATGCTGGTGCTATTCGTTGTCAAGCGCTTGTGCATAAGGTTCCGTTTACAACCACAGTATCAGCAGCATTTGCTATGCTAGATGGTTTGAAAACGCATGAGAGCATTACGGTTCGATCACTACAGTCTTTATACTAGGAGTTGACCATGGATAACATTCCAATGACTGTTGCTGGTGCTAAAGCATTAGAAGTAGAACTTTTAAATCTTAAAGATGTTGAACGCCCTAGAATTGTAGAAGAAATAGCGACTGCACGTGCACATGGTGATCTTAAAGAAAATGCTGAATATCATGCAGCTAAAGAAGAGCAGGGATTTATTGAAGGTCGTATTAAAGAAATAGAATCTAAACTTTCTCGCATGCAAGTAATCGACGTATCTAAGCTTGCTCAAAATGGCCGTTGTGTTTTTGGCACCACCATCACTTTAATGAACATTGAAGATGATAGTGAAATCACCTATCAAATTGTTGGTGAAGATGAGGCTGATATTGATCAAAACAAAATCTCATGTCATTCGCCAATTGCCAGTGCATTAATGGGCAATGAAGAGGGTGATGAGGTGACGGTTAAAGCGCCGGCGGGTGACATTATCTACGAAATCCTCGAAGTTCAATATTTGTAACTATTTTTGCATTCTACTTTGTTAGAATAATTTCTATTTTCAGTCATGTGCTAATTGCACATTCCTTTAAATACAACTCATTCTGCCTCGTATAATACTAAAAAATAGTTACAAATAGTTGTTTTTAGTATGCAAAGTGAAAATTTACGAAATTTTCTATAAACAGTCAATAAAAGCGTCTAAAAGTCGATATTTATAGCTAAAAATGACTTAAATTTCATTAAAAATCAATAAATTTATCTAAATTTATAGCCACTCTTAAAATTTTCTATTTTTTTATCAGAGTGTTTTTTCGAGTATTTTTCTTTTCTACAAGGTGACAATAAATATGATTGAGAATAGGTATTGCTATGTGATTAAATATTTTTTTGAAGTTAACAAAGTAGAAATGGAAAAGACATAGTAAAAAAAATTATCCACGCGGGTGGTGTTTTAAATGCTGAGATTTAAGTTGTACGTTTTGAATGTGCGTATAAATCTGTGTGGTGGATATGTCACTATGCCCTAACATTAGTTGTACACTGCGAAGATCAGCACCTTGTTGTACTAGGTGTGTGGCAAACGCATGGCGCAGCGTATGCGGTGACAAAGGTTTATCAATATCCGCTTTTTTGGCGTAAGCTTTAATTATGTAGAAGAAATTTTGCCTACTCATGCTTGAGCCACGATTGGTTAAAAAATAATGATCGGTTTGTCCTTTTTTAGTTAAAAAGGGACGAGATTTTTGCTCATAGTTACTTAGATGTTCAATTGCCATTTCACCCATAGGCAAGACTCTCTCCTTATTACCTTTACCAAAAACTCTAATAAATTCATCATTTGTATTAATGTGATGAAATTCAAGATTGATTAACTCAGACACGCGTAAACCACAAGAATACAATAGTTCCAACATGGCTCGATCACGCATGCCAAAAATGGTTTTTTGATCTGGCGCGTTAAGTAGTTTATCCACTTCATCAACGCTTAAAAAAACAGGTAGTTTTTGTATTTGTTTTGGGTGAATTAGTTTTGCAGTTGGGTTGGTTTCAACGAGTTTATTTGAAAGTAGGTATTGATAGAAAACTCTAAAACAAGTCAACACTCGGGCTTGAGTAGAGGCTTTTAGTTGCCTGTCTTTAAAATAATCAAGAATTGATTTTCCACTAGAATTAACTAAAGAGTCATTTAACCACTTTGAGTATAGGGATAGATCTGATCGGTAGGCACAGAGTGTATTTTTACTGGCACCTGAGGAAAGCCAGTAGTGGTCTAAGAATTTCTCTATTAATACAGAATTGTCCATTACGAGTAAATTTTAGACAAAAAAATACCGGCATATGCCGGTATTTAATAACAAAAAGTAAGCTAACTTACTTTGTTGCCAATTTTTCTTTAATTCTAGCTTTCTTACCAGTAAGCTCACGAAGGTAGTAAAGTTTTGATTGACGAACTTTACCATGACGTTTAACTTCGATTGAATTAATCATGTTTGAATGCGTTTGGAAAACTCTTTCAACACCTTCACCGTGTGAAATTTTTCTTACAGTGAATGCTGAACCCAGACCACGATTTTTCTTAGCGATAACTACACCTTCAAATGCTTGTAATCTTTCACGATTACCTTCACGTACTTTTACTTGAACCACAACTGTATCGCCTGATGAAAACTCAGGAATATCAGATCTTAGTTGTTCGCTTTCAATTTGGTCAATTAAATTCATGACAAATCCTTTTAAATATTATTTAGCAAAAAAAGCAATTATACGCTCAATCTTTCTTGTGCACAAGATGCTCTTGCAGTATTTTTAAATAAATGATTTAGCTGATGGCGATTTGTTTAGCACTCATTTGCGAGGTATAATTACCCGATTTAGTATTAAATGTTTGAGAGTAATGGGCAAAGTAACAGGCTTTAAAGAATTTGATCGCAAAACGGAAGACTATCGTCCCGTTGAATTACGTCTTCAAGATTATGGCGAAATTTTTACTGGTAAGCATGATGAGCAATTATTGCAAGAGCAAGGCGCAAGATGCATGGATTGTGGTGTGCCTTTTTGCCAGTCAGACGATGGTTGTCCAGTTAACAATTTAATTCCTGAGTGGAATGATCTTATTTATAAGGATCAATGGCAAAAAGCATTGACACGCTTATTAAAGACTAATAACTTTCCAGAATTTACTGGTCGCGTTTGTCCAGCACCTTGTGAGGGTTCGTGTGTATTGGGCATGAACAACCCTGCGGTCACGATTAAAAACATTGAACAAGCTATCATTGATAAAGGTTTTGAACAAGGTTGGATTAAACCTGACTGTATTGAATACAGAACGGGCAAAAAAGTGGCCATTATTGGTTCCGGTCCAGCAGGACTGGCTGCTGCTGATGAGCTTAATAAATTAGGACATCTTGCGACTGTATTTGAGCGCGATGATCGTATTGGTGGTTTATTAATGTACGGTATTCCAAACATGAAACTTGGCAAGGATGTTATTGATAGACGTGTTGATTTGTTGAAAGATTCAGGTGTTGAGTTTATTACTCAAGTGAATGTTGGTGTTGACATTACCATGCAGGCTCTGCAAAAAGATTTTGATGCGGTAATACTAACAACTGGCGCTAGTGAAGCGCGTGATTTGCCAGTTGATAATCGTGATGCTGGTGGCGTTCATTTAGCCATGGAGTATTTAACCAAAAACACTAAGAGTCTATTAGATACTGGTAGTGAAGACACATCAGAAATGTCAGCCAAAGGCAAAGATGTTATTGTGATTGGTGGCGGTGATACAGGTACAGACTGTATTGGTACTGCTATTCGTCAAGGCGCTAAATCGGTGGTTAATTTTGAGTTAATGTCGCAACCTCCTGTAGAGCGTTCTGAAAACAATCCATGGCCAGAATGGCCGCTTATTTATCGAGTGGATTATGGTCATGCAGAAGCGCAATCAGTGTTTGGACAAGATCCAAGATCTTACCAACTAATGACAAAATCATTTATTAAAGATGCAAGCGGCAATGTGAGCGGTGTTAATACCATTAATGTTGAGTTTAACGATGGCCAGTTAAATGAAATCACGGGTACTGAAAAAACATGGGATGCACAATTAGTGTTGCTTTCTATGGGTTTTGTTGCGCCTGAGCATTATGTGAGTGATGATGCTAATATTGAGCTTGATGAACGTGGAAACTACAAGGCTGAGTATGGAAATTATCAAACTTCACAAGAAGGTATTTTCACAGCAGGTGATTGCAGACGTGGCCAATCATTAGTGGTTTGGGCGATCAACGAGGGTCGTGGTGTTGCCCAACAAGTTAACAACTATCTTGCGTAATTAAAACGCATTTCGATTTAGCTATTTCTTGACTCAAACCTTATATATACCCCCTAAGGGATAGTAGGTGATACCACTAATAATCAGTGGTATTTTCTTGCGCTTAAGTATAATTTGACCCGTTCACATTTTCTATTTGGAAAATCCTATAGAAAATTTTTAAATATATCGGAGAGATAATATGTCAAATTTATATAACACTCCCAACCTTGATGAGTTGGAAAAAGGTCCATGGCCTTCGTTTGTAACAGGTCTTAAAAAACTTGCTAATGATGATCATGCTGGCGCTGATATGGTACGTGACGTACTGGGTACATTAGAAACATCATACGTAACTAAAAAGGGTTACTGGAAAGGTGGCACAGTAGGTGTTATCGGTTATGGTGGTGGTGTAATTCCACGTTTTAACGAATTAAGAGGTGATGATGGTGAGTATGTATTCCCTGCAGCAGGTGAATTCCATACATTACGTATTCAGCCACCAGCAGGCAACCACTACACATCTAAACTATTAAGAGATATGTGTGACATGTTTGTTGATAATGGCGGTTCTGGTTTGATCGCACTACACGGTCAGTCAGGTGACATTATGTTACAAGGTGCAACTGAAGAAAACACAAACAATCTTTAACGAGTTTAATGACTACGGTTTTGATATGGGTGGCGCAGGTCCTGCGGTACGTACAGGTATGTCTTGTGTTGGTTCTGCACGTTGTGAAATGTCAAACACTAACGAGCAAGCTGCACTACGTACATTAGTAAACGCATTCCTTGATGATATGCACCGTCCAGCTCTACCTTACAAGATGAAGTTCAAAGTATCAGGTTGTGCAAACGATTGTATGAACTCTATTCAACGTGCTGACTTCTCAGTAATTGGTACTTGGAGAGACGACATTAAGATCAACCAAGACTTATGGAAAGCAATGGTTGCCGATAAAGGCACTCAATACGTAGTTGATAATATTACGTCTCGTTGTCCAACAAGCGCAATGACACTTAATGATGATAACTCATTAACAATTGATAACAAAAACTGTGTGAAGTGTATGCACTGTTTAAACGTTACTTCTCCACTAACTCACAAGTACATTGCTGATGGCGATGTTGATCCTATCTTGGCTCAAGGTGATGACAAGGGTGTGACTATTTCAATCGGTGGTAAGCGTACACTTAAGATTGGTGATTTGTTTGGCACTACAGTAATCCCATTCATGAAGCTTGATAATGAAGACGATCTTGAAGAGCTAGAAGATTTAGCAGGTGAAGTGATTGACTTCTTTGCTGAAAATGCATTAGAGCACGAAAGAACAGGTGAGATGATTGAGCGTATTGGTCTTGCTAACTTCTTAGAAGGTATTGGCGTAGAAATCGATCCTAATATGATCAACTCTACTCGAACTTCTCCATATGTACGTATGGATCAGTGGGAAGAAGAAGCGATTAAATGGTTTGATAGAAAAGCCGAAGCAAGCGCGTAATTTAACAATTAATTAAGAATTAGAAATTAGGAGAAAATATTATGGCTGAAGCACCAAGAATGCCAATTGAGTCTGGAATCCCAGATCCTTTCCAATACATGCACCCAACTATGCGTCGTAACTACGGCCAATGGTCGTATCACAATCGTCCACGTCCAGGCGTATTAAAGCACACTTCAAAGAACAATGAAGATATCTGGACAGTTCGTTGTGGTACACAACGTCAAATGGATGTTTACACAATTCGTAAATTAGCTGATATTGCTGATGAATTTGCTGATGGTTACGTTCGTTTCACTATGCGTTCAAATGTTGAATACATGGTTTCAGAAGAGTCAAAAGTAGAGCCTTTAATTGCAGCTTTAACTGAAGCAGGCTTCCCTGTTGGTGGTACTGGTCCATCAGTAACAATGATTTCACACACTCAAGGTTGGTTACACTGTGATATTCCAGGTACTGACGCATCAGGTGTTGTTAAGTCTCTAATGGACGAGATGCATGAAGAATTTGTTAAAGAAGACATGCCTAACCGTGTACACATGACAACTTCATGTTGTTCTATTAACTGTGGTGGTCAAGGTGATATCGCTCTTAACGTTCAACACACTAAGCCACCTAAGATTAACCATGATTTAGTATCAATGGTTTGTGAGCGTCCAACAGTTGTTGCTCGTTGTCCAGTAGCTGCGATTCGTCCAGCAATGGTAAATGGCAAGCCTACTTTGGAAGTTGA
>CAYFPI010000002.1:95112-99050 GCA_964344985.1 uncultured Candidatus Thioglobus sp. | reverse complement strand
TGTGGTGCATGTTTCCCACCTTGTCCTCCAATGCAGATTAACGATCCTGCAAATTCAAACATTGCGATTTGGATTGGTGGTAAGAACTCAAATGCTAGATCTAAACCTTCTTTCCACAAGTTGGTTGCTTCTAACATTCCTAACAATCCGCCAAGATGGCCTGAGGCTGCTGCAGTGGTTAAGAAGATCTTGTCTGTATATAAAGATGATGCACGTGACTGGGAAAGAGTTGGTGAATGGGTTGAGCGTATCGGCTGGCCAGCATTCTTTGAAAATACTGGATTACCGTTTACTAAGTTCCATATCAACGATTGGAAAGGTTCACGTCACCAGTTAAACTCTTCTGCTCACATTCGTTTCTAAAGATAGGGAAGTTAAGTATGAAGTTTGCTATTCAAGTTAACGAAGGGCCGTATCAGCACCAAGCGTCTGATTCGGCTTATCAATTCGCCAAAGCGGCAATTGAAAAAGGGCATGAAGTTTTCCGTGTATTTTTCTACCATGATGGTGTTAACAATGCATCGCGTTTTACGGTTCCACCGCAAGACGATCGTAATGTTGTTAATAACTGGGCAGACCTTGGCATTGTAGATGCTGATGGAAATCCTGAGCTTGTGGTTTGTGTTGCAGCTGCGCTTCGTCGTGGTATGTTAGATGAGTCTGAAGCAAGTAAAAATGGCGTTGAAGGTAATAATATCCACCCAGCATTTCGTATTTCTGGCCTAGGTCAGTTGATTGAGGCTGGTATTCAATCAGATCGTTTAGTGGTATTTGGAGATTAAGATGGCTACAAAGAAATTTATGTATTTAAATCGCCGATCTTCATTTGGCACTGTGTATGCAATTGAATCATTAGAAGTGGTTTTAATTGCAGCTGCTTTCGAGCAAGATGTATCTTTAGCATTTATCGATGATGGTGTTTACCAAATCGTTGAAGGTCAAAATACTGATGGCATTGGCATGAAAAACTTTTCTAAAACTTTTCACGCTTTAGGTGATTACGATATTAACAAACTTTATGTTTCGGCTGAATCTTTAGAAGAAAGAGGCTTAAGTGAAGATGATCTTATGCCTTTGGTTTATGAAGATGAAGATGACGATTGGGAAGAAAAACCTTCTATCAAAGTTGTTTCTAATGCTGAACTTTCAAAAATTATGTCTGATCAAGACGTATGCTTGAGTTTCTAAGGGAGATTTAATATGTTACATACAGTAAACAAATCATCTTTCGAGCGTAATTCACTACAGTCTTGTTTAAATGCAATTGATGACACAAGTGTTATCTTATTGATTGAAGACGGTGTAATTAACGCGGCGAATAACGCAAACTCATCAATGATTGCAGATCTAGCTACTCAAGGTAGAGTATATGCACTTCAGGGTGATGTTGAAGCGAGAGGAATTTCATCAAAACTTGCAGATAATATCAAATTAGTTGATTATGCTGGTTTTGTTGATCTAGTTGTTGAACACGGAACTGCGGTTTCTTGGGTTTAACTTTAATTTATATATAGGAGTAATACAATGGCTGATATTTTAGGCGCAGAAGTAGATGAAGAAGGTTTCTTAGTTGACCTTAAAGATTGGAACGAAGACATTTGTAAGCAAATGGCTAAAGATGACGATGTTGAATTAACAGACGCTCATTGGGATGTTATTAATTTCTTACGTGAATACTTTGAAGAGTACCAAATTGCACCTGCAGTACGTGTACTTACAAAGGCAATTGGTAAGAAGTTTGGTAAAGAAAAAGGTAACTCTAAGTACCTATACTCTTTATTCCCTTACGGTCCTGGTAAGCAAGGCTGTCGTTTTGCTGGCCTTCCAAAGCCAACTGGTTGTATCTAATTAGATACGATTAATAAAAAACACCTACCTATGTGGGTGTTTTTTTACATTTTTACACATAGAGTTTGAGAGCAATATGTCAACAATAAGCATTATTTTTACCGCTTTATTTTATATTTCGTTAGCGATATTTTTAGTTGGTATGGGTAGAAAGATCTATCAATTTTGGATCACCCCGGCACCTTTAAAAATTCCTACTGCACCAACCCAATTAACACAAACAGGTGTGGTAATGCGCATGATTCGTGAAGTGACTTTATTTGAAAGTCTTTTCAAATCAAACAAATGGATCTGGTTATTCGGATTTTTATTCCATTTTGGATTACTACTGGTTTTAGTACGCCATCTACGTTATTTTGTTCCAGGCGATTTGCCTGAAATTTTCTTGCTTATGCAGCCGTTTAAATACGCCGCTTTTGCAATGGTTATTGGCTTGTTAGGCTTATTAGCACGTCGTATTTTTGTACAGCGTATTCGTTACATTTCAGCACCGAGTGATTATTTAATGTTACTAATGCTGATAGTGATTGGTTTTAGTGGTGCAATGATGACATTTACTGAAAATCATACAGATATTATGTCAGTTAAAGACTTTGCCTCTGGATTGGTAACTTTTAACTGGGCAGACTTGCCAACTGATACAAACTTATTAGTACATTTGTTTATGGTGTTTGTATTGTTAGCAATTTTTCCAATTTCTAAACTATTACATGTTCCAGGTGTATTTTTCTCACCAACACGAAATCAAGTTGATGATGCTCGTAAGAAGCGTCACGTATCACCATGGGCTTTAAAGCAAGAGGCTGAGCACGAGGTGAGATTAGAACAAACATTAGGTAAGGACGAATAACATGGCTGCTAAAGAATTTGACATCCCAGAATTACCAACTTATATCCAGATTCCTGAATTAAATGAAGGAATTATGGATGGTGAAGGTCCATTTAAGTCTTCAGAAGAATTTCAAAACCCACTAGGGTTTCCTGGTGAGAAGATAGATAATTGGCAAGAAGTTGCCATTGCCAAGATGGGCGAGCTTAAAACTAAGTATCGTTCTGTGCAAGTTTTTTTAGACTCATGTGTTAAATGTGGCGCATGTACTGATAAGTGTCATTACTTCTTAGGTTCTTCGGATCCTAGAAACATGCCGGTTGCACGTCAAGATTTATTCCGTAGTGTTTATCGTCGTCACTTTACTTTTGCAGGTAAATACTTCCCTAAATTAGTAGGTGCAAAAGAGTTAGATGATGAGATGCTTGATGACTGGTACAACTATTTTCATCAGTGTTCACAATGTCGTCGTTGTTCAGTATTCTGCCCATATGGTATTGATACAGCTGAAATCTCAATGGCTGCACGTGAAGTATTAGACACAGTTGGTCTTGGTCAAAAATATTGTAACCAAATCCTAGGTAAGGCACTTACAGTTGGTAACAACTTAGGTTTGCCTGAGCCTGCACTTAAAGATACACTGCTTGATCTTGAAGAAGAGGTTGAGGAAGATTTTGGTGCGCCGGTTAAGTACCCGCTTGATCAAAAAGGTGCTGAGATTTTATTAATCACACCATCAGCAGACTTTTTTGCAGAGCCGCATATTGATGGCTTGATTGGCTATGGTAAGGTTTTCTATCAAGACGGTGTTTCTTGGACCATGAGCTCATATGCATCTGAAGGTGCAAACTTTGGCATGTTTATTGGCTCATATGATGTGATGCGTAAAGCAGCACTTAGAATTCGTAAGGCAGCATTGGATCTTGAAGTATCGCGCGTTATGGTTGGTGAGTGTGGCCATGCTTGGCGTGTTGCTTATAGCTTTTGGAATACACTATCTGGTGTTGGTGCTGGCGCAAGTGATGAATTTGGTCAAAAACTACAAGACCAGTTAGATCATCGCTACCCACAACCACAGCATATTATTGAATACACTCATGATCTAATTCAACGCGGCAAGTTGAATTTCGATAAGAGTGAAAATGATGACCGTACGGTTACTTTCCATGATTCATGTAACGTTGCTCGTGCAACTAACATGGGTGGTATTCCAGGCGGACAATTTATTCTTCCACGTGAGGTAATTAAAGCAGTTTGTAAT
>CAYFPI010000002.1:73088-95102 GCA_964344985.1 uncultured Candidatus Thioglobus sp. | reverse complement strand
GTAATAATTACGTTGACATGGAGCGTTCAACCATTAAAGAGTCTACTTTCTGCTGTGGCGGTGGTGGTGGTCTATTGACAGATGACTTAATGGAGATACGTGTTAAAGGTGCAATGCCAAGAATGCAAGCACTAAAAGAAGTAGAGAAAAATAACGGTGTAGATACTTTGGCAGCGATTTGTGCAATTTGTAAATCGCAATTCTCTAAAGTACTACCTAAATTTGATTTTGATCCATACATGATTGTAAGTGTTCACCAATTAGTGAGTGAAGCAATTATTTTGGACAAACCACAAACTGATGCTGATAATGCTGAGCAGGCTGAATCAGAGCAAGCTGAATAATAATAAGGAGATTCGAGATGCAAAAGAACCCATATGGCACACCAACCAAAGGTGAAAATCATACTTTTAGACTATACACTGATGATGGAGATAATCAGAAAAAAGTTCCATGGAATCAGAAGATTTTTAAAGAAGATACTTCTTACAAGTGTCCTACTTACATTACGCAAACACCTCCTTGTCAAGGCTCATGTCCTTCTGGTCACAACATTCGTGGATGGTTAGATATTGTTCGTGGTATGGAGAAGCCAAGTGGTGATATGTCTTGGCAAGAGTACGCATTCCGTCGTTCAACTTCTGCAAATCCTTTCCCTTCAGTAATGGGTCGTGTATGTCCTGCGCCTTGTGAAGATGGTTGTAATCGTAACGAAGTTGAAGATACAGTAGGTATTAACGCGGTTGAGCAGTTTATTGGTGACAATGCTAAAGCAGAAGGTTACACATTTGAAATTAATGCTGCCGATACGGGTAAGAAAGTTGCAATTATTGGTGGTGGCCCAGGTGGCTTAGCTGCAGCATTACAACTTCGTCGTCAAGGTCACGGCGTAACAGTATTTGATAAGTACGATCAACTGGGCGGTATGATGATGTACGGTATTCCTGATTACCGTGTACCACGTGATGTTTTATCTCATGAGATTGACCGTATTATTGCAACAGGTGTTGAAACAAGACTAAATACTAAAGTGGGTGTTGATGTAACTGTTGAAGAATTAGAAAAAGAGTTTGATGCGGTATTGTTTGCCATTGGCGCAATGAGTGGTCGTACACTACCAATTCCAGGTGGTGATGCTTCTAACTGTGTATCTGGTGTTGCTTTCCTTGAAGCTTACAACCAGGGTCGCTTGCAGCACATTACTGGTAAAGTAATTTGTATTGGTGGTGGTGATACATCAATCGACGTTGTATCAGTTGCACGTCGTTTAGGCAACATCTCTAATGCTGCTGATAAAGATCGTCCAGAGCACATTATTTTTAATGATACAGCGCATGATGTTGTTGATACTTCTAAGCGTCTTGGCGCAGATGTATTACTTACCACGCGTTCAACATTAGAAGACATGCCTGCGGCACAAGAAGAAATTGATGATGCGACTCGTGAAGGTGTTGATATCCAAGGTCAGTTGAGCCCAGTTGAAGTGATTACAGATGATAACGGTCGTGCAACTGCACTACGTTTCCAGCGTCTAGAAGAAGATGGCTCAACGCCAATTGAAGGTTCTGAATTTGATATTGAATGTGATTTAATTGTATCTGCAATTGGTCAAGGTGTTGACTCTGAAGGTATTGATGGTTCATTCTTTAATGAGCATGGCTTTATTGATGCAGATAAGAACTACCAAATTCCTAGCAAGCCAGGTTTCTTTGTATGTGGTGACGTGGTTCGTCCACACTTACTAACAACAGCAATTGGTCAAGCGGCAATTGTATCTGAAAGTATTGGTGATTACCTAAGTGGTAAAGATCAAAAAGCACGTAACAAAGTTGACGTACATTACTTTGATCTTGCTAAGAAGCTTGATGAGTGGGATCTTTCTCCAACAGAGTACACTAAAGGCGGTACACCAGGTGAAGGTACAGATACTGCAAGTTATGCAATTCATAACTATGAAGACCGTTCTTATGCATCAATCATTTCACATACAGAATTATTCTTAGGTCATTTCGATCATGAAGATCGTAACCAGCGTGATCATAAGTTAGTGGATGTTGATAATGTATTAGGTAACTTTGAAGAGCGTTTAATTGGTTATACAGAAGAAGAAGTGCAAAAAGAAGCTTCTCGTTGTATGTCATGTGGCCTATGTTTCGAGTGTGATAACTGTGTAATGTACTGTCCACAAGATGCAGTATTTAAAGTTAAAAAAGATCAAGCTACACTAGGTAGATATGTTGATACTGACTACTCTAAGTGTGTTGGTTGTCACATCTGTGCGGATGTTTGTCCAACAGGTTACATCCAAATGGGTCTAGGTGAGTAATTAATTCAATCGAATTTGAAGAGAGAGTAATGATGAGTCGTTTATTGATTGTTTTTCTAAGTGTGATGTTGAGCAGCGTGTTTGCACACTCTGATCACCACATTCCTAATCTTGGCGAAAAAGCGACCGAGTTTAAGGATGAGGGTAAAGAAGCTCACAAGCGTGAAGGTATGAGTCATGCAGCAAGTTTAATCATGCAAAGAAAAATGCACCCTGATCTTTTGTCGCACAAACGTGATAAAACCTTACGTCAAGGTGTACGTGGTGGTTATGTTCAGCTGAAAAAATGTGTTGAATGTCACACTTCTGTTGATGAAAAAGGTGAGTACATTCCAGTGAATGCGCCTGATCAATTTTGTTCAACTTGTCATCAGAAAGTGGGAACGAGTCTAGATTGTTTCTCTTGTCACCGTACTACGCCAGCGGAGGAAATGTAATGAAAGAATTGAATCGTCGTGAATTTATCAAAAGTACAACTGCTACTACTGCAGGTGTTGCTACGATTGCCAGCGGTATTACATTAACAACATTTGCAGCTGGACCTAAAGAGACGGATCCAGTTACCAATGAAAAACGTTGGGGTATGTTGATTGACACCAATAAACTCTCAGAAGCTGATATTGACAGCATGGTTAGTGCTTGTCAAGAAGAGCAAGGTTGGGGTGGTGAGGCTCATTCAACTGGTGATCAAAAACCAGGTTGGATCAAAAAAGTTAAAGTTAAAGATACAGCAACACAGCGTATTAGCAACCTGGCACTAATGTGTCAACATTGTGAACAGCCGCCATGTGTTGATGTTTGCCCTACCAATGCTTCAATGAAGCGTGAAGATGGTATTGTATTGGTTGATAGACATTTATGTATTGGTTGTCGCTACTGCATGATGGCTTGTCCTTATGATTCTCGTTCATTTGCACATGAAACTATTACCGATCAAAAAGAACACATGCCTAGAGGCAAGGGTACCGTTGAGGCGTGCACAATGTGTGTTCATAAGGTTGATAAAGGTGAATTACCAGCCTGTGTTGAGGCAGTAGGCTCAGATGCGGTAATTTTTGGTGATCTAAAAGATCCATCAAGCAAAATTAATCAAACATTAAGAAAAGTACAGTCAACTCAAATCAGAGCAGATTTAAATCTGAATACTGGTGTGCGTTATAGTGGAATCTAGGGGTAAGGGTAATATGGCTAATATTCGTTACGAACAAATCGAGGGAAGAAGTCTAGGTTTTTATGCACTGATTGCAGGACTAGGCGTTTTAATTTTAGCGGCATTAGGCGGCGTATACTACATGGAGCACAATGGTCACCACGTGACAGGTATGAGTAATCGTATTGTTTGGGGTATGCCACATGTGTTTGCATTGTTTTTAATTGTTGCTGCATCTGGCGCACTTAATGTTGCATCAATTGCATCGGTATTTCACAAGAAAATGTATAAGCCATTGTCGCGCTTATCTGGTCTTGTTGCACTGGCATTATTGGCTGGCGGTTTGATGGTATTGGTGCTTGATCTGGGTCGACCTGATCGTTTGATTGTGGCCATGACATCTTATAACTTTAAGTCAATTTTTGCTTGGAATATTATTCTATATAACGGCTTCTTTGCAATTGTTGCGGTTTACTTATGGATGATGTTTGAGCGTCGCATGAATAAGTTTAGCTCTAAAGCTGGCTTAACCGCATTTACATGGCGCTTAATCCTAACTACAGGTACAGGTTCAATTTTTGGCTTCTTAGTAGCTCGTCAAGCTTATGACGCAGTTATTATGGCACCAATGTTTATTATTATGTCGTTTGCTTTTGGTTTAGCATTTTATCTACTGGTATTAATGGCTAGTTACAAGTGGAGCGAGCGCCCATTGGGTGATGCGGTAGTTAATCGTCTGGGTAATTTACTGGGTGTGTTTGTAGCGGCAGTTCTTTATTTTGTTGCTGTGTATCACTTGGGTAATTTGTACTTGGCTGAGAATACAGGTGTTGAGAATTTCATCTTATTTGATGGTGGTGTTTATACAAACCTATTCTGGTATGGTCAAATTATTTTAGGTGGTTTGGTACCAATGGCGCTAATTTATCATCCTGCAACTAAAGGTAATCGCTCAATGTTAGGATTGGCATCGGTACTGGTTATTTTAGGTGGTATTGCGCAAATGTATGTGCTTATTGTGGGTGGTCAAGCTTATCCAATGGAAATGTTCCCTGGTATGGAAATCTTAGAAGGCTATGGCGGTATTGCAAACTACACGCCAACTTTAGCTGAAACGCTATTAGGTATCGGTGGTGTGTCAGTAAGTGTTATTGCTATTACTTTCTTAGTTAAGTTTTTACCATTCTTGCCAGAAAGTTTGGCTGATGATGTGGCTGATCCGCATCATAAAAGCTAGAATCTACTTATAATAGGGCAGGCAATGTCCATCTATCTATCTGCTGCACATAAATCCTCGGGTAAAACGGTTGTTAGTCTAGGATTGTGTGCAGCGCTTAAAAACAAAGCTCTCGATGTTCAGTCTTTTAAAAAAGGCCCTGATTATATTGATCCAATTTGGCTATCTCAAGCTAGCGGGAACCCATGTTATAACTTAGATTTTTATAACATGACTCATGAGGAGATTATCGATCTTTATCAGTCAAAAAACTCTTTAGCTAATATATCTATTGTTGAAGGCAATAAAGGCTTGTATGACGGTATGAGTGTAACAGGTGGCGATGCTAATGCTGACCTTGCAAAGTTGCTTAACATTCCTGTTGTTTTGGTTATTGATACTATTGGTACAACCCGCGGAGTTGCAGCTTTGGTTGGTGGGTATCAAGCATTTGATCAAGAAGTTAATATAGCAGGCGTTATTCTTAATAAAGTGGCAGGCGCTAGACATGAATCTAAGTTAATCCAAGCTATAGAGTATTACACCGATATTCCTATTTTTGGCTCGGTTAGACGAAATAAAGAGTTAATTATTGATGAGCGTCACCTTGGTTTGATGCCTGCAAATGAAACACCTGAATCGCAAATTTTTATTGATCGTGCTGCTAGACATATTGCTGATCAAGTTGAT
The DNA here is from genome assembly GCA_964344985.1 of uncultured Candidatus Thioglobus sp. Lineage (GTDB taxonomy): Bacteria > Pseudomonadota > Gammaproteobacteria > PS1 > Pseudothioglobaceae > Thioglobus_A. The sequence goes on along the minus strand of CAYFPI010000002.1, from coordinate 89,720 downwards.
CTTGATAAGGTAATTAATATAGGGCAGACGGCACTCAAAACCCCAGCAGCACCAGTAGTGGAAATTCAACATTCTTTAACTGTTGCAGTTGCTAAAGACAGCGCATTTGGTTTTTATTATCAAGATGATTTAGATAAGTTTGATTCTTTAGGAGTGAATCTTAAGTATTTTGATACGCTTAATGATGCTCGTTTGCCTAAATGCGATGGGCTTTTTATTGGTGGCGGTTTTCCAGAGACTCAGCTTGAGGCGTTAAGCTCGAATCAGTCTTTACTGGCAGATATCAAAGAAAAAGTTATCTCAGGATTACCAACTTACGCAGAATGTGGCGGACTGATGTATCTAACTAATCAAATTACTAATAATGATCAAAATCATCCAATGGCAGGTGTTATTGATGCGGATACAATAATGACAAAAAGACCGATTGGCAGGGGTTATGTGCAGCTAGAGTCTTTAGAGGAGCATCCATGGAATGGTGTGTCAGAAAAGATTTATGCGCATGAGTTTCATTACTCTAAGTTAGAAAATATAGATCAAAATACACGCTACGCTTTTAAGGTTTTGCGCGGCGTTGGTGTGGATAATATGCGAGACGGTATAATTAAATACAACTTGCTGGCTAGCTATACACATCTTCGCAGTGTGGCCGGTAACCAGTGGGTTGATCAATTTGTTAATTTTATTAAAACTATAAATAAATCATGATTACAATCACAAAAAAAGCCGCTGAAGAAATTTCACTTTCAACTCACAATCCAGAAACACAAGGCATGTTGATTCGTTTTGCTGCTGACAAAACAGATGAGGGTTTCCAGTATTTGATGGGATTTGATGAGCGCCTAGAAGGCGACATTCATTTAGAATCAAATGGCATTGAGTATGTAATGGCATATGAGCAAAAAGCACTGCTTGAAGGTATGGTGGTAGATTTTGATAAGGTTGATGAGAATGATGAATATAGTTTTATTTTTATGAATCCTAATGATCCAAACTATCATCCGCCAGAAGAAGGTCATGCACCTAAAAAGGTTTAGATTTAGAAAACCCTAGTGTGCTAAATAGTTAGCATGAAAAAAGCATTACAAAAACATACCTTTATACTATTGGGATGGATGTTTGTACTGCTTGGTGTCATCGGCATAGCACTTCCGATTTTACCAACCACACCATTTTTAATTCTAGCTTTGGCGTTGTTTTCCAAAAGCTCACCTAGATTTCATCAAGCATTATTGGATAGCAAATGGTTTGGTGAGATTTTAAGACAATGGAATGAGAATAAAAACGTCTCCCGTCGTATTAAGTATCGAGCGACACTACTAATCTTATTAAGCTTTTTAATTTCCATTGCAATTTTACAAGGCAAACCACTATTGCAACTGTTGTTGGTTTTAATCGCGCTGATTTGTTTGTTTTATATTTGGAGATTAAAAGATCCAAATGAAATTCAATAAAAAATTTTGGAAATTTTTAAAATTGGTTTTTAAAGCTTAAAATTATTCAAATAAATGCTTGTTAAATCAGTGATTTTTAGCTTAAATGTCGTGCTTTTAAAGGTTTTTTTTGTTAGCTTCTTGCTTGCGCTGAGTAAAATTTTAGAAATTTTGCAAACAAGCTATTTGTAGTAATTTAAGATGCCATTGTAGATGGCTTTAGCGATTTTTTCTTGTTCTTTAGGGTTGTTGAGCCGCTTTTCTTCTTTCGGGTTTGAGATAAAGGCAGTTTCTACTAATACAGAAGGAATGGCTGGTGTTTTAAGTACAACAAAGCCAGCTTTTTGCGGTATTTTTTTATGCAATTGGCCAATTTTCCCCATTTCTTTTAAAATTTCTAATCCAAGTTTTTGACTTTGGATGTCACGATCTTGACGAGAAAATTTCCACAAAATTTTATCAAGATACTGATCATTGCCCGCAAGTGTTTTTTCAACACCAAATTGATCAACTGTATTTTGTGAATTTTCTAAACGTTTGGCAAATTTAGTGGATCCGCCTTTGTCTGATAAAGTGTAAACAGAAGCACCTCTTGCTCGAATACTTCTAACAGAGTCTGCATGAATAGAGATAAAAAGCGAGGCTTTATTAGCTTGAGCAATGTGAATTCTTTTGCTTAGTCGAACATGGTAATCACCACGCCTGGTTAATACAGCCTTCATGTCTTTAGAGTTATTAATTAGTTTTGCTAATTTTTTGGCAATTTTTAAGGTAATGTTTTTTTCTTTAGAATGGTTGCGTCCAATAGCGCCAGGATCTTCGCCACCATGCCCTGCATCAATCATAATAATTTTGAGTTTGTTTGATGAACTGGGTAGTTTTTTGATAAGCGCTTTAGGCGTATCTTTTTTTATTGTTTGTTTATTTTTATCGTATAGATCTAGGACTACTCTATGATGCTTGTATTTGTTGTTGGGTTTTAACGTATAGCTTTTGACCAGATGCTTTTGCTCCGTGCTAAAGATTAGTTTGAAGGTGTCTCGATTGCGTTTAATTCGAGTTTTTTTAATTCTGCTGTCTGTGTAAAAAAGCTTTTTGTAAGTATTTTTAAGTATTTTTGCATTGCGAATGCTTAAGATTATTTTATTGTTTTTGTTATTGATTGAGAATCTAACACCAGGGTCAACATCAATAACAATGCGGGTTCTTTCGGGAGAATTCCAAAATCTAAAATCATATAAAGTGGTTTTTTCATTGGCAGTAGCGCTGTTTAATAAAAACAGACTTAAGAGTATCGCTATGAACTTATACATTGCTGCAATTGTTCAGCTTTTGGATTGCTAGCTGTAAAGGTAATTGATCTAGCATCGTTATCACCGGTTAATTCTATAATTAAGTCTGCATCAGCAATAATGCCTTTTCCCATTTCAGCCCATTCGATGAGTTGTATGTGGTTATTGTTCAAGTATTCACGAATTCCAATATATTCTAATTCTTCTGGATCACTTAAACGATAGCAATCAAAATGGTGAATATTGATTGTTGAATTGTTATAACTTTCAACCAGAGAATAAGTTGGGCTTTTGACTCGATCAAATCCAAAGGCCTGAATAAAGCCACGTGCAAAAGTGGTTTTTCCAGCACCAAGATCACCCTCTAGGTGGATAACCAAAGACCCCTCTAAAGATTGTACGCACAAGGCAAGATGCTGCGCAAGCTCTTTTGTTTGCTCCTCGCTATCAGTGTTGAATGTTAAAACAGTAGCCACAGGTAAAAACCAAACACGCCAATCAGTAGCACACCTTCATAGCGATTAATAATATGCTCTTTACTAAATTTATAAGAAACTAAAAATAGCAATATCGTTAGTAGTAGCATGATTGGGTAATCACGACTCATAACCTGCTCGGGCACATCGGAAGGGTGAATAAGTCCAGGGATTGCCAAAACAGCGATGGTATTAAATAAGTTGGAGCCGATTACATTACCAACCACCATTTCATATTGTTTTTTAAGTGCACTGGCAATGGCAACAGCTAATTCTGGCAAACTTGTACCTAGTGCAACCACAGTAAGACCAATTACTAAATCTGAAACTCCAAATGCTTTAGCAACTTCAACACCACCCCAAACGACTAATTTCGCACTTGATATGAGCACAACCAAGCCCACCAATAACATTATCCAGGTCTTTGCAGTTTGGCTTTTATCAACAGTTTGTTCTAATTCGTCAAATTCATGATGAGTTTTGTCTTTTGACTCTTTGAAAGTGTAAGCTAAAAATAGAGCAAGCATTGTTACAAGGATAAGCCCGTCAACAAAGTCTAAGCGTCCGTCCCATAACAATAGCCCAGCACATAGTGTTGCAACCATTAAAAATATCCACTCTTTCTTTAAGATGTCTTCATTGACTTTAATGGGCAAGATAATGGCGCTAACACCAAGTACTAAGGCGATATTAAAAATATTAGATCCAATCGCATTGCCAATACTTAAGCCTGTGTTACCATCTATAGCAGCTAAACCAGAAACCAGCATTTCAGGGGCAGAAGTTCCAAAGCCAAAAATTAAAAGACCAATAATTAGTGGTGAAACATTAAAAATATTGGCAATTTTTGCACCATTATCGGTAAATTCGTCAGCACTCCAAATTAATAATGCAAAACCTGATAATAAGGCGAGAATTGGTAGTAGAATATCGGGCATATTGGTTATTAACTAGCTTGATTTGAGTGTATAAACTCCTATTATAAAGGGATAAAAAATAAGATGAGTGAAACAGAATTTTTAATTGGTCGAAGCGGATTAAATTTACAAGACGATTTCTATCCTGATGATTTGCCCAATGAGTGGCGTTTTGATTATTATTCAACCATGTTTAAAACACTATCATTGCCAATTGATGGTGATGAAGATTTGGATTTAATTTTTGAAGAGTTAGAAGACTCAGAAGAAGAGTTTGAACTTGTGTTATCAATTGATCAAGCTCAAATGCTTGATGTTAATATACTTAAAAAATTACTTAGTTCAGTCTCTGAATATAAAGATCAATTTGTTTTATTTTGTGAGTTGGATGAGACGCCAAATAGCGAGGTAATGACGTTACTCAAGTCATACAAAATATCTGTACAATCTTCTCAAGCACTGTCTTTGGATTTAACACATAAGCAAGTGTCTTCAAAGTTTTTATATTATACGCATATGCCTGTTTTGTACGTATCAAGCGCTTGGAGTGAAAAAGAGATGAGGGCTTATATCGAGCAAGTGGCTAGCATCAATACCAAAACCATTTTGATTTGCAAATATGCTGAGAGTGAAACTTTAAACAAAATGCGAGTAATTTCTGAAATACTAGGCTATTAGCTCTAGCAGGTTTATCTTTTGAACGTTTTATTAACCAGACCACTATCGCAAGTTAAATCTCTTGAATCTATGGTTCGTGACAAGGGCGATAATCCCTTATTATTTCCGACCTTGGTGGTAAAGCCTTTAAAATCCAAACCACGACGTACAAAGTATGATGTGGTTATTTTTATTAGCGCAAATGCACTAGATTACGCACTTGATGAATTAAGCCACATTCAGTATGATCAACTATTTACAGTAGGATCTGCAACAGCTAAAAGGGCGCAAGATAATAATATTGCGGTAGATGATTATCCAAGAGAAAATGCCTCAAGCGAGGCATTATTAGCACTACCCAAGGTGGCAAAATTAAGTAATAAAAAAATCTTAATTTTTAGAGGTAAAGGTGGGCGAGAAACTCTTAAAAATGGGCTTGAAGCTAATCATAATCAGGTTGAATACATGGAGGTTTATGAGCGTGTTGTGTGTGATAAAACCCCTTTGCATAAGTCTTCGATTAATGAGTTTTTGTCAAGCTCTAAAGGTGTAATTAGTATTACCAGTAATGAAAGTATGGATGGGTTTTTGACACTTACAGATGGAAGTGAGTTGATTGACTATCCTGTTATTGTTCTGAGTGATCGCATTAAATCCTATGTTGAATCTTTTGGTTTTTCTCAAGTTTTGACTGCACCAACAATGGGTGACAAGGGCATTGTTGAGGTATTGGCAAATATTAATAAACTTGACAAGTAAATAAAAAAGCATTAATTTGACAGCTATAGATAACTTTTTCTGGGGAGAGAAAAGAGCATGATCAAACTAAGTGTTTCGCAAGCAGCCCGCCAACTAGGTGTGTCTAGAGGTGATATTCAAAATCAAATTAATTTAGGAAAATTACAAACCCATGAGGGGTATGTGACAACAGACAGTATTCGACTTGCTTACCCTAATCACGGATTGCATTCTGAACAGGATAAACATATTCAAAAAATGCAGCAAATCAAAGATGATGCCATGTTTAAAGCAGGTGCGGCTGACAAAATTAAACTTGAAAATGAACAGGCGTTAATGAGCGCTATTGCTAATGTTAAGTCTAAACTTTATAAAGAGAAAATCAAAAATGAACACTATGCTATGGTATTTGAAGAGCTTGGTCAACGTCTAAGTGAGCTTGAAAAGTGTTGTCATGCGCAAGATAAAAGACCTTTGAATCAGCTGCAAAACTGGGTAAAGCAGCAAGTTAATTAGTATTTTTTTTACTTGACGCTTTGAGCAAGCGCCAGTGAGGGCTGTGTTTTGTTCATTGAGTAAAAATGAAAGCTATCCACGCCTTGTGACTTAAGCTGATCACATAATTTAGCAACCACATCAAAGCCAAAACTTGATAGTGATTCAAGATCATCACCATAAGATATTAGTCTTTTTTCAATCCATCTTGGAATTTCAGCGCCACACATATTTGAAAATCTAAGCAGTTGTGTGTAATTGGTAATTGGCATAATGCCAGGTGTAATTGGAATATTTACGCCTAATTTTTGCACTTCATCAACAAATCTAAAATAAGCATCAACATTATAAAAGTATTGAGTAATGGCGCCATTAGCACCTGCTTTTACTTTATTAACAAAGTTGTTGATATCTTGTTGCATATCCTTAGCCTGAGGGTGCATTTCAGGATAGGCTGCTACTTCGATATGAAAATAATCATTATATTGTTTGCGAATAAACTCAACCAATTCATTAGCATAATGAAAATCGCCAATATTGCGTACGCCGGAAGGAATATCACCTCTTAATGCCACAATTCGATTAATACCTGCAGATTGGTATTGGTCTAGCAAATCAATGATTTTTGTTTTTTCTGAGTTGATGCATGACAAGTGCGGCGCTGCAGGAATATTGTCATTTTTTTGAATATCTAACACTGTTTCAAGTGTAGCGTCTTGGGTTGTGCCACCCGCTCCAAAAGTAGTGGAGAAATATTCTGGTGATACAACGGATAATTCTTGTCTAACTTGCTTAAGGTTTTGTTTGCCTTGGTCAGTTCTTGGTGGGAAAAATTCAAAACTTAGCTTCATCTTCGTTTAACGTTAGCACAAAATACGCTAATTATAGCTTATTTAAAAACCTTAAGAGCTTTTCCCTTTATTTGTCCACGACCTAACAATCGGGTAAAATGGTTCAATTTTATTGTGTGAGATTATCGTTATTTATGTCAAAAAGTGATTACATTGAATTAGAAGGCGTAGTGAAGGAAAAACTGCCTAATACAACTTTTACAGTTGAGCTAGAAAATGGCCATAGTGTATTGGCACACATTTCTGGAAAGATTCGTAAGCACTACATTCGTATTTTGCCAGGCGATAAGGTTACCGTTGAAATGACACCTTATGATGTAACTACGGGTAGAACCACTTTCAGACACAAGTAATAAAAAATATTGCCGATGTGGTGGAATTGGTAGACACGCCGGATTCAAAATCCGGTTCCTCACGGAGTGACGGTTCGACCCCGTCCATCGGTACCAAATTAATAATAAAATAATAACAATATGGAACAAGAAGTTAATCTTATCTCAGAAGCGCTAAACCTTACTTTGTTTGGCATGGGTTTTGTATTTTTGTTCTTAACAGTGTTGGTAGGTGTTACTAAGCTGATGTCGATTATTATTCAAAGACTACACAAAAAAGGCGATAAAGTTGACAATCAGCAAGAAGTTGCTGCTAGTAGCCTTAGTGATGAGATTGACGAGGAGACTAAATTTGTTATTGAACAAGCAATCAAGATGCATAGGGGAGCATAAGGATCATGCTAAATTTTTTAAAAAATATGACTAAAAAATCTGATAATTCTGAAGGCAAAAAAGTAGAGATTACCGAGCTTGTCTTTAGAGATGCTCACCAATCTTTATTTGCAACACGTATGCGCATCGATGACATGTTGCCAATTGCTGATAAGCTCGACAAAATTGGTTACTGGTCCATGGAGTCATGGGGTGGTGCAACGTTTGATTCATGCATTCGCTATTTGGGCGAAGACCCTTGGGATCGCATTCGTGAAATCAAAAAGGTTATGCCAAATACACCTCAACAAATGTTGTTGCGTGGTCAAAATCTTTTAGGATATCGTCATTATAGTGACGACGTGGTGCGAAAGTTTGTAGATAGGTGTGCTGAGAATGGTGTTGGTGTTTTCCGTATCTTTGACGCGATGAATGATATCCGCAACCTTAAAACTGCTACTAATCAAGCGGTTAAGATCGGTCAGCATGCACAAGGTACTTTGTCTTATACAGTTAGTCCTGTTCATAATACGCAGACATGGTTGGATATGGCCAGAGAGATTGAAGACATGGGTGCACATTCACTATGTATTAAAGACATGGCTGGATTGCTACAGCCTTATGTTGCTTATGATTTGGTTAAAGAGCTTAAAGCGGCCGTTGATATTCCTATTCAACTACATGCGCACGCAACAACAGGGCTTTCTACTGCTGCTATTATTAAGGCAGTAGAGGCTGGAATTGATCGTGTTGATACTGCCATTGGTTCAATGAGCATGACTTATGGTCACAGTGCAACCAATTCAGTGGTGTCTATTTTAGAAAACAGCCCTAGAAAAACAGGACTGGATTTAGAGAAACTAGAAGAGATTGATGCTTATTTCCGTCCAATTCGTTGCAAATATGCAAAATTTGAAGGTTCTTTAAAAGGTGTGGATTCTCGCATTTTATTATCGCAAGTACCAGGTGGCATGCTGACCAATATGGAGAATCAATTGCGTGAGCAAAATGCTGCTGATAAGATGGATGAAGTATTGTTAGAGATACCGAGAGTTCGTAAAGATTTAGGTTACATTCCACTGGTTACACCAACATCACAAATTGTTGGCACCCAATCAGTATTGAACGTTCTAACTGGTGAGCGCTACAAGACTATTACGAAAGAATCTTCAGGTGTTTTGAAAGGTGAATATGGCGCAACACCAGCGCCAGTTGACAAAGCTTTGCAAGCTAAAGTGTTGGAAGGTAAAGAGCCGATTACTTGTCGACCAGCTGATAATATCGCACCTGAGATGCATATTCTTGAGCAAGAATTTGACAAAATCGTTGCTGATAAAAACATTACATTGGCTGATAATAAAGTTGACGACCTAATGACATATGCTTTATTTCCACAAGTGGGCATTTCATTTTTAGAAAATCGCAACAATCCAGACTTCTTTGAGCCTGTACCGCAACAAAGTGATAATTGCAAAACTCCAGACAGTGAAGAGGGTACTTATACAGTATCTGTTAAAGGAAATTCATATACAGTTGAGGTGTCAGCTGGTGGTGACATTACCTCAATGAAAGCGGCTTCGGATGCACCACCTGTGCCGGTAGCACCTACAGAGAAAGAAATTGTGACCGAAGTGCCTGCAACAGGTGGAGAAGCTATTGGTGCACCACTATCTGGCAATATTTGGAAGATCATGGTTGATCCTAATCAAAAAATTTCAGAAGGAGATGTGTTGGTTATTTTAGAAGCCATGAAAATGGAAACTGAAATTAAAGCAGCTAGATCTGGTGTAGTAACTGATATTTCTGTTAGAGAGGGTGATGCAGTTACTGTAGGTCAAACCTTATTGACACTTGCATAATTACTACTGGATTTAAGTCATATGGAACAATTACACACATTATGGATTAATACGGGTTTGTATCAAATGGCATGGGGTCAAGGTCTTATGTTGCTTGTTGGCGTATTGTTATTGTATTTAGCCATTGTTAAAAATTTCGAACCTTTGTTGTTATTGCCTATTGGTTTTGGCTCTATTTTGGCCAACATTCCAGGTGCGGGTATTGCTGAAGGTAGTGGCATATTGCATGTTTTTTACGTGGTTGGTATTGAGTCAGGTGCATTCCCACTGATTATCTTTATGGGTGTGGGAGCGCTTACTGATTTTGGCCCGCTATTGGCTAATCCAAAGACTTTATTATTAGGTGCAGCAGCACAGTTTGGTATTTTTGCAACTTTATTGGGTGCAATTGCCTTAACCACACTCGGTGTGTTTGACTTTAGCCTAACAGATGCGGCAGCAATTGGTATTATCGGCGGCGCTGATGGTCCAACCAGTATTTATGTGGCTTCTAAACTGGCACCTGATTTGTTAGGTGCAATTGCTGTAGCATCTTATTCATACATGGCATTAGTACCACTAATTCAACCGCCAATTATGCGCGCTTTAACATCAGAGAAAGAGCGTCAAATTGAAATGGTGCAGCTTAGAGAGGTGTCTAAAGCAGAAAAAATCATTTTCCCGGTAATGCTATTAATGTTAGTGGCATTATTATTGCCAGATGCGGCGCCATTATTAGGTATGTTTGCTTTTGGTAATCTGATGAAAGAGTCAGGTGTGGTTGATAGATTAAGTGATACTACACAAAATGCACTGATTAATATTGTTACGATCTTTTTAGGTTTGGCAGTTGGCTCTAAGCTAATGGCTGATAAGTTCCTACAGCCTGAAACATTGGGTATTTTATTACTGGGTATGATTGCATTTGCCATTGGTACAGCTAGTGGTTTATTAATGGCAAAAGTAATGAATTTATTTAGTAAAAATAAAATCAATCCTTTGATTGGTTCAGCAGGTGTATCGGCAGTACCAATGGCAGCGCGTGTATCAAATAAAGTAGGTCTGGAGTCTAATCCGCATAACTTCTTGTTAATGCATGCAATGGGTCCGAACGTAGCTGGTGTGATTGGTTCGGCGATTGCAGCAGGCATCATGATTCAGTTCTTAGGGTAATCTTTTTTCTTAAAAGAGATTAAAATATTAAGCATGCAAAGAACATTTCTAAAAGCAAAATTACACAGAGTTACAACAACTGCCTGCGAAGTTGATTATGAAGGTTCATGTGAGATTGATGGTGCATTATTAGATGCTGCTGGCATTGGTACATTTGAGCAAATTCAAATTTACAATATTAACAATGGTAATCGTTTTACAACTTACACCATACGTGGCAAAGATAATTCAGGCGTGATTTCCGTTAATGGTGCAGCAGCACATAAAGCGGCAGTAGGCGATTTGCTAATCATTGCATCTTATGCAAGTTATGATGAAAAAGAGCTAGAAAATTATGCGCCAACCTTGTGTTATGTTGATGAAAACAACACTTTAGTTAGAAAAAGTTCAACAATCAGCTAATTTTTCCATTATCTAAAATTAGTGTTCGCTGCATTTTGGCAGCAATATTTTCATCATGAGTAACAATAATTAGTGCGCTATGGTGTTGTTGATGTAGATCAATCATGAGTGATAATACTTCATTGGCATTTTCTCTGTCCAAGTTTCCCGTAGGCTCATCTGCCAGCAAGCATTTTGGATGAGTAACTAGCGCTCTAGCAATAGCAACACGTTGACGCTCTCCGCCTGAAAGCTCTCCAGGAAAATGTGAAATTCTGTGTGCCAATCCAACAGAATCAAGCAGTTTTAACGAGGCATCTCTCGCTTGTTTTTTACCCATGCCTTTAAAGGTATCATTACGTTATTAAGCGCATCAAAATCTTTTAATAGATGATGAAGTTGGTAAATAAAGCTAAGATTATCAGACCTTAATTTTGTTAGTTGCTCTTGATTTAGGGTTTGAGTTTTGGTGTTATTGATAATAATTTCACCGCTGTTTTGCCTATCAAGACCGCCCAATAAATTAAGCAGAGTGGATTTTCCACAGCCAGAGCGTCCTAAGATAGCAACAGATTCTCCAGATTTGATGGATAAATTAAGCTGATTTAGAATGTTGGTGGTATTAGATCCATCAGAATACGAATAGCAAACATTGTGGCATTCAATAATATTACTCATGATTTAACACCTGAGTGATAATAACTTTTCCAGCGCGCTTAGCTGGATAAATGGCTGCTAACATTACTAATATAAATGCACCCATGCCTACCTTAACAATATCTGCAATGTGTATATCAGACGGGAAGCGGTTAATATAAAACACATCCTTAGGAAAAAACTGAAATCCTAGCAGGGATTCAACACCACTAACAATGCTTTCAATATTTAATGACAGCAAGATGCCCAATATTAAGCCAACACTAATACCGATAATCCCAATAGTAATGCCTTGGTAGAAAAACACTTTAACAATTCGCTTTGGCGTCATACCTAGGGTGCGCAAAATAGCAATGTCTGCCTTTTTGTCAGTAACCACCATTACCATCATTGAAACAATATTAAATGCAGCCACGGCGATAATTAATGATAAAACAATGCCAATCATTTGTTTTTCAAGATTTAGCGCTTTAATGAAGTTAGATTTTTGAGCACTCCAGTCAATCCCGTAGTATTTATTTGCACCCAAAGAATTTACTACCTGATTGGTGATTTTCTTAGCTTGAAATAGATCATCCACCTGCAAGCGAATGCCGGAAATATCTTTATTCATCGAATATAGTTTTTGCGCCTGATGAAGATGAATAAAGGCCAGATTGTTATCATATTCGTTCATACCAGCATCAAAAATACCGGTAACAGTAAAGCGTTTGAATCTAGGCTGAATACCCATGATGTTAGAAGATAATTCTGGTGTTAGTAAAGTTACCTTGTCTCCAAGTGTCACACCTAGTTGGGCACTTAATCCAGAACCAATTAGAATATTGCTTTTATCTAATTGAGCATCGCCTGCTTTTATTTTATCTAGCAAGATTGAGGTTTGTTTTTCAAATTTAGGAATAATGCCTCGAACACTAATGCCTTGAGCGCCAATCTTGCCACTAAGTAGTGCATATTTTTCAATATAAGGAGAGCTGTTTAGTACTTGCGGGTGTTGATTGATAGAGTATTGGGCTTCCTCCCAGTTGCTAAATGATTCAGAATATGTGCTAATGTAGCCATGTGAGATAGCATTTAATACTCTGTCTCTAAGTTCTTTATGAAAGCCGTTCATAACCGACAACACTGTGACTAGTGTCATTACGCCTAAAATAAGACCTATCATAGAGACGCCAGAAATAAAAGAAATAAAGCCTTTATTTCGACTAGATCGTAAATATTGGTTAGAAATGTTAAATTCAATACTCATGGTGATGATATTTTGTCATAATTAGCACCTAGATTTACATATAAATACAAAGGGGAGAATATGTCAAACAAGAATGTAAAAAATAGAATTGATCAATTGGGAGATTTTATGATTGAAGCTTTTCATGTGATCGGTTTGTTTGTAATTGGAGGTACGATTGTCTGGTCGGCAATTCATGAATACATAATTATTATGCAACATGATTCAGGCTTTGCTTCACTTAAGGATATTTTATTGCTATTTATCTATTTAGAGCTTGGTGCAATGACAGGTATTTACTTTAAAACACATCGTCTGCCTGTTATCTTTTTAATCTTTATTGCCATTACTGCTATCACTAGATTTATGGTGATTGACATGAAGGATCTGGTGGTTAATGATAGTTTTAATTTAGTCATTATGGTGGCTTCTATTTTGCTTTTGGCTGTCTCGGCTGGTGTTCTTAGATTTACTGAAAAAAAGTTTGACAATGACAATGAGTGTTTTAAATAAGTCTTAAATGGGTTTAAATCACCGAAGATTTGTTAACTATTTACTACTGCCAATCTCGGCTGTTTTTTATGTTGTATCAATCATACGTCGTTATTGTTATCAGATAGGCTTGCTCAAGGTTAATCGGTTTGACAAACCAGTTATTGTTGTTGGCAATATTACGGCGGGCGGTAGTGGAAAAACCCCTATTGTTATTGAACTGTGTAATTATCTAAATACTCAAAATAAGAAAGTGGGCGTGGTATCTCGTGGTTATGGCGGGTCTCATGACAAAGGCTCATTAGAAGTTACCAACTCAACCGACCCTTTAGTTTCTGGCGATGAGCCGCTACTAATTAAACTAAGTACAAACTGTGTTGTTATGGTGAATCGAGATAGATCACAAGCAGTTCGTGATCTGCTTACTCAGCATGATATTGATGTGGTGATTAGCGATGACGGCCTGCAGCATTACGCCATGGATCGGGATATTGAAATTTGCGTTATTGATGGTAATAATAGAATTGGTAATGGTTTTTATCTACCATCTGGCCCACTTAGGGAAGGAGTATCCAGACTCAAATCTGTTGATTTTATTATTAATAATGGCTTAAATCATTCGGGAGAATTTAGTTCTCAAGTTAACCCTATTGACTTTGTTAATGCAATTACTGGCGAGAAAAAACCGTTGAATTTTTTTCATACCGAGTATTGTCATGGTGTTGCTGGTATTGGTAATCCAGATAAGTTTTTCTCAGTATTGAAAAGCCTACACATTCATGTTCAAGAACATCCGTTTGCCGATCATTATGCATATCAAAAAAACGATCTAGAGTTTAAAGACAATCATCCAATAATTATGACCAGCAAAGATTGGGTAAAATGTAGAGAGTTTGCTAATGATAAGATGTATTACCTGGATATTAAGGTTGATATTAGCGAAGATTTTTTCGAAAAACTACTCTTAAAATTATGATTGATGAAGCGCTACTTAAATTATTGGTATGTCCAAAAAGTAAATCACCTTTAAAGCAGGTTGGCGATGAGCTAATTTGTGAAGCTAGTGGCTTAGCTTATCCAATTAAGGACGGTATTCCCGTGCTTTTAGAAGAAGAGGCTAGAGCGTTAGATAAATAATGGAATTTAGTGTTGTTATTCCTGCGCGTTATGCATCCAGCAGATTGCCTGCAAAACTTCTAAAAGACATTCATGGTAAGCCACTGATTCAGCTTACTCATGAAAACGCACTTAACAGTGGGGCAAGTAGCGTTATTATCGCTACTGATGATCAGCGTATTGCTTTAGCAGCTCAAGACTTCGGTGCAACCATTTGCATGACTGATGGATCGCATACGTCAGGCACATCAAGAATTGCACAAGTGATTAATGATCTTGCTATTGATGATGATGAGATTATTGTTAATGTTCAAGGCGATGAGCCAATGCTTGATCCATTAGTTATTAAACAAGTGGCTAATAATTTGGCATTAAGTGGAATGCCAATGGCAACTTTGTGTGAGCAAGTTGTTGACAAAGATCAGTATCTTGATCCTAATTGTGTGAAAGTTGTTTTTGATAAAAATGGCAGGGCACTGTATTTTTCTCGCTCTCCCATTCCTGCATTTAGAGAAGATGATGATTTTGATATAAGTCTTTGTTTTAAGCATATTGGCATTTACGCTTATCGAGCAAGTTTTATTAAACAGTATTTATCCATGAATAGCTCAAGATATGAACAAGTGGAAAAACTTGAACAACTTACCGTATTAAACGAAGGGTTTGATATTCATGTGGAAGTGGCTTGTGCATCCACGGGTTATGGTGTTGATACGCAAGATGATTTAGACAAAGTGAGAAAAGAATTAGGTTGGTAAAATGAATATTATTGATGGTAAGCAAATTGCACAAGATTTAAGACAAAAAATTAAATCCAAGGTTAGTGGTTTTGATAGAAAACCTGGACTGGCAGTTATTTTGGTGGGTGATGATCCTGCTTCAGCTGTGTATGTTAGAAATAAAGACAATGCTTGCAGGGAGGTTGGTTTTTATTCTGAGAAAATTAATAAATCTGCTGATATTACCCAAGATGAATTGTTAAACGAAATTAAGCGTTTAAACAATGATGACAAAATTGACGGTATTTTGGTGCAATTGCCACTGCCTAAACATCTAGATGCAAATTTAGTCATTGAGACCATTTCCCCAGAAAAAGATGTGGATGGATTTCATAGTGAAAATATCGGCAAGCTTATGCAAAATAAACCGTACCTACGCCCATGCACTCCTAAAGGAGTAATGACAATGTTGACGACAACTGGCGTTGATTTGACAGGTAAGGATTGTGTGGTGGTAGGTTCTTCTAATATTGTTGGTCGTCCTATGGCAATGGAGCTTCTTAATGCGCGCGCAACAGTCACTATTTGTAATAGTAAAACTCAAAATTTATCAGACAAATTGCAACGAGCTGATATCGTTGTGGCCGCTGTTGGTATTGCGCAAATGATTCAAGGCGATTGGATTAAGCCTGGTGCCATTGTGATTGATGTGGGTATTAATAGGTTGGATAGCGGAAAATTAGTGGGCGATGTTGATTTTGAATCGGCTAAAGATAAGGCTAGCTGGATTACGCCAGTGCCAGGTGGGGTTGGGCCAATGACCATTGCAACATTATTAGAAAATACACTAACAGCATACGAGGAAAAGTTATGAAATTATTATTAAAGGGCTTTAGAAATGGTCTGGGTGCGATTATTGCATTTATTAGTTGGTTAATTCCAGTTGCAAAAGTAAAGCGCAGTAAAGAAGAGCAGCAGAAAGTAGATGAGCAAACTGCCAATATCGAGCTTTATCAGTTTTTTGGTTGTCCATTTTGCATTAAAACTCGTCGAGTGATTAGGCAGCTAAATTTAAATATTGTTACTCGCAATGCCCAAACTGTTGGTAGCGAGTTTAGAGATGAAATGCAAAAAGAAACTGGTAAAGTTCAAGTGCCTTGTTTAAAAATTACCAGTGGCGATGAAGTTGAGTGGATGTTTGAATCTGGCGATATTAAGGATTATTTGCAGAAAAAATTTGGCTAATACGTGATTTATATTGATGGTGGCACAACAGCTCAAAAAGAATTGGCTAAAGAGCTTTATTATTTTTGCTCTCAAGAACTAAATATTAAAAAATCAATTGATATTGATCTTAAAATCCGAGATGTTCAGCATGCGCAAGCGTGGACTGATCATGAAGGCGAGGGTAAGTTTTATATTGATATTGAAAAAGATTTAACAATAGAGCAGTTTATTACCGCTT
>CAYFPI010000002.1:3797-73078 GCA_964344985.1 uncultured Candidatus Thioglobus sp. | reverse complement strand
TTTTTGCCATGAAATGATCCATGTTATCCAACATTTGCGTGACAAACCTATTAGTGAAAAAGAGGCTTATCAATTAGAAACTGGGCTAGCAGAGCAGTTTAAACTTTTAAACGAAAAATCAAGGTAAAAAATCTTTTAACCTGTCAATGCTTGTGTCTAATTCAGCTTGAGAGTCGGCAGTAATATTAATATGCCCCAATTTTCGATCTGCACGTTCTGCTTTATCGTATAAATGAAGATGTGCATTTGGCATGTTAAGTGCAATATTAGTCGGACCATAATTACCAATGATATTAACCATAGCACTAAAGGCATGTATTGGTGTGGTATCGCCAAGAGGCATTCCGGTAATGGCGCGCACATGATTTTCAAACTGAGAAGTGTTAGCACCCTCAATGCTCCAGTGTCCAGAATTATGAACTCTTGGTGCCATTTCATTAACCACCAAACCATCTTCAGTTTCAAATAGTTCAATGGTGAGCACACCTACGTGATTCATTTCGTCAAGTAGAGTTTGCATGTAATGCTCAGCGGTTTTTTGCACTTCAGAATCAATGTGTTGAGCGGGTGCAGTGGTAAGTCTTAAAATTCCATCATGGTGCGTATTTTCAACCAATGGATAGTATTTGTGATCATTGTCGATACCGCGTACTGCAATTAAAGAAAGCTCACGTTTGAACGATACAAACCCTTCAAGAATTGATTCTTTTTCTTGCATGCTAGACCAAGCTTGGCTAATTTGACTAATGTCTCGTATTAGAAATTGTCCTTTACCATCGTAGCCTTCGGTGGCGGTTTTTAAAATAGCTGGCAGGCCAATTTTATCAATTGCATCAATTAGATCTTGTTCGGAATTTACCATTTGATAAGGTGCACAAGGAATATTGAGCTGATCAAACAGAGCTTTTTCTCGACCACGATGTTGAGTGATAAATAAAGATTTTTCCCCGGGATAGACTGGTACGTTTTTGCTAATTTCTTTAACGGCGTCTACATCTGTATTTTCACTTTCATAAGTAATAACGTCAGCGAAAGCCACTAAAGATTCAATATTATCTTTACTATCTTCTAGTGCAAACATATGGCCTAGAAGTGATGAAGGTTCGTTGTGAGAGTTGCCAGAAAATCCAAACTGATGACTTAGTGGATAGCCGCTAATGGCTAGCATTCTGCCAAGTTGTCCAGCACCCAAAACACCAATTTTCATAATTTACGATGCAGGGTTAGGATTATCAAGAACATCTTGTGTTTGTTTGGCTCTAAATGCAGCCACTTTTTCCTGTACTTGTTTATCTTCATTGGCAACGATCTGTGCAGCTAGAATACCTGCATTTTTAGCACCTGCTTCGCCAATAGCAAGAGTTCCTACTGGTATGCCACCTGGCATTTGTGCAATTGAAAGTAGTGAATCTTGTCCGCTAAGTGCGCGTGATTGAACCGGAACGCCAAGTACAGGGACAATGGTTTTAGCAGCTACCATACCAGGTAAGTGCGCTGCACCACCGGCACCTGCGATAATTACTTTTAAACCTCGAGATTGAGCACTAGATGCATAATCAAACATTTTGTCAGGTGTGCGATGTGCAGAGACCACTTCAACCTCGTGTGGTACACCAAACTCTTCTAGCATTTCTACTGCATTTTTCATGGTTGGCCAATCGGATTTTGACCCCATAATAACACCAACTAATGCACTCATAATTATCCTTGATCAAGATTAATATAAGGGAATTATACTTTGTTTGCATGCTAAGAGTTAAAATCGATACTAATATTGAACTTATTAAGATTTTTTTATTATGAGCGCTACATCGCTAAAAGAGCTGGTTGAGCAATTTAACAGTATTAAAGAAAGCCTTGAAAAAGAGGTTGAGATAAAAAGAGCAACGTTTAGCTACCAACTAAATAAAAGAAAAGTAAGTTTTGAGTCAGCACTTCATCAAGCGCATAAAAAACTCAAAACAGGTGTGTTAAGTTATGTCTTAAATGCCAACCCTTTGTTTGTTATAACAGCACCCATTATTTATGCAATGATTGTTCCACTATTGTTGCTTGATTTATTTGCATTTTTATATCAATTTGTTTGTTTTCCAATTTACAAAATACAAAAAATTAAAAGAAGTGATTATGTTGTTATTGATCGTCATAAGTTGGGTTATCTAAATTTATTTGAAAAGATAAATTGTGTTTATTGTGGCTATGCAAATGGTCTGTTAAGCTATGTTGGAGAATTAGCATCAATAACAGAGCAGTATTGGTGCCCTATTAAGCATGCCAGAGCGGTTAAAAATCCGCATGATAGGTATTGGAGTTTTATTGATTATGCAGATGCAGACGCTTATGTGTGCGATTTAAAGGCGCATAGGAATAAAGTTAAAACAAGATAATTTTTACAAAGCTTTGTTAGATTTTTTTGTAAATAAAAATAGATATAGCCAAGCGCCAAGACCTGCAAGAAATACGTCTTTTTCAGCGTCCCAAGCATCTCCTTGAGAGCCAAGAAAAGCATCTGCTTGAACATCTTGTTCAAATAAAATTGCATACCACCACTCAACAATTTCATAGCACCCACTAATACCTATAAACAGCATAACCAATACAAACATCTGAGTTTTTTGATTAGCAAAATTAACTGTTTTGGTAAGCACTTCTTTAAAAGGCAATATAACTAAAAAACCAAAAGCAAAGTGCACAAGTCGGTCAAAATGATTGCGCTGAATATCGAATAAATCTGCCGCCCAAAAACCCAGTGGAACCTCCGCATAAGTGTAGTGAGCGCCAATGGTTTGCAATATGCAAAAAATAAAAATTAGCCAGTAAGAAGTATTTGAAAACTTAAAGCGATTGTAAGTGGTTATCAGATAGTACATGCAAATTCTTAGAATTATATTTTCAGCAATCCAAACTTCTCTATGAAGGGGATTGATTGCCAATGCCAGCCAAAAAATGCTAAAAACTGTTAATAGTATTGGCGCAATAGAAGTTGTTTTATTCATAATAAAAAATCATTATCTAAAAAAGGAATGTGTCCAGTATTCAGCTGTTGTACAGTAATATTTTCTTGCGTATACCACTGACTAATTCTATTCGGTACCAATGTGTCTTTCTCTCCCAGTATTGCTTTAATTGGAGTGGATAAGTTAAGTAATAATTGAGTTAAATCTGATAAAAGTAGAATCTCCAAACCTTGATTGAGAGATTTTGTTGTAGCTGGGTATTGGTCAATGTATTTATTTAAAGATTTTAATTGTGATTTATCTTGTGTTTGTAAACTAACAAAGCGTCTTAAACCTTTAGATAAGTTTAGTTGCAGTGTGTTTGAAAATTGCTCGAAATTATTTTTGTCAATGCCGTAATTCCAATTGTCTGATTGTACAAAACTAGGAGTTGAAGCAACTAAAATCAATTTAGAAGTTTTAATTTTTGAGGCGATATTAATAGCCAGCAAACCACCTAATGACCAGCCTAGTAATATTGGGTTTTTAGGCAAGATTTTAATAATTGCATCGCACCACTCATTAAGTCCGCCATCAACATCGTCACTTCTTCCGTGTCCAGGTAAATCTATTTTGGTAATTCGGTATTGATCTTGATGCTTAATAATAAGATTATTGAATAGCTCTGAGTTAAACCCCCAGCCGTGTAGTAGTACTAACTCTGGGCCGTTTCCAACGGTTTTACTGTAGAGCATTTTTAATAGCGACCAACAATTGCTCGATCAGATTTTGTGTGTGATTGGCGTTTAGCGTAATCCTAAGACGCGCTGTATTTTTAGGCACAGTTGGCGGTCGAATGGCGCTTACATAAAATCCTTGATTAAGCAGCTTTTGACTAATTTTCAATGCCTTTTCACTTTCTCCAACAATGAGTGGTTGGATTGCACTGTTTGATTTTTCAATAGGCAGGCCAAGTGCTGTTGAAAAATTTCGGAAAAAATCAATATTAGCTAGCAATTTGGATTTTTGTTCACCTTGTTTGATTAAATCTAAGCTTTTAAGTGTTGCTACGCAAATTGCTGGTGATATTGCTGTTGTGTAGATATATGGTCGTGATTTTTGGATTAAAAATTCAATAAAATCCTCACTTCCAGCAACAAAAGCACCCATTGTGCCCACTGCCTTGCCTAAAGTAGCCATATAAATTGAATTTTCTGGAATATTGGGCTTAAACACGCCAAATCCATGCGCATCATCTTGCATGAGTGTTGCGTTGTAAAAATTTCCGATTTTTTGCAAATCATTAATATTTGCCTGATCACCATCCATACTAAACACAGTGTCGGTCACAATCATGCCTTGGCCTGTTTGCCTTTTTGCTTTTTTCTCAAGTGAGGTAATATCATTATGCAAATAGCGCTGTAATGGCAATCCAATTAGGTGGTTAGCATCAATCAAAGATGCATGATTTAGCTTATCTTGCAATACCCAATCAAGCTCATCTTTAAGTGCTGAGAAAATACCCAAATTGGCACTATATCCAGTTGAAAATAATAAAGCTCGATCCTGTTTTGTATACTCTGCTAAAGCCTCCTCTAGTTCGTGATGTACTGATGAGTGTCCGCTGACCAAATGTGATGCGCCAGATCCAACACCGTACTTATCAACACCTTGTTTCAGTGTTTCTTTTACTTGTGGATGATTAGCAAGTGACAAGTAATCATTTGAGCAAAAATTAACGACTGATTTCTCATTAATCACAATTTGTGTATCTTGCGCACTAGAGACAACCCTTCTTGAGCGATACAGATTGTTTTTCTTTAGCCCTGAGAGTGTTGTTGAAAAATCCATAAGGTTATTTTATCGCTTATGGTGTGAGTTGATAATACAATATAATTACTTCATTGTTATTGCTCATAAATGAATCATGAAAAAAACCTTTAGTTTTTCACACCCTAAAAAGCAAAGACCTAGAATGGTTGAAGCAATTAAGCACGAGGTGAAAAAATACATTAAGCGTGAACGTAACAAGAAATTACCTCAAGGTGTTGATTTTTGGGATTTTGATTGCCGCTATGGTGCTAATGAGGGCAATTGCAATAAAGTTCATGTTGCAGAAATGAATAAAGTCATCTCTGAAGCGGATGCAGAAGGGTTGGAGTCTTTTTTCTTAGAAATTATCGCAAAGCCCGGTATTAGAGTTAAAAAAACTAAAGAAGAAGTAGTTAAAGATTTTCTGGATTAAGTCTTTTAATGTTTGTTTTACAACAAAGTGTAGAATAAGTGTGTTATGAAGGCATTGCAATTAAGGGTTATTATTCTTGCTGTTTTATTACATCTGTTGTCTTTTAATGCTATATCGATCGACAAAAATCATTTATTTGGTTACTATGTCAATAAAGCGGCTGCTTTTGATTCAGTCAAAGATTTAAAGCCGTTAATTGATGCTGCTGCAAAACAACAGTTAGTTTTGCTTGGAGAATCCACACACGGAACACAAGAGTTTTATAATGTTCGCATATCAATAACAAAAGATTTGATCAAAAACCACAGGTTTAGATTTATTGCTATTGAGGCGCCTTGGAATTTTGTACTTAAGATAAATACCTATATAAAAGGCAGTTCAGTTGAGTATTCTTCAGCCAAAGAAGTTCTTAACAGTTTTGATAATTGGCCAGAGTGGATGTGGAAAAATCAGCCTATTGAGGAGCTGGTAGAATGGATAAAAAACTTTAATAAAGATCAGTTAGAACACAATAAAGTTAGTTTTTATGGTTTGGATTTGTACGAGCCAGACACCGCAATTGATCGTGTATTGACATTTGTCAATCAACATTTTCCGGCTTATTACCCAACATTTAAAGAAAGACTGTTGTGTTTTACTAACCAAGAGCAAGAATCTTGGTCCGAGCAGGTAGAAAATAGAGATTTTTCTTGTAGTAAACATATTGAAAATGCTGTTGAATTACTACTTAGTTTGATTAATTATCAACCATACGCAAACTTTAATCAGCTCAATATTTGGCAGAATGCTTTAGTAGTTCGTAATGCTGAGCGATTTTATCGCTGGAATGACTACAATCAGACCGTTTCTTGGAATGTTAGATCTATGCACATGTGGCAAAGTATTTTGAGACTAATTAAATACCATGGAAAGAATACCAAGGCAATTGTTTGGGCGCATAACACACATATTGGTGATGTCGGAGCAACGCCATCGTCTTATTCTCCGGGTTCGATAACCATGGGCTATTTAGCCAAGAAACTACAAAAACAAATTCCAGTGTTTTTACTTGGATTTGGTACTAACCATGGAGAAGTGTTGGCGGCAGATGCCTGGGGAGAAGATAAGAAGGTTATGACTCTGCCAAGTGCTCAACTGGGTAGCATTGAGAGTGTATTGAGCAAGATTAATTTAGATAAGTTTTATTTTGTCTTTAATCAGACAAATAAAAGACATCCGCCTCAATCATTGCTTACAGAGCATAGAGCAGTTGGTGTGGTTTATAACCCTGAGAGTGAGTCAAAAAACTATATGCCTATTGTGTTAGATTGGCGTTATGACGGGTTTGTTTTTGTTAAAAATACCAAGGCGTTAAAGGTATTGGAGTAGTGATTTTAAATTAAATTTTCCATGGGTGATGATGCTGAAGCGTAAGCTTTTTTCATCATACGACCTGCAAGGAATGACTCACGACCTGCAATCACAGCATGTTTCATTGCACTTGCCATCAGAATCGGATTTTGAGCACTAGCAATTGCCGAATTCATCAGTACGCCGTCGCAACCAAGCTCCATTGCGCGAGCTGCATCAGTTGCACAGCCAATGCCAGCATCAACCAATACTGGCACATTAGTTTGTTCTTTAATAAGTTTAATATTGGCAGGGTTGGCAATACCTTGGCCCGATCCAATCAGTGAGGCGAGTGGCATTACTGCAGCACAGCCAATATTTTCTAGCTCTTTGGCAACAATGGGGTCATCACTGGTGTAAACCATCACATCAAAGCCGTCATTAACTAATGTCTGTGCAGCCGCTAAAGTTTCAACAATATTTGGATATAAGGTCTTTTCATCGCCCAGTACTTCTAGCTTTACCAAGTTGTGTCCACCTAACAATTCACGCGCTAGCTGACACGTTCGAACAGCATCTTTGGCGTTGTAACAACCTGCAGTATTTGGCAATATTGTGTACTCATTAGGATTGATAACATCAAGCAAGTTAGGCTCATTTTCATCTTGCCCAATATTGGTACGACGAATGGCAACCGTAATAATGTCCGCCTCAGCCGCATCAGTTGCAAGTTTTGTTTCGGTTAAATCTTTATATTTTCCTGAGCCGACCAATAAGCGAGAGTTGTAAGTTTTTCCTGCAATTACTAAAGGTGTGTCAGTCATAATGGGATTGGTGTGTTGCTTTAAGGTAATCTGAAAATTTTACCTAAATTGCAATATCGGTACCACAAGTATTTTTTTTATTTTACAAGGCGAATTTCTGAACACTCGATTGAGCATAGATATAACCATGTGATTGAGAGGGTTTAGTGATTCAACGCCGGAAAATAAAAAAAAGACGAAGTGGTATGGCGGAGAGTGAGGGATTTGAACCCTCGATAGGGGATAAACCCTATACACCCTTAGCAGGGGCGCGCCTTCAGCCACTCGGCCAACTCTCCGTGAAAAAAATATTATACGCTAAAAATTTAAAATTTAAATACTCAGTTTTCTTTAAAAACCGTAGTTATATCTAAGTTTTATTGCGCCTGGATCAGAGCCACGAAAATCTTGAACTCTAAAGCGCAATTGACCCCAATCACCCTCGACTTTGATTTTTTCTTGCAGTGCTTGAAGTTTAATTTTTGCCTCAAGAATCATTTGTTCAGACTCATTCCACTGCTCATCATCACCCTTTGGGGTTCCGAGTTGGTATTCGTGATACAGTAATTGATTACTAATATCTTCTGCCTCCATATTAATATCATAAGCATCCATACCCATTTCATAGCTAATTTCTAAATCTAAGATTTCAGTATCTAGAGTTTCTACTTTTTCATTAATATCGGTTTTGATAGGCTGAGTGTCGTCAGCAAATACACCAGTATTAGCAATAAGCGTAATAATAAGGCAGGAAAAATAACGATTTAAGAAAACCAACGATAAAGACCTAGTGTGTTAACGCAAACAAAAACAGCATTTAACAACACTAATGAGTTGTCGTTATTTTTAGAACCTTGGATGATCCAGCTAATGGCTGATACCATAAAAAAAACATAGCCAAATTTTGAAAGTTCAAAATTAAGTGCAACCAGTAGTCCGCCAATAATGCCGGTAATTGTACCAAGCCAACCCCAAGTATTATTCATTTATTTCAAAATCGTGAGTAACATTAGCTGTTTTGGCTAGCATGATAGAAGCAGAGCAATACTTATCCGCAGAAAGGCTAACCGCTTTTGCAATTTTTTTATCATTCAGATCGTTACCCTTAATAATAAAATGAAGATGAATTTTGGTAAAAACTTTAGGGTGATCTTCTGCTCGATCGGCTGAAATTTCTACTCGACAATCTCGCACCTCTTCGCGCATCTTTTTGAGTGTAGAGACCACATCAACTGTGGTGCAGCCGCCCATACCAAGTAGTAGCATTTCCATTGGTCGAACACCAAGATTTTTACCGCCAAGCTCTTCAGGACCGTCCATCACTATGGCGTGTCCGCTGGCAGATTCACCAGTCATCATCATGCCGTCAATCCATCTTACAGTTGTATTCATTTAAAGATCTCCTGTAAGGCTTTTCCAGGATTGTCTTGACGCATAAATGCCTCACCAACTAAAAAACCATGAATGCCATTGTTGTTCATTAATGCCACATCTTCTTTTGTTAAGATGCCACTTTCTGTAATAACCAACGTGTCATCACCAGCTGTTTCAAGCAGCTCAAGTGTGGTTTGTAAAGAGACTTCAAAAGTACGAAGATTTCTATTATTAATACCAATCATTGGTAAGCGTAATGCCATGGTGCGTTTTAATTCTTCTAGATTGTGCACCTCCACCAAAACATCCATCTTTAAAGTAATTGCCAACATGGATAAATCCTCCATTTGACTGTCGCTTAAGCAAGCTGCAATGAGTAAGATACAATCTGCACCAAGTGCTCTGGATTGAAAAACCTGATAAGGCTCGATAATAAATTCTTTGCGTAATACGGGTAATGATA
The DNA here is from genome assembly GCA_964344985.1 of uncultured Candidatus Thioglobus sp. Lineage (GTDB taxonomy): Bacteria > Pseudomonadota > Gammaproteobacteria > PS1 > Pseudothioglobaceae > Thioglobus_A. The sequence continues at coordinate 63,928 of CAYFPI010000002.1, read as the reverse complement.
CGGCTGATCGTGCATCAATCAGATACTGATCATCACCTTGGAAAAAATCTCTGTCAGTCAATACTGACAAGCAAGCTGCGCCATGCTTTTCATAGCTTTTTGCAATCTCAATAGGATTAAAATTTTCGCGCAAAATCCCTTTTGAAGGCGAGGCTTTTTTAATCTCAGCAATAACAGCATTTTGTCCTAGATCAGCCTTATTTTTTAATGCTGCAAAGAAATCACGCGTATTGCGATTATCGTAGGCTTGCTCCATCATCTTATCAGGGCTGATAAGTTTTTTAGCATCAAGTATTTCCTGCTCTTTACGGGCAATAATTTTTTTTAGAATGTCGGGTGTATTTGTCATGAATTAGTATTTTAATGAATTGTTTTGACTTGTAGAGTCCTTTGTATAAATATGAATAATCATAAATAATCCACTTTTCACCCACTTGATTATTTATTAAACCCTACCTTAGCCTTGCTAGAGCTGGGCTTAATAAGATTACCAATTGTGGAAAAAATTGAATTTTGCTAATCATCCCTACTTAATACAAAGGTCTCTTATAATTAACCTTATTAATTATTAATATTTTTTTTAACCATTATGAAATTACTAGATTTTGAAGTTGGTATTGATCAGCCGTTTTTCTTAATTGCAGGCCCTTGTGTGATTGAGTCTGAAGAGCTAGCGTTGGGCACAGCAGAGCATCTAAAGAGTGTTACTGAAGCACTAGGCATTAATTTTATTTATAAATCTTCTTATGACAAGGCTAATCGCTCTAGCACAGGTAGTTTTAGAGGGCTGGGCATTGAAGAAGGTTTGAGAATCTTGCAAAAAGTAAAAGACGAAATTGGCCTGCCCGTGCTTACTGATGTGCATGAAGATACACCACTAGATGAAGTGGCAGATGTGGTTGATATGATGCAAACACCAGCATTTTTAGTACGTCAGACCAACTTTATTCAAAATGTTTGCAAACAGGGTATTCCAGTTAATATTAAAAAAGGGCAGTTTCAAGCGCCTTGGGATATGCAAAATGTTGTGGATAAGGCTTTTGAAGTAGGTAATCAACAAATTACCATTTGTGATCGTGGCACTTCATTTGGTTATAACACTTTGGTGTCAGATATGCGCGGTCTATCCACCATGCGCTCAACGGGTCAGCCAGTGGTATTTGATGCTACACATTCTGTGCAGCAACCAGGTGGCAACGGCCTTACTTCTGGCGGTCAAAGAGAAATGGTTCCAGTATTAGCAAGAGCAGCAGCGGCAGTTGGTGTGTCAGGGTTTTTCATGGAGACACATCCTGATCCTGAAAATGCACTCAGTGATGGTCCTAATATGATTCCAATTCATAAAATGGCAGATATGTTAAAAGCCTTGCAAGATATTGATAATATTACTAAGCAGAATGGCTTTTTAGAAGACAGCTTATAATCTGATTGTGTTGAGAATTGGTGTTAAATTAGTTTTAATTTTTCTACTATTTTCTCAAACAGTTTTTGCCAAAAATCAGCCAGATTTATTTTTACTCAAAACCTATGACGATAGCAAAGAAGTTGCTGGTTGGGTAATGAGCGAAAAACTTGATGGCATTCGAGGTTTTTGGACAGGGTCGGAGTTAATTAGTCGAGGTGGGAACACTATTCAGGCGCCAGCGTGGTTTATAAAAGATTATCCGCCATTTGCTGTAGATGGTGAGCTTTGGACCAAAAGAGATGATTTTGAGACAATCAGCTCAATTGTTCGTAGTCAAAATCCTGATGATCGCTGGAAAAATATAACGCATAATATTTTTGAAGTACCAAATCAGACAGGCAACTTGTTCGATAGATTGTCAGTTTTAGAAAATTATCTGGCTAAAAAGCCAGTACCCAATCTAAAAATTCTTAAGCAAACATTAATAAAAGATAAAAGCCAACTTCAAGATTATCTTGCAGAGGTTGTTGCTCAAAAGGGTGAGGGCGTAGTGGTACGTAATCCAAACACTCTGTATGAGACGGGCAGATTATCTTCTGCGCTTAAAGTTAAAAAGTATTTTGATACTGAGTGCACAGTGTTGGAGATATTGCCAGGAAAGGGTAAGTATCTTGGAAAAATGGGTTCGGTGCTTTGTCAGACGGAAAGTGGCAAGCAATTAAGAGTTGGATCTGGGTTTAAGGATAAAGACAGAGAAAACCCACCATCTATTGGTAGTAAAATTACGTTTAAATATTATGGCTTCACTAATAAAGGTAACTATAAATATCCAGTATATTTAAAGGTTAAACAAGAATAGTTGAGGCTCAATCTTTAATTACTAGAGTGAATAAAATATGACAAGAATTGCAGTGGTTGGTGCTTCTGGACGCATGGGTCAAACGATTATTGAGGCAATCGGCCAAAACAATAAAGTAAGCCTAGGCGCTACCTTAGATAAGGGCGATGATCTTAATTCAATATTGGATCAATTTGATGTATTGATCGACTTTACACGCCCAGAAGCAACATTAGAATATTTAACAATTTGTGAGCAAGCTGGAAAGGCCATGGTAATTGGCACTACAGGTTTTAGTGATATTGAATTACAAGTCATTAATACCGCGGCTAAGGATACACCGATTGTTTTTGCGCCAAACATGAGTGTTGGTGTTAACCTTTCTCTTAAATTGTTGGATATGGCATCTCGCGTTATTGGTGAAGACGCTGATATTGAAATTGTTGAAGCGCATCATCGCCACAAGGTAGACGCCCCATCTGGTACTGCACTTAAGATGGGTGAGGTAGTGGCTAATGCCTTAGGTAGAGATTTGTCTGAGTGTGCTATTTACGGTCGTGAAGGCATCGAAGAGCCGCGTGATCGTCAAACTATTGGTTTTTCTACCATTCGAGGTGGCGATGTAGTGGGCGAGCACACAGTAAGTTTCTTTATGGAAGGGGAGCGCGTAGAGGTTACTCATAAAGCCTCATCACGCATGACATTTGCTAATGGTGCGGTTCGTGCGGCTATCTGGTTAGAAGGCAGGGGCGCAGGCTTGTATTCTATGCAAGATGTGTTAGATCTATAAGGAGTACTTGATGTTGTATGCAATTATCTCTCAAGATGTAGAGGATTCATTAGAGAAAAGAATGTCGGTGCGTCCTGCACATATTGAGCGTTTAAATAATTTAAAAAACGAAGGTCGATTGATCTTAGCAGGGCCTCATCCTGCAATTGATAATAACGAACCTGGTGAGGCAGGCTTTACTGGCTCATTAGTTGTGGCAGAGTTTGACTGTCTTGAGGATGCACAGACATGGGCTGATGCTGACCCTTATATGGCCTCAGGTGCTTACAAAAGTGTAGTTGTCAAGCCATTTAAAAAGGTACTGCCTTAATTTACAATTATGGTTAATGGCTATGCATTAGATCCTCATCCTAGCATCAAAGTTGTTAAGGAAGAATTTGCAATTGTAAGAATTCCTCGCATTAAGCGCGAACGTGTACCTGCCAACAATGTTGAAGTTGTTGAGAGCATGGAGCAGGCTATTGAAAAATCAGATCCTGAAAATCATTTGTATGCTGCAAAAGTGCTAGGCCCATCACGCTCTTCCGAAGGTGTAATTTTGTATTATATTTTAGAGATGTACCCATCAAGTGGGTATAAAGAAGAATACAACAACTAATGCAGCGATTGTTTTTAGCTTTTATTTTGTTTTCGTCGGCTATTTTTGCCAGTGAGAAAATAGAGGTTGAGTTAATTTCAAACGAAGTTATCAGTATCGATACATTTAAATCTGATGGCGAAACACTATATTTATACCTTCCATCGGAGCGCGGATTTGGCAAGGGATACATCCCAACAGCACAACAGCTGGCTTTTTCTGGTTATGATGTTTGGGCGCTTGATTTACACTCAAGCTACATGGTGCCAAAACATCGCAGCAGTATTGATAAGTTTGATGTTGATGACTTGGTGGAGTTGGTTTATTTTACAAAGCAACAAGGGTTTAAAAAGCTATTTTTTATCACCTCGGGCAGAGGCGCCCAACTAGCTTTAAAGGTGGCACGTAGGTGGCAACTAGAATACCCAGATTCTGATTATTTAAAAGGCCATATTTTCCATTCGCCACATTTAATTCAAGGCAAGCCAAGATTGGGAGATAAAGCTGATTATGTAGATATTGCCAAATCTAGCAACCTGCCTATTTATCTATTAATGCCACAATATGGAACTAAATATTTCCGTATACAAGAAATTACAGATACGTTAGAAACTGGTGGTAGCTCTGTGTTTGTTCACAAGCTTAAGGGTGTGCGTGGTGGATTTCACATGCGTAATGAGAGCGATTTATTAAAAGCCGATATGGTGGCGAGAGATAATCTTGATAATATTTATATTCAGGCCTCTAAATTACTATCAACCATTGACCCGCCTTTATTATTAACACAGTCAAAATGTAGAGAGTCTAGGGTTAGTCATGCAATTAGTGAGCCTAAGCTTGCACCATATAGAGGTAGGCACAATATTGAGCTTAAGCTGGATAATTTGAGTGGGCAAAAAATATCAATTACAGATTTTAAAAACAAAGTGGTGCTTGTTAATTTTTGGGCAAGTTGGTGCAAGCCTTGTGTGAAAGAAATCCCGTCTTTGGTTAGGTTGAGTGAAAAATTCAGCAAAGATGAGTTTGAGATTATCACAGTTAATGTTGGTGAGTCTATTGGTGAAATTACAGAGTTTAAGAAAAAAGTTAACTTTGATTTGTTGACTCTACTAGACACCTCTGGAGAGGCAGTTAAAGATTGGGGTGTATATGCTTACCCATCTAATTTTTTATTGGATAAAAACGGAGTGATTCGCCACGGCTATCGTGGCGCTCTAGAGTGGGATTCTCCATCAGTTGTTAATACCATTAAAGATTTGCTTTGAAAATTTACGACGTTATCATTATTGGTGCAGGCGCAGCGGGGCTAATGTGTGCTATTGAAGCTAATAGGTGCGGGCGAAATGTATTAATCTTAGACAAAGCCAATAAAGCTGGAAAAAAAATTCTTATCTCTGGTGGTGGTCGTTGTAACTTTACCAATCTTTTTGTTGACTCAGAAGCCTATCTGTCAAACAATCCACATTTTTGCAAATCAGCCTTATCACGCTATACACAATGGGATTTTATTGTTAAGCTTGAATCTCATCAACTGAGTTGGAGTGAGAAAACACTAGGTCAGTTGTTTTGTGATCAAAAATCTCCTGCCGTTCTTAAGATGTTATTGGACGATTGTGGTGGGGTAGATATGTTGTTTAATGTTGAGATTGATCAAATTAAATTTGATCAAGGTTATACAGTTGGATCAAGCCAAGGAAAGTTTCAAGCTGATTCTTTGGTTATTGCCACAGGTGGACCAAGCATTCCTAAAATGGGGGCTACAGATTTTGGTCTGCAAGTTGCCAAACAGTTTGGACTTAAGTCAATTCCTTTTAGACCTGCATTAGTACCTTTTACTTTCCTGCAATCAGACATTGATAGATATTTTAAAGATTTATCTGGCTTGTCATTAGAGGCAGAAATAAGCTGCAATAATCAAAGCTTTAAAGAAATGATACTCATTACTCATCGGGGTATTAGCGGTCCTGCAGTTTTGCAAATTTCCTCTTATTGGAAAAAAAATGATCAAATATCAATTAATCTTTTGCCAGGGGTTGATGCAACAGAGTTGCTATTAACTACACAGCAAAATAAAGGTACAACAGCACTTAAAACCATTCTTAATGAGTACTTTTCTAAGCGCTTAGCGTTTCGATTTTCTCAAGTTTTAATAGCAACGGATTTGTCTGAAAAAATATTGGGTGAAATTAAACAAGCCGATTTAAAAGAGTTTGGCCAGGCTTTGAACAATTGGCTATTAACTCCAAGTGGCACCGAAGGATTGCGCACTGCAGAGGTGTGTACGGGCGGTGTAGATACTAATGAACTATCCTCTAAAACCATGGAATCAAACAAACAACCAGGACTGTACTTTATTGGTGAAACAGTTGACGTAACTGGCTGGCTAGGTGGATATAATTTCCAATGGGCCTGGTCATCAGGATGGGCGGCAGGGCAAGTGGTTTAAAAACACTTGCCCAGTGTTAAGCCTATGTATAATGAATTGCAAATGTAATGCATTATTAAGGAGGCGTAATGAAAACAGCAACCATTCCTGCTTTAAGGGTTGAGACTGAATTGCGTCATTCTGTAGAAAATATTCTACAAGAGAATGAAACTCTATCTAGTTTTGTTATTGAGTCACTTCGTCAAGGTGTTAAAAGTCGATAGTTAAAACAAGATTTTATTACCAAAGGATTGATCTCTCGTGAGGAGGCTGTGGTAAATGATGAATATTATGATGCCAAAGAAGTGTTAAGCGAATTAAAAAATATGCTTGATAGTAGTCAAAATTCATAACAATGAAATAATAAGTTTTAATGTTAGATATATCAAGAGTGCCAGAGAGGATATAAAAGTACTATATCAATTCTTACTTGATCAAGATATATCTACTGCAAGGCGCGCTTACATTGCCATTAGAAAAAGTTTAGAATTTCTACAAGACTTCCCCTTCTCTTGCAGAAAGGTTGATACAAATAATGTATTTTTACGAGAAATTATCATTCCGTTTGGCTCAAGTGGCCATGTTGCACTATTTGAGATTGAAAATAATGATATAGTAACTATTCTTGCTGTACGTCATCAGAAAGAGCAAGACTACTATTAAAATCAAGAATCTAAATTATGAATAATATACTTTTTAATAATGTTTAGCTTTGGTGAAAAAGTAGCAGGTTATGACGAACCTATGTTCAATGAGCGTGAGGTAAGAGCGGCAGCTGGTATCGTATTTTTCTTTGCCTTTATGGCGTTTATGAACGGTTTTTTAACTGGCAATAACGAGCCAACGAAGCTTATGGTGTCGGTTTTCTTGTTTGATTTTTTTATTAGGATTTTTATCAACCCTAAATATGCACCATCAATGGTAGTGGGGCGTTGGATGGTTAATAATCAAAAACCAGAATATACCGACGCCAAACCCAAAAGATGGGCATGGGGCATTGGTTTTACTTTGGCCGCCATTATGTTTTATTTGGTTGTTCTAAATGAAATTCGCGGACCGATTAATATTCTTACTTGTGCATTATGTTTGGGTTTGTTGTTTTTTGAGGCGGTATTCGGTATTTGCGCAGGTTGTAAAATTTATAATTTATTTCACACGCAAAAAGTTAAACATTGTCCAGGTGAAGCTTGCGACCTAACTAGGGGCAGGGACAGTATTCAGAATTTAAACTTCATGCAAAAAGCCATTTTTTCTTTATCAATGCTGATACTTTTTTATTTGGCCTTTGGTGATATTATTAGGTTTTTATTTTTAGGAGAATAAGATGAGTAAAGTGGCAATGTTTTTAACTTTAATGACCAGTGTTTTTTCAGCACAAGCTGCTTTAGAAGTGCAAAAAGTTACCAACAATGTTTACGCTTTAGTGGGCGAAACCACTCAAAGATCTGCAACCAATTTTGGTAATAATTCAACGCACGGTGTTGTGATTACTGATGATGGCGTAGTGATTATTGATTCAGGTGCAAGTCTTTTGGGCGCAAAAGAGATTCATGAGTCTGTTCAAACATTAACTGATAAGCCTATAAAAATCGTTATCAACACAGGTGGTCAAGACCACCGATGGTTGGGCAATGATTATTTTCAAAAACTAGGTGCTAGAATTATCTCGTCAAGCAAAACCAAAGCCGATCAACAAGCTAGGGCAGATTATCACTTAAATAGACTTGGTGGATTTTTAGGTGATAGTCTAAATGGTACTAATCCTGTTTTTGCAACTGAAACATTTGATGAAAAAATGCAGCTTGAATTGGGTGGCATAAGCTTAGAGTTGTATCACTTTGGCGAAGCACATACCGTAGGTGATATTGTTGCTTGGATGCTGAGTGAAGAAGTTATGTTTGCAGGTGATGTGGTATTTAATGACAGAATGTTGGGTATTGGCCCGGCTAAAGATTCTCAAAGCTGGATTAATGTATTTGAAAAGATGGCAGAATTTAAGCCAAAATATATTGTACCAGGCCATGGAAAAGCTTCTGATCTTGCCACTGCCACTAAAAATACCCAATCATATTTGATTTTCTTAAATAAAGAAATTTCCAAAATTTTAGAAAATGATGGTGACATGTTAGAAGCGAGTAAAATTGACCAATCAGAGTTTCATTTTTTAAGTGGATACAAAGATATTGCAGGCAAAAATGCACAGTGGGTGTTTGAAAAAATGGAATTTGATTATTAAAAAAAAGAGGGGAAAGGGGAATGAATAGAGCTTTTTTATTGTCGCTATCGCTATTCATAAGTAGCACTATTGCTGCCGAAGAGATCGAGGTAAAGAGTTTCTTGCTGAAATGAGACAAATGCTAACAACTATTCAGCAAATTATGACAGGCATTGCTACAAAAGATAAAGATATGATTATCAATGCAGCACGTTATTCAGGCAATAGAATGGCAAGAGCAACACCCCAATCAGTTAAAGATAAAACCCCCAGTATCTTTTGAACAAATTGGTGGCCCAACTCATATGATGTTTGAAGAGCTAATTATTAATGCAGAAGAGATGGACTTAAACGATAAAGATGATATTGTAGACCTTACAGAGTTTACGGCTAAGTTAATGAGAAATTGTCTTGCGTGCCATGCTGCATTAAAGTAGACTAATAATTATTTTTTTTGTAATAAAAATGGAGAAAACATGAAAGGAATTAGATACTTATTTGCCATATCGTGGACATTAATTGCACTGGGTGCATTTGCTGTTTTTGGATTGGGTGATGATGATAAAGATGCTAAAGCATCAGACGTAGTAGAAAAAACAGCACAGGAGTGTGAAATTCCAGCTTTTGCTAAAGCAATTGGTCATGAAGACTTATGGCTTAAGCATAATGGTTGCCCACCAAGAACAGAAGAGCAAAAAGCTGAAAAAGATTAGCATTTTTACTCATTTTGAAAATTTGCTAAATTTTCAAAATTGATTGATTTAAGGGTTTAAAAAATAGCAAAAAATGCCGTTTTAACGGCATTTTTATTGCTTAATTTAATACCAAAAGGTGATTTTTAGTTTTATTGTTATTATTTTCTAAATTTTAAACAATCTCACACGCTTCATCAAAACTTAGGCGCGGTCCGCGCGGATAGATTTTGGATTCGTCACCTTGTCCTAATGCGCAAATAAAGATTGATTTTGTTTTGTCATTTGCAAAAAAATCTTCATCCAGTGTTTGATTATTGAATCCACCCATTGGACCACAATCTAGTCCAACTGAGCGTGCTGCCAACATAAAGTAGGCGCCTTGCAAAGTGGCATTCATCTCACCAGCTGATTTAATTTTTGCTGGATTGCCAGCGTACCAACTTCTTGCATCAGTATGTGGAAATAAAAATGGTAGTTTTTCATAAAACTCAGTGTCATAGCTAATAATAGCCACTACAGGTGCACTCATGGCTTTATCTACATTGCCTTCATCAAGGTGTTTTTTTAATTTTTGTTTGCCACTATCTGACTTTACAAAGGTAATACGAGCTGGGCAGTTATTAGCCGCTGTTGGCCCAAATTTCATAAGTTCATAAATTTGATGAAGTTGTTCATCTGATACGCTTGAGTCAAGCCAACCATTATGACTTCTAGCGTTAACAAATAAAGTGTTTAAAGCATCTTGATCTAGCATTAAAATATCCTTAAAAAATTTGATATAACAATGCTAGATTATATATTTTTCAACTCAAAGCTCTCAGACAAATTTAAAGACCACTTAACAAAGGTGGGAATAGAGTTTGAATGCGAAGATGATGAAGGATTTGGTTCAGTTCAGGGTGAAATTATCTCCATTGATGATGATACTTCTCAGCCGATATTAGACGAACTACAAGATTTGTATGACAAACTTCAAGATGAGTTAGAGCAATTGTTAGAGCAAACAGATGATAGTTTGATGATAAATGCTGCTGGCATGGAGGTTAAGCTCAAAGATGGATCGATGTGTACATTAAGAGTTGCTCCTGATGTGGTTACTCGAATTTTAACTGTGTTAGAATTTGATGAATTGCAAGAGTTTGTAGATAATATTGCTAGAAGTGTAGAGGAGCCTGATAGTGGCCATTTTTGTCACAATAAATAATTTATTTTCACCCACTTGCGAATTTTAAACAATAAGCCATAGTCTCTGCTATGACATATAATTTAAAATTCACAATTAGATAAAACTAAATATTTCTTAAATAAAGTATGAAAAAAATTACCATTATTGGTTCTGGATTTGCCGGTCTAACCGCAGTTAGAACGATTCGAAAGCAGGATAAAACTGCAGAAATTACGCTTATCTCCTCTAAGGCAGAACTGGTTTATATGCCAAGCTTGATTTGGGTGCCTTCAGAGTCGGTTTCGACAAAAGACATTGTTATTCCTTTGGACAACTTCTTTAAGCGCATGAATGTGCACCATGTTGCTAGTGAGGTAACAGGCTTAGAAAATAGTGGTAGAAGCGTCATCACTCCAATTGGTTTATATGAAAATGATGCGCTGATTATTGCCTCTGGAGGTCGTTTTATTAAGAAATTGCCAGGTATTGAAAATGCTATCACCCCTTGTGAAGGCTTGAGCGCAGCTGAGGCGATTCGTGATCGAGTTAAAGCGATGGATGGTGGCAATATTGCTATTGGTTTTGCTGGCAATCCTAAAGAGCCTAGTGCGATGCGCGGTGGACCAATGTTTGAATTTTTGTTTGGACTGGATACTCAGCTTCGAGCCGAAGGTAGGCGTGATAAATTTAACCTAACTTTCTTTACACCGGCGCCAAAGCCTGGTGCACGCTTGGGCGAGAAGGCGGTTGGTGGTTTATTGTCTGAGATGAAAAAACGCAATATTGGTACTCATCTTGGCAATAAGATGAAAAAATTTGAGACCGATAAAGTAGTTACTGAAGGTGGAGAGTTTGCTGCAGATTTGATTTTGTTCATGCCTGGCATGACAGGAAATGCTTGGTTTGATAATACTGATCTTGCTCGCAGTGAAGGCGGTATGTTAAAGGCCGATAAATTTTGCCAGGTAGAGGGTGCTGACAAGGTATTTGTTGCAGGTGATTCTGGCTCTTTTCCAGGACCAGAGTGGATGCCAAAACAAGCGCATATGGCAGATCTTCAAGCGGCAGCTGCTGCGAAAAATGCACTTGATGTTCTTGATGGTAAAAAATCGAGCAATACTTTTAAGATTGAACTAATGTGTATTGTTGATTCAAACAATAAAGGTATGTACGTATCTCGAACACTTAAAGGTGGTTTAATGTTGCCGAACTGTCGATTAATGCACATCGCTAAGAAAGTATTTGGCTGGTGGTATTTAAGACAATATAGGTAGAGAAAATATGAGCGATTGTTTGTTTTGTAAAATTATTGCAGGTGATATCCCGTCTAATAAAATTTATGAAGATGAAGATGTTTTTGCTTTTCATGATATTGATGCAAAAGCACCCCATCATTTTTTAGTAATTCCTAAAAAACATATTGCTACCCTTAATGATACCAATGATGCTGAATTGCTTGGAAAGTTAACACTAACTGCCAGTAAAATTGCTAAAGATCTGGGCATTGCCGATAGTGGTTATCGCACAGTTATGAACTGCAATAAAGATGGTGGACAAACAGTGTTTCATATACACCTTCACTGTCTTGGTGGTAGAGAACTAGATTGGCCTCCTGGGTGATTAAATAAACCTTATTTTTTATAAGGAAAACAATCACTTATTAAGATAAAATTTGATCCTTGAATTTATCTTAATTTTCTACCCATTATGAGTAACGAATTTCTAAATAGACACCTTGGTCCAAATACAACAGATATTGACGAAATGCTTAATGTCATTGGTTGTAGTAGTGTTGATGAGGTGGTGTCAAAAACCGTGCCAGATTCTATTTTATTTGGTAATCGTATGGAGGTGGATGAAGGTCTAACTGAGCGAGACAGTTTAGAATTGGCCACCAAGCTTGCAAATGAGAATGTTTTAGCGACTAACTTTATTGGTCAAGGGTATTACGGCACTTTAATGCCGGCTGTTATTCGGCGTAATATTTTAGAAAATCCAGGTTGGTATACAGCTTATACGCCATATCAAGCTGAGATTTCTCAAGGTCGTTTGGAAATGTTGCTTAATTTTCAGCAGATGATTATGGATTTAACAGGCATGGATATTTCCAATGCATCACTACTTGATGAGCCAACAGCGGCTGCTGAAGCGATGATGATGGCAAAACGTGCCAATCGTAAAAACAAATCAAACAAATTTTTTATTGATAAAAATACGAATCTACAGACCATTACTATTTTGCAAACGCGCGCAAAACCATTAGGTATTGAGCTGGTTGTTGAAGATGTGCAGAGTAATGAGCTTAATGATTGTTTTGCAGCACTATTGCAATCACCAGGTACTAATGGTGAAGTGCGAGATTTAACTGCTGATATTGCTAAAGCAAAAAACAATAATGTATTAACTATTGTGGCTTGTGACATTTTGGCATTAACACTTATTAAAACGCCTGCTGAAATGGGTGCTGATATCGCTATTGGTAACTCACAGCGCTTTGGCGTGCCAATGGGTTTTGGTGGTCCACATGCGGCTTTTTTAGCAACACGTGATGAGTTTAAACGTATGGTGCCAGGGCGTATTATCGGCGTTTCTCAAGACGCGCATGGCGCACCAGCAATGCGTATGTCTTTGCAGACTCGTGAGCAACATATTCGTCGTGATAAGGCAACGAGTAATATTTGTACGGCTCAAGTATTGCTAGCAGTGCTTGCTGCTGCGTATGGTGTTTACCATGGTGCAAAGGGTTTAAAAAAGATTGCCACTAAAGTACATCTTAAAGCAAGTGCTTTGGCCGAAAGTTTAAAAGCATCAGGCTACACGCTAGCTGCTGATCAGTTTTTTGATACGATTACAATTAATACTGACAAGACTCAAACTTTGTTTACTAACGCTCAACAATCTGGCATTAATTTGCGTTTATTAAGTGATACTCAGTTAAGCATATCAGTTGATGAAACAACGACAGAGACTGAATTGTTATCTCTTTTATCTGTTTTTTCAATTGATAAATTAGCAGAGTCAGACCCAGTTTTACCTACTAGTATGATGCGAGAGTCTGACTATTTAACTCATCCGGTATTTAATCAATATCATTCAGAAACTGAAATGATGCGCTATTTAAAGCGCTTGGAAAATAAAGACATTGCACTTAATCATTCAATGATTGCATTAGGGTCTTGCACCATGAAGCTTAATGCTGCGGTGCAAATGTATCCGGTAAGTTTACCAGGGTTTTCTAAGCTACACCCTTATGTGCCTGAGAGTCAAACCAAGGGTTATCAACAATTGTTTACAGACTTGGAACATGCTTTATGTGAAGTAACGGGTTATGATGCAGTGTCCCTGCAACCCAATGCGGGCTCACAAGGTGAATTCGCTGGTCTTTTGGCGATTCACTCATATCATGAGTCTCGTGGAGATTTTGATCGTAATATTTGTCTTATTCCATCGTCTGCACATGGAACCAATCCTGCAAGTGCAGTAATGGCAGGCATGAAGGTAGTGATTGTTAAGTGTGATGAGTCAGGAAACATTGATATTGATGACTTAGAAGTTAAAGTTGAAAAGCATGCACAGAAACTTTCAGCCATTATGGTAACTTACCCATCAACACACGGCGTGTTTGAAGTTGAAATTAAACAAATTTGTGACATTATTCATAATGCAGGTGGTCAAGTCTATCTAGATGGTGCTAACTTAAATGCTATGGTTGGTGTTACTCGCATGGGTGAATTTGGTGCAGATGTATCACACATTAACTTGCATAAAACTTTTGCCATTCCACATGGTGGTGGCGGTCCGGGCATGGGTCCAATTGGTGTGAAAGCACATTTGGCAGAGTTTTTACCAGGCAATCCATTAGACAAGGATTCTAATGCAGTCTCAGCTGCCATGTATGGATCAGCCTCAATTTTGCCAATTTCTTGGAGTTATATTAAATTATTAGGAAAATACGGCATGCAGCGTTCAACCGAAGTTGCTATTGTGAGCGCAAATTATATTGCGAGCGAATTAAAAGAATATTTCCCGATTTTATATCGTGGCGATCAAGGTATGGTGGCGCATGAGTGTATTATCGACATTCGCCCACTTAAAGAGATAAGTGGTATTTCCGAAGAAGATATTGCCAAGCGTTTAATGGATTATGGTTTTCACTCTCCAACTATGTCGTTCCCAGTAGCAGGCACACTCATGATTGAGCCGACAGAAAGTGAATCAAAGCACGAGATTGATCGTTTTATTACGGCTATGGTTAGTATTCACGCAGAAATACAACAAGTGATTTCAGGAGAGAGTGATAAAGACAATAATGTGTTGAAAAATGCGCCACACACAGCGTTAGAAATGGCGGGAGAGTGGAGTTATCCTTATACTAGAGAAGGGGCTTTATATCCAGTGGAGTCTTTAAAGCAGAATAAATACTTTCCACCAGTTAAGCGTATTGATAATGTTTATGGCGATAGAAACTTATTCTGCTCGTGTATTACAACTGAGGATTTTGAGTAAAACTACTGTTTAGATAATTCAGTGATTTTATTAACAATCTCTTGCGAGTCCCACTCAACGCCACCAAACAAGGTATAAGCAATTTCACCTTGTTTGTTGATGATAAAGTTTGAAGGTGCGGCAAACACATTCCACTGACCAATACTGGAGCCAGTTTCATCCATTAGAATGGTAAATTCTGGCTTGATTTTTTCTACAAATGCACTTACTTCTGCTTTGGTTTCAGCCATATCAATGGCTAGAATTTTAAAAGGCACACCTGCTGTAGAGAGTTTGTCTTGTAATTTATTCATGCTAGGCATTTCTTTAACGCAAGGTGGACAATAAGTTGCCCAAAATTGTACCAACACTACTTTGCCTTTGTATTGTTCTAATGTGTGGGTATTGTCATTTAAATCCTGCAAGTTAACCGTTGGGCTTTTGATTGACCCTTTATAAGGCTTAAGGTGTGCAGCACCTACAGATAGTGAAAGTGCTAATAGTAGTAGTGTTAATATTTTTTTGATATTTATCATTTTGAAGATTCCTTTAGATAAAAAAGACTAACTTTGATTAGTCCGGATAATTGCGAAGTGACGACATCTTCGGTTCTATTTGGGTCGGCACGCTTA
Organism: uncultured Candidatus Thioglobus sp.; assembly: GCA_964344985.1. Classification (GTDB taxonomy): domain Bacteria; phylum Pseudomonadota; class Gammaproteobacteria; order PS1; family Pseudothioglobaceae; genus Thioglobus_A. The sequence goes on along the minus strand of CAYFPI010000002.1, from coordinate 48,701 downwards.
AAGAAGTAACCACGAATATCTGGCACAACTTTTGATATAACCTTACTACCACCGGCACTTAGTTTATCACTTAGGTGGTTAAGGCCCCAGCGGTTAGGAGTGCGTCCGCCTTCTAGCACCATAAGTGGAATTGTGGTTGTGCCAACAGGCTCTACATATTTTGGCTCTACACCAGGTACAGGCTCTCCATCGTTAAGGCGTGGAAAAAGTAAAATCGCCCCTTTTAAGTCTTGATAGTCTGGAAAAGACTTTTTCCATTGTGCAGCAGCACTAAGTATTAATTGTGTGTCAGGCCCTGAGCCAACAATATAAACATCTTTTTTAGTAGAGATTGCTTCGTAGATAATTTGCGCTAAATCCTCTCCTGGAATTTCACCGTAGCTACTGCGAGATTTTGGTAGCATGTAAGTGCTTAGCATGTCAGGCATCCAAACCTCTATGCCGTCATCCGCTAAGCTTTGTGCAGTTGCTTCTTCGTGTTTGCTTTTTCCATTATCACAAGCAAAGCCAACAATAAGCGTGTTTCCTTTAGCGGGAAAAACTCTAATTTCTGTTTCATCACCAGATGGAAGTTCAATAGTTACTAGCTCTTTAGCACTAGATACACTAAGGAAAAATAAAAAAATAACAAATAAACTATTTTTTACAAACATCTAGATGCAAAATTAAAATAAACTAGTGAGTATTCTACCCATTTATCTAGGTTTTGTATGAAGTCATTTATTGTATTTGTTGTTTTTATTTTTCAGATATTTTTACCAAGCGCAACTGCACAAGATGTGTATGAACAAGCACTAAAGTTGGAGTCTAATTTGGACAATGGAAAAAATGGGTATAGACTTTGCGCTTCTTGTCATTTGGATAATGGCATGGGTAAGGAAAACGGTAGTTTTCCAGTGATTGCTTCTCAACACAAATCAGTCATCATTAAACAGCTTAAAGATATACAAAATAAATACAGACAAAACCCAGATACCATTGGTGGTGTTCAGGCTATTGCTGATATTGCAGGTTACATACAAACATTGCCGATTGTGGGCGATAATGGCAATGGTTCTGGTGATAAGCTAGATAACGGCAAAGCCTTATATCAAAACAATTGTATAGGCTGTCATGGGTTTGAAGGTCAAGGTGATGCAACCAATAGTTTTCCTAAAATTAAAAATCAGCATTACAAATACTTGCTACGACAACTCCAATGGATTCGCGATGGTTATAGGACTAATAGCAATCCAGATATGTTGAGTTTGATTAAAAATATGAGCGATCAACAACTTTCTGACTTGGCTGATTATATTTCTCGCCTTTGAGTGATAATTTATAACATGTTTGGCAAAAAGTTGCATTAAAATAGCTCAAAACTTAATGTTTTATTCTAAATTTCCAGGGGGAGAATGAGCCAAATCGGCCTTGAGCAACAAAGCGTCGCAGAGTTTAGTGAACGTGCTTATCTTGATTACTCAATGTACGTCATTCTTGATCGTGCACTCCCATTTGTTGGTGATGGACTAAAGCCAGTTCAGCGTCGTATTGTGTACGCTATGAGTGAATTGGGGCTTAAGTCAACAGCCAAATTTAAAAAATCAGCTCGTACTGTAGGTGATGTTTTGGGTAAATTTCACCCACATGGTGACAGCGCTTGTTATGAAGCCATGGTGCTCATGGCGCAGCCATTTTCTTACCGTTATCCATTTATTGATGGTCAAGGAAACTGGGGTGCACCCGATGATCCTAAATCGTTTGCGGCCATGCGCTACACTGAGAGTAAATTATCTCGTTATGCTGATTTGCTTTTATCAGAAATTAATCAAGGTACAGTCAGCTGGACAGATAACTTTGATGGATCGCTTCAGGAGCCTAAAAACTTACCGGCTCAAGTTCCAAATCTTTTATTAAATGGTACATCAGGTATTGCAGTGGGCATGGCTACTGACGTTCCACCGCATAATTTGGCAGAAGTGGTTAATGCTTGTATTCAGTTGCTGGAAAAACCCTCATCTGATTTGGAAGAAATCATGTCGATTATTCCTGCGCCAGATTATCCAACCAATGCCAGTATTGTCTCTAGCGATAAAGATTTAAAGCAGATTTATGAAACTGGGCACGGCTCAGTTAAGATGCGCGCTACTTACATAAAAGAAGATGGCGATATTGTTATTGAAGCTTTGCCATTCCAGGCGTCTGGATCTAAAGTGATCGCTCAAATCGCCGCTCAGATGCGAGCTAAAAAATTACCACTTGTTGATGATATTCGCGATGAGTCTGACCATGAAAATCCAACAAGAATCGTTATTGTTCCACGTTCTAATCGAGTGGATATAGATGGGCTAATGCTGCATTTATTTGCGACCACAGATCTTGAAAAGAACTATCGCGTTAATATGAATGTGATTGGGCTAGATGGCAAGCCTCAAGTGAAGCCACTTATTCCAATGCTTAAAGAGTGGTTAACTTATAGAACACAAGTTGTTACCAAGCGTCTAAATTTTCGCCTAGATAAAATTCTTGCAAGGTTGCACATCCTGGAAGGGTTGTTAATTGCTTTTTTAAATATCGATAAAGTGATTGCCATTATTCGAGAGAATGACAAACCTAAGCCAATACTGATGGATCGCTTTAAATTAAGCGATATTCAGGCAGAAGCGATCTTAGAATTAAAGTTGCGTCATTTGGCAAAATTAGAAGAAGAGAAAATTCAAGCCGAGCAAGAAGAATTGGCAGCAGAAAAGGAAACGCTTGAGTTGTTGCTTTCTAGTGATGCTCGTTTAAAGACCTATATTAAAAAAGAATTAAAAGCCATTATTAAAGATTTTGGCGATGAGCGCCGTTCTGGAATTGACGCTAATGTGGTTAGTGCTCAAGCCTTTAGCGAAGACGACTTAACTCCTGCTGAGAATGTTACAGTGGTGTTGAGCGATAAGGGTTGGGTGCGTAGTGCAAAAGGTCATGATATTGACCCAACAACACTTAATTACAAATCAGGCGATTCTCATTTGACTAGTGTTCAAGGAAGAAGTAATAAAAATGCTATCTTTATTGACTCTACCGGCAGGTCGTATTCATTACTAGCAAATTCACTACCAAGCGCAAGAGGACAGGGCGAGCCTCTTACAGGTAGACTAACGCCACCAGCAGGTGCTGAATTTGTTGACGTGGTTATGGGTGAAGATTCTCAGAACGTCTTATTATCTTCTGATGCAGGCTACGGATTTATTAGCACGATTGGCGATTTGCTTTCTAAGAAAAAAGCAGGCAAGGCATCACTAACATTGCCAGGTGATTCTAAAGTAATGAAGGTGGTTAATGTTAATGACTTAGAGCGTCAATTTGTAGTCGTTACAACAAATCGTGGCCGTTTATTGGTGTTTCCAGTATCTGAACTACCAGTGTTATCCAAAGGTAAAGGTAATAAACTCATTCAAATCCCATCTAAAGATCTTAAATCTAGAGATGAGTTTGTAGCTAGTCTTTGTGTACTAGACGAAACTCAAAACCTCAAGGTGTATGCAGGAAAGCGTCATCTGACAATAAAGTTTCAAGATCTTACTAACTATATTGGTTCAAGAGCTCGCCGAGGAAACTTACTGCCAAAAGGCTATCAAAATGTTGCCTTAATTGAGGCAATAGACTAAAAAACTCCTCATTAATTCAGGGTGTAATTTTCCCGAGCTAATAGGTATAATTAATCCTTTTGTCAATTTTTCCGAATATGTTCGTCCTAAAAATTGTTACAGATTTTGCATCTGCACACAGCTTAAGGAATTATCCAGGTGATTGCTCACGTCTGCATGGCCATAACTGGCAGGTTGAAGTAATGGTTCAGTCAAAAGTATTGAACGATATTGGTATTGCAATTGATTTTCGTGACATTAAAAAACAAACTAAAGTGGTGGCTAATCGTCTAGATCATCAATATTTAAATGAAGTAAAGCCGTTTGACACTCTTAATCCAACTGCTGAGAATATTGCAAAATATTTCTTTGAGGAGGTTGGTCAATTAATTAATAATCAAGATGTTTCAGTGAAGGAAGTTACCATTTGGGAAACGCCAAGAGCATCAGTTACTTATTCGGAGGCCTAAGGATGAAATCCTGCGATTTGCCTGACACACAAAATAAAATAGACACCCGTCAAATTATTATTGACAAGGTTGGCGTTAAAGACATTGTTCACCCAATCACGTTTGTTGATCGTGATGGTAACAAGAACGCAACTGTGGGAAACTTTACCATGACAGTTGCTTTACCAGAGAATGTTAAAGGTACACACATGTCTCGTTTTATTCAAATTTTGAATGAAGGCCCTTGTGAATTTAGCACCATGAATTTTGGCAAAATTATTGACAAAGTTCGTGAAAGATTAGAGTCGGATACAGCGCATATCACACTTGATTTTCCTTTCTTTAGAAAAAAATCAGCACCATCTTCAGGGGTTGAGTCAATGATGGATTATCAGGTAACACTATATGGTGAGCTTAATAAGGGCAAAGCCGAAGTAATGATGAAAGTCGTGGTTCCAGTTACTAGTCTGTGCCCATGTTCAAAGAGTATTTCCAAATATGGTGCGCATAATCAACGCTCACACATTACGATTAAGGCTAAAGCAAGTGAAGGGAAATCACTTTACTTAGAGGATTTAATAGACCTTGCTGAAAAGAAAGCCTCTTGTGAACTCTATGCGATTTTGAAGCGTGAAGATGAAAAAGTTGTGACCGAAAGAGCGTATGATAACCCTGCATTTGTTGAGGATTTAGTGCGTGATATCGCAGTAGGGTTAAATGCTGATGATAATATTGGTTATTATCGATTAGAGTCAGAGAATTTTGAATCCATACACAATCATTCAGCTTACGCATTAATTGAAAATCATAAATAAAAAAATTAAGCCGTGAAATACAATACTGACAATTTAAGAATTACCTCAAGCGCACCTATCATGCCGCCTAATGAATTAATGGAAAAATTTCCATTAAACAATGCCGCATCAGCCAGTATTTTTCAGGCCAGAGAAACAATTAAAGAAATTCTTACGGGTAATGATAAGCGTCTTATGGTTATTGTTGGGCCTTGCTCCATTCATGACTCTAAAGCAGCGCGTGAGTATGCTCAAAAATTAGCCGAGTTAAAAGAAGAGCTTAAAGAGGACTTGTTCATTGTAATGCGTGTTTATTTTGAAAAGCCACGCACAACTATTGGTTGGAAGGGTTTGATTAATGATCCTGATTTAGACGAGAGTTTTAACATTGATAAAGGTCTTAAAATTGCACGTCATTTGCTAACAGACATTGCAGATATGAATATGCCTGTCGCAGTAGAATATCTTGATCTAATTACACCACAGTACATATCAGATTTGATTTCTTGGGGTGCTATTGGTGCACGCACCACAGAGAGTCAATCTCACCGAGAGTTGGCATCAGCCTTATCTTGCCCTGTAGGGTTTAAAAATGGCACAACAGGATCGCTTAGAGTTGCTATTGACGCAATTAAATCGGCCAATAGCCCCCACCATTTGCTTTCTGTTAATAAAGAAGGTGGTGTGAGTCATTACACTTCTTCAGGCAACGATACGGCGCATATCATTCTTCGCGGTGGCGCTGATGGTCCAAATTACGATGAGTCTTGCATTAAAGAAACTCACCAACAATTAAAAGATGAAGGTCTGATGGATAAGGTCATGGTTGATTTCTCTCATGCCAATAGTGAGAAAAAATTCAAAAATCAGCTACTGGTGGGCGATGAAATCGCCAGACAAATTAGCAGCGGATCAGACAAAATATTTGGTGTTATGATTGAGTCAAACATCAATGAAGGCGCTCAGTCAGTTGGTCCATTAGAATCGTTGAAATATGGTGTTAGTATTACCGATAGTTGCATTGGTTGGGATGATACAGAAACACTGCTTAAAATACTGGCTAAGGCAGTCCAACAAAGAAACTCATAAGTTATTGATTTTTCAATAAATTTTACATGATTAATTTACACAATTATGTTGTGTATTTTGACGTGTTTAAGGTACAATAAAAGCTAATTTAATCAAGCTATTTTTGTATGTCTGACAATATCGATAATCCACAAGATTTAGACGAAAAATTCGAGCCTAATTTCCCTGTAATAACCATCGAAGACGAGATGCGAGATTCCTATTTGGAATACGCTATGAGTGTTATCGTTGGTCGTGCATTGCCTGATGTTCGAGATGGACTTAAACCTGTTCACCGTCGTGTGCTTTATGCTATGGATGTTTTGGGCAATGATTACAATAAGGCTTATAAAAAATCTGCTCGTATTGTCGGTGATGTAATTGGTAAATACCATCCTCATGGCGATACTGCTGTATACGACACGATCGTTCGTATGGCGCAACCATTCTCAATGCGTAATATTTTAATTGATGGTCAAGGTAACTTTGGTTCTGTTGATGGTGATTCTGCTGCAGCAATGCGTTATACAGAAATCCGTATGGCAAAACTTTCGCATGAATTACTACGCGATCTAGATAAGAAAACAGTTGATTTTATTGATAACTATGATGGTTCAGAATCAGAGCCTTCAGTATTGCCAACACGCGTTCCAAATTTACTGGTTAATGGATCTTCAGGTATTGCGGTAGGTATGGCAACTAACATTCCGCCTCATAATTTAGGGGAAGTGGTTGAGGCTTGCCTTAAAACTATTGATGATGAAAATGTAACCATTGACGAATTGCTAGAGGTTATGCCAGGGCCTGATTTTCCAACTGCAGGCATTATTAATGGTGCAAGCGGTATTCGCCAAGCCTACGAAACAGGCAAGGGGAAAATTTATCTTCGCTCCGTTTCTCACGTTGAAGGCGAAGACAAACAAAGCATTATCGTTACAGAATTGCCATATCAGGTGAATAAAGCCAAGTTGATTGGTAAGATTGCAGAGCTAGTTAAAGATAAGCGTATTGACGGTATTACCGGTCTTAGAGATGAATCTGACAAAGACGGTATGCGCATGGTAATTGAACTTCGTCGTGGTGAAGTGCCAGAAGTAATGCTTAATAATCTTTATAAGCTAACTGAAATGCAAACAGTATTCGGCATTAACATGGTGGCTATTGATAAAGGCATGCCTAAGTTAATGACGCTTAAGGGTGTGTTAAATGCCTTTATTGCGCACAGACGTGACGTGGTTACTCGTCGATCAATTTTCGATCTTAACAAAGCTAGAAATCGTGCACACATCTTAGAAGGGTTATCCGTTGCACTACATAATATTGATGAAATTATTGAGCTAATTAAAGCCGCACCAAATCCAACGCAGGCGAAAGAATCTTTAGTTGCAAAAACATGGCAGGGTAGTGTTATTCAAGATCTAATTGGTGATCGCGACATGTCATTGTTCAAACCAGAAGATCTGCCTGCAGAGTTGGGTCTGCAGCAATCTGGCGATTATCAGCTTTCTGAAAAGCAAGCGCAAGCTATTCTTGATTTAAAACTTCATCGTTTAACAGGTCTTGAGAAAGATAAGATTTTTGATGAATTTAATGAATTATTAGAGTGGATTAAATACCTGCTTGACATCTTGCAAAACCCTGAAAGACTGATGCAAGTGATTCGTGAAGAGTTAATTGAAGTTCGTGATAACTTTGCCAATGATCGAATGACCAAAATTTTAGAAAGCAAGATTGATCTTACTTTAGAAGATCTAATTGCCCAAGAAGATCGTGTGGTTACACTGTCTCATGGCGGTTATGTTAAGGCACAATCTTTAAGTGATTATCAAGCTCAGCGTCGTGGTGGCAAGGGTAAGGCAGCAACGAAAATGAAAGATGAAGACTTTGTCGATCAGCTATTTGTAGCCAATTCGCACGACACTGTTTTATGTTTCTCATCAACAGGTAAGGTGCATTGGTTGAAGGTTTATGAGCTGCCAATGGCCTCACGTACCGCTAAGGGCAAGCCAATTGTTAATTTATTACCGTTAGAAAAAGACGAGGTTATTAATGCAATCTTGCCAGTAACAGAGTTTACTGATGATCAGTTTGTATTCATGGTGACCAGTAGTGGTACTTGTAAGAAGACATCACTCACTAATTTTGCCCGTCCAAGAAAAGGCGGTATTATTGCTATTGAACTTAGAGATGGTGACAAACTAGTAGGTGTGGAAATTACTTCAGGTGATAACGATATCATGCTCTTCTCAGCAGGTGGTAAGTCAATTCGCTTTAAAGAGTCAGATGTTCGTGCAGTAGGTCGTACGGCGATTGGTGTGCGTGGTATGAAGCTGTCTGATGATGAAATCGTCTCAGCGATTGTGGCAGATAATGAAAGCCCAATTTTAACAGCCACTGAAAAAGGCTACGGCAAGCGTACAGCGCTTGACGAATACCGAGCTCAAGCACGTGGTGGTTCTGGCGTGATCTCTATTAAAACTTCTGATCGTAATGGTAAAGTGGTTGGCGCTATCCAAGTAACTGATGAAGATGAAATGATGTTGATCTCTAATAAAGGTACGTTAGTGCGTGCTCGTGCAGCTGATGTTTCTATTATTGGCCGTAATACCCAAGGTGTTACATTGATTAATATCGCCAAAGGTGAGAAATTAGTATCAGTAGCTAAAATTGCTGAAACTGAGGATGAAGAGGGCGACGAGCCTATCTCTGAAGAAGAGTAATTGTCTTTTATAAAGACTAAATTAAGTGCCGCTTTTTAAGCGGCATTTTTTTTGTTTTTCTTGACCTATATCAAGTAAATGTAATATTATAGGAATATAATATAACCATGTTTAATAAAAAAAAGGAGATAAACATGAAAAAGATAATTGCAATTATGTTGCTTGCTGTTTCTCTAGGTTCAAACGCCTTTTGGAATAACAACAATTACAATGGTTGGAATAATGGCTATGGCTATTATGATGATAATGGAATTTTTGGATACAATCCATACGACTTCTGGGATCCTCGTTGGTACATGGAAGAAATGGAAAATATGTTTGATGAGTTTGATGACAATGGTTGGAACGATAACTACTACGGCTATGGACCGTACAATTATAACCCTAATGGTTATGGCTTTTCACCTAACGAGTACATGAATACTCCTTGGGGTCCAGGCGTAGTTCGCACACCTGCACCAACTCAAGAAGAGACACAAAGTAAATAAATAACAATAAAAACATTATTTGGGGACGGTGTTTTTTCAACAAAAGGATAAAAAAATGAAAAACACAATAGTAGGATTTGTAGCAGGTGTAATTGTAGCAGGCGTAGTTGGCTGGAATGTTATGCCGGATATGATGTTAAAAGAAGCAAAAAGCCCTTATGGGACAGAAGAGACGGTTGCTAAAATTAAAGCTAATGCTGAGGCTAAAGGTTGGGCAATTCCAAGCATTAAACCACTACACAAATCTATTAAGAAGCATTCTGGTGGTAAACATATTGTTCCACCTGTAATGTTAATTAATCTCTGTAATGCAGAGTATGCATACAACTCACTGAAAAAAGATGAAAATAAGAAAATTTCAGTATTTATGCCATGCACTATTTCGGTATTTGAAAAAACTGATGGCACAACCTGGGTGGCTTATATGAATGCCGAACTACTTGGTAATATGTTTGGTGGTGATGTTGCTGAAGTAATGTCAGAAGTTGGACCAGACCAAATGAGTTTTATTGATTTTTCTAAATAACTTAGGGTCAAGACAACTTTAACAGGTTTTTAACCATGCTTAAGTTGTCTTAACTCTTTTTTAATGTTCTCGAGTGGCAGAGAATGTAAGGTTTGGGTGGCGCTCCATTGTTAGTTGAAGATTAACCATGGATGGTGCTAGGTAAGTTAACATGCCGGCAGAATCAACCGCGACATTATTGCCTGTTTTAGCTTTAAGTTGTTCGATGTCTTTATCATTGCCTGTTACCCAGCGAGCTGTGGCAATGGCAATGGTTTCAAATTGACAATCTACCCCGTATTCGTACTTTAGGCGATGAGCAACCACATCAAACTGCAACACACCAACTGCACCAAGAATTTGAGAGCTGTTGATAATGGGGCGAAATACCTGTGTTGCGCCTTCTTCAGAAAGTTGATCTAAGCCTTTTTGTAGGGCTTTAGCTTTTAAAGGGTCTTTAAGTTGTGCTCGACGAAATAGCTCAGGCGCAAAATTTGGAATGCCTTGGAAAGTGAGTTTTTCACCTTGGGTAAAAGTATCGCCAATACTAATACCACCATGGTTATGAATACCAATAACATCACCTGCGTAAGCCACTTCACTACTGGTGCGCTCACGCGACATAAAGGTAACCGCATTAGCGATTTTGATTTGTTTGCCAGTCGCCACTTGTAAGACTTTCATGCCTTTTTTATATTCACCACTCACAATACGCATAAAGGCTAAGCGGTCATGGTGTTTAGGATCCATGTTGGCTTGAATTTTAAACACAAAACCAGTGAGTTTTTTCTCATCTGGAGCTACTTCACGCACATCAGACTCTCTATTTTTTGGCGTGGGTGCGTACTCAATAAAGCCATCAAGCAAGTTTTGGATGCCGAAGTTGGAAATGGCAGAGCCAAAAAATACTGGCGTTTGCGCGCCTTTTAAAAAAGCATCTAGATCAAATGGTGTGGTAGTTTCACGAATAAGTTCTACCTCGTCACGCATCTCGCTAGCAACATCAGAGCCTAAAACAGTATCTAGCTCAGGATTATCCACCCCATCAATGATAATGTTTTCACCCACTTCAGAATTCTTGCCCGCTTCAAACAAATAAATCTTGTCTTCAAGCAAGTGTACAACGCCTTTGAAGCGCTTACCCATGCCAATTGGCCAAGTTATTGGTGCGCATTCAATGTTCAGTACAGTTTCAACCTCATCCATAAGATCAATCGGCTCTTTACCTTCACGATCAAGCTTGTTAATAAAAGTAAGAATAGGGGTATCGCGCAGGCGACAAACTTCCATGAGTTTAATGGTGCGCATCTCAACACCCTTGGCAACATCAATCACCATAAGAGCAGAGTCAACCGCTGTTAGGGTGCGATAAGTATCTTCAGAGAAGTCTTCGTGCCCTGGTGTATCTAAAAGATTGATGACGTGATTATCGTAGTCAAACTGCATGATGGATGAGGTAATAGAAATTCCTCTTTCTTTTTCCATTTCCATCCAATCAGAAGTAGCGTGGGCATCTGCTTTTCTTGCCTTTACACTGCCTGCGGTTTTGATAGCGCCAGCATAGAGCAAGAGTTTTTCGGTGACAGTGGTTTTACCAGCGTCGGGGTGAGAGATAATTGCAAAGGTGCGGCGTTTAGAAATTTCAGACATTTATTCGCCCTTAATAACCAGCTCAACACCAGCCTCATTAAACATTTCTTTAGAGAGTTGAACGCTCTCATTCCAATTATCTAATTCTTTAGATTTTTCAATAACCACTTTTTTAATACCAACTTGGATGATACCTTTGGCGCATTCTGAACAAATTGGCAGGCCGTATACATAAAGGGTTGCACCATCAAGCGATGTGCCAGAATAAGTTGCGTTATAGATGGCATTCATTTCTGCATGAACTACGAATTTGTATTTAGTTTCCCTGTGATTGTAGCGTTCATCTGTATCATGAATGCCACGTGGAAAGCCATTAAAACCTTGAGAAAGAACCTCTTTTTTACTGCCAACAGTAACAGCACCAACTTGAGTAGAAGGGTCTTTTGACCAAGTGGCCACCTCTTTTGCAAGCGATAAATAACGCTGATCCCATTTGTCTAGATTACTCATAAGAAGCCATTTTAACGTATCTTGATTGAAGCAAGGCTAACGAGTACTAAGATTAAGGTTACCATCCAAAAGCGTACAATAATTTTTGGCTCAGAGATGCCTTTTTTCTCAAAATGGTGGTGAATAGGCGCCATTAAGAAAAAACGTTTTTTTGTACGTTTGTAATAGCTCACTTGAATCATAACCGATAGGGTTTCAGCAACGAATACGCCACCCATAATGAATAGCAATATTTCTTGACGCAAAAGAATAGCAATAACTGCCAAGATGGCACCCAGTGCCAATGAGCCAACATCGCCCATAAATATTTCAGCAGGGTAGGTATTAAACCATAAAAATCCAAGACTACTACCTACCAATGCAGCGCAGATAATAAACAATTCACCAGTGCCTGGCATGAACGGCATATTTAGATAGGTTGAGAAATTATAGTTACCACTAATGTAGGCAAATAGTGCAAAAGCGCTAACTATTAAGATAACTGGCATGATGGCCAAGCCATCCAATCCATCTGTTAAATTAACAGCATTAGATGAGCCAACAACAACAAAATAAGTTAATATTAAAAAACCAATAGTGCCCAGAGGTATGGCGATATCTTTAAAAAATGGAAGTAGTAGTTGGGTTTGAATTGGATCGCTTTGAGTGGTGATAATCCAAGTGCCAATAATGATTGCACCAACAGATTGACCAATAATTTTTTTTCTTGAGCTTAACCCATCTGAGCTTTTATGCTTTAACTTAAGATAGTCATCCATAAAGCCAACTGCGCCAAATATAACAGCAGTTGTAAGTACAATCCATAGGTATTTGCTTGACCAATCTCCCCAAATCAAACTACTGACGATAAAGGCAAATAAAATCATAACACCACCCATGGTTGGCGTGCCAGATTTTGACAGATGCGACTGTGGCCCATCTGTACGAACTACTTGTCCGATTTGATATTGATGTAGCTTGTCAATTAAGTAATGACCCATAGCCAAACTAATCAGTAGCGCAGCAAGCATTGCCAATACCGCACGAACTGTCAGGTAGTTTAATACGGAAAAATTAGCATTAAACTGTGTTAAAGAATCAATAAGCTCAAGAAACATATTGGTTAATCAACCTCGTTAATAGACAAAAGCTCTAGTGTGAAAATAAGCACCGAGTTTTGAGATAAATTGCCACGCTTGCTGTCGCCATAGATCTGATAATAAGGTGCAACAAGAGTGCGTTTTTCACCTGCTTTCATCTCTAATACTGAGTCGTCAATGATTTTAATGATAGTGCCAGAACCCGCTGCAAAAGGCAGTGGTTTGCCTGATTCGCGCATGTTGGTGCCATCAGATAAATCAATTGACAAATCAACTTTTACCAAGTCGCCTTTTTTAGGATTTGCACCTGATCCTGTTGTGATAACTTGAACAAAATGACCTTGAGGAGCTTCTTTTGCACTTGGGTAGTTCTGCTTAACAAAGTCAATGAAAGACTGTCTTTTTTTGGCTATTTTTTCTTCTTCAATAGAGTTAAATTTAGCGATAACAGCCTGGAATGCGGCTTCATCAGTTTGGAATTTGTTAGCTTTTTCACCTTGTCTGATAATATTGACTTTTCGAATAAAATCATCTTGTTTGATACTATTAACCACACTCATGCCTTTTACTACGTGGCCAAATACAGTGTGTTTTCCATCTAGCCAAGATGTGTCTGTATGGGTGATAAAAAACTGTGATCCATTGGTGTTAGGGCCGGAGTTTGCCATGGATAAAGTGCCAGCACCATCATGCTTAAGATCAGTAATTTCATCCATAAATTGATAACCGGGACCACCTGTACCATTGCCTTTAGGGTCACCACCTTGAATCATGAAATTGTCAATAACGCGGTGAAATTTTAACCCGTTATAAAACGGCTTGCCAGTTTGAATGTTTGAGTTTTTGGTGCCTTCAGCAAGACCAACAAAATTAATAACGGTTAGTGGTGTCTTTTCAAACTCTAATTTAACAAGAATATCGCCTTGATTGGTGCGCAAGTTTGCATACAGACCGTCGTCTAATTCAGCGTGAGAAGATAGGGAAAAAAGTAGAGTGATTAATGATAGAAAAAATCGCATAATAGTATCGGAAAATTTAATTATGATACCTAAAAACACAATAAAAATTCAATTAACAATACGGTAAAATAGCACCTATATTTAATTTTCTATGGACTAGGAGAATATAGTGTCGTTACTAATTACTGATGAGTGTATTAACTGTGATGTTTGTGAGCCAGAGTGCCCAAATGATGCGATTTATATGGGTGATGAGATTTATGAAATCGACCCAGACAAATGTACTGAATGTGTCGGTCATTTTGATGAGCCACAGTGTGTAGAGGTTTGTCCGGTTGATTGTTGTTTGCCAGATCCTGATCGTGTTGAAACAGAAGAAGAGTTATTAGCCAAACTGCAATAATTTTCTTTAGATATTAAAAAAGGCGACCAATTGGTCGCCTTTTTTGTTGCTTTATTTTTTTATTTTCCTAATGTTGCTTTTAGAGCAGCCAAACATAAAGTGATGTTTTCTTTTCTTGAGGCGTGTCCCATTAGTCCAATTCGCCATACTTTTCCAGCGTAAGCACCAAGGCCAGCACCAATTTCTAAATTGTAATCATTAAGTAGTGTTGAGCGTACTTGAGCATCGTCAACGCCATCAGGAATAACAACAGAGTTTAATTGCGGCAAGCGGTCTTCCTTGTTAACTAAGAAACTAATACCCATAGCTTCTAAGCCATCTCTTAATTCTTCGTGATTTTTTTGATGGCGTGCCCAAGAGTTTTCAAGTCCTTCCTCTGAAATCATAACCAGAGATTCATGTAGTCCATATAGGGTATTTACTGGTGCAGTGTGATGATAAGTACGTTTAGCGCCTTCTCCCCAGTATCCCATTACTAGATTTAAATCCAAGAACCAAGAAGTCACCGGTGTTTTTCTGTCTGTAATTTTTTTAATAGCGCGATCACCAATAGAAATCGGTGAAATACCAGGCATGGCCGATAAACACTTTTGTGAGCCTGAGTAAATAGCATCAATTTCCCACTCATCAACACGAAGCTCACTACCACCAAGAGAAGTTACCGCATCCACGATAGTAACACAATCATGCTCATGTGCAATCTTACACAATGCTTTAGCATCAGACTGCGCGCCTGTTGAGGTTTCTGCATGAACAAAAGCAACAATTTTTGCATCTGCATTATCTTTTAAAGCTTGCTCAACTTTATCAACTGATACTGCTTTACCCCAATCATCTTCTACTACGATAGCCTCGCCACCAAAACGCGTGATGTTTTCTTTCATGCGCATACCAAACACGCCGTTGATACAAACTATAACTTTGTCACCCGGCTCAACCAAGTTGGCAAAACAGGTTTCCATGCCAGCAGAACCTGGTGCTGATACTGGCATGGTTAGATCGTTTTCAGTTTTAAAAATGTATTGCAAACCTTTTTTAGTTTCATCCATCATGCCAACAAATGCCGGATCTAAGTGGCCAATAGTAGGGCGCGCCATGGCTGATAAAATTCTTGGGTGCACATCAGAAGGTCCTGGACCCATTAAAGTTCTTACTGGCGGGTTAAATGATTTCATAATCTTTTTGTGGTTAATAAAATTAAAGAAACTATTATAATTGCTCGCATGTCTGTTATTCAAGATTTATCTCGTGCTTTGCCTAAGGGTATTATTCTAACCGGTGAGGAAAATACACGTCCATTTGAATGTGATGGCTTAAGTGTTTATAGGCAAAAACCTTTGGCTGTTGCTTTGCCTGAGAATATTGATCAAGTTAAGCAAATTGTTAAAATTTGTAAAACACATAATACGCCTATTGTTACTCGTGGTGCTGGTACAGGGCTTGCTGGCGGTGCTATGCCGTTATCAGAGTCGATTGTATTAGGCTTGTCAAAGTTAAATAAAATTAAATCGGTTGATAGTGAAAATCAATTGGCTGTGGTTGAGCCGGGTGTTAGAAATATTGCTATTAGTGAGGCGGTAGAGGAATATGGTTTGTATTATGCGCCAGATCCATCGAGTCAAATTGCTTGTACGATTGGCGGCAATGTGGCAGAAAACTCCGGCGGTGTACACTGCTTAAAATACGGCCTAACGGTTCATAATGTTGAATCCATCAAAATGCTAACCATTGATGGTAATGAGTTAATTCTATCTCGTCAAGATAAGGGTTTAGGACTGTTAGCACTTATGAATGGTTCTGAAGGCTTGCTAGGCATTATTGTAGAAATTACCGTTAAGCTTACTAAAGCCCCAACATTGGCTCGTGTTGTGATGGCAGGGTTTGATTCGGTTAGACAGTGTGCTAATGCTGTTGCAGATATTATTACTCAGGGTGTTGTTCCAGCATGCTTGGAGATGATGGATAGTTTTGCCATTGAAGCAGCAGAAGGTTTTGCACAAGTTGGTTATCCGCTTGATGCAAAAGCATTATTATTGTGTGAGCTAGATGGCACTGAAGAGCAGGTGCAAGCGGAGTTGAATGTTGTATTGAGCGTATTATCTGATGCATCCAGCATTAAAGTATCAGAAAGCGAACAAGAGCGTCTAGATCTTTGGAAAGGACGTAAGTCTGCCTTTCCTGCTGTAGGGCGATTGTCACCAGATTATTACTGTATGGATGGCACCATTCCAAGACGCCATCTAGCTGACATGCTTGAAAAAATTAATGAGTTGTCGAGAAAATATAAGCTGCGTGTTGCTAATGTTTTTCACGCGGGAGATGGCAATCTACACCCTTTGATTTTGTACGATGCAAACACACCAGGTGAGTTAGAAAAAACTGAAGAGTTTGGTACTAAAATTTTAAAAATCAGTGTTGATATGGGTGGCACCATTACTGGTGAACATGGTGTGGGTGTTGAAAAGCTTAATGCAATGTGTCATCAGTTTAATGAAAAAGAGCTTGAGATATTTCATAAAATTAAAGCAGTGTTTGATCCTAGCTCTTTGTTAAACCCTGGCAAGGCGGTGCCTGAATTACACCGCTGTGCAGAATTAGGCGCCATGCATGTACATCATGGAAAGTTGCCTCATCCTGAGTTGGAGCGCTTTTAATGCAAGATAGAATTAAGCAGTTACAAGTATTGGTTAAATCATCTGAGCGATTAAAAATTACCTCTGATTTATTAGATTATTCTGGTGTAGTGGAATATCACCCAGAAGAGTTGGTTATTACTATTAAGGCTGGTACAAAGATTAAAGATATTTGTTCAGCACTTGCCGAACATAATCAAGCATTGCCTTTTTATATCGAAAATATTGAGCAAAGTATTGGCGCAGCTTATGCCATCGGCGCACCTGATTTATCTGACAGTGTTTTAGGTGTTCAAATTATTGATGGCAGTGGTGAGTTATTAACTTTTGGTGGTCAAGTAATGAAAAATGTTGCGGGTTACGATGTTGCTAGAATGTTGGTGGGATCGCGCGGACAATTAGCGGTGGTTACTCAAATTAGTTTTAAGGTAATGCCTGTGAGTTATATTCAACATCAAAAAGCAAGTCGAGTAAATGAAAATCATTCACCATTACGTGAGCAGCTAGAGAGTAAATTAAAGACCGTATTTGATTCAAAAGGGGTTTTTGAGTAATGCAGACTCATCAGATTGCAAATTTTAAAGCTAATGAAATTATCAGAAAATGTGTGCATTGCGGATTTTGCTTGGCCACCTGTCCAACTTATCAGATTTTAGGCAGTGAATTAGACTCTCCTCGTGGGCGAATTTATTTAATTAAGTCATCACTTGAAAGTAATAAATTTTCCCGAAAGAGTATTGATCATCTTGATCGCTGCTTAACTTGCAGGTCATGTGAAACCACTTGCCCATCAGGTGTTGAGTATTCAAAGTTAATTGATATTGGTCGTGAATTTGTTGAACAAAAACGTCCAATTTGGCAAAAAGCAATGCGTTATTCTGTGCGTAAGCTATTAACTACGCCATTATTATTTAATCCAATAGGTTTTATTGCAAGACACTCAAACAAACAAGGTGATCTAATTATGCCAATTGTTGGTAGTAAAAAAGTACTGTTGTTAGGGGGGTGTGTACAGCCGGTATTGGCGCCGAATATCAATCATAGTATTAAAAATATTTTGGCAAAACTAGGCTTTGATGCAATTGAAACTCCGCAAAAACAATGTTGTGGTGCGGTTGATCAGCACTTAAGTGCTGAGCAAGATGCACTTGTTAAAGTTAGGAGAAATATTGATGCTTGGTCAATGTTTGATGTGGAAGCCATCATCTCTAGTGCTAGTGGTTGCGGATTAATGGTTAAAGATTATCCGTCTTTATTTGATGAGTCAGATCCGTATTATCAAAAAGCGTGTGATATTTCCGGAAAAACTCAAGATATCGCCGAGTTTTTGGTGGATAAAGATTTGAGTCAATTAAATTTAGAGAAAGCTAATATTTCTTATCATGAACCATGTACCTTGCAACATGGACAAAAGCTAGCAGGGTTGGTTAACTCTATTTTGGATAAGCTAGGTTACATGCCAGCAAAAGTAAAAGACTCGCACCTTTGTTGTGGCTCGGCAGGAACTTATTCAATTTTTCAGCCAAAATTATCTAAACAACTCAGGGCTAATAAATTAAAAAACTTAATGCAACCTAATCCTGAGTTAATTGTAACTGCCAACATTGGTTGTTTAATGCATCTGCAAAAGACAAGTAAAATACCCGTCAAACATTGGATTGAATTATTAGATGCATAGCTCATGGGTAGAAGAAGAAAGCCAAAAGCAAAAACTTACGAATTAGAGATAGAATCTTTGTCGCACGAAGGTCGTGGTATTGCGCATCTTGATGAAAAAGTAATTTTTGTCTCTGGCGCTTTGCCAGGTGAAACCGTGATTGCTGATCGCAGTTTTTCACGCGCCAAGTTTGAAGAGGCAGATGTTAAAGAAGTTTTAAAACCAGCTGATAATCGCATTACACCAAAATGTGAAGTATTTGGCATTTGTGGTGGTTGTTCATTTCAGCACCTATCCAGTGAAGATCAAATTGTTGCCAAAGGTGCTTGGCTAAAAGATGCTTTTTTAGGGCAAGCCAAAGTTGAGCCAAAACACTGGTTGGATCCATTACAAGTGCAGAGCTGGGGTTATCGTCGTAAGGCAAGACTTGGTGTGCGCTACGTTGCTAAAAAAGAAAAAGTATTGGTTGGGTTTAGAGAGAAAAAATCTGGCTTTATTACTAACATGAGTCGTTGTGAAGTTCTGCACCCATCTCTAGGTGATAATCTTGAAGTGTTGGCTGACGCTATAGAAAGGCTTTCTATTAAGTCACAAATCCCACAACTAGAAGTGGCGGTTGCTGAAAATGCTACCGTATTGATTTTGCGACATCTTGAGCCCTTAAATGTTAAAGATGAGCAGGTGTTGTTGGATTGTGGTGATGAATTAGGTGTAACTTTTTACACACAAAGTGGCGGAGAGGACACGGTAAAACCACTGGACAAACCAGCTGTATTGACCTATTCGCACCCTGATCATGATATTGAGATGGAGTTCTTGCCAACTGATTTCACCCAAGTGAATTTTAAGCTTAATCAAAAAATGATTAACCTGGCACTAGGGATGCTTGAACTTAATAATACCGATGAAGTGATTGACCTATTTTGTGGTTTAGGGAACTTTACTTTACCAATTGCTAAATATGCTAAACATGTGGTGGGCGTAGAGGGTGACATGGGGCTTATTGAGCGCGCTAAATACAATGCTGAGAAAAATTCTATTACCAATGCTGATTTTTACAAGGCAGATCTTTTTAAAGAGGTTGAGGGTTTTGAGTGGTTTAGAGGTAAGACTTACAACAAAGCATTGATCGATCCAGCGCGTTCTGGTGCGATAGAGATTGTAGAATTATTGCCTAAATTAGGTGTTGAAAGATTGGTGTATGTTTCATGCAATCCTGCAACATTGGCACGTGATACGGCCAAGTTAATTGAGATAGGTTATAAGCTTGATACGGCAGGGGTAATGGATATGTTTCCACAAACAGCACATGTTGAATCTATTGCATTATTTACAAAATGATAACGGTAAGCATTAAAGATAAAACCTACTCAATCAGTAGTGCAAAAAATGGCACAGGAGAGAGAGAAAATTCTTATTGTACACCTACTGGGAAATTCAAAATTTCTGAAAAAATAGGTGATGATTTTGATGTCAATACTGTACTAGTTGCCAGAAAACCAACGGGTGAAATATATAGCAAAGAATTGGCTGAACAGTATCATGATAGAGATTGGATATTAACGCGAATATTGTGGCTAGAAGGTGTTGAGTCGCACAACAAAAACACCAAAGATCGCTATATTTACATTCACGGAACGCCTGATCAAACATTAATGGGAGTGCCAGGCTCAAAGGGCTGTATTCGTATGAGAAACCAAGATATTATTGAGTTGTTTGATCATGTTCAAACAGGTGAAGATGTTGCTATAATAATTTCATGAGTCAACTAGTTCAGTATCTACCAAAAAAAGCATTAGAGCGCTTAGAGGCCAATAAAGAGGCTGTACTTATTGATGTTCGTTGTGAGGCTGAAAATAAATTTGTTGGCCGTCCAATCGATGCAATTTTCATTCCCTGGGTTGATGAGCCGGATTGGGAGCCAAACGAGGCTGATTTTATTGCAGCCATTAAACGTTTTATCAAAAATGACAATGTGCTAGATACTGAAATTATTCTAATTTGTCGTAGTGGTTATCGTTCTGATGATGCAGGAAAATGTTTAATTAATAACGGATTTACCAATGTATCTCATGTTGTTAGTGGTTTTGAAGGCGATCTTGATGAGAATGATCAGCGTGGCAATGTGAATGGCTGGCGACATGATGGAATGCCTTGGGTTCAGTGTTAGCTGATTTAAAACTTTTTATCCACCCTCGGGTGCTTACCATGCTGTTTTTGGGTTTCTCAGCAGGTATTCCTATTTTGCTTATTTTTTCTACATTAGGTCTTTGGCTTAATGAGGCTGGTGTTGCCAAGTCAACCATTACTTTTTTCTCTTGGGCAGCGCTAGGTTATTCTTTTAAATTTGTTTGGGCGCCATTGGTTGACCGCTTACCACTGCCTTTGTTGACTAATTACTTAGGGCGTCGCCGCGCATGGATGCTGGTGTCGCAGCTATCAATCATAGCTGCTATTTTGCTTATGTCGTTAGTAGACCCACAGTCTAGTATTGATAGTTTAGAGATGATGGCTATTGGTGCAGTACTATTAGGATTTTCTTCAGCAACGCAAGACATTGTGATTGATGCCTACCGAATTGAATCGGCTGATAAAGACATGCAGTCAATGCTAAGTGCTACTTATATTGCTGGTTATCGTATTGGCATGTTGGTTGCTGGCGCAGGTGGTTTGTTTTTAGCCAGTTACTTTGGCTCAACCAAAGAGCTTTATAGTGCTTCTGCCTGGTCTAGCACCTATCTTGTGATGGCGCTAGTAATGCTTGTTGGTGTGGCAACAACATTAAGTATTTCAGAGCCAACATCAAAAGAATCAGATGCGCATTATTCAACACTTGACTATACAAGATTCTTCTTGTTATTTCTAATCATTGTCAGTGTATTTATTACAACATTTGTATACACAGCTGATTTTGTTAAAGAGGTAAAAACAACTTTGACAGAGTTAACTAACAACAAAAATTTGGCAGGATTTGTGATTGGAAGTGCGCGCATGATTATTGCACTTAGCATGACCTACGTGGCAGCAAAATTAGCCATTTCTCTACACATTGTTAATCAAACAATGGTTAATAACACTTATGTAGAGCCAGTTAAAGACTTCTTTACGCGTTATGGTTTGAGTGTTGCACTACTACTTTTAGCAGTAGTTGGTTTGTATCGAATCAGTGATATTGTATTAGGTGTAGTGGCCAATATTTTTTATCAAGACATGGGTTTTACTAAAGTTGAAATCGCCACTATTTCTAAAACATTCGGCTTGTTTATGACCATTGCCGGTGGTTTTTTAGGTGGTCTAATGGCAATCAAATATGGTGTATTTAGAATTTTATTTTTAGGTGCAGTACTGTCTGCACTAACCAATCTTTTATTTATTGTACTTGCCAATGTAGGTCATGATATTACATGGCTCTACATTACCATCACCATGGACAATTTATCAGCAGGTCTTGCAGGGGCGGCCTTTATTGCTTTTTTATCCAGCTTAACTAATATTAAATTCACTGCCGTTCAGTATGCAGTGTTTTCATCACTCATGACACTGATCCCTAAAGTGTTTGGCGGCTATTCTGGTTCTCTGGTTGAAGTATTTGGCTATAGTGAGTTTTTTATGATTACAACAGTGATTGGATTGCCAATTCTGTATCTTGTTTACAAAGTAAAACCTTATATTGATTAATTTATATGACTGAACTAGGTCCAATTATGATGGATGTGTCAGGTTTGGCACTGAGCACATTAGAAAAAGAACAATTGGCAAAACCATCTATTGGTGGCGTTATTTTATTTACTCGAAATTTTGAATCAATAGAGCAGGTTAGTTCTCTAATTAAGCAGATTCGACAAGTTAACAATCAGCTATTAATCGCGGTTGATCATGAAGGTGGACGAGTACAGCGCTTTAGAGAAGGGTTTACTCAGATTCCAGCAATGGCAGTATTGGGTGAGATTTATGACAGAAATCCAGATGAAGCTATTGAAAAGGCACATTCTTGTGGTTATGTGTTGGCGTATGAACTGCTAGAAATTGGTGTAGATTTTTCATTTGCACCTGTGCTGGATGTGGATTATGGAAACTCTAGCGTGATTGGTGATCGGGCTTTTGATTCAAATCCAGATGTTATAGTAAAGCTAGCTGGTAGTTTGATTAGTGGCATGCATGAAGCGGGCATGAAGTGCGTGGGTAAGCATTTTCCAGGACATGGTTATGTTGCTGCTGATTCACATCTAGATTTGCCAGTTGATGATCGTCCTATGAAAGAAATAACTCAAGATATGGTAGTTTTTAAAGACTTGATTAATAATGGTCTTGATGCATTAATGCCAGCACATGTGGTGTATTCTCAAGTGGATGATAAGCCTGCAGGGTTTTCTAGTAAATGGATCCAGGAGATATTGCAAGCCAAGCTAGGATTTAATGGCGTAGTATTTAGTGATGATTTGTCCATGCAAGGCGCGCATTTTGTTAAGGACATAACCAAGCGTGTTAGAGTGTCACTCAGCAGTGGGTGCGACATGGTGCTGATATGCAATCATCCAGAACTGGTGCTTGAGGTGATTGATTACAATTGGGGGATGAGTGAAAAACTGCAATCAATGCAAGGGAATGCTGAGCATAAATCCGATAAAATAACACACTTGCAACATTTAGAAAATATTGAGAATTTATTATGAGCGACGATACTAAGCCAGATTTTGAAGTTAGAATGTTAAACGCTGTTAGAAAGACATTGATTTCAGTAGCGAAAGACACCATGACCAAGCCAGGTCTTCGTCATCCACTAACGGAAGATACTCAAAAAATGATCACCGATTGTTTAAATATTGTTATTTCTCGTCAAGCAGAAATTGAGAAAGAGGCGGGTACACACACCAAGATGAAGCCGGTTTATACTGATGAGCAAACCGTTCAAAGCTTCTCAGTTGATGATCTTAAAAAAACTCTAAATTAGACAAACTCCAAATTGGCATAACTGGCGATTAACCACTTAGTGCCAGCTTGCTTGAATTTAATTTGAATTCTAGCACTGTCACCTTCGCCTTCAAAGTTAAGCACAGTGCCAAAGCCAAACTTCCCGTGTTTAACGTTAGCGCCAACTGAAAGCTGACCATTGGCTGCTGGCTCAATGTCTTGGTTAAAAATATCATCTTCTTGATAATTTTGTACCGTGGCGCCAAATTTAGCCTTAACTTTATTTAAATATTTGCTAGGAATCTCGTCTAAAAAGCGAGACGGATAAGCATATAAGGACTGACCATGTAAAAAGCGTTTGTTAGCGTAGCTAAGTGTTAATTTTGTTCGTGCACGCGTCATTCCAACGTAGCATAAACGTCTTTCTTCATCTAATAAATGCGGTTCATCCTTAGATTGCCTTGAAGGAAATAAATCCTCTTCCATGCCAGCTAAAAACACATTTGGAAACTCCAGCCCTTTAGCTGAGTGAATAGTCATTAGCTGAACATTATCATTAGCAGGCGCATTGGCATCTCCACTTGAATCAAGTGATGCAAGCGAGATAAATCCAACTACCTCATTCATTTCACTATCTTCTTCGTGCTGATACTGATTGGCAGCAGCAATTAACTCCTCTAAGTTTTCTTTTTTACTTCCTGCTTTGTCTGACTTGTCATTAGCATAATGATTCATAAGTCCTGAAGCATTTAACAGGTGAGTAACTTTTTCTGATAAATCCAAGTGTTGAGAGTCGTCTTTCATTTGTTCGATCAGTTGGATAAATCCAGTTAGCGCATTAGCGGCACGTGTTGCAAGTGTGGGTGCTACTTGTCTAGCTGCTTCAAACAGATTGGTGTGATTGCTAGCTGCAAATTCTCGTATTTTTTCTACTGTTGCGTTGCCAATGCCTCTGGTTGGAAAGTTAACAATTCTTTCAAATGCAACGTTATCACTCTCGCTTTCTATAAGGCGCAAATAGCATAAAGCATCTTTAATTTCTGCACGCTCAAAAAACCTCAGTCCACCGTAAATAATATAAGGAATGTTATATTTGATTAAAGTTTCTTCAAACATTCTTGATTGCGCATTGGAGCGATAAAGAATGGCGCAATCACTAGCAGAGCTACCATCTTTGATAAGCTTTTGAATGGTGCTAACTACATAATCTGCCTCGTCTTTTTCTGTGCGCGCTTCGTACACATCGATCAGCTCACCACTACCAGAATCAGTCCATAAGGACTTACCCATGCGATTAGTGTTATTCGCAATTAGTGCATTGGATGCAGCTAGAATATTGCCAGTTGAACGGTAGTTTTGCTCCAGGCGAATGGTCTGAATAGGAGAGAAGTCTGTTTCTAGTTTGGTAATGTTTTCAATTTTTGCACCGCGCCATCCATAGATGGACTGATCATCATCACCCACACAAAACACTTTGTTTTGACCATTAAACAGTAGTTTTATCCATTTATATTGCACAGTATTAGTGTCTTGAAACTCATCAACCAATATGTGCTCAAACCTTTTTTGATAGTGTTCAAGTAGTTCAGCGTTGTTTTTTAACAATTCATAACTACGCACCAGAAGCTCTGCAAAATCAATTAAGTCGTTAGCCCTGCAGTGTTTTTCATACAGCTCAAATACTTCCAAGCTCTTTTTTACAAAATAGTTATAACCAGGATCTACATCTTGAGCACGAACACCTTCATCTTTTTGTTGATTAATAAACCATTGGACTTTTCTAACTGGAAATTTTGATTCATCAATACTATTTTCTTTCATCAAGCGTTTAACAATGCGAAATTGATCTTGAGCATCTAGAATTTGAAAGCCAGAACTAAGTCCTGCTTTTTCATAATGTGTTCTTAGTAGTCGATGCGCTAGTCCGTGAAAAGTACCCACCCACATGCTTTGAATAGGGCGTCTTAATAGCGCTTGCAAGCGCTCACGCATTTCTTTAGCAGCCTTATTGGTAAAGGTTACTGCTAAGATTGAATCTATGTGAGTATTTTTTTGAGTAATTAGAAAAGCAATTCTATGAGTAAGTACGCGTGTTTTTCCACTGCCAGCGCCAGCAAGTATTAAAGCATTATGGTTATCATCAAGAGCAACTGAGGCGTGTTGTTTGTCGTTAAGTCCGTCAGTTATTTCTGATAAATTCATGATTTTTTCTTGTTTTATGGAATTAAATGGTTATAATATTATCTTTCTCTGATGTCAGCGCAAAGTGCCTGACTAGAGCCAAACAAAATTATAAACATTATTAAGGAGTAACAGTAATGACTTACTACGAAGGCGTTAAAAAAATGGAAGAAATGGGCGTAAACGACAACTACATTCAAGGTTGGGTTGCAGGTTTCTTAAACAATCCTGAGATTGAAGAGCAAAGAATTACTGATGAGTGGGAAGCTGGCTACGAAGATGGCAAAGAGCACACAGACGAAAATTTTGCTAACTTTTGTTAAGACTTAAGTAACGCGAATAAAAAGCCCCGTTTAGGGGCTTTTTTTACGCCTATTATGAATACCTGGCAGCAAGACTCTCGTTTAAGCTTAAAAGGCGCTAAACAGTGTAATGAGTTTTTTCAAACTGATGCATTTTCAGATCAATCTTTTCCTATCAAAATTCCAATAGATTTTGCCAGCCTTATTGATAGTAGCAATCTAGAAGACCCACTACTTAGGCAGGTCCTACCTCAGACATACACCTTCTCTAAAGCAGATTTTCTAGATGAGCCATTGGCTGATGATAAGTACTCTCCCATTGAGGGTTTAATTCATAAATACCCAAATAGAGTTTTGCTCATTACCTCACAGGTATGCGCTATTCATTGTCAATATTGCTTTCGTCAAAATTTTAATTATTCGCAACATGATGCGCTTAGTAATTGGCCAGCCATTGAAAGTTATATTAAAGACAATATACAAATCAATGAAGTTGTCTTAAGTGGCGGAGACCCTTTGAGTTTGAGTGATGATAAACTGGAAAAACTTATTAAAAATATTGAAAATTTTACGAATGTACATACACTGCGTATTCATTCACGCTCGGTAGTTGTTGTGCCAAGCCGAATAACTGAAAAACTTGCCAAAATACTGGCAAAAACTCGCCTAAAAGTGGTGCTAGTGACGCATATCAATCATGAAAGGGAAATCTCAGATGGCTTTGTAAAAAATATTAGAAATTTTACGAATGTGATGCTTTTAAATCAATCGGTACTATTAAAAGGTGTGAATGATGCGACCGACACCCTTGAGTCGCTTAGCTTGAAGTTATTTGACATAGGTATATTGCCTTATTATCTGCACATGCTAGACAAAGTAAAAGGATCAGAGGGTTTTTTAGTAAGTGATAAATCTGCAACTGATTTACACCAGCAACTACAAAAAAGACTCAGTGGTTATTTAGTACCCAAATTAGTGCGTGATACGGGTGGTGAGTCTAAGCAGTGGCTACTTTAAGATAGCCTCTTCTAGAGCCTCTATATCCATTTCTCCCATGCGAAAATCAACCAATTTTCCTTCAGGATTGTAAACATAAGTAGTCGGCATACCAAATACATCGCCAAAACCAGCAAATTGTTTGCCGTTATTTTTATCAAATAGAATGATTGGATAACTCACCATAAATGTGTCAGTAAATTCGATAATGCTTTTTTTGTCAGCTTGCTCGTAGTCAAGGCCTAGGATTAACACTTTATCTTTATTGTTTTCATAAAATTCAACAAAGGCTGGAATTTCTTTTAAACAAGGCGGACACCATGTTGCCCAAAAGTTAACCACTAGATATTTACCCTTGGTAGATTCGTCAGTATGAATATTGCCCTCAATATCTGTTAAAGAAAAATCAGGCACTTTAATTTCTTTTTCACTACTCCAGGCTTTTTTGGCAGAGTCCACAATTTCATTAACGGTAATTGCTTGCACAAAGCCAAGAGGTGCTATTAGAATAAGCGCTGTAAATATTTTTTTAATCATTAGAAGTTATGTCAACATTAATTTATCACAATCCAAGATGCTCAAAATCACGAGCAACTCTGGCTATTTTAGAAGAAAAAAATGAGGACTTTAAAGTAATTAAATACCTGGACACACCACCTAGCAAGGATGAATTGATTGCATTGTTAAAAGAGTTAAACATGAGTCCTCGTGAATTAATGCGCAAGGGTGAGGCTGAATACAAAGAACAGGGTTTGGGTGATGACTTACTTAGTGACAATCAACTAATTGAGGCAATGTTAAACACGCCTAAGTTAATTGAAAGACCTATTGTAAAAACTGATAAAGGCGTGGTAATTGGCAGACCTCCAGAAAATGTATTAAACATCATCTAGAGGTTTTTTATAATTACTCGTCAACCAGAAGAGTTGACAGGTGCCCTTCACGACCTTCAATGTTTGAGTAGTACACGTCGTCTAGCCCATCAACCACAGAGTTTTTAACCACATCAAGTGATAAAATAGTGTCACTCCAAGCACTTAAATGTTTAAATTCTGATAGTGATAAAGCATCATTAGTAAACTCATTAATCCAAGCAAGGCGCATAAAAATAGGAGCGAATGCTGCGTCAATCATATTAAATTCATCGCCATTGAAAAAGTTACTTTCCCCTTTGGCTTGTTCAATTTTTTCAAGCTTACCAAATAAAGCATTTTTTGAGTTGTTGAATTTTTCTTCATCACCTGTCACCATACCAAACAAATCATCAAACATGGTCGATGAAAATGCCATCCAAGATCGGTTGTTGGCTTTTTGGATTGGGTCGGTAGGGTGAGTACTCTTGCTGCCAATATCATTAATAAATTCAGTAATCACATTAGATTCAAAAATAATTTGATCATCAGCTTTTAATAAAGGCACTTGTCCAGTAGGAGAGATTTCTTTAAACCAATCAGGTGGATCCATAGGATTGATGTAGGTTATTTCAAAATCAATATTTTGTTGATTAAGTGAAATAATAGCACGCTGTGCAAATGGGCAAAGTTTAAAGCTAATCAGTTCTAATTTCATGTTTTTTTCCTGTTTATGTGAGAAAGGTCTTGCCTTCCTCATTTGTATTATTCCCGATGATAAGGATGATTGTTTAATAATGAGTGAGCACGATAAATTTGCTCAACCGCCAGTAGTCTAGCCATAGAATGAGGTAGTGTCAAATTTGATAACCCCCATGACTGTTGAGCGTGTTTTTTAACGCCGTCACTCAAACCATCAGCACCACCAATTAATAACGATACATTGTCTCCATTTTGTTGCCAATTTTCTAATTGTTTAGCAATGGCTTTGGTTGTATGTTGTTTGCCATGCTCATCAAAAGTAATAACCAAATTTGACCCTTGTGAGGCCTTAATAAGCAACTTACCTTCTAGCTCTTTTATTTGCGTTATATTTTTACCTTTACGTTTTTGCGCCTCAAGTGTGACCAATGTAAAGTTAAGTGAGTTTGGTAGTTGTTTTTGATAATGATCAATGCCAGATTGCACCCAGTCAGGCATTTTTTTGCCAATGGCAATTAAGTTGATCTTCATGAGTTTTAGCTACTTTCAGAACCAGACCAGAGCTTTTCTAATTTGTAAAATTCACGAGTTTTTTCAGTCATAACATGTACAACTACTTCAGCCAAGTCAACCAAGATCCAGTGTCCAGTTTCAGTACCTTCAACACCAGAGACTTTCATGCCTAAGCGCTTAGCTTCAATTTTAATATTATTAGCAATACCTCGCGTGTGCTGATTAGACCTACCAGTGGCAATAATAATGGCTTCAATATCTGCACTTTGTTCAAGCACTTTAAGAGTAACAATGTCTTCGCCTTTAAGCTCTTCAATAGTGTCAGTAACGACTTTAATTTGCTGGTCTAAATTCATAAGTTTTTAATATATTCAATAATACTTGTTGGCATTAATGCTGATAAGTTTTGATGCTTGGCTATTTTACTTCGAATCTGTGTCGATGAGATGTCGATGAGTGGCGTTTTTGCAAAGTAAATATCATCTTTGTTAAATATTTTGTTGTCTTCTCTTGGTAGCACAACCAAAGTTGCGTACTCACCTAGCTGTTCATGGTTCTTCCAAGTATTGATATTAGCAAAACTATCAGCACCCATAATAAAGAAAATTTTCTCATTGGGGCAATCTCGTTTGATTTGCTTTAAAGAGTCAATGGTATAAGAGGGTGTTTCCCTGTTAATTTCTCGAGTGTCAATCGATAATTCAGAAAACTCCTTGATTGCAAGGTTAAGCATGTCTAGGCGTTGGTTTGTGCTAAATGTTAACCCGTCTTTATGCACAGGCGTTGCACAAGGCATTAAAAACAACTTATCTAAATTAAGCTCTTTTTTTATTGATCTGGCATTTTCTAAATGACCGTAATGAACAGGGTCAAACGACCCACCAAAAAATCCAATCATAGCATGGCTTTTATTTCATTATAAGTAACGGCACCCGTTGGATAAGCAATCATCCCTTGTTGCATGCCATCAACATAGCTGACAAAATCATCTTCATTGTCAATCACTAAAAAGGCATTGCCTTGTTTCTGCTCACCCATGGTGGTGTTGATTTTGCACCCGTAGTCATGCCCGCAATGTAGCATAACATCATCATCTACTGTTTTTAGTTTTTGCATGGAGTGAAACAGTTCATTGATACTACCCCCTGGTAAAGAACAGTGTCCTGCACCATAAACAAATAATGTATCACCAACAATAATATGACCATCTAATAAATAACACACGCCACCTGCTGTATGCCCAGGTGTGTTAATAATAGTGGCTTTGGTATCCCCTAGATAAATCTCATCATTATCCTTAACACTAATTACTTCATGCTCTAGTTGAAGGTAGGGTAGTTCATTAATACCAGCTGTGATTTTTGCACCTGTTTTGCTTGCAATTTCATCCGCAGCATTCATATGATCACCATGCCAATGGGTTAGCCAGATATCAGTAATTTCATAACCCTTGTCTTTAGCATGCTTAATAAATAAATCACCATGCCAAGCCGGATCAATAATAGCGCAAGTTTTGCTCATGTGATCAAACACAAAATGAATGGAGTTTTCATACGTACCCATGTGGTACATAATATCCAGCGTATAAGTTTTTTCTTCAAATGTTTGTGTTTTCATGCAAATATTTTACCAATTATGTCTTGACTATTTCAAGTTAGGGATTATAATTTACTTCTTTTGCTAAAGACCATCCACTGGGGCTATAGCTCAGCTGGGAGAGCACGACACTGGCAGTGTCGGGGTCAGCGGTTCGATCCCGCTTAGCTCCACCAGAAGCAAAAAAATGTTATGTCGCCTTCGTCTATCGGTTAGGACCCAAGGTTTTCATCCTTGTAAGAGGAGTTCGATTCTCCTAGGCGATGCCATACACTTAAAAACCTGATTTAATAAAATCAGGTTTTTTTTTCGCCCGTTGAAATTGATGAACAACAAAACAATTTCTCGATTAAAATACTTTTGTCGCGTTCGTCTAGTCCGGCCCAGGACCCCAGGATTTCATCCTGGTAACAGGAGTTCAAATCTCTTACGCGACGCCAAATTACTTCGCCTTTTTCCTTTTTACGGCGTCAAATCACTAAATTATTTCAATCATATAGATTGCTACCATGTTCAATCAATAATTTAGCAATTTTCCTTGTAAAAAGAAAATATGCTTGTAATTACATAGTATTAATTAACAAGTAAAATACTCATCATGAATTTATTAAACATCGTCATTCCAGATCGCCTAATCGGTCAGCGCATTGATAGTGCATTAGCCACTATGTTGCCGGACTATTCGCGCTCTAAAATTACCACTTGGGTAAAAAAAGGCGATGCACTACTTAATAATAAAACCTTTAAACCTAAAGAGAAGATCTTGGGTGGTGAGGTGATTGCACTGAGTGTTAAACAAGAAAAAACCAACGAATGGCAGGGCGAGGATATTGCCATTGATGTGGTGTATGAAGATGATGATATTATTGTTGTTAATAAGCCGGTAGGCCTAGTAACACACCCTGGTGCTGGTAATTGGACAGGAACACTGGCTAATGCACTTTTGTATTATGACCCATCACTCGCCAAGCTTGACCGAGCTGGTATTGTTCATAGGCTTGATAAAAACACTTCAGGATTGATGGTGGTGGCGCGCAGTGAGCTGGCGCAAAAAAACCTAAGTGAGCAATTACAGATTCACGCAGTATCTCGCGAATACTCCGCCATTGTTTACGGCCATATGATTTCTGGTGGTACGATAGATGAGCCAATTGGTCGCGATCCTAAAGACCGTATCAAGCAGGCTGTGGTTGAAACAGGCAAAGATGCTATTACACATTACCGCGTGATTGATCGCTTTGCACATCACACACACGTTAAATGTATTTTGGAAACAGGGCGTACTCACCAAATTCGTGTACACATGTCCTATATTGATCATCCGCTTGTTGCTGATTCCATGTATGGCGGCAAGATTCGCTTTCCTAAAAAAGCAGCTGACGGGTTAAAAGAAGTGCTTAAAGGTTTTAATCGCCAAGCGCTCCACGCTAAAAAACTCACACTCTCTCATCCAATTACAGGTGAACAAATGTCTTGGAAGGCGCCACTCCCACAAGACATGCAAGATTTGTTAGCGGTGTTATCTACTTATGACAGCGAGTGATTTTCCAAGCAATGTTAAATTATTAACAACCACTCGCTTTTTTGATACAAAAAACCGATCTTGTTTAATAGAGGATGGATACGATAATTTCAACCTTGCCTTGCACGTGGGCGATAGTGCTACTAAAGTTAAAAACAATAGAGAATTATTAATCAGTAAATACAATTTACCATCTGAGCCAAAATGGCTCGAGCAAACTCATTCTGATATTTGCCTGGATTTTTCATCTGCTGAGTGCACAGGTGATGCTGTGGTAACAAAAGAAAAAAATCAAGTATGTGCAGTATTAACAGCAGATTGCTTGCCAATTTTTGCCTCTAACCAATCTGGCACGCAGGTAGGGGTGGCGCATGCAGGCTGGAAAGGTATTGTGGGCGGGGTAATAGAATCTTTTATAAATAAGTTCGACACAAATGACATGCTTGTGCATTTTGGCCCGGCCATTTCTCAAGCTAATTTTGAAGTGGGTAGTGAGGTTTATCAGCAGTTTATTAATAAAAGTCCTAAGCTTGACGCAGCTTTTATGCAAAAGGGCGATAAATATCAATTGGATATTTATCAAGCGGCTAGAGTTGTTTTAAACAATCTAGGCGTTGAGTCTATCACTGGTGGTGATGAGTGTACTTACGCACAAAAAGGCAAATATTTTTCTTACCGTAGAGATGGTAGTGCCTCAGGACGCATGGCGCATTTAATTTGGATTAAGTAGAAAAAATGAGGAAAGCAAGGCTTTCCTCAATTCTTCAAATTTATTTTTCTTTGATTTTTCCAGATATGGTGAAATCCATCTCACCCGTAGTTGAATTAAGATGGTAATAATGTAGTGGTTTTTGTTTGCGTTGTTTTTGTTGTACCACACAACCCACTGTTTCAAACTCGCCTTTAAGTTCAATTTCATCATGTTGTGTATTTAGCGGCACTAAGAATTTATTATCTCCACGTTCAATGTATTGACGAAAATACATATCCCCATCATAACGCACTACAGCATAAGCACGATTGTGAATCGCCATGCCTGGATCAATAATCACAATGCAATTTTCACTAAACTCAGGCTCCATATAATTGCCCAGATTTTGAAGAGCAAAAGGCTCAGAGTTGATTGAACAGTTACTTTCTAGTAATTCTTGTGGTGTTTCACTCATGTTTGACAGTTTTTACAATAAAACGTTGAACGTTGGTTTTGTGTAATTCGCACTATTTTACCACCACAGTTATTACACGGCTTGCCTTCACGCCCATACACGTTTAAAGTTTGGGTGAAATAGCCAGGCGTGCCATCTACATTTGAGAAATCCTGCAGTGTGGTACCACCAGCTTCAATAGCCTTTTTTAAAATAGCTTTAACGTGTTGAGTGAGTAACTGATATCTTGCTTTAGAAATACTGCCTGCTTTACGTTCTGGATCAATCCCTGTTTGAAACAAACTTTCACATGCATAAATATTACCCACACCAACCACAATCTTGCTGTCCATAATAAAAGCCTTGATGTTTTGTTGTTTTTTACGAGACTTGTTGTATAAATATCTGTCGTCAAAATCACTCTCTAGTGGCTCAACCCCTAAGTTGTCTAATAATGTATGCGAGCCATCTTTAGAAAACAGCACCGCACCAAAGCGCCGTGGATCGTTAAGACGCATGCTAGTATTGTTGCTAAACTTCAGTTCAAAGTGATCATGCTTAACAAGTGACACATTGCTGTCCACTAACTTGATCGATCCACTCATGCCTAAATGAATAATTAATGTACCAACTTCAAATTGTATAAGTAAATACTTGCCACGTCTATTAATAGCAATAACTATTTGATTAGGCAGTAGGGTTTTGAGATATTTAGGAATCTCCCAGCGCAAATTGTCTCGATGCAAAACCGCTTGAGAGACAACTTGATTGGTAATTAATGGTGCAAGCCCACGTTTAGTGGTTTCAACCTCAGGAAGTTCTGGCATACATATATACAAGTAAAAAAGATAAAAATTGATTCAAATCAATTAAATAGCTTATTATAATAGTCAACTTTACAACAACGGAGAGAGAAATGAATTTTATTAACTCAATCAACGGCAAAATTATTTTAGGTTTTGTTGTTGCTATTATCAGTATGCTGGCACTAGACATTACTAATACATTCACCATTACAGTATGGCTACACGTTTTAGCAGGTATTGTATGGATCGGTCTTTTATACTACTTTAACTTTGTACAAGTACCAGGCATGGGTCAAGCGCTAGCTGATACTGATGGTCCAGGTCCAGCAGCAATTGGTAAGTACATTGCTCCGCGTGCACTACTATGGTTTCGTATGGCTGCAGCTACGACATGGTTGATTGGTTTGTCACTACTTGAGCAAAACGGTATTGGTATTGTTAATGCATTTACATTTGCAGCTGGTGCGCAAGTAATTGGCCTAGGTGCATGGATGGGAACCATCATGGCATTTAATGTTTGGTTTATCATCTGGCCAAACCAGCAAAAGATTCTTGGCATGAAAGAAGCTTCTGCTGAAGAAGTTGCAACCGCTAAGAAGAATGCGGCATTAGCATCGTCGATCAATGTGATACTATCGATCCCAATGCTTCTTACCATGCTTGCGCATAGATTCTAATTTTTGATAACTTCTTTGTTAGATTATCTGCTTAGCTTGTCATGTGTGTTTACACACTCCGGCGCAAAGATAAATAATCTGCCTAGAATTTAAACAAAAATACAAAACTGTAAGTAATAAAAAAATCCGAGATTATTCTCGGATTTTTATTGTCTGAAATTTATCACCTTATATATATGTATAGTGAAAGACAAACAAAACCTATTAAATAACGCAATAAAACCCACTTGTAACACTGTTTTGAGTTTATTTTAATTATTTGCCCTCCTAGGTGGAGGACTGTTGTATGTTGCTTGTTATATTTTTGCAAAAGTGTTGTTTTTTTATTAAAAAATAGTAAAAGCCTTGCTGTATAAGGCTTTTAAGCCTATTTTTAAGCCGTAAAAACACCATATTTGTAGTAAATTTGCATTTTTTTGTATTTTTTTTGCAAAAAAGTGTTGACTTTTAAAATCACATCCTTATAATACGCACTATCTTTGCAAAAAAGCAGAGAATAAACGTCAGAAATTATTCTGGCATAACATAAAAAATTTAGGAGACTAAAATGAAAAAACAATTAATCGCAGCTGCAGTAGCAGCTACTATGACATCAGTTGCTATGGCTGATATTTCTATTACTGGTTCAACAAAAGCTAACGTAACTAACGGTAACGCTGCAATCGAAGCAGACCTTAAAGTTGTTGGTAAGTCTGGCGACACTTCTGTAGTTACTAACTTCTCTTTAGACCAAGATAAGGTTGAAGATCTATACTTAACAACTTCAATTGAAGGTGTTAAGATTAAAGCTGGTTCATACCGT
Organism: uncultured Candidatus Thioglobus sp.; assembly: GCA_964344985.1. Lineage (GTDB taxonomy): Bacteria > Pseudomonadota > Gammaproteobacteria > PS1 > Pseudothioglobaceae > Thioglobus_A. The sequence goes on along the minus strand of CAYFPI010000002.1, from coordinate 13,231 downwards.
TCAGGTAAATCTGAGTTAGATAAAACTTCAGTTGCAAGTGCACGTTACAACTTAAGCACAACTATGGGTGGCATTACAGCGACATATGAAGCAACTTCTTCTTCACACGACTTAACGTTAGGTGGTACAGTTGCAGGTGTCTCTATCAAGCACAAAATGAAGCAAGACGATTCAACTGAAACATGGGTTTCTGGTTCAGCTGCTGGTGTAGATCTTTCATGGAACCAAGAAGAAGCTGCTAACGGCAATCAAGATACAGCAATCGTTGCTTCAGCATCTATGAACGGTATCGGCGTTAAATACGTTAAAATCGATTCAGACACAGGTACAGCTACAGATGGTTATGTAACTAATTCAAACAGTGTTAAAGATGCGACAGCAGTAGGTATCTCTACTTCTATGGCTGGCAACACAGTTACATTCAAGGGAATCGAAGTTGATGGCGTTGATTCACAAAAAGTTATCGTTAACCGTCCATTAGCTTCAGGCGCTACTTTTGAAGCGACTTACACTGATGCAGACGCTGGTGACAGTTTAGATCTTGAGCTAGCTGTTAAATTCTAAATCTTATTTAGAAAACAGTTAACTTAACTCTAAGTTAAGTCTAAAACCCTCAACTTCGGTTGGGGGTTTTTTTTCGCCCATTACCTGAGCAGGCAAGGCCTGCTCAGGTAACATAGTACTCATGAGTATAAGAAATATAGCGTTTGTAAATGGTGAGTACTATCACGTGTTTAACCGTGGTGTAGATAAGCGAATTATTTTTAACAATAAATCACAACAAGATTTTTTCTTTAAGCGCTTGCAGTTATTAAATACAACAGATAGTTCAAAATATTTTAACAATCAGAGAAATAAACACAAAGATCAAGACATTAGTGGAGAAGGTGATCAGTTAGTGAGTGTTATCGCATACAGCTTATTGCCTAATCATTACCATTTATTGTTAAAACAACAAGTTGACAATGGTATCTCGCAATTTATGCAAAGATTAGGTACATCCTATACCATGTTTTTCAATAAAGAAGAAAAACGCAGTGGCGCCTTGTTTCAAGGCAAGTTTAAAGCAACACACTTATCAGGTGAATATGCACTGCCAACCGTATCGGCATATGTAAATTTAAATCATAAGCATCACAAAATAGATCCAAGTAAACATTTTGTTAAGTCAAGTATTTTTGAATATTTGAATCAGGAGATGGGCGTATGTATTTGTAATCCGTCAGAAATTGAAAATATTATTGATGAATCTGGAGGGTTTTCTGCTTATAAGTCATATATAAAACAAGCCTCTATTGCCTTTGCAGATAATAAAGGTCATTCTTTAACCATTGACGATTTTGAGTTTTAATTACCTGAGCAGGCAAGGCCTGCTCAGGTAAGTCGATACTAAAAAAACTTTAAAATAATGTTTTTGTATTTTGGTTTATTAAATGATTACACGGCTTACGAGTCGGGCTTTACTAAAGCTTCGTGGAAAAGATACTCAAGGGTTTTTGCAGGGGCAGTTTTCTAATGATATTAATGTTTTAGAAGGTGGCGCTATACAAATCAATGCTTACTGTCAGCATCAAGGCAAGATTATCGCACTCATCTGGGTGATGAAAAAGGGCGATGATTATTATTTGTCTTTCTCGAATGATTTAAAGAGTTTATTAGTACAGCGCTTAACAATGTTTAAGCTAATGTCCGAGGTTACGATTGAGGATTTGAGTAATCAAATGATTCAGCTTGGTATTATTGATGAAGCCTTTGATGATGCTTATCGACTAAATGATCATCAATCAATTGCTTTGGTTGAGTCAATTGATAATATCGATCTGTCTGATAGTCAATACTGGGAGATGGCCTGTATTGAGAATAACGTGGCTGAAGTTGTGCTTGAAACCAGTGAAAAATTTGTACCACAAATGCTGAATTTAGATGTTGATGATACTGGTGTGAGTTTTACCAAGGGGTGCTATCCTGGACAAGAAGTGGTTGCTCGCTTGCATTATCTTGGCAAGGCAAAGCGTAGAATGTATCAGTTTGAAAGTAGCGAAGATATTAAAGTGGGCGATGAGCTGATAGTCAATGGCTCAAAATCATCTAAAGTCTCAGGTTTGATTGTTCGTAGTGTAAAATTAGCCGCAAAATCAATATGTCTGGCAACTGTTGAGGTTGAATTTAAAGATAGTGAAATTCGACTCGGCAATGCTAACGGACCAATACTTTCAAGGATTATTAATGACTAGATTGCTGTTTTTATTAGCGCTTTTACCTATTTCTGTACTGGCATCAACTCAGGTTGACGTGCAAGAATCTTTAGATTTAACTACTCATTGGGTGGGCTATATGGCGCTTGGGCTGTTTGTGCTGGCCTATGTGTTGGTTGTGGTAGAAGAATTTACCAATTTTAGAAAGTCTAAGCCAGTTATTTTAACGGCCGGTGTTATTTGGGGATTAATTGGTTGGGCATATACTTCTCACGGCCTGCCACATGCGGCTGAAGTTGCACTTCGTCATAATTTATTGGAATATGCTGAGCTGTTTTTATTCTTATTGGTTGCCATGACATACATTGAAGCCATGCGTGAAAGACAAGTATTTGAAGCGCTAAAGGTATGGTTATTAAATAAAGGTTTTACTTTTAGGCAGCTATTTTGGCTGACTGGATTTTTAGCATTTTTTATCTCCCCAATTGCTGATAACTTAACGACAGCTCTTATTATGGGTGCTGTGGTATTGGTGGTTGGTGCTGGTAGCCCTCGTTTTGTCTCCATTGCGTTTGTTAATATTGTGGTGGCTGCCAATGCTGGTGGTGCATTCAGTCCGTTTGGTGATATTACAACACTAATGGTTTGGCAAAAAGGCATGTTAGAATTTAATGAGTTTTTTGCTTTATTTGTACCATCTTTGGTTAACTTTGTGGTGCCTGCAAGTATTATGCACTTTGCTATTAAAAATGAATCCACTGCCAATATGAGAACGCAAGCCAGTATAAAACTTGGCGGATTAACAATTGTTGGGCTGTTTATTGCTACCATTGTAACCGCTGTTAGTTTTCATGTATTCTTGCATTTGCCACCGGTTATGGGGATGATGCTTGGTTTGAGCTATTTAATGATTGCTGCATTTTTCATTCGTCGCAATGAGTCATTGTCAGAGCATGAGGGGTTTGATGTATTTAGAAAAGTTGCTGGTGCAGAGTGGGATACGTTGTTGTTCTTCTTTGGTATTATTTTAAGTGTTGGTGGACTTGGGTTTATGGGTTACTTAGCACTAACTTCTGAAGCCATGTATGCTTCTTTAGGTGCAACCTATGCTAATATTTTGGTGGGTGTACTCTCAGCGATTGTTGATAACATTCCGGTTATGTTTGCTGTACTGACCATGAATCCTGAAATGTCACAATCTCAGTGGTTGTTAGTAACATTAACAGCTGGCGTTGGTGGTAGTTTGCTTTCAGTTGGGTCTGCTGCAGGTGTGGCACTTATGGGACAGTCAAAAGGCCTGTATACATTTAGCTCTCATCTTAAGTGGATGCCGGTGATTGCTTTGGGTTACGCAGCCAGTGTTTTAACGCATATGTGGATAAGCGGTATTTCATTTGCATAATATTCTACTAATAGACATTGGTAACACGGCTGTTAAATGGCGATTTAACGATGGTTATAATCGCGCCTTAATTTCTGATTTTAAAATTGAATTACTACCAAAATCTGACAGGATTTTTGTTAGTTGCGTGGGTGATAAGTCACTTTTAGATGGCCTAGACAATGTGGTTTTTATCGAGTCCCAAGCGCAGTTTAACACTTTTCAATCGGCCTATAAAAATCCAAACTCTATTGGGGTTGATCGATTTTTAGCCATGATTGGTGCAGTTTCAAAATATCCAGATCAAAACATCCTTATTGTTGATGCCGGCAGTGCTTTAACGATTGATTTGGTGTTAGCAAGTGGTGAGCATCAAGGTGGTTTGATAGCGCCAGGATTATCTAAACTGCGCGCAAGTTTTGATAAATTTTCTACTGATTCTAGGCAAATAACTTTAAATAAGTTGGCTGATAACACTGAACAAGCCTGGGAGTTTGGAACTTCTGAAATGTTCATGAGTGTTATTAATACTCAGATTGAGAAACACCTTAAAGAGTTGGGTGATGTAAAAATTATACTTACAGGTGGAGATGTAAAAATAATTGCACTTCGACTTAATCACTCATTTGAGCTTGAGCCTAATTTGGTCTTAGAGGGTTTGGCTGAGTATGCTCCAATACACAGTGTATAAGCCATAGCCTTGGTATAATTCACTTAATTTAATTTAGTTAATTCATTATGCAAGACAATCGAGTTTTATCAGGCATGCGACCAACAGGTCGTCTTCATTTAGGGCATTATCATGGTGTTTTAAAAAATTGGCTAGATCTGCAAAATGAATATGATTCTTATTTTTTTGTAGCAGATTGGCATGCCTTTACCACGCACTATTCTGACAAAATTGATCTTGAAGCCAATGTGATGGAGATGGTGGTTGATTGGTTAGCAGCAGGCATTAATCCTAATACATCAACAGTTTTTGTACAATCAAAAGTACCAGAGCATGCGGAGTTGCATTTATTGCTGTCAATGAGCACACCACTGTCTTGGTTAGAACGTGTTCCTTCTTACAAGGATCAGCAGTTAAAGTTAAAAACTAAAGACTTAGGCACTTATGGATTTTTAGGATATCCACTGTTACAAAGTGCTGATATTTTGATTTATAAAGCAGGATTGGTTCCTGTGGGTGAAGATCAAGTAGCGCATGTTGAGCTGACTCGTGAAGTGGCAAGACGCTTTAATCATATTTATGGTCGTGAAGTTGATTTTGAAGAAAAGGCTGAAGCTGCAGCTGGGAAAATGGGCAAAAAACAGGCTAAATTATTTAGATCGCTTAGAAAAGCTTACCAAGAAACGGGCGATGATGAGGCCTTGGTTAAAGCTCAAGCGTTGTTAAAAGAACAACAAAATATCACTTTATCTGATCGTGAAAGGTTGCTCGGCTATATTGAAGGTGTGAGCAAGATTATCCTGCCTGAGCCAGAGTCGCTATTAACCAAAGCATCTAAGATGCCGGGGCTTGACGGGCAAAAAATGAGCAAATCTTATGGAAATACGATTTCTTTGAGGGATAGTGCACAAGAGATTGATCAAAAGATTAAACGCATGCCAACAGACCCTGCGCGCATTAAGTTGACAGATGCAGGTGATCCTAAAAAATGCCCAGTGTGGCAATTGCATGAAGTGTATTCTGATGAAGACACTTGTAATTGGGTGGTAGATGGCTGTACAAATGCTAAGATGGGTTGTGTGGCTTGTAAACAACCAGTGATTGACGCCATGCAAGCAGAGCTTATGCCGATGCAAGAGCGTATTGCTAAATACCAATCCGATCCAGAACTAATCAAGCAGATTATTCATGAAGGGTCTGAAAAAGCACGTAGTGTTGCTAAAGAGACGATGGCAGAGGTTCGTGATGCCATGGGAATTGTGTATTAATCTATGCCAGAAAGATTACAAAAATTAATTGCTAATGCGGGCTATGGCTCTAGGCGTTGGGCTGAAAGACTGATTGAACAAGGCCGTATTGAGGTTAATAACAAAGTTGCTAATATCGGAGATAAGTGTGATATTACCGACAAAGTAAAGATCGATGGTAGAAAGATTGACTTAGAGCGTTATCAAGAAGAAGAAACAAAGGTACTTATTCTTAATAAGCAGGCAGGTGTTATTTGCTCCAACAAAGATGAAGAGGGTAGAAAGAGTGTTTATGATCTACTACCTAAAGAGTCTCGCTGGGTAATGGTTGGTAGACTGGATTTAAATACCTCTGGACTCTTGTTATTTACTAACAATGGCGATTTGGCTAATAAGCTCATGCACCCAAGTTCTGAAATTGATAGAGAATATGCAGTACGTGTACTTGGTCAAGTTGAAAATGAAGATATTAAACAACTAACTGATGGTGTTGAATTAGAAGACGGGTTTGCGCAGTTTAATCGTGTAACCATTGGTGGCGGTACGGGTGCTAATCGTTGGTATAAAGTTGTTCTTAAAGAAGGTAGAAAGCGTGAAGTTAGACGTCTGTGGGAAGCGCTTGGTTTTAAAGTCTCACGCCTGATTCGCATTCGTTTTGGTGAGATACGCTTGCCCGATTCTTTAAAAGCCAATCAATATGATTATCTAAAGCCTGGACAGGTTAAATTATTGCTAGATTCGGTAAACCTTTGAATTAATTAATATTTTCTTGACTTAGATCAATTAATTTAATTAATACTCTTGATAGAATACCCCCATTATTAATTAAACAAGAGAGGGTAGTAATAATGATTATGAATGAACTAAATAATGACGTGGTTTTTTACATGAGCATTTCAATGGTGGTACTGGCTATCGTAGCTTTTATTATCTTTACAGTAGGCAGAAGATTTAAAGGTTTTAGCAAGTAAACCCCCATACAATTACAGTTTATAATATTCTCTCGTTAATAACAAACGGGAGGATTTTTTGTGCCTATCAATGAATTAAACACTGATGGTGTTTTTTGGAGTGCTATATTTTTCATGCTATCTTCTATGGCATTAGCAATCTATTTAAAGTTTTTCTTCTCATCTAAAAAGTAGCTTAATATTACATATTAACAAACTTTTTCGTTTTCAAAAAAGTTGCCTCATCACGTATAATTACGCTTTTTTAGTTTATAAATTTATTAAGCGTCAATGTCTGATTACAAGCCTACTTTAAACCTACCTGCCACTAAATTTGCCATGAAAGCAAATCTTGCAAATCGCGAAGGTGGTTTTTTGCAAAAATGGCAAGCAGATGATTTGTACGCACAAATTAGAAAAAACAATCAAGGCAAGCCAAAATTCACACTTCATGATGGCCCTCCTTATGCCAATGGCGATATTCATATTGGTCATGCGGTTAATAAGGTCTTAAAAGATATTATTGTTAAATCAAAATCCTTATCAGGATTTGATGCGCCTTATGTTCCGGGTTGGGATTGTCACGGTTTGCCTATTGAGCTTAATGTTGAGAAGAAAAAAGGCAAAGTAGGTGTTAAGATTGATGCCAACTCATTCAGAGCAGAGTGTCGCAAGTATGCAGATACACAAGTGGCTAAACAAAAACAAGACTTTCAGCGTTTAGGAATTTTAGGCGATTGGGATAATCCGTACTTAACTAAAGATTTTCAGTACGAAGCTGATATTGTTCGCGCACTGGGTGAAATTGTTAAAAACAACCATGTTTCTAAAGGCTATAAGCCTGTTCACTGGTGTACGGAGTGTGGCTCTGCACTAGCAGAGGCTGAGGTTGAGTACAAAGACAAGCAATCTGAAGCCATTGATGTTAAATTCAGAATTGTCGATGATTCGGTGTTTAATGTTGATAAATCTGTGTCGGTGGTTATCTGGACAACCACGCCGTGGACTTTGCCAGCCAATGAAGCAGTGGCACTTCATCCAGAACTAGATTATGTATTGGTTGATAAAGGCGATGAATATTTACTGCTTGCCCAAGCATTAGCGGAAAACGCTATATCTCGATATGGTGTTGAAGCCGCAGTAGGCGAGCAAACTTTTGCTGGTAATGAACTTGAGGGTTTAAAAGCACAACATCCATTTTATGATAAGCAAGTACCAATTATTTTAGGCGATCACGTAACCACAGATGCGGGTACGGGTGCAGTGCATACTGCACCTGCTCATGGTCAAGAGGACTTTGCTGTTGGTAGACAATATGATTTGCCAGTTGAGTGTCCAGTGGATGGTCGTGGCGTATTTTTTGAAGATACAGAGCTACTGGCAGGGCAATTCATTTTTAAAGCCAACGCTAGTGTTATAGAGATTTTGAAAGAGAAAAATGCATTACTGATGCACGAATCGTTGACTCATTCTTATCCTCATTGTTGGCGTCATAAAACACCGGTTATTTTTAGAGCAACCCCTCAGTGGTTTGTTTCTATGCAGCAAAATGGCTTAAGAGATGTTGTAAATGCTGAAATTCCTAAAGTTGAATGGATCCCAGATTGGGGACAAAAGCGCATTGAGCTGATGGTGGGAAATCGTCCTGATTGGTGCATTTCTCGCCAGCGTTTCTGGGGTGTGCCAATCACATTGTTTACACACAAGCAAACTGGTGAGCTACATCCTAATACTGATGAGTTGTTTGCACAAGTATCGCAAATGATTGAACAAGGCGGTATTGAAGCTTGGTTCGAAACGGATATTAAAGACCTTTTGGGTGATGATGCATCTGAGTACGAAAAAGCCACTGATACGCTAGACGTATGGTTTGATTCAGGTGTTTCTCATTTTGCAGTACTTAGAGCTAGAGAAGGATTATCAGATGTGGCAGATCTTTATTTAGAAGGTTCTGATCAGCATCGTGGCTGGTTCCAATCTTCACTTATTTCATCGGTTGCTATTAATGGAAAAGCGCCTTATAAGCAGGTGTTAACACATGGATTTACTGTAGACAAAGACGGTAAAAAAATGTCAAAATCTCTAGGCAATGTGATGAGTCCTCAGAAAGTAGTAAATAATCTAGGTGCAGATATTTTACGATTATGGATTGCCAGCACTGATTACACGGGTGAAATGACAGTCTCTGATGAAATTTTAAAGCGTAGTGCTGATTCATATAGACGTATTCGTAATACCATGCGTTTTATGTTGGCTAATACAGCTGGATTTGACAGCGCTAAGCATGTTGTTGAATTTGAAGACATGTTAGATTTGGATAAGTGGATTATTGCAAAAACGGCCAAACTTCAAACACAGGTGTTGGATGCGTATGAGCAGTACAATTTCCATAATGTTACGCAGCTTATTTTGAACTTTTGCAGTAACGATTTGGGCGGGTTTTATTTGGATGTTATTAAAGATAGACAATATACAACCCAGGAAAATTCACTAGCGAGACGATCAGCACAATCTGCGCTTAATCATATTTTAGAAGCTATGGTGCGTTGGTTAAGTCCGGTGTTATCATTTACTGCAGAAGAGGTTTGGCAAAATATGCCAAGCGAGAAAGACGGTAGTGTTTTCTTAGAGTCTTGGTATCAAGGTTTGAGCGAAAATTATGATAACGCTGCCATTGACGCTGCTAGAGAAATCAATCCATTCATTCGCAAACAAATGGAACAGATGCGTAGTGATAAAGTCATTGGATCATCGCTAGATGCGGAAGTATCAATTTATTGTAATGAGGCTATATTTGATCAGCTTAAAACGTTAGGCGATGAACTTCGATTTGTCTTTATTACCTCATATGCTTCAATTCATTCTTTGAGTGAAAAGGATGATGATTGCACTGAAGCTGGAGAGGGTGTATTTGTTAAGGTTAAAAAATCTGAACATGAGAAATGTGTTCGTTGTTGGCATCACAGAGAAGATGTGGGTCAAAATTCTGAA
>CAYFPI010000002.1:0-3787 GCA_964344985.1 uncultured Candidatus Thioglobus sp. | reverse complement strand
CCGTGAGGATGTCGGCAGCAATAGCGACCATCCTGAGTTGTGTGGTCGCTGTGTTGAAAATGTTGCTGGTAGTGGCGAAAAGAGAGTGTACGCTTAATGAAAACACTTAATCTTGATTTACAAGAAAAATCTTATCCCATCTATATTGGGCAAGATCTTTTATCTCAATCAGAGTTATTAACCAGGCACATTACTGGCAAGCAGGTCATGATTGTGTCAAACACAACAGTTGCCCCTTTGTATCTTGATACGGTTAAGTCTTTGTTGGGTGATTATCAAGTATCAGAAGTTATTTTGCCAGATGGTGAGCAGTACAAAACACTTGATACGGTTAATAAAATTTTTACCGCATTACTAGAGGTAAAATTTGATCGTAGCTGTACATTGATCGCCTTAGGTGGTGGAGTGGTTGGTGATATGACAGGCTATGCTGCTGCTAGCTATCAGCGTGGTGTGAGTTTTATTCAAATACCAACGACATTGTTATCTCAAGTAGATTCAAGTGTGGGCGGTAAAACCGGCGTTAACCATGCATTGGGAAAGAACATGATTGGTGCATTCTATCAGCCTAAGTGTGTTGTTATTGATATGGATACGCTAGACACACTAGATGATAGGCAATACTCAGCAGGCATGGCTGAAGTTATTAAGTATGGCTTGTTGGGCAATCAAGATTTTTTAGCGTATTTAGAGAGTAATATGTCAGGGCTTATGTCTCGTGATAAGCAATTAATGATTGAGATTGTTTATCAATCATGTAAAGATAAAGCCGATATTGTTGCTCAAGATGAATTAGAGGCAGGAAAGCGAGCGTTGTTAAATCTAGGGCATACCTTTGGCCACGCCATTGAAAATTCATTGGGCTATGGTACTTATCTTCACGGAGAGGCGGTTTCAGTGGGGATGCTCATGGCTGCTAAACTTTCATTGTTAGAAGGTTTTTTGACAGAAAATGATGTTAAAAGGGTTTTAGATTTATTAGAAAAATCTAATTTGCCGGTTGGCATTACCGGTAAAATTACAGCTTCAGAGTTTTATTCGGCAATGAGTGTCGATAAAAAAGTAATTGACGGAAATATTCGCCTAATTTTAATGAAATCTTTAGGTGAGGCGTTTATTACAGATAAATACAATACGACACTGCTGGATCAAATAATTGGGGAATTTTGTCAATAGGCATTACAATAAGGAATAATCATGACTTACAAAGAACAAAAAGCAGCCATTGACCACAATTCAGAAGCACCTACTGTTGAGTGTTTAGAAAACTTAGTTGCCAAAATGGAAGAAAACAGTAGCTCAAAATTTGAGCGCATGTTTTTACCTGCACTTGCAGTATTTAGTGCGATTATTATGGGCTTCTTTATTGTTATTTATTCAATCACTCAAGATATGACACGCCTTGCTAATTCTATGGACCCTAACATGGGGAACAACATGAGTTCAATGGTAAAGAGCATTAATTCTTTATCTAATAACGTTACTCAGATGACAAATTCAGTGGCTCATATGCAAAAGAGCTTTTCTCAAGTTAATAAAAATATGAACATTGTTGCCATTAAGCTAAACAGTCTTGATAGTATTTCTGCTGATTTGACACAAGTTAGCGTTAAGATGGATTCATTAGAGCCAATGTTGATTAACATGGAAGAAATGAACAAAAACATGACAACCATGCAAGATTCTATGACATGGATGCAGCGCGATTTAACCATTCTTCGCTCATCATTCTCTAAGCCGCTTAGAATTTTCAATAAAATCCCAATGCTGTAAGTATGTCTTTATCTGAAGAGCAAGCGTCACAAATTGCTTATCTAGCACGTCTATCACTGAGTGATGATGAAAGGCAAAGCAATACTAAAGATTTAAACAATATTTTGACACTAGCAGAGCAGTTGTCAGAGATTGACACTGATGGTATTACACCAATGGCACATCCGCTACACATGTCTCAACGTTTAAGGGCGGATAAAGTAAGCGAGACTGATCAATCAGAGCTTTTTCAATCTATTGCACCAAAAACTGGCAATGGGCATTATTTAGTGCCAACAGTTATCGAGTAATATGGGTATTCATCAAAAAACCATTGCCGAATTAGCACAAGGGTTAAAAAATAAAGATTTTTCATCAGTTGAAATTACGCAGCATTACTTGGGTCGAATTAACAGTTCAGATCTTAATGCCTACATTACTGTAACTGAAGAAAGCGCTTTGGCTCAAGCTAAGAATGCAGATGAAAAAATATCATCTGGGTCTGGCACCATATTGACAGGTATTCCTTATGCGCATAAGGATATTTTTTGCACGCAAGGTGTTAAAACCTCAGCTGGATCAAAAATGCTGGATAACTTTATTTCGCCTTATGATGCAACAGTTTCACACAAGTTAAATCAACAAAATTTAGTCATGCTAGGCAAAGCCAACATGGACGAATTTGCCATGGGTTCTAGTAATGAAAACTCTTTTCATGGCGCAGTTAAAAATCCGTGGGATAAGAGTAAGATTCCTGGTGGTTCATCTGGTGGTTCGGCAGCTGCAGTTGCAGGCGGTTTAAGTGCTTTTGCTACAGGCACAGACACAGGTGGCTCCATTAGACAACCAGCAAGTCTTTGTGGCATTACTGGTCTTAAGCCAACTTATGGTCGTGTTTCTAGATACGGTATGATCGCTTATGCGTCTAGCCTTGATCAGGCAGGACCAATGACAAAAACTGCGCAGGATGCTGCTATTGTATTAAATGCCATGGCCGGTTTTGATGAAAAAGACTCGACATCGGCTCAGCAAGATGTGCCTGACTATGCTAAAGATTTAAATAACTCTATTGAAGGCTTAACCATTGGTCTGCCTAAAGAGTTTTTCTCAGAAGGATTAGATGATGGTGTAGCCAGCTGTGTTATGGATGCTGTCAAAGAATTTGAAGCCATGGGCGCCAAGGTTAAAGAGATCTCTCTACCCAATTCATCTTATGCCATTCCAACCTACTACATTGTTGCACCTTGTGAGTGTTCATCGAACTTATCCCGACTAGATGGTGTGCGTTATGGTTATCGCTGCGAAGATCCGAAAGATTTAGAAGATTTATATTTACGTTCTCGTTCAGAAGGGTTTGGTGATGAAGTTAAACGCCGTATTATGATTGGCGCTTATGCACTCTCAGCAGGATATTACGACGCTTATTATTTGAAAGCTCAAAAAGTTCGCCATCTAATCAGTGATGACTTTAAGAAAGCTTTTAAAGATGTGGACGTTATTATGGGCCCGGTATCACCAACCACAGCTTTTGATTTGGGTTCGGTAAAAGACCCTGTATCTATGTATCTGTCTGATATTTACACTTTATCAGCAAATTTAGCAGGCTTGCCTGGCATGAGTATTCCAGCAGGATTTTCTCAAAAATTACCAGTAGGGTTACAGCTGATTGGCAATTACTGGTCAGAGTCAAAACTGCTTAATATTGCACATCAATTCCAACAGCAAACCGACTGGCATCAGCAAATGCCACAGGAGAACTAGTATGCAGTGGGAAACGGTAATCGGTCTTGAGATACATGCTCAATTAAACACAAAATCAAAAATCTTTTCTGCCGCGTCCACCGCTTATGGTGCCATGCCCAACACACAGGCGTGCGAAGTCGATTTGGCCATGCCGGGCGTGTTACCCGTATTGAACCGTGAGGCGGTGGTTATGGCCACCAAATTTGGGTTGGCCATTGGTGCTGAGGTATCCAAACATTCGGTGTTTGCCCGCAAAAACTACTTTTACCCAGACCTCCCCAAAGGTTATCAG
>CAYFPI010000001.1:116010-126101 GCA_964344985.1 uncultured Candidatus Thioglobus sp. | reverse complement strand
TTTTTTATTTATTGGAGTAACAACATGAGTTTAACAATCAACGCTACTGCTCGAGACGATCAAGGTAAAGGTGCGAGCCGCCGCCTACGTAAGAGCGAACAAGTTCCTGCTATCGTTTATGGTGCAGGAAAAAATCCGGCAACAGTCGCATTAAATATTCACGAGATTACGCACTTATTAGAAAATGAAGAAGCATACACTTCAATTCTAGACTTAGTGATTGGCAAGAAAAAAGAGCCTGTAATCGTTAAAGACTTACAGCGTCATCCAGCCAAAAACTGCATTACTCATGTTGACTTTTTAAGAGTTAACCTTAAACAAGCTATTGTTACTAGCATTCCATTACACTTTAATGGTTCTGAAGAAAACGAGGCAATTCGTCTGGGCGCTGTGCTTAATCAGTTTATTACTTCTATTGAAGTATCTTGTTTGCCGGCAGACCTTCCACATGCCATTGAAATCGATATTGCTGGTTTAGCAATGGGTGATCACATCAGCCTAACAGACTTAGAAATGCCTAAAGGCGTTACTATTACTGCACTAACCCATGGCGACATTGAAGCACATGATCAAAGCGTTGTTGCAGTACAAGAAGCTAAGAAGATGGCTGAAGTTTCTGATGAAGCGCCAGTTGCACCTGAAGACGAAAGTGAAGAAGGTGATGCTGCAGAAGGTGATGCTGCAGAAGGCGAAGAGTCTTAATTAAGCAGTAATTATGGCGATAAAACTGATCGTTGGCTTGGGCAATCCAGGTAAAGACTATCAGTCACATCGCCACAATGTTGGCTTTTGGTTTTGTGATGCCGTAGTCAATCTTTATGCAGGCACTTTCAAAAAAGAAGCCAAATTTTTTGGCGATTGTGCGCAAATTAATGCAGCAGGTTCAACTGTTCGCTTATTAAAGCCAAACACCTACATGAACCGCTCTGGGCAATCTGTTCAGGCCATTGCTAAATTCTATCAAATAAAAATTGAAGAAATTCTTATTGTTCATGACGAGCTGGATTTGGACCCTGGTGTTGCTAAAATAAAGCTTGGCGGTGGTCATGGTGGTCACAACGGCTTGAGAGATTCAATCAAAGCTTTAGGCGGCAATGGCTTTTACCGATTGCGCTTAGGCATTGGACATCCTGGCGACAAGTCTCAAGTGTCTGATTTTGTTCTACATGCGCCAAATAAGGTCGAATTAGATCACATACAAAACGCATTGATTGACTCACTTCAGGTTATTGAACAGTTAATCAAAGGCGATTCAGACGGTGCAATGAAAAACCTGCACACACAAAAATAAAAAGCAATATAGCGTAAATCTAGGAGAGAAAATGGGATTTAAATGTGGCATAGTCGGCCTACCAAACGTTGGAAAATCAACATTATTTAACGCACTAACTCAAGCTGGTATTGAATCTGCCAACTATCCTTTTTGTACCATTGAGCCGAATGTTGGTATCGTTCCTATTAATGACTTACGCCTTGATGCGCTGGCTAAAATCGTTAACCCCCAAAAAGTATTGCCTACCACAATGGAGTTTGTCGATATTGCAGGTCTTGTGGAAGGCGCTTCAAAAGGAGAGGGGTTAGGCAATCAGTTTTTAACCAATATTCGAGAAACAGATGCAATTGTTCATGTGGTTCGTTGTTTTGAAAATGATGACATTGTTCATGTGGCAGGAAAAATATCCCCTTTAGACGATATTGATATTATTAACACCGAACTGGTATTGGCCGATCTAAGCGCCGTTGAAAAACTCTACCAAAAGACACTTAAAAATACCAAGTCAGGACAAAAAGAAGGGTTGCCGCTTAGAGAATTGTTAGAAAGAATATTGCCCGTGCTTGAAGCGGGAGACAGTGTACGAACGCTCGAATTCAACGAAGATGAAACCAAACTTCTTAAAGGTTTTCAGTTATTAACCATCAAACCGGTTTTATACGTTGCCGCTGTGAGTGAAGATGGATTTGAAAACAATCCACATTTAGATGTAGTTACAAATTTTGCTCAAAATGAAAATGCTGAAGTGGTGGCAATTTGTGCAGACATTGAGGCTGAAATTTCTGAGCTAGACGCTGAAGAAAAGAAAGAATTTTTATCAGAAATGGGTCAAGTAGAGTCAGGCCTTGATCGACTTATTAAAGCTGGATATACCTTATTAGGTCTGCAAACTTACTTTACAGCAGGTGTACAAGAGGTTCGAGCGTGGACGATCAATATTGGTGATAGCGCACCTCAAGCAGCTGGGAAAATCCATGGCGACTTTGAAAAAGGATTTATTCGCGCCGAAACCATTGGTTTTGACGACTTCATTGCAAACAATGGTGAAAAAGGCGCTAAAGAAGCAGGAAAGCTTCGCTCTGAAGGCAAGGAGTATATTGTTAAAGATGGCGATGTGTTGCACTTCTTGTTCAATGTCTAAGGTCAAAATTTGATATAATTCTTAACCAATGAAATCGAAAAAACAAACCAAAGTATTACTAATCCTAGACGGTTGGGGTTATTCTGAAACAACTGAAAACAATGCCATTGCATTAGCCAACACACCTGTTTGGGATAAATTCAATAATGATTTTCAGCACTCTCTTATTTTAACCAGTGGTAAAAATGTAGGCCTGCCAGGCAAACAAATGGGCAACTCAGAGGTTGGTCATTTAAATTTGGGTGCTGGTCGTGTAGTTAAACAAGACTTTACTCGCATTCATAACGAAATTAAAGATGGTGATTTCTTTAGAAACCCAATCTTAAAAAACGCACTGGAATACGTTAACGATAACAATAAAGCCGTGCATATTATGGGCTTGTTGTCTGATGGCGGCGTACACTCTCACGAAGAGCAAATTCACGGCATGCTAGAAATGGCACATAAGCGTGACTGCAAAGAAGTCTATCTACATTTGTTTACTGATGGCAGAGATTGTGCACAAAAAAGTGCTAAAAAATACATTAACAAGCTAGAGGATAAAATCAATGAACTAGGAACTGGTGAAATTGCTAGTATTATTGGTCGTTATTTCTCTATGGATAGAGATAATCGCTGGTCAAGAGTTCGCTGCGCTTATGAATTGATTGCAAAAGGTAGGGGTAAATTCTTAGCAAAAACAGCAATAGATGCTATTGATATGGCTTATGAACGCGGAGAAACTGATGAATTTATTCAGTCAACCTCCATCAAAGCGCCAGTCAAAATCAAAAAAGGTGATGTACTTGTCTTTATGAACTACCGTGCTGATCGTGCTCGTCAAATCACCCAAGCATTTGCTGATGAGAATTTTCAAGGTTTTTCACGTGGAACATTCATACCAACAGAATTTATCTGTCTAACAGAATACAAAAAAGACTTTAATCTTCCAGTTGCTTACCCTTCTTCGAAGCTAAACAATGTGCTGGGAAAATATTTGTCCAATCTAGGCATGACGCAACTAAGAATTGCAGAAACAGAAAAGTATGCACATGTTACTTTCTTCTTAAATGGTGGTGTTGAACGTCCATTTAATGGTGAAGATAGAGTTCTGATTCCATCTCCAGATGTGGCCACCTATGATCAACAACCTGAAATGAGCGCTTTTGAGCTGACTGATGAATTGGTGGAAAATATTGAAAGCCAAAAATACGATCTGATTATTTGTAATTTTGCCAATACTGATATGGTTGGCCACTCTGGCAAGCTAGAGGCAGCCATCAAAGCGGTAGAGGCGGTGGATGCGTGCCTAGGTATTATTTTCCAAGCCATCAAAACAGTGGACGGGGAGCTTCTTATTACCGCAGACCACGGCAATGCTGAACAAATGATCAATCCAAAAACTGGCGAGGTTCATACGGCACATACCAACAACCCAGTTCCACTAATTTTTGTTAGTGAACGAGACGTTGAGATTGCTAGCCCATGTGAAGGCGCACTTTCAGACATTGCACCAACATTACTAGCAATGATGGACATTGAAAAGCCAGATGAAATGACTGGCGAAAGCTTATTGACTTTTAAGTAAAATACAATTTATACACAAACAATTTAACCGGAGTAACCCATGAAACAAGATTATTTTATTGCGCCCTCAATCCTCGCTGCTGACTTTGCAAAATTAGGCGAAGAAGTAGACAATGTATTAGCTGCAGGTGCAGACATTGTGCATTTTGATGTAATGGACAATCATTACGTTCCTAACCTAACTATTGGACCAATGGTATGTGACGCACTTAGAAAACACGGCGTTACTGCACCGATTGATGTGCATTTAATGGTAAAGCCGGTAGATAGAATCATTCCAGATTTTATTGATGCAGGCGCATCTTACATTACTTTCCATCCAGAGGCTTCTGAGCATATTGACAGATCATTAGCAATGATTAAAGAAGGTGGTTGTAAAGCAGGCCTAGTATTCAACCCAGCAACACCACTACACGTTTTAGAAAATGTGATGGATAAACTAGACATGATTTTATTAATGTCAGTAAACCCTGGCTTTGGTGGCCAAGCTTTCATTCCACACACATTAGAAAAATGTCGTGAAGTTCGTAAGCTAATTGATGCAAGCGGTAGAGACATTCGCCTAGAAATTGACGGCGGTGTTGGGCCGGCTAACATTCAAGAAGTAGCTGCTGCTGGTGCGGACACTTTTGTAGCAGGCTCAGCCATCTTTAATACCGATGACTATAAAGCTACAATTGACACAATGCGTGAAGAACTAGCTAAAGCATAAATTTAAACTGTTATGGCTTGCAAGTGCTTGTTATAAAAGCACTTGTTTGGTATAATTGCCTTTTTATGGTTTTACTTATCGTTTAAATGATGAGAAAAAATCAAAAGTTGAGTTAGGCGTCTGACTTTTAGTTAGGCGCCTAACTCGTTTTAATGTATCACACAACTCGGCATATTGATCAGGGTGCTCTTTTTTAAAGGGTTGATTAGTAGAAGTTGTGGAAGGAAATATTAAATTAATATTTCACTAACCCCGGAGAAATAACATGGCAAAAACGTCAATGAAAAAAATGCTAGAAGCAGGTGTACACTTTGGTCACCGCTCTCGTTTCTGGCACCCAAAAATGGAACGCTTTATTTACGGTACTCGTAATGGTGTTCATATTATCAATTTAGAAAAAACACTTCCAATGTTTAACGATGTATTGAATTTTGCATCTAAAACGGCAGCGGCTGGTGGTTCTATTTTATTTGTTGGCACAAAGCGTGCGGCAAGTGACATCATGCAAGAAGAGGCAATCCGTTGTGGCATGCCTTATGTTAACCACCGTTGGTTAGGTGGCATGATGACAAACTACAAGACAATTAAAGCTTCAATCAAGCGTCTTAAAGATCTTGAATTTTTAGCTGAAGAAAATTTTGCACAATTTGGCAAAAAAGAAGCACTAATGATGACTCGTGAAATGGAGAAGTTAGAGCGTAGTCTTGGCGGTATTAAAGATTTAGGTGGCATTCCTGATGTTGTGTTTGTGATCGATATTGGTCATGAGAAAAATGCAATTGCTGAAGCTAAAAAATTAGGCCTTCCGATTATCGGTGTGGTTGATACAAACCATAATCCTGAAGGTGTCGACTACGTTATTCCAGGCAACGACGACTCAATTAGAGCAATTAGCTTCTACGCAAGAGAAGTTGCTAATGCTGTTTTAGAGGCAAAAGCTGCTGCTGGCGTTCAAGTTGAAAAAACACCGGTTAAGAAAAAAGCGACTGCAAAGCCTGCTAAAAAAGCTACACCAGAAAAGCAAGAAGCAACTGCTGAACAAGCGCCAGCTGCAAAGCTATCTGAGGCTGAACTTAATGCAATGTTAAAGGCAGATCTTGTTACTTATGCTAAAGAACAAGGCATAGAAACTGCTAGCAAAGATACAAAAGCTGACATTATTGCAAAGCTTGCATAATTCATAAAAACATCGCTCTACGGCTTATTAGCCGTAGAGCAACATTTACATAGGAGATTATTATGGCTATTACAGCATCAATGGTTAAAGAATTAAGAGAAAGAACTGGCGCAGGCATGATGGACTGCAAAAAGGCACTGGGTGAAACAGATGGCGACATGGAGGCAGCAATTGACCTAATGCGTACTTCTGGCGCTGCCAAAGCTGCTAAAAAATCTGGTCGTGTTGCGGCTGAAGGTCTAGTAAAGGTTAATATTAGTGATGACAATAAAACTGCAACCATTCTAGAGGTTAACTCTGAAACAGACTTTGTTACCAAAGGCGATGCCTTTATTGGTTTTGTTGATACATTAGGCGCTCTTGCTCTTAAAACAACACCGGCAGACATCGATGAATTTCTAACTCAAACATTAGAAGATGGTACTTCATTAGAAGCAGCTCGTGAAGAAATTGTTGCAAATACAGGCGAAAATGTAACTATTCGTCGTGTTCAAACAATCACTGCAGGTGACGGCATTATTGGCGCTTACAAGCATGGTGAGCGTATTGCAGTATTGGCAGTTGTTGAAGGTGGTGATGAAGCACTAGCTAGAGACATTGCTATGCATGTTGCGGCTTCTAAGCCTGAGTGCATTTCTGAAGCTGAACTTTCAGATGAAATGCTAGAAAGAGAAAAAGCTATTTTTGTTGAACAAGCAAGAGAATCTGGCAAACCGGACAACATTATTGAAAAAATGATTGTTGGTCGTATGAAGAAGTTTGTTAATGAAGTAACACTTTATGGACAACCATTTGTTAAAGATCCAGACACAACAATTGCTCAACTATTAAAGTCAAACAATGCAACTGTTAAATCTTTTGTTAGATTTGAAGTAGGTGAAGGCATTGAGAAAAAAGAAGAAAACTTTGCTGAAGAAGTAATGGCTCAAGCTAAAGGCTAAAGCTTACTCTCTGTAATGATAAAGGCGCTAATATGGCGCCTTTTTTTGTTCTTAAACTATACGCAACTTCTCATCCAAGCACTGTCTAGTGCTACAAGTTTGTACAACTAAATCACTATGATAATTATGCTTTATCAGTCTTTTCAATTGTATCAATTGCTCATCAGACATAAGCAGTGGATGCCTGGTTGTGCGCAACTGATAATCAACACCTGAGGCCAATAACAACTCTAAAGATTGCCATGTTTTGTCTGCAGATTTTGGCACCTGAGTAACCAAATCATAATGAAGTGGCAAGTGTTTAATATCAAACCCAACCCAATCAACAAGTGCTAAGCATTCCTTAAGGCGCTGTGGATATGCGCCGCCTGTATGCAAACCTACTTTAAACCCCAAAGATTTAACCTCTAAAATTGCATTAACAAGGTCTTTTTGCAAACAAGGCTCTCCACCACTAAATACAACAGCGTCTAGCAACCCTTGTCTTGATTTGATAAATTCAAGTATTTGGGGCCAGTCAAACCCTGTTTCTTTATTAGCAGGAATTAAATCATGATTATGACAATACCTACATCGCCAAGGACAGCCTTGTGTGAACACCACACAAGACAAATGATCTGGATAATCAATGGTTGTTAGTGGCTCAAAGCCACCAACAGTGATTGCCATACTAGTTAACCTGTTTTTCTTTAAAACAGACTCGATCAGCATGCTCTGATTGCTTGCCCGGATTAAAGCTAGTCACAGGACGATGATAGCCCATCACGCGCGTCCATATTTCGCAAGGCTGTCTTTCGCTATTGGTTAGCGATATTTTCTGATGTTTCATGATTTTCTCCTTCAGTTATAAGTTGTTTTTTTGCTAATAATTCTTCATCACATTTTGGACAGAACTCGTGTTCACCATCAAGATACCCATGAGTTGGACAAATTGAGAATGTTGGAGTAATGGTAATATATGGCAGGCGGAAGTTTGACAATGAACGCCTGATCATCTTCATACAAGCCTCGCCGCTACTAATGCGCTCACCCATGTACAAATGAAGCACCGTGCCGCCTGTGTATTTAGTTTGTAGCTCGTCTTGCTTTTCTAAAGCTTCAAAAGGATCTGATGTATACCCAACTGGCAGTTGCGATGAGTTAGTGTAGTAAGGCTTATCATCACTTCCAGCATGTAAAATTTCTGGATAGCGCTTCATGTCTTCTTTGGCAAAGCGATAAGTCGTACCCTCTGCAGGTGTTGCTTCAAGGTTAAACATATGGCCTGTCTGTTCTTGAAACTCAACCATGCGCATACGAATATGATCTAAAAACTCAACTGCCGTATCGTAACCAGATTCTGAAGCAATGTCTTGTGTATCAGCACTAAAATTACGAATCATTTCATTAATGCCATTAACGCCAATGGTTGAAAAGTGGTTTCTGAGTGTGCCCAAATAGCGCTTTGTATAAGGAAACAAGCCGTCATCCATTAATTTTTGCACCACTTTGCGCTTAACCTCTAAAGAGTCTTTAGCCATTAACAACAGCTTATCCAATTGCTCATACAAGCCTTGTTTATCGCCTTTATGAGTAAATCCTAAGCGAGCACAGTTAATGGTTACCACGCCTAACGAGCCTGTTTGCTCTGCTGAGCCAAACAAACCGTTGCCTCGTTTTAACAACTCATTCAAATCAAGCTGCAAGCGACAACACATTGATCTGACCATATTTGGCTTTAAGTCTGAATTTAAGAAATTTTGAAAATAAGGCAGACCATACTTAGCAGTCATGTCAAATAAACGCTTAGCGTTGTCACTTTCCCATGGAAAGTCTGGTGTCATGTTATAAGTTGGAATAGGGAAGGTAAACACACGGCCCTTGGCATCACCCTCAGTCATCACCTCTATATAAGCCTGATTGATCATATCCATCTCTTTTTGAAGATCGCCATACTTAAACGGCATCTCTTCATCGCCAATCATTGGCACCTGATCGCGTAAATCCTCTGGGCATACCCAATCAAAAGTAAGATTGGTAAATGGCGTCTGAGTGCCCCAACGAGATGGCACATTAAGATTGTAAATCAACTCTTGCATTTGTTGTTTAACGCTATCGTAACTTAAATTATCCAAACGAATATAAGGCGCTAAATAGGTATCAAACGATGAGAAGGCTTGTGCGCCTGCCCACTCATTTTGCAAAGTTCCTAAAAAATTAACAATCTGTCCAACAGCACTAGACAAGTGCTTTGCAGGCGCTGCCTCAATACGGCCATCAATGCCATTTAACCCCTCTCTTAATAAAGTTCTGAGCGACCATCCTGCACAATATCCAGCCAGCATATCTAAATCATGAATGTGCAAATCGCCTTGCCTATGCGCATTACCAACTTCTGGCGCATAGACATGAGATAGCCAATAATTAGCAATGACCTTTCCAGACACATTAAGAATCAGCCCTCCTAATGAATAGCCTTGATTGGCATTGGCATTAACCCTCCAGTCTGCCCTATCAACATACTCATTAATACTTGAAACTACATCAACCAGTGTTTTTTTATCTTCACGCAAAGCTTTGTGTTGCTGTCGATAAGCAATGTAGGCTCTTGCTGTTTTGACAAAATTTGACGATATCAGTACTTGCTCAACAATATCTTGAATACGTTCAATATCCGTTTCATTTTCTGTCGAATAGCTCAACACCTTAAGTACTTGAATGGTTAGTAAGTCCGCCTCATTATCATCAAACTCCTCACTAACTTGTCCAGCCCTAAGTATGGCCAAACGTATTTTTTCACTATCAAAAAAAACCGTGGTGCCATCTCTTTTAATGACACTGCTTGGGCTTTTTGCATTTATTACTTCCATATTATTCCCCTATATAATATTAATAAAAAGTCTATTTTTTAGACTAACACTATATCTAGTGTTTTATGATTATAAAATAACTATATATAGTGGTGTATTGACGCAAATCAATTTTTTTAAAATAATTAATAATTTTTATAGTTACTTGATTAAGGTCAATCAAATTTATCAAAAAACATCATAAAATCAAATACTTATTCTTATAACGCTCTTATTATGTCAATTGCCAGTCCTTTGCAACACGGCTTAACATTACTACCATCTCCCTTTACTTTGGTTCCCAGCACTGTCAGTAATAAAGCAATTGTTGCTGTTTTTAATCAGATATTCAAACAAGCTATCCATGACGGCGATTTGGATTTTTTAACAAACAATTGGGTTAAGATTGAAATCAGCGATATTGATCTATCTTTTACTTTAGGACTAAAACAC
>CAYFPI010000001.1:103790-116000 GCA_964344985.1 uncultured Candidatus Thioglobus sp. | reverse complement strand
AACAAATTGATAAGTGGCAACAATCAAACGCACCATGATTTATTGATTTGTGCCAAATCTTGCGATTTTTTATCCATGGTAACCAAACAAAAAGATCCAGACACTTTGTTTTTTCAACGAAAAATAAAAATGCAAGGCTCAACAGAATTAGGATTGTATGTTAAAAATTTTCTTGATGGTTTTGATGTTGAATCGCACTGGTTTAGTCATAAAACTGATCAAGTGCTACAAAAAAGTTACCCACTGCTTAAAACAATATTCTGTCAAAATAGTTAGAAAATATCAACTAACTATAACTCGGTCTTGTTATGAAACCAGACACAACCACAGCAATGCGCAATCTAATTGCGCAAATAAAAGACACGTTACCTTTTGGTGGGGTTGATGACGATTTTTGTTCCGATACTTGCTCTGGCTGCTCTTTAAAGTTGGTTGATTTTATAGCAGTGGAAATTGATGAATGGGAGTACAGACTAGATCAGGGTGATGTGCCAAATTTTAATGACATTAATAAACTGGCGAAAATGGCGAAAAAAATTCAAGCAGTATTAATCAAAAACAATCTTCTTTAATTTGACCTTGGTCAACGATATTACATGGCGTGTAAGATAAACTTTATGTTTTTTCTTTAACCGATTTAATGCAAAACGCACAACAATCATTTGATAACAACTCTCCATTTTTACTGAGCAATCAAGACTCGTACAACTACTGGAGAGATAATAAATTATCTTCGCACCCAACCAGTATTGATCAACTGCTTATTGAGATCAGTGACCCAAGAAGCCTAACCAAAACAGAACACAGTGCTTTATTAGACTTAATCCAAAAAACCAATATGGCTATTTATATTGGAAATACAGGCACTGACCCTTCTCCAGAAATACCCATGGCGATGGCTAATGCATTTAGATTAGGGCGGCTTAATAAAAACTGGCTGGCTGATGACAATGGCTTGACTTCATTAACAGTGGTTGATACAGGGGTAAGACAAAACTACATCCCCTATACAAATCGCCTAATCAATTGGCATACCGATGGTTATTACAATGCGTCTAATAAGCAAATTCACGCACTCAATCTACATGTTGTTCAAAAAGCTGCTAGTGGTGGAGAGAACCAGCTCATGGATCATGAAATTGCCTATATTTTATTACGTGAAAAGAACCCTGATTACATAACAGCGCTAATGTCTGAAGACGTTATGCTGATTCCAACAGGCACAAAAGCAGATGGCAGCGTAAGGCCAGATCGTCCTGGGCCGGTTTTTAGCATTACCAATAAGGGCAATTTACACATGCGTTACACAGCCAGAAAACGCAACATTAAGTGGTCTCAAGACCCATTAACACAAGAGGCTGTTACGCATTTGGAAGCAATACTTAATGACAAATCCTCACCGTACATTTTTAAAGGATTGTTAGAGCCAGGCATGGGTCTCATTAGTAATAATGTATTACATGATAGAGCTGCATTTGCTGACAGTAAAACCAATAAGCGTCATTATTATCGAGCACGATATTTTGACCGCATTGCCAATACTGATATAAATTATTAACGTTTTATACTGATTGAACCAACTCTATACTACTCTTTCCAGCCTGATCAAACCAATATCCATCGCATTGCTTTTCTGGAATTAATTTATTAATAAGTAGCTGTGCATCACTTGACGAAATCTCTTGATTAATAACTTGCCTAAAGACTTCAACAATATCCATACTGTGATCAACTTGGGGGCTAATGCGCACAATATCTACACCCATTTTTTGCATTTGATCCATACTACCAACTAGGTTAAACGTATCACTAGAAAGTGTTTGAATGCCGTTCATGATTAAAAACGACTCGTCCTCTTTGGTTGATAACAACAAGCCCTCATCATGCTTAATGCACTTATACTGGCAATCATCTTTATCTAAATTATAAGCTCTGGCAGTAAAACAACGAGCAGAAAAAGCAAGTGGCAATTTTCCAAACGCAAATACTTCAGTTTCTAAACCATCATCAATGCCCTGCATAATTGAAGATAAAGTTTCTTGAGACAATTCCACTGGAAAGCACCAACGCTTTAAGTCTTTTTTATAAAGAACATTTAAGCTTTGTGCGTTATACATATTAACGCTTGGTCCAACAGTAAAAGCCTTAAACTAATGGCTGCAAAATCATTTGCCTCTACCAAATACTTGTCGGTTTGAGTAATACTATTAAGGCGTTTAAGCTCAGAATCTGCCTCTAATAAGGTTAAAGTAGATAACACCACTTCTTTTCCTGTATCGGTTAGTTGCTGCGCAATATCCAGCCAATCTTCTAATTTTAGCTCATGGCGCTTAGAGCACACAACCTCGCCCAAATAAACAATGTCAACACTAGATTGTGCAACTTGATTATAAAACTCAACAACTTGGGCTTTAGGCCAATAATAATAAATAGGGCCTAGTGAAATTTTCATTGCCAACTCCTATGATAAGCGCCCAATGTAGTTTGAAAACCTTCGGAAACTTCTGATAATGCCTGATTTCTCTCAGAATCAGCACGATAATCGCCAGACTCTAGTTGTTTAAGCGCCTCTGACCAGATTTTAGCAACTGTTTTAATATATGCAGGAGATCGTTGCCTTCCTTCTATCTTGATCGCTTTAACGCCAATTGCTTCAAGTTCTGGCAATATGTCTAGAGTATTTAAACTGGTTGGCTCCTCTAATGCATAATAAGTATTGCCCATAGATTCAAATCTTCCTTTACACAAAGTAGGGTATCCTGCCACCTTATCAGGTTTATAAGCATCAATTAACACTCCACCAAGTCGAGTTTCTAACTGTATGTCATTTTCTATATATTCCACATGTGATGCAGGCGAGCACGCGCCATATGTATTGGGCGATCTTCCAGTTGCGTAAGACGACAAAATACATCTGCCTTCAACCATAACACATAAAGATCCAAAGCCAAACACCTCAATATCAACCGGTGAATTTTCAATAACTTTTTTCACTTGTGCAATTGATAACACTCGTGGCAACACTGCTCTTTTAATATTAAAGTTTTGATAATAAAAATCAAGCGCCTCATAACTAGTAGCCGACCCTTGAACTGATAAATGCAGGTTCAAATCTGGATGGTTTTCTTTCGCATAATCCATCAAACCAATATCTGCCAAAATAACAGCATCCACTCCAATTTTTGCCGCCAAATCAATGGCATCAGTCCATCTTTTCCAGCCTGAAGGCTGTGGATAAGTGTTGATAGCAACATAAATCTTTCGCTCTCTTGCGTGCGCATAATCAACACCTTGTTTGGCGCGAGCTTCATTAAAGTTTAGGCCTGCAAAATGACGTGCATTGGTATCATCAGCAAAGCCAATATAAACAGTGTCGGCACCGTTATCAATGGCAATTTTAAGCGCTGGCAAGTTGCCTGCTGGGCACACTAGCTCCATAATTCACTTCCTTGTTTTTAATCTTTAATTGTCTCTCAATAGCATTGAGAACCGCCCATTTTTTATTACACCACTGTGGTGCCAACAATTGTTTTTTATTAGCAGTTGCAGTTAATCGGTGATAGATCATATCTCTAGGGGCTCGCATAATTAAATCTGTAACTGCTGTCACATAATCGCTCATACTCATGGGCTGATATTCTCCGCGGCGATATTCATTAGCAAGCTGCGTGCCTTTGACCACATGCAATGGATGGTACTTTAACCCGTCTACTCCAAGCTCTAACACTCGATCAAGCGTTTGTTGATAATGCCAAGTATTTTCTCCAGGCAATCCAATAATTAGATGAGTACAAACTTTTAAGCCTTTGGCTCTTGCCTTTAATAGTGTTTGTTTGTACTGTTCAAACCCGTGCCCTCTATTCACTTTTTTAAGTGTTATATCAAAAGAAGATTGCAATCCAAGCTCTAGCCAAACATCAAAACCTTGGTTTTTATACCTAACCAATAAATCTATAACTTCATCAGGCACACAATCAGGACGCGTACCAACCGATAGGCCAATCACATCTTTTTGTGACAAAGCGCTTTCATACATGGATGACAATGTCTTAAAATCGCCATAAGTATTAGTATATGCTTGAAAATAAGCGATGTATTTTTTTGCACCGGTGCGCTTTTTGATTACTTCTCGACCGCTTTGAATTTGCTCCAATATTGGATCTGGCTGTCTGCCGTTTGGACTAAAAGTATCATTATTACAAAACGTACAGCCACCTATGCCTTTTGATCCATCACGATTAGGACAGCTAAGACCGGCATCAATAGCAACCTTATGGATTCGCTCTCCATAAGTTTTGAGCAATGACTGCCCTAAAGTATCAACATATTCTGATAGCACACAGTCAATGATAAATTTATAAAGATATTATTGTAATAATACTTTGAAGATAATGATTTGACCCAAATCAAATAAAAGCAATTTATTTGGGCATAAAAAAACCACCCCGAAGGGTGGCTTTATTGCTTAGCCACTAATTAGTGGCTTAGTGAGCAGTAATTACTTAGCAATTACTTGGTCACGTGAGTCAGCAGTAGCGTTAGCTTTAGCGTCTGCGTAACCTTTAGCGTAAGCGTCAGCTTGTGCCTTAGCGAATGCATCAGCTTGACCTTTAGCGTAAGCATCAGCTACACCTTTAGCGTTAGCGTCAGCAGTACCAGCAGCTTTACCGTCTGCAGTTGCTTTAGAAACGTTCTTAGTAGTGTTCTTGTTGTTGTAATGGAAACCCCAGTCAGAATCGTTGTTCATGTCGTTGCTGTTAGCAAATGGACCGAAGTTAGAACCACCGTTGAAAGGACCCCAGTTAGAACCACCGTTGAATGGACCCATGTTGTTGCCACCGTTGAAAGGACCCCAGTTAGAACCTGAGTTGAATGGACCGAAGTTAGAACCACCGTCAAAAGGACCCCAGTTAGAAAGACCGTTACCGTAACCGTAACCATTGTCGTTGTTGTTCCAACCAGCAGAAGCAGTAGTAGCAGCTACTAAAGTAGCAATAGCGATAATTTTTTTCATTTTAAAATCTCCAAAATTTATTTTATAGTTAACACCAATTAAATTTGATGTTTTCATTCATCAGACTTGGTTGTCTTGATAGGTGCGTATTATACGCACAACTATATTAGAAGTCAATAATATTCTTATATTTTTTTAAATAATATAGAAAATTATCACAAAACCCTTGATACACAAGGGTTTTTGACAAATAAAAAATTTCATAAAAAATCAAAATCAGCTATATTAGCTGAAAAATCTAGCTGTTTTTATGGCAAAAACATGCCCAAAACCACAAAAATAAGCATTTTTAAGTATTAATTGCCTCTCAAAAGAGCTAATTATTAAAAAATAACGAAATTTTATCAATGAGCATTTTTTTACATATATATAGGTAAAAAAATATCAAGCAATAAAAAAGCCACTATAAAAGTGGCCTTTAAATAAGAGCGTTCAAATTGCTAGTTGTTCAATTCGACTCTTGAGACAGATGAAGCGGCAGGTGATAATGCATAGCCTTGTTTGCCATAGATATTATCTGTAGAGCCAAGTTGCTTTGAATGCTGTTGAATATAATCTCTAACTGATCGATCGATCTCTTGTGCTTCCGTGCGAATACGCTGGTAGCCTTGATCAAAATTAATTGGGCTTTCGCCTACAAAGAACGTCTTGCTGCCTGTGTTCTTTATAGTTTCTAATGTTTTAGAGAAGTCTGTCTCAGTTAACCAATTGCTTGGCTGAACCTGATTGATTGTTTGTGTCATTACATTCTCAGGTTTAAAACGCGGGTCTTGACGATAGTTTTTTAATGTACGGGGGTGTGCGCCATACCTAGCTAAATTCTTAGCGTCATTTTCTGGAGAGAATTGGCCGTTTTCTGAAAATGGATTCCAATTAGAATTACTACTCCAAGGATTAGAGTTATTAAATCCCGTGCCAGAGCCAAATGGGGAAAAGCTGCCAGTATTAAAAAATGCAGCTGCATTTAATGACAATGTTGTTAAAAAAATTACCAAAAAGTTCATTCTTCTCATAGTGCTTTTAATAATAATGTTAAACCTATATTATTATATCATCATATAAGCACAGTTAAAGAAACAACTTAAAACAAATAGCTCATTTTGGCAAAAATTCTATCATTGTCTTTATAAGCATCAATAGCGGCATTATCACCACCTATATAATCAATAATTCCACCACTTACTGAAGTTTGGTCGTCTAGTGCATAATCAAAAGACACTCTAGCTGATCCGCCATCTTGAGCCTTGTCGCCAAACACGTTAACCACAGCATTAAATTCCAGCGCTTGATTTAAATAAGTTTGATTAAAACGCAGTACCTGTTGATATTCTTTCTCTGGTTTATAGCCGTTTGACTGAACATTGATAGCATCAGAATAATCATGAATCTTACGTAATGCAACCTCGTATCCTAAAGATCCATCGGTAATACCATTATATTCCACACCTAGCAACACATCGGTTCTGGCTTTAGTATCAGCAATACCATTGTATTTAATTTGGTCAAAATGTGCTGTTTCAAACTTCAGTAAATAATTATCAATTGCCTGGTTATAGGCCAGTCCAAGCATTTTTGATTTATTGTCGTATTGCAAGATGTCGTTTTCTAAATAAGCTTTGTCAATATATATATCGGCAAAATACACACCCAAATCATAACCTTCAAATGCACCAGTTAAACTAAGCGCTATACCAGTGTTGTCTATACTATCACTTGGTGTATTGCTTGATTTATCAACGGTGGTTTTAAAATCAGACCCGTAAGCTGCATTTTTAGTGAAACGATGTTCATGTATAGCAATGGCTGAAAAGTTAAGCTTATTTGCATAATAATCTAGCTTACTCATAACCCTGCCTAAGCGAAGATTTTTAATGTCTACCAAACCTGGAGTGCGATTATCGAGCGGGTTTAATATGTCAGTTACACGAATTGAATCTGACTTTCCCCAAACCACAATTTGTCGTCCAATCTTAAAGTCTAGTGTCGGATTAATACTGCCTTCAATGCTCAGCTCATTTAAATTTATTTCATCTTTATAGCCACTAGGTGTTGATGTGTAGTTGCTCAGACCAGTGTCAAAAACAAAATCATGGTAGGCTTTTAAATCTCCTTTAATATTATTGCCATTGTCCAATTTGTATTCACCTATAACATCCACCAGAGTTTTTAATGAAGACAAGTCCTTATCGTTATTAATGTTGTAATGAGCCTCCAAATCTATCGACCCATATAGTATGGCTTTTGCATCTACCACGTCATTAACTTCAATCTCAATAATAGAATCATCAAATCCTTCGTCATCAAAACCGTCTTCTGCATTTAATGAGAGTGACATTACAAAAACAACACTAGCAACAAGTTGTTTCATTATTTACAGACCTTTTTCAATTGTACGAATGGTAAACGTATCGTCCTCAATTGGTTTATTAATTTCAACATCAGAGTTGGTTAAAATGGTTTTATGCAGGGTTTGTTTTCCTTGTTTTGTTGTCATGGTTGTTTGCATAGCCACCCAAATACCATCAATTTTTTGCATTTTTCGCACATCCATGTATTTCACTCGTTTGGCTTTTTTAAGGTAGAACTTAGCACGTGTTAATACGTAATTGTCCTTGCGTACATACAGCACACTTTTAGTATATCCAGTCTCATCAATCACATCTTGACTAACCGGTACAGACTCAATTACCCACACATCTTCATTGCCATCTTTGCGCTTCACCGTGGTTTCTTTTAAAAGCTTAAACGTATAATCATCCAACTCTTTATCAGTCATGTCCGAATAAGAAAAATCACTACCCATAAAGGCAGCATCTTTATCACTAGACGGTATGCGTTTGGTTTTTTTAAGCGCTGGCAAATACATCCACTGATCATCATCTTTATCATTGTCGCTGTAATCATAAGTTAAAAATGCCGTATTCTTGACATCGCCTGGCGATAAGAAAAAAATAGTTTTATGCTCAGTGTTGGCATCAATGTCTTTAGAAAAAGTACGCATTTGTCTGTTTTTTTGTTTACCTTTTTTATCAATCAACGTCATTTGCATAGTTGAGATCACACTGAATCCATCATCTCGCGCATCTGCTTTTTCCATAATCTCTCTAGCTTGCGTGTCTGCCAGTGATGGCACACTTAATGCAAGTCCTATAAACAATATAATTAATGATTTCATTACAGATCTCCTTTGTTGTGAATAATTAATTTCATGATAGCTGGCACTAAAAAGAAGTCAGCCATAAGGGCGATAAAAATAGCACTAGCTGTTAATACGCCAAAATTAAACATGGAGCTCATTGAAGCAAATAGGAGTACCAAAAATCCTACCGACAGCACAATTGAGGTAACCATAATCGCTCGACCAGTGCCCATAAGTGTCAATCTAACTGCTTTATCAACATCGTTATATTCAAGTTCATAGCGCCTAAAGTTATGCATAAAATGAACGGTATCATCCACTGCCAACCCTAATGCAATTGCACCAATAAGCATGGTAAACA
The DNA here is from genome assembly GCA_964344985.1 of uncultured Candidatus Thioglobus sp. Classification (GTDB taxonomy): domain Bacteria; phylum Pseudomonadota; class Gammaproteobacteria; order PS1; family Pseudothioglobaceae; genus Thioglobus_A. The sequence goes on along the minus strand of CAYFPI010000001.1, from coordinate 107,486 downwards.
TATCTAATGGCATATCAAAAACAACCATAATAGTTGATAAGAATAAAATTGGCAGCATATTTGGAATCATACTAATCAAGCCAATTTTGACATTGCCAATTAATACAATCATCATGATCGAGATCAACCCAAAAGCAATGACATAGCTTATTGCACTAGAGATAATAGCCTTTTCCATAATGACTGATAACAATGGAGAGATACCTGTAAAAGATACTTTGGCCACCTCTTTAAATTCTTGATCAAAGTAAAGTTGCCATTCGGTTAAAAATTTATTATAACCCAGCGACTCAACGTAAGGCAGTTTGACGGTCATTCTAGCTTTTGAAAAGCTAGAGTCTACAAAATCCTCTAAATCATCACTGCCACTATTCTCAAACAAAAATAGCTCTTGAGCAATTAAATTTTTATCCTGCGGAATTGAATAAAATTTGCTCTGGTTTTCATTTAATGCGCGGTTAGTCTCTTTTAAAACATCAACCACACTAAGTACTTTTCCCACATAAAAATCAGTCGTTTGGACTGTATTTAGGTAATTAGCAGCCTTCTCGATTTTATTTAATACAGCAGGATCGTATAAGCCATTTTCCTTACCGGTATCAATTACAATCTCCATGGTAATAGAGCCTCTTAATTTGTCATCCACCACTTCTGTGGCAATACGTGATGCGTGATCTTGCGCAAACCATTTAAGCGGATGGTGCGAAAAATTAAGTTGCGATGCAAAGAAGATTGCCGCTACAATCATTAGTGAACTAATAGTAACAATAGTTTTTGGAAAGCCTGTTGAAATACGACTAATACCTAACAATATAGCATCCATTTTGGTGTGCTCTTGCACGTCTTCCATAGAAGTGGGGATTTTGATTTTGATGACAGAGATTAGAGCCGGCAATAATACCAAATTAAACAACAAGCCAATCATCACGCCACTACTGGCAAATACACCTAGATCTGCTACTGGGGATAATTCTGAAAATGAAAATGACCACAATCCTGCTGCAGTTGTGAGTGATGTCATGACAATGGCTAAGCCAGAATGCCCCATTGCATAACTTAAAGAAGTTTTTTTATCTTGGGATTTAGATAAATCTTTATAAAAAATCGCCAATAAGTGGATAGCGCCACCTGTAATCACTGCCAGCAAAAATGATGGCATAATTTGGGTGACAATGGTAAATGGTGTGCCAGTCATTGCCATTAAAGATAGTGTTGCTAAAATGGTAAAAATAACAGCAATGAGTGGCAATATAACGCCAGATACACGTCTAAACAACAAGGCTAAAACAACAACAATCATAATCATCATTTTTTGCACAAAGTTTTTAGTATCTGCTTGCATACTTTGTTTTAAAGTGCCTGCTATTACAGCAGATCCTGTTAGATATATCTGAAAATCATCCGCTTCAAAATCCTTAATGATTGCTTGGGTTGCTTTAACAATTTCTGTGTTTTCTGTATCACTCAAATAAGGCTGTTTAGTATCTGATTCGATTGATATATCGTCGGAAAACTCATCCTCTTCACTCTCAAAAATCAGGTTGCCTTGTAAGTCAAAAGATGAATAAGTTTGTGTATCAATTACAATAGTGGTAAACGTTTGATCTTCACTATAGAGTAAATTTTTAAATAGCGGATTATTAATCGCTCTTTGTTTTTGTTTGTCAATATCTGCTTGGTTATTAGGTAATTCTTCAAACAAATCCTCAACAATCAAACTGTCTTGATTACCGTAGGTATTTCTAGCATTGATTAATGAATTAACATCAGTAATGTAAGGTAATTCGTTTTCTAGTTTTTTATGTAACTTTTCTAGTTTTTTTAAAAAATCTAAATGAAAAATATCATTGGTCTTAATGGCAACCAATAGCTTTTCATCACGACCAAATTGATCACGAAAATCGTCATAGGCCAAGCGCATAGGATCGGTTTTATGTAAAAAACCCTCTGTAGAGGTATCCATAGTTAAGGTTGGTAACTGGCTACCAAGTGCAACTACTAGCAACAATATTGCTACAATGGTTTTTTTACTGTTTTCAAAAATAAAATTTGAAAAGCTTTCAAATTTTCTTTCAGTTCTATGACGCCAATTCATAAGACGGTCCTTTGCTTTAATAAAATACCAATTGTAAACTACTTTATAGGAGTTGCTTAGGGCAACTAATCCCGCATTAATTGTGGCCAAACGTAGTATTTAAGAGAAGACACCACAATTAAAATGCGATAAGCATATATTTAGACAATCTGTCATCCAAATATTGCTTAAAAACAAAATTATCAGTTTAATAAAAAACCATAGTAAATTATTATTAAATTGTTTCAAAATTGTAACAACGCAAATCATGAAACGATTTGATGCATAATGTACCCATGGATGAATCGAAACTACTCATTGTTGATGATGAAAAAAAATTAAGAAACCTATTGAGCACCTACCTTTCGAAAGAGGGCTTTATAGTTACTGCCGTAGGAGATGGCATAGAGATGGACAATCATCTTGTGAATCATGAAGTGGATTTAGTTATTCTTGATTTGATGCTGCCCGGTGAAGATGGATTCTCAATCGGTCGTCGCCTACACCAACAAAACAAACTGCCTGTTATTATTCTTTCCGCCAGAGGTAGTGAAACCGATCGAATTATCGGGTTAGAAAGCGGTGCTGACGACTATTTACCCAAACCCTTTAACCCAAGAGAATTATTAGCAAGAATTCGATCTGTATTGCGTCGAAACAGCTTAGAAACAAACGCTTTGTCAACTAAAAAAACTCATGTTTATCAATTTGACCCCTTTTGTTTAGACATAAACAAGCACGAGTTAACAAAAGAAGGTGTTATGGTTGACTTAACTACAGGAGAGTTCAATATATTAGCCATGTTTTTTCAAAATCCAAATCGTGTTCTAAGTCGGGACGTATTGCTAAAAACAACCAAAGGCTATGAAAGAGGGCCATTAGATAGAAGTGTTGATATCTGTATTGGTCGATTAAGAAAAAAAATTGAACCTGACCCTTCTAATCCAATTTACTTAAAAACAGTCTGGGGCTCTGGATATATATTTTCAATGGATAAATAAGTGCAATTCTTCAAACCAAAAAGTTTTTTTTATAAAACACTCTCAGTTATTGCTTTAGTTTCAATTGGCTTCCAAATTATTCTGTTTTCTGTATTTGCTTATTACATGTTGATACCGCTTGGACAAAGGGCAACAGATGATTTGTCAAGCATTATTATCCATGCTGCAGAAAGATGGGAAGATCTAAATGCAGAACAACAAATTGTTTTCTCTAAACAAATGTTTGATAAGCACAATTTAGTAATAACCAATCAACAGCCAAGCATAAACCCAACAACAAGCATATTGCCATATATATCACTGCTTGAAAACTCATTACATACCCAATCTGGAAAGGCTATAGTTATTAAAGAAAATATTGACAAGAGTGGTGAACGTTGGTTTTGGGCTGATATGCCCATGCAAGATAATTCAGTAAGAGTTGGTTTCTCAAGATCTAGAATTGGCATAAATCCACCAGTTGCTTTTTTTATTATTCTTGTTGTGGGTATATTGCTGGTTTTATCAACATCTATTTATCTTACTAAACGATTATCAAACCCTATAGATTCACTGTACAAAGCATCTCAATCACTTGGCAAAGGGAACTGGCCCAGACCAATCAAAGAACAAGGGCCAACA
>CAYFPI010000001.1:99689-103780 GCA_964344985.1 uncultured Candidatus Thioglobus sp. | reverse complement strand
ACTCTTATGCAAATCATTTTTTACTAATAAACCCCTTTTCCAATCCAAATAATCACTTAAATAATCCTCTAAAAACAATTTAACAAAATGAGCCTGCAGGTTCAAGAGCTGCTCTCCAATAGAACAGTGTTATTGTCTGGCATTGCTCATGATTTACGCACACCACTAACACAGATCAATCTGGCGTTAACAATGCTGCCAAACGATGGGGGCGATACTAAACTTATGAATAGTATTGAACAGGATCTTAACAATATTGATCATCTAATTAGTGAAGCCCTAAGCATAGGAGCAGAATTAACAAGTGAAGAAGAAAACCCGTCCAACATAACCAATGAACTTCAAAACATTGTTAATGGCGTTTCAGCCACATCTAATATCAACATTAAAGAGGTATATTGTGGTAACTGTATACCAATTTTATATCCATTAGCTTTTAAAAGAATAATAACAAACTTATTGACCAATGCAATTCGTTATGGCAATAACAAGCCAATTACAATCATTCTTGAGTGTAGCGATAAGCTCACAACCATTCAAATAAAAGATAGGGGAAATGGTATACCTGATGAATTCAACGAAAAAGTGTTTCAACCTTTTTATAGATTAGAAAAATCTAGAAATAGCGCCACAGGAGGAAGTGGATTGGGCCTAGCAATAGCACGTCAACTAGCTCACTCACATAATTGGGAAATAAACCTAACCCCAAGAAAAAACGGTGGAACAAACGCCACTCTTTTGATCAATACTTGATGAATATGGTGCCGATGGTGGAATAATTAAAAACAGTAAAAATCCCCTGCCAATCTTCAAAGATAAGCTGTTGGTACTTTGTTGCAAGGTTTAACAAACCATATAAGTATCATCTTGGGGCTTGATTGCTTTTGTAAAAAACATAAAATGGATTTATTGCTATTTTTCTAACTCGAGGGGATGCGATGAATAAACTTTTAATCTTGCTGTTTTTAATTGGCAATTTTGCTATTGCGCAAACAACTCCAGATTATGAAAAAGAATCACGCTGGGCAAGTCAAGTTGAGGATGCACTGATGGATGGAGATTCATTATTTTTAATGGCAAACAAACATGAATTCATGTCAATTTATACACCAAGTGAATCTAATACAAAAAAAACTGCTGTTATTGTGCATGGATTAGGTGCCCACCCAGATTGGCAACAGGTGATACAACCATTGAGAGTGTCGCTTACAGAACAGGGTTTTAATACCATATCAATACAAATGCCTGTTTTAAAGAATGGGGCGGAGTCGCATGAGTATATGCCATTGTTGAATGATTCGGATCTAAGGCTTAAAGCAACACTTGATTATTTATCATCAGAAGGCATGGAGCCAAACTTGTTGGTAGCTCATAGCCTTGGAACGGTAATGTCAACACATTACTTGGCAAATCACGAGCACCCATTTAAAAGATTTATTGGCATAGGTATGCCAGGCACGAATGACAAATATCTATCTGATATCAGGATACCGGTTTTGGACCTATATGGAAATCAAGACATTCCATCGGTGCTTGATAGTGTTAAATTAAGAGCAGGCGCTGCATCCAATAATGGTAAATACCACCAGCTAGAAGTGGAAGCAGATCACTTTTTTAATGATAAAGAAGATCTGTTGATTGACTCAGTAAACACCTGGTTAAAATCAAATTATTAAAAAATAGTCACTTAATAACCTTCAAGCAAAAGAGTTTTTTTGCAAAAATTGATCTGAATTAAATCGCTACCACAAGAGTTTCCGAGGTGTTACACAGGTAAATATGGTGCCGATGGCCAGAGTCGAACTGGCACGAGCGTAGCTCACTACCCCCTCAAGGTAGCGCGTCTACCAATTCCGCCACATCGGCAAATAAAGTTTTAAGATTTAGTTAGGAATGTCGCTAGTGTCAGATTCTGGCACTACGGGTGCAATCGTTGGTACATCTGAAGGTGCAACAGGCGCTGATGTTTCCATAACACTTGAAGGCGCTTCACTATCAGCAGCATCATTAGTCGCAAGGTAAGCTAAAGATAAGCTGGTTACAAAAAATCCAACCGCTAAACCTGCTGTTAGCTTATAAAGAAATGTGTTTGCACCACGCGCACCAAATACAGAACCTGATGCACCCGCACCAAAGGCTGCACCTGCATCAGCACCTTTGCCGTGCTGCATTAAAATCAATGCAATCAAACCCAGTGCCAATAGCACATGGATAATTAAAATAATTTGAAACGACATGATTAACCCGCTTTACAAATTTGTAAAAAATCTTCTGCTTTTAATGATGCGCCGCCAATTAGACCACCATCAATATCTTCACAGGCGATTAACTCAGCTGCATTGCTAGGATTCATACTACCACCATATAGAATAGGTGTAGATTGCGCAATGTTTTCATCATTTTGAGCTAGTAGTGCACGGATAGAAGCGTGCGTGTCTTGAGCTTGTTGAGGGGTTGCTGTTACGCCTGTACCAATCGCCCAAACTGGTTCATATGCAACAATAATGTTTCTAAACGCCTCGATACCACAAGTGTCAATAACTGCTTGGATTTGTCTTGCAACAACCGCTTCAGTTTCTCCAGCCTCTCTTTCTTCTAATAACTCACCAATACAGAAAAGCGCTGTAAGGCCATTATCAACAACTGTTTTAACCTTGTCTGCAACATCTTGATCAGACTCACCATACATACTTCTACGCTCTGAATGACCAACAATAACATAATCAGCACCGAAATCTTTAATCATATCCGCGCTTACTTCGCCAGTATGAGCGCCTGATGGGTGAATACTAACAGTTTGAGCGCCCAAATGAAGCTGTGAGTGAGTAATTAACGCTTCAACTTGAGACAAGTACGGGAAAGGACTGCAAACAATCACTTTAGACTCAACATCAGACATGCCTGACAAAATACCCATTACCAATGTATTAACCTCTTCTTTTGAGGCGTTCATTTTCCAGTTACCTGCAACAATTGTTTGACGCATAATAATTCTCTAAATAAAAAGAAATAAATGTTACGCTATTTGACTATAAAAATCAATCCCTAACGCTTAATGTGAAGACTTTGAGCCAAAGTAAAGCGCTAACGACACCATTAAGATTCCCAGTGAGAAATACACCAAATCTAGAGAGCCTGTAAATGTCATAGACAAAGACACTTCAAAGAAAGTAACCACAAGAATCATTAGAATAACTTTTGCTAATTTTGCTTTTAAGTCGTCTAGTGAATTAATTACCAAAACTTTAGACGATTGACCACTGCCCTTAGCTTCATCAATATCACTAATAAACAACTCATACAAACCCAGAGCAAAAATAAGCAATATTGTGGCCAACAAAAACCCATCGATCGAACCCACAGTATGGGCAACCATTTCAACTTTTAGTGCTTTTTTGGTATCGGCGGTTGCACTTACATAATCACCCGCATGAGCAATTAGCCCCGCTACATCAATCGCGGTAATAACAAACAACAATAACGACAAAAGCAGTGACGAAATAACTGCCGCTAACACCATTAATCTAGAATTCCATAATATTTTCTCAAAATACTTTTCTAAACCACTCATCTACCAACCTCACAAAACAATATAATGCTTTAGTATATCATTACTTAATTTTAATTTAGTTATTATGTCGCAAACTTGGGCACAATGTTTAAACACATTGAAAGACACCGTTCCATTGTCACAATTCAGCGTGTGGATTAAGCCGTTAAAGGTAATTGAAGACGGCTCCACATTATCGTTATTAGCACCCAATAGAAAAACACTGGACTATATTAATAAACATCTAAAACCTCAAATTAAAAGCGCAATTGCTCAGCACAACAAAGATATTAATGTATTTATTGGTATTGCACCAGTTAAAAAACCAGATGGGAGAATAATAGGTACGCCACTATTTGAAGATTACACATTTGATAATTTAGTACTAGGTAATGCCAATCAAATGGCTTATGGCGCTACCAAACAAATTGCTGAAGATATTAAAGGATCGCCCTACAACCCTTTTATTATCTATGGTGGGTCTGGTCTGGGAAAAACTCACTTAATGCAAGCAGCTGGACATTTAGCTAAAGAAAAAAAC
>CAYFPI010000001.1:78699-99641 GCA_964344985.1 uncultured Candidatus Thioglobus sp. | reverse complement strand
TGGAAAAGAAAAATCTCAAGAGGAGTTCTTTCATATTTTTAACTTTTTGTTTAATGGTAAAAAGCAAATTATTTTTACTTGCGATCAACCACCTAAAAACATTAAATCTTTAGAAGACCGATTAAAAACAAGATTTTCTCAAGGGTTAAACCTACACTTAACACCGCCAGAGTTAGAAATGCGTGCTGCAATTTTATTAAAAAAAGCACAAAACTCCAAAATCAATATCAATCTAAATGAAGATGCTGCTTTATTTATTGCAGGACATATTACTTCTAATGTAAGGGATTTAGAGGGTGCTTTGCTTAAATTAAAAGCTTTTATAGATTTTACAAAAATTAATCAAAACCAAATTACCACAGATGTTATTGAAGCAGCCCTAGGGGATTTAATCAAACCTTCAATTAGAAATATTGATGTAACGGATATCCAAAAAGAAGTTGCTAAACATTTTGCACTAACTGTATCAGACTTAAGCTCAAAATCACGTAAACAGCACACAGTATTAGCAAGACAAATGGCTATTTATATTTGCCATGAACTAAGCTCTTTATCTTTAACAAAAATTGGAAAACACTTTGGAAATAGAGATCATTCAACAGTTTTACATGCTATTAAAAAAATTAAAGAAAAACTTGAAAACAGTAGTGATATCAAGAATGATTACGATTTAATAAAACTAAAATTAGGTAACTTATAAACACTTTCCACAATAAGTTTTACAGTTATTTGTGGATAACAATCATAACTTTATCAATTAACAAATTTTATAAACATATACACAATTTTTTACATAAAATATCTATTAATTATTAACAACATAAAGCTTTATTTTTTAAAGAAAAATTTAACTTTTCCACATAAAATCAAGCCTCTAATAACAATAATAATTTTTAATAAAAGGATTTTTAATGAATACACAATTAACTGTTAAAGAATTATTAGAACCATTACAAACTGTTATTGGTGTTGTTGAAAAAAAACAAACACTTCCTATTTTGTCTCATGTGTTAATTCAACTAAAAAACAACATACTAACATTAACAACCACAGATATGGAAATTGAGATTCGTGCATCTCAAAACGTAAAAACACAAGAAGATATTTCTTTTACTGTTTATGCAAAAGATTTAATTGATATTATTAGAAAACTATCAGAAGACACTTTAATTGAATTTATTATTGAAGAATCTAAAATATATATTAAAACAAATAATAATTCATTTGAATTAAATACTTTCAACCATCAAGATTTTCCATCATTGCCAAAAATTGAAAACAGTGATGTTATCCAAGTTAAACGAGAACAACTTAAGGAGTTAATTGAAAATACTTCTTTCTCAATGGGAAATCAAGATATTAGAGCTTATTTAAACGGTTTATATTTTGAAGTAGATCAAAACAGTATTACAGTTGTTGCTACAGACGGTCATAGATTATCTATTGGTGAAGTTAAACAAAACAACAACTTAACCAATAAGTCGACTTATTGATGGTAACTTCCCTAACTACTCCCAGGTTATACCAACTGATTTTGAAAATACAATTATTATTGATCGTATAGAATTTTTAACAGCATTACAACAAGCTTCTATTTTTGTTGAGGAGCGTACTAAAGGTGTTAAACTGGTTTTTAAAAATCAACAATTAAGTATTTTTTCTCACTCAGAGAGGGGTCAAGCTAAATGATAAAGAAATAGAAATTGCTTTTAATATTCATTATCTAATTTCAATTTTAGAAAAATTATCATCAGATGAAATCAACATGGTTGTTCCAGGTGGAGACAATCAATCTTGTATGTTAAGTAATATTGATAATGAAACATTCCAATATGTTGTGATGCCAATGCGTATTTAACTATTAATACCAAGTACTATTTACAATGGCTGTTATTGATAAACTTAGTATTAATCAGTTTCGCAATCTTACTAATCAATATCTTGAACCTGGAAAAAATATTAACTTAATTGTTGCAAACAATGCACAAGGTAAAACCAACTTTATTGAAGCCATTTATTATTTAGGACATAATCGTTCTTTTAAAACCAAATCAATCAAAGAGCTGACTAATTTTGATTGTGATACATTTCAATTGGCTGCTCAAATAGATTCTAAACGCATTAAGTTAGAAAAATCAAAACAAAAAACCAGTATTAAAATCAACCGTCAACCGGTTAAAAATACCAGTGAATTAACTCAAGTTTTACCTATTCAAATCATCACTCCTGACAAAGGGTTTATCGTTAATGGTACACCGAAAAACAAAAGATCTTATTTGGATTGGGGTGTGTTTCACGTGGAACCAGAGTTATTGTTAAGTTTTAAAAACTATAATAAAGCTTTAAAAAATATTAACTCATTGTTAATAAATCGATCAAAAAAAGAGCTTGATTATTGGTTTTTAGAAATTGCTACAATTTCAGTAATTATCAACAAATCAAGAATTAAATACATTGAAAAACTTAAACAAATTAATTCAAACAGAACTTTAGTTAACTTATCAGATTTGTTTGAATCAATTGAATTGTTTGATTATCACTATAAATCAGGTTGGCCTAAAGAAGTGGATGCGCTTGACAAAAATAGTGTTTATCAATATTTGGTAAAAAATAAAGATAATTTATGTCGGGCAAAGTATTTAAATTACGGCCCTCATAAGGCCAGTATTGTATTTTCATTAAATGATAGACAAGAGTGTTTTTTATCCAGAGGTGAGCAAAAAACCTTGTCAATTATTTTTTGGCTAACACAGGTTATGTTGTTGGTTAAATCTAATGTTAACCCAGTGGTTTTAATTGATGATATTTCTTCTGAATTAGATGTATTTAAAATTAAGACAATTTTGTATTATTTAAATACATTAAATATCCAAACATTTATTACTGATATTAGGCATGATTTATCAGTTTTTAATGATCAAAATACAACAGTTTTTTCTATTACTAACGGTGTTATAAATAAACAATAAATATTTGTTGTTTATTTACTACTGATAGCTCTATAAGCCTTTGTTTATAAGAAATTATTATTATTTTATTTATAGCAAAAAAAGCGTTATGTGGGGTTGAATTATGTTGATGCGTGGTATAATAATTTTATTTTTTTCAAGCACTTATGTCTGAAGAACAATCACAAGAATACCAAGCCTCCAATATTAAGGTTTTAAAAGGTTTAGATGCAGTAAGAAAACGCCCTGGAATGTACATTGGTGATACCGATGATGGTACGGGTTTACATCATATGGTTTTCGAGGTTGTTGATAATGCTATTGATGAAGCGTTAGCAGGTCATTGTTCTAGTATTAATATTGAAATTCATGATGATCAGTCTGTTTCTGTAACTGATGATGGTCGCGGTATTCCTGTGGATATTCATCCTGAAGAAGGGGTTTCAGCTGCTGAAGTTATTATGACTGTACTTCATGCTGGTGGTAAATTTGACGATAACTCTTATAAAGTATCTGGTGGATTGCATGGTGTGGGTGTTTCGGTTGTTAATGCATTAAGTGAGTGGGTTAAATTAACAGTTCATCGTAATGGTGAAATTCATGAACAAAGTTATACATTAGGTGTTCCAGATGCACCAATGAAAGTTATTGGTAAAACAGACACTACTGGAACCACCATTCATTTCAAACCATCTCATGATGTATTTACTATTACTGAATTTAAATATGAGACATTAGCAAATCGTGTTCGTGAATTATCTTTCTTAAATTCAGGTGTTCATATTGAAATTGAAGAAAAAACAACTGATAACAAAGATGTGTTTGAATATGAGGGTGGTATTACAGCTTTTGTTGAACACTTAAATAAAGCTAAAACACCAATTCATAGCGATATTATTTCAATCTCTGCTGAGCGTGATGATATTGTTATTGATGTTGCGCTCCAATGGTCAGATGCTTATCAAGAAAGTATTTATTGCTTTACTAACAATATTCCACAACGCGATGGTGGATCTCATTTGGCAGGTTTTAGAGGTGCGTTAACCAGAACACTTAATGGTTATATTGATAACTCTGGTATGGCTAAAAAAGAAAAAACCTCTATTACAGGTGATGATACTCGTGAGGGATTAACAGCTATTATTTCTGTTAAAGTACCAGATCCAAAATTCTCTTCACAAACAAAAGATAAGTTGGTTTCGTCAGAAGTTAGAGCGCCAGTTGAATCAGCACTTAATGAAAAACTGGGTGATTACTTGTTAGAAAACCCAAATGAAGCAAAAATTATCGTTGGAAAAATTTTAGAGGCTTCGAGAGCTCGTAATGCAGCGCGAAAAGCGAGAGAAATGACCCGTCGTAAGGGTGTGCTTGATATCGCCGGTTTACCGGGAAAATTGAGCGATTGCCAAACAAAAGACCCTGCTGAGAGTGAAATTTTTCTAGTTGAGGGTGATTCAGCGGGCGGATCGGCTAAACAAGGTCGTGATAGACGCACTCAAGCAATCCTACCTTTGAAGGGAAAAATCTTAAACGTAGAAAAAGCACGTTTTGAAAAAATGCTATCTTCTGCTGAAGTTGGTACTTTAATTACTGCACTGGGTTGTGGTATTGGAAAAGAAGAATACGATATTGAAAAATTACGTTACCATAAGATTGTAATCATGACAGATGCTGATGTTGATGGTGCACACATTCGAACATTGTTATTAACATTCTTCTATCGCTATCTTCCGGAATTAGTTGAAAAAGGATATTTGTATATTGCCCAACCGCCTCTTTATAAAATTAAAAAAGGCAAACAAGAACGATACCTAAAAGATGATCAAGAGTTAAATGATTATTTATTACAAGAAGCGGTTAATGATGCACATCTATATTTAAGCTCTGATACACCTGCAATTTCTGGTGTTGCATTAGAAACAGCAGTTAAAGATTATTATAAGATTAATAGTATTATTGACAAACTAAGTAAAAAATACAATAAACATTTGCTTAGTATTATTGCAAGCTCAACACCAGTTGAAAATATTTCTGATAAAAAGTTTATGGATGCTTGGTGTCAGGATTTAAACCAAGTGTTAAATCTTGATATTACACCTGCACAAAAACATGCGGTTGTATTTAATTCAAACACCAATCAAGTTGAATACACTTTAACGGTTTATGGTGTTGATACTGATCAAATAATATTAGGCTCAGAATTTTTCGAGTCTCAAGATTATCAGGTTATTAAAACTTTCTCTCAAGAGGTTGAAAGCATTATTAATCAAGAATCTTATGTTGAGAAAAAAACAAAACAAATTAAAGTTAATAGTTTTGCTGATGTGGTGAAATTTTTAATTGATGACGCTAAAAAAGGCCAAAGTTTTCAGCGTTATAAAGGCTTGGGTGAAATGAACCCTGAGCAGCTTTGGGAAACAACCATGGATCCCGAGCAAAGAACCTTACTCAAGGTTAAGATTGAAGATGCAATTGTTGCTGATGAAGTTTTTTCTACACTAATGGGTGATGAAGTAGAGCCAAGAAGAAACTTTATTGAAGATAATGCTTTATCGGTTGATAACCTAGATTTTTAATAAACAAGTATAAAACAAGGAGTTATATTATGTCTAAACAACATCCTGTCGTTGCAGTAACTGGATCATCTGGTGCTGGTACAACGTTCGTAAAAAAAGCTTTTGAGCGTATTTTTGATGCAAAAAATTTAAATGTTAGTATCGTTGAAGGCGATAGTTTTCATAAATTTGAACGTGCCGATATGAAGGTAGAGGTTGAGAAATCACGTGCTGCTGGTAAAGTATTGACACATTTTGCAGAAAATGCAAACCATTTTGATAAGTTAGAAGCGCTGTTTAAGCAGTACGGTCAAGATGGTACAGGTCAAAAACGTTACTATATTCACTCTGATGAAGAGGCGGTAGAGCATAATGCTCGTTTAGGCACTAATTTAGAGCCAGGCCAATTCACACCATGGGAAGATATTGAATCTGGTTCAGACTTAATGTTTTATGAAGGTTTACATGGTGGTGTTAAAACACCTAATTCAGATGTTGCTTCTCAGGTTGATCTTTTAGTGGGTGTTGTTCCGGCTGTTAATATTGAGTGGATTCAAAAAATTCACCGTGATACTTCAGAGCGCCCATATACGCCAGAACAAGTTGCAGAAATTATTCTTGATCGTATGCCGGATTATGTAGAGTTTATTACGCCACAGTTTGATAATACGCATATTAATTTTCACAGAATTCCGTTGGTGGATACTTCAAACCCATTTAGTGGCCAAGCAGTTCCAGCACCAGAGGATTCATTAGTGGTTACTACTGTTCGTATTGATGGTGTTGATCTTAAATCGGTAGCTGATGCGCTTCCTGATGATGCAATGGCATTCATGCAAAATAATAATACTTTGGTTTACAAGGGTAGTTATATGGTTGATGTGATGGATCAAATGTTAACCCCTATTATTGATACATTAATGGCTAAATAATTAACCTGTTTAGCACACAAAACCCCAGTTATTTGACTGGGTTTTTTGTTTTTGGGAGAGAATAATGCAAAACAATACCCCTAAAAAACCTTCTTTTTTTCAATTTTTTATCTATTGGTTAAAACTTGGATTTATAAGTTTTGGCGGCCCTGCTGGTCAAATTTCAATGATGCACCAAGAGTTAGTTGAGAATAAAAGGTGGATTTCTGAACATCGTTTTTTACATGCGCTTAACTATACCATGGTGTTGCCAGGACCAGAGGCTCAACAGTTAGCAACTTATATAGGCTGGTTAATGTATGGTGTTGTTGGCGGTCTTGTTGCAGGAGTGTTATTTGTATTACCATCTTTGTTTATATTAAGTCTATTAACTTGGGTGTATTTAACCTATGGAAGTGTTGATTTGGTGGCCGGGGTTTTGTATGGTATTAAACCAGCAGTAGTGGCTATTGTAGTTTTTGCAGCTTATAGAATTGGCTCAAAAGCACTTAATAATAATGTACTAAGAGTGTTAGCAATACTGGCTTTTGTATCGATATTTTTCTATGAGATTGCTTTTCCTTATATTGTTATTGCTGCAGCACTTATTGGGTTTTTTGGTGCAAAGTTATCAGCTGATACGTTCAAAATGGGTGCACATGGAGGTGCTTCTGACCAGGGTTATGGCCCCGCTCTGATTGATGATAACACACCCATACCTGAGCACGCTCAATTTAAGTGGTCTAGGCTGATTAGTTTTTCAGTAATAGGTATTGCACTTGGTTGGCTGGTAATGAGTTTGTTGAGCGACCAAACATTAAATGACATGTCGGTATTTTTTACTAAAGCAGCTTTGGTAACTTTTGGTGGTGCATATGCAGTACTACCTTATGTTTATCAAGGGGGTGTTGAACAATATACTTGGTTAACTGGACCACAAATGATGGATGGTCTTGCACTGGGTGAGACTACACCAGGTCCTTTAATTATGGTGGTTGCATTTGTAGGGTTTGTGGGTGGCGTTACTAAAGAGATATTTGGTCCTGATGCAGTGTTAATAGCAGGTTTTGCTGGCGCATCTGTAGCAACTTTTTTTACATTTTTGCCGTCATTTTTATTTATATTTTTAGGAGGTCCTGGTGTGGAAGCAAGCAGAGGTGACCTTAAGTTTAGTGCACCATTGTCTGCAGTAACCGCAGCAGTGGTTGGTGTGATTTTAAACCTAGCTGTTTTCTTTGCTGATTCGGTGTTGTGGTCTGGTGCAAGTGAATCTATTGATTACTTTGCAGGTGCGATTGGAGTTCTTGCTTTTGTTGCCATGTTTAAGTACAAGGTAGATATTATGAGTGTAATCGCTATTTGTGCTGTTGTTGGTTATTTGAGTGTATTAATCTAACAACAAAGAAATAACAATATTTAATACATTGTTATTTAACAACAATATTAACTAATTTATTAGGAACAACAATAACCTTTACAATTGTTTTGTCTTGGGTAAATTTAGCAACATTTTCATCAGCTAAAGCTTGTTTTTCAACCTCATGTTTGTCACTATTTGCACCCAATAGTAATTTAGAGCGAAGTTTGCCATTAACTTGAACAATAATTTGCACCTCATCTTGTTCTAAGGCTTGTTTATCAACTGTAGGCCATTGACTGTTAATAATTGCATCTGTATTGCCAAGCTCCTGCCATAAGTGATGGCAGATATGTGGCGTGATTGGGCTAAGTGTTTTTAGAATAATATTGATTGATTCACTACGTACCGCCATAGATTGATCATCAGTATCTGTGAATTTACTCAATGTATTACTAAGCTCCATTAATGCTGCAACAGCGGTATTAAAAGAGTGACGACGAGACATATCATCAGTTATCTTTTGCAAGGTTTGATGTGTCTTTTGTCTTACATCTTTTTGTTGTTTATTTAATATTGATACATCAATTTTTGTATTCTGGTTGTTTTGTGCGTCTTGCATAAATCCAGAGACTAAGCGATAAATTTTATTAACAAATCTATGAGCGCCCTCCAAGCCTGAGTCACTCCACTCTAAATCTTGAGTTGGAGGTGCGGCAAAAAGAATAAATAAACGCACAGTGTCGGCACCATACTTTTCTATCATTTCAGCAGGATCAACAGTATTGCCTTTTGATTTGCTCATTTTGGCACCATCTTTTAGCACCATACCTTGTGTCAGCAGGTTTTTAAAAGGCTCGTTGTTGTTGATTAACCCTTCATCACGCAATAATTTATTAAAAAACCTGGCATAAAGTAAATGCAAAATAGCGTGTTCAATGCCACCCACATATTGATCTACACCACCTTCTAGCCAATAATTAGCACGTTCATCAAGCATAGCACCATCATTGTCTTTACAAGCATAACGTGCAAAATACCAAGATGACTCAAAGAAAGTGTCAAATGTATCTGTTTCTCGTATGGCGTTTTCACCACATTTTGGACAGCAAGTTTCATAAAACTCAGGCATTTTTTTGATGGGCGATCCAACCCCATCAAAAGCCACATCTTCAGGTAAGGTTACTGGTAATTCTGATTCTGGCACTGCAACTGAACCGCATGATGGACAGTTGATAATTGGAATCGGACAGCCCCAATAGCGTTGACGTGAAACCCCCCAATCACGCAAGCGATAATTGGTTTGTTTTTCACCTAATTTTTTGGACTCTAGAGTTTTAGAGATGGCCTCAAAAGCTTGGTCAAAATTTAAATTATTAAACTTGCCTGAGTTAAACAAAATCCCTTTATCAGTAAAAGCGCCGTTTGAGATATCATGCTCACCTTGGGTTGGTTTGATAACCTCAATGATATCAATACTGTATTTTTTGGCAAATTCATAATCACGTTCATCATGAGCAGGAACACTCATAACAGCACCTGTACCATAGCCCATTAGTACAAAGTTAGCAATCCAAATCGGCACACTTTCTCCTGTAATAGGGTGTGTGCAACTTAAACCTGAATTAATGCCTTTTTTCTCCATGGTTTCCATGGCGGCCTCTGAGGTTTCCATGGTTTTACATTCGTCGATAAAATCTTGAACCTCTTGGTTGTTTTTCCCAGCTTGAATTGCAAGTGGATGCTCACTTGCAATAGCTAAGTAAGTAACCCCCATTAATGTATCTGGACGAGTGGTGTACACACGAAGCGGGCTTTCGTTGTCACGAGTAAAGTCAATTTCAAGACCTGTTGATTTGCCAATCCAGTTTTTTTGCATGGTTTTAACCGCATCTGGCCATCCGCTAAGCTCATCTAGCGAGTTTAACAATTCATCTGCATAATCAGTAATGCGCATGAACCATTGAGAAATTTCTTTTTTCTCAATTAAGGCGTCTGAACGCCATCCTCGACCGTCAATCACCTGTTCATTGGCCAATACAGTTTGATCAACAGGATCCCAATTAACTACAGCGTTCTTTTTGTATACCAAGCCTTTTTCAAAAAGTTTGACAAACAACCACTGTTCCCACTTGTAATACTTTGGATGACAAGTGGCCACTTCTCTTGACCAGTCGTAACCAAACCCTAATTGAGTCAGCTGGTTTTTCATGTAGCGAATGTTTTCATAAGTCCATCCAGCGGGCGCAACTTTGTTTTTTAAAGCGGCATTTTCAGCAGGTAGTCCAAACGCATCCCAGCCAATTGGCTGCATAACATTTTTGCCTTGCATTTTTTGGAATCTAGAAATAACATCGCCTATTGAGTAGTTACGAACGTGACCCATGTGCAGCCTACCTGATGGGTAGGGAAACATACTTAAACAGTAATATTTTTCTTTTGAATCATCTTCCACAACTTCGAAAGATTTGTTTTCTGTCCAATATTGTTGTGCTTGAGCTTCAATATCTTGAGCGTTGTAATCTGGGTTCATAGGGTTTTTTTATTTGTTTGAGCCGATATCACACTGAGATATGGCAGAATTAAGCTCTAAAGTTCCAACAAGATCATTGATGCTGGTTAGTTGGTTGTCCGATAAATATTGACTAATGCCATCATTAATTTTATTACAGACCAGTGGGTCATAAAATAAGGCCGTTCCCACACCAACAGTTTGAGCACCTGCAATTATAAATTCGATCGCATCATTGGCAGTGGCGATACCACCTTGACCAATAATTGGAATATTGTGATTTTTACTAACTTGATAGACTTGATGAACTTTTAATAAAGCAACAGGTTTAATGGCAGGGCCAGATAGCCCGCCTTGATTATTGCCAATAACAGGTTTGCGAGTTTGTGTATCTATTGACATTCCCATCAAAGTGTTGATTACTGCAAGTCCATCAGTACCAGCATCAATACAGCGCCCTGCACTTAATGCAATGTCGGTTTGATTGGGCGATAGTTTGGTGATAATTGGTTTAGTGGTGTTTTTTCTACAAATATCAACCACACGATAAGACATGTCTGGGTCGTTACCAAAAGCCACGCCACCTTCTTTGACGTTTGGACAAGAGATGTTAATCTCAATTGCGTCAATGTCGGTATCTTCAAAACGTTTAGCAATTTCCCCATATTCTTCTACCGAAGACCCAGAGATGTTGATAATAAACCTTGTTTCAGTTTTATCTAGATTTGGCATTATGTCATTAATAACGCTATCTGCACCCGGATTTTGTAATCCAATGGCGTTAATCATTCCATTAGGGGTTTCGGTTACTCGATGAGGAATGTTGCCTAAACGAGGCTCTAGTGTTGTTCCTTTAAGGCAAATAGCACCAACATCAGTATTGGAAAATCCATCAATGCGAGTGTATTCTTCGCCAAAGCCAACACAGCCTGAAAGTAAAACAATGGGGGAATTTAGAGAGAGTCCGCAGAACTCGGTTTTTAAGTTATTATGCATGCGCTTAATTATACCCAATCGTCAAACTGACGCTAATTCTAATTATTGGAATGCAAAACCGCTTATTCGATAAAATAACCTTATGAAAGGTTTGTTTATAACTGGTAGTAATACAGATGTTGGCAAAACATTTGTTGCTCAACACATTATTTCTTTGCTTGCTGAATCTCAACAGGTTTTTGTTAGAAAGCCTGTTGAGAGTGATTGTTCACAACAAAATGGAACGCTTGTTACTAAGGATGCAAAATTATTAGCTGCCGTCGCTAATAGTGGTGAGTCAATTGATAAGGTTTGTGCCTATAAGTTCTCATCATGTAGTAGTCCGGAGATGGCTAGTAAAGAGGCTAACTCCATCTTGAGTCTTAATGATTTGGTTGTGGCTTGTCAAAGTAAAGAGCCTGTTGTTGTTGAAGGCGCTGGTGGCATACTATCTCCTATTGCCGAGCATGCATTAAATATAGATCTGATACAAGAACTTAACTTACCAATAGTGCTGATTGTTAAGGATGAGCTGGGTGCGGTTAATCAAGCGTTACTTGCATTGAGTGCGACTAGAAGTCGCCAATTAAATGTAGCAATGCTAGTTTTAAACCAGGTTCAGCCTAATTGTTTAAATAATGAGAGTGCTATATCGCAATATAGTGATGCCAATGTGATTGTTTTTAATGCAAAAAAACTAGAAAACTTTAATACAAAAGCAAAAAGTATATTTAAAAAATTAGACTTAATCTAACAGAGTCAGTCCTGATTTGCTAGGTTTTTCATCGTCTTGATCTTCTGTTTCAAAAAACATACCTTCTCCATTCTCACCTGCATAGATGCTTAAAATGGCATCAGTTGGCACATAAATATCAACGGATTGACCGGAAAATCTTGCCTTAAAGCTGATGGCATCGTTTTGGATTTGCAGATTGTGTGTCGCACTTGAGGCGATATTGAGTACAATTCTATTTTGCTGTATAAATTCGCCAGGAACCACAACGCCCGAGCTTGAACAATTAACCAAGATATGAGGTGTTAACTCAGAGTCTTCCATCCATTGATGGTAGGCCCTGATTAAATAAGGTGCTACAGAAATCATAGCAAGTAGTGATTAGTTGAATTCTTTTTCGCAGTCAGTCAAACTTTCTTTAAAACTGTTTCTTGCAAATAGTCTGTTTGCATAATCGTTAACAGCTTTACCTGGCGCGCCAAGATTGATATCAAGTTTTTTAAGACGCCATAATAATGCCGCTAAACAAGCATCAACAATGGTCATTTCATCACTCTTGAAAAATGGCTTGTATGCAAATAACGGCACCAGTTCGATAAGATTGCTTTTAAGAATTTTTCTTGCCTCTTCCGCTTCTTTTTTGCTGCCAGATTCAATAGTATTGGCCAGTTCAAACCAGCAACCAGGTGCACGTGTAAATCTAAAGATAAGCAGTCTTTTTTCTGACTTTTCAATAGGGTCTACAGGCAGTAGTGGCGGGAATGGGAATCTTTCATCTAGGTATTCCATGATTACAGATAAATCGTACAACACGATGCCTCTATCGAATAGAGTTGGCAAAGATTGACAAGGATTTAGCTCGAGTATCTCTTCCGGCATTTCATCAATATTAAGATTGAACACTTCTCTTTCAATGTTCTTTTCAGCCATGATAAATCGTACAGCATGAGATTCCATTTCTTGAGCAGAAGAGTATAGAGTTGTTGATGAAGGGTTTGGTTTTGTTAGCATAATGATTATCCCTAGTAATAAAAAAACAGCGCCCTATTGATTAGAGCACTGTTAGACATTGTTACAATTGTATCAGAAATTATTCTTTAGCGCGCCATTTGCCATATTTAACATCTTTCCAGTACTCAAGTTTTAACAAGTAAGCAAGAATGAATAAAATAAACAAGAACCCTAATACTTTGATGCCGATATCAACACGAACTAATTTTGCAGGTTCTGCAACATAGTCTAAGAAGTTAGTAATATCACGAATATCTTGATTGAATTTCTCTTCTGATTGGTCTTGCTTTAATTGCCACAAAACATCTGGCATTGAAGCATTTTCTAGTAGGTGGTTGTTAACTCCATATGGGCGAGAGTCATCTTTGTAGAATCCACGTAGATATGTGTAGATCCAATCTACACCTCTGGCTCTAGCAGTTAGAGATAAATCAGGAGGTGTTGTTCCAAACCATTCGTTAGCACCAGCTTCAGGCATTGATGATACGATTGTATCGCCTGTTTTTTCACCGTTAAACATAAGGTTTTTAGCAACTTCAGCATCAGAAATACCTAGATCTTTACCAATACGGTTGTAGCGCATAAACTCAATAGAGTGACAACTAGAACAGTAGTTCATAAATAGCTTTGCACCTTTTTGCAAAGATTTTTGATCATTAATATCGGTATTAGCCTGGTCTAAATGAACACTAGCACCACCAGCGCTAGCATTAAAAGAAATAACTAAAGTGGCTAATGCCGATAGTGTTGTATTTAATAATGTTTTCATATTAATGCTCCGTTGTTCTTTCTGGTACTGGCTTGGTTTCTCCTATTGAGGTAAACCAAGGCATCAAAATAAAGAATGCAAAGTATAGTGCAGTAAATATTTGAGCTAATAAGCTATAAAGCGGTGTTACTGCTTGCATGCCCAACCATCCTAATACAATGAACGTAACCACAAAGATACCTAGCGCAACTTTATATGGCCATGAACGGTATCTGATAGATTTAACCTTTGATCTATCTAACCATGGTAGTGCAATTAAGATTAATAGCGCTGCAAACATGGCTAATACGCCTGGAAGTTGTGAGCCAAACATTGGTGGAATTGCACGCAGTACTGAGTAGAACGGCGTTAAGTACCAAAGTGGCGCAATATGATCAGGTGTTTTTAGTGGATTTGCTTCAACAAAGTTAGGCGCCTCAAGGAAGTAGCCACCTAGTGCTGGTGCAAAAAACACAATTGATGTAAATATCATTAAGAATACCACAACACCTACAATGTCTTTAACACTGTAGTAAGGGTGGAAAGGAATACCATCTTTTGGAATACCGTTTTTATCTTTGTTTTTCTTAATTTCAACACCATCTGGATTGTTAGAGCCTACAGTGTGTAGTGCAACAATATGCAAGAAAACCAAAATTACTAAAATTAGAGGTAGAGCAATAACGTGCAATGAGAAGAAACGGTTTAATGCCGGATCACCTACTGCGTAATCACCCAAGATAAATTCTAGTAGTAATTCGCCCACAATTGGGAATGAGCCAAATAAGTTAATGATTACTTTTGCACCCCAGTAAGACATTTGTCCCCATGGTAGTACGTAACCCATGAATGCTTCAGCCATTAGGGCGATATAAAGCACCATGCCAAGAATCCAGATTAGTTCACGTGGTGCTTTGTATGATCCGTATAAAAGGCCACGATACATGTGCAAGTAAATAACAACAAAAAAGGCAGATGCGCCTGTTGAGTGTATATAGCGAATCAGCCAACCCCAGTCAACATCACGCATGATGTATTCAACTGATGCAAAAGCCATTGTTGCTTCAGGCTTAAAGTGCATAGTAAGGAAAATACCGGTTAGAATTTGTATTACTAAAACCAAAATAGCTAAAGAGCCAAAAAAGTACCAGAAGTTGAAATTTCTAGGCGTGTAATATTCAGCCAAATGTTCGTTCCAAACCTTGGTTAGTGGAAATCTTTGATCGATCCAGTTTTTATTATTGTCCATTGCTCTCTCCTATTATGCTTTTGGGTCGATACCAATTCTAACCAATGAATCAGTGACAAAGTGATATGGTGGAATTACCAGGTTAGTTGGCGCAGGAACGCCTTTGTATACTCTTCCTGATAAGTCAAATTTTGAACCATGACATGGACAATAAAAACCACCTCTCCATGCATCGCCACCTAAATCTGCAGCACCAACTTCTGGTCTGTAGGTTGGTGAACAGCCCAAATGAGTACAAATACCAATAATAACTGCAATCTCAGGATTGATGGATCGGTGAGTGTTTTTTGCATATGTTGGCTGTTGATCGGCTGTACTGGCTGGATCTGTTAAAGAGCTGTTTAAAGTTTCTAAATCTTCTAATTCGGTTTTGTCACGTCTAAAAACCCAAACTGGTTTTTTACGCCATAAAACACGAACCAGCTGCCCTTTTTCTAATTTTGTAATGTCAACATCAACAGGTGCGCCCGCTGCTTTAGCTCTAGCTGAAGGCATCCAAGATGATAAAAATGGCACCAGTGTAAAACCAACACCTACAGCACCCACAACACTAGTAGCGCCGGTTAAAAAGCGTCTTTTCTTTAAGTCTATTTCTTGTTCTGACATAAGATTGTAGTCCTTTATTATGAATACTGCTAGATAGAATCTAGCTTAAAAAGTGCAATTATTATACTGTAATATTAGAGTTATATGATGGACAATTGTCGCGTTACAGAGTTACTTATTGATAGTAACCTTAATTTCGACATGGTTTATATTTTGCAAGCCTGAAATTGACTGGATAAGCGTTAAAATTTCCGAGATTTGTTGTTTTGCTCTAAAAGCGACAGACTGATTATTGGTAACGAATGTGGCTGTACTGTTTTTAATAAGACATAATTCTAGGCTGTTTAGCGCTTTGGGCAGAGCAGTACTTAATTCGGTATTTATTTTGTTGTAAAGCTTTGCTTGTTTAAATAGTTTTCCAAAATCTCCTGACGGGGAAAAACTACTAAGATTGGTTGTTTTTTTATGCTGACACATTTTATGCAAAGGCTTGTATATCTATGAGAAAATAGGTTTTTTGAAAAAACAACTCTAACAATTACTAATGAGTATTATAAATAAAGTTTTATCAAAGATTGTTGGCTCTAGAAACGATCGTTTAATTAAAAAACTGTTTAAAACCGTTGATAGTATTAATGAGCTAGAATCCAGTTTAAAAACACTAGATGACAATCAGTTACGCCATAAGACCCAAGAGCTAAAAGACACCTATCAAAAAGAAAACTCATTAGACCTAATTTTAGTTGAAGCTTTTGCGGTAATGAGAGAAGCATCTGTTCGTGTATTAGGCTTAAGGCATCATGATGTGCAACTAATTGGCGGTATGGTGCTAAATGATGGCAACATCTCAGAAATGGGCACAGGTGAAGGAAAGACACTGGTTGCTACACTGCCAGCATACTTAAATGCACTAACTGGAAACGGTGTGCATATTGTTACAGTTAATGATTATTTGGCTGAGCGAGATGCTAAATGGATGGGCAGAGTTTTTGAATTTTTGGGCTTGAGTGTTGGTATTGTTGCATCAAATATGCCACCAGAAGGCAAGCAAGCTGCTTATGCATGTGATGTGGTTTACGCAACAAATAACGAGCTGGGTTTTGATTATTTGCGCGATAACATGGCTTTTTCAGCTGATCAAAAAGTCCAAAGAGCGCTTAATTTTGCCATTATTGATGAGGTTGACTCTATCTTGATTGATGAGGCAAGAACACCACTTATTATTTCTGGACCTGCAGCTGACTATTCGCAAGTTTATCAAGCGATTAATCATATGATTCCAAATTTTACTAAGCAAACTGAAAGCGGTGAAGGTAAAGAAGTGGTTGTTGAGATTGCTGGGGACTACACAGTTGATGAAAAGCACAAGCAAGTGTTTTTAACTGATGATGGTCATGCTAAGGCTGAAAGCCTGTTGATTGAGGCGGGCGCATTGCCAGAGGGTGCAAGCCTTTATGATGCAAGCAATATACTGCTGATGCAGCACATTAACTCTGCCTTACGTGCACATATTTTGTTTCATAAGGATGATCACTATATCGTTGATGGCGATGAAGTGGTTATTGTGGATGAATTTACAGGTCGAACAATGCCGGGGCGTCGTTGGAGCGAGGGTCTTCATCAGGCCATTGAAGCCAAAGAAGGTGTTAGCATAAAAAAGGAAAACCAGACTCTGGCGTCAATAACCTTCCAAAATTACTTTAGGTTGTATAACAAACTTTCAGGAATGACAGGTACAGCTGATACTGAAGCGGTAGAATTTCAAGATATTTACGGTCTTGAAACAGTGGTTATTCCACCAAATCAGCCGTCAAAGCGAGACGATAAGACAGATCAAATATATTTAACATTAGAAGAAAAACTAGAAGCAATTGCCAATGATGTAGAGCACTGTCAAAAAACTGGGCAGCCAGTACTGGTTGGAACCAGTAGTATTGAAAATTCAGAAGCAATTTCTAATTTATTAAATAAGAAAAAAATCAAGCACGAGGTATTAAACGCTAAACAACACGAGCGAGAAGCTCAAATTATTGCCAATGCAGGCGCTATTGGCTCGGTGACCATTGCAACCAATATGGCAGGTCGTGGTACCGATATTGTTTTGGGTGGAAAGTTGGCTGAGGATGCTACTGATGATCAAAAAGCAGAATGGGAGAAAGCGCATGAGGCGGTTATTAAATCTGGTGGTTTGCATATTGTGGGTACCGAGAGAAATGAATCACGCCGTGTTGATAATCAACTAAGAGGCCGCTCAGGTCGTCAAGGAGATATTGGTTCAACTCGTTTTTATTTGTCATTGGAAGACAATTTAATGCGTATTTTTGCCAGTGAAAAAATGGCAGCCATGATGCAAAAGCTTGGCATGGAAAAAGGCGAAGCCATTGAACATAAAATGGTTAATCGTGCCATTGAGAATGCACAAAGAAAAGTAGAAGGCATGAACTACGATGCGCGTAAACATTTGCTTGAATATGATGATGTTGCTAATGATCAGCGTCGTGTTATTTATACATTGCGCGATGAGCTTATGGGTGTTGATGATGTACAAGATCGATTTATTCAAATTCGAGAGCAAGTGATTGGTGAGTTATTTGCTAGCTATATCTCTACCCAGCAAGCCGAAGAAGATTGGGATGTTGAAGGTTTGCATAATGCCTTAAAGGCTGATTATAAAGCTGATTTTCCACTACAGCAATGGCTTGATGAAGGTGTTGATGTTGATGAACTATTGTCAAGAATTTTGCAAGGGTTGGGCGCTATTTGTGATTACAAAGAGGAGTTGGCCGGTTCGGAGTCAATGCGCGGGTTTGAAAAGGCAGTTATGCTACAGACGCTTGACCATTACTGGAAAGAGCATTTGGCCAGTATGGATTATTTGCGTCAAAGTGTTAATCTTAGAGGTTATGCACAAAAAAATCCAACTCAAGAATATAAGCGTGAATCATTTGCTATGTTTACATCGTTATTAGAAACTATTGATGTTGAGATAGTAAAGTCGTTATCAAGTGTTACTATTAATGAAAATACTCAAGCTCAAGAAGTTGAGCAACAAGATAACGAACAGATAACAGCTGAGCATGAAGAGCTTGGCACAACAGGTGTTGATGAGGCTGAGGTTGAAGCAGCACAACAAACTTATCAGCGAGAAGAAAAGAAAGTAGGTAGAAACGACCCTTGTACATGCGGATCGGGAAAGAAGTATAAAAACTGCTGTGGCTAGTAGTGATGTGGCTCAATATTATATTGGGCTAATGTCTGGCACCAGTCTTGATGGGGTTGACGGTGTAATTGTCGACAACTCAGCTCAAAAGATTATTGCCCAAACTTATCTTGCCTATCCTGAGAGCCTTAAAGACAGTCTTCGACAATTAACACAACAGGCGCAAACCTCTTTAAAAGAGTTGGCGTCTGTTGATGTTCAAGTATCCCGCTGTTTTTCGCAAGTAGCTAATACTTTGTTGAAGGATACAAATATTTCTGCAGACTTAGTCCGCGCAATAGGCTCTCACGGACAAACCGTTTATCATCAAGGTGGTGAATACTCAATGCAAATTGGACATGGTGCGCTTATTGCCGAGCAAACAGGAATTACAACGGTGGCTGATTTTCGCATGCAGGATGTGGCTCTTGGTGGTCAAGGCGCTCCATTAACGCCTTTGTTTCACCAGTATTTGCTCAATAAAACAGACGGCATTGTTGTCAATTTGGGCGGCATTGCTAACATTTCTAGAATAATTAACAACGAAGTTGTTGGGTTTGACACAGGTCCAGCGAATACTTTGTTAGATAACTGGATAAAGAAAAATAAAGATATTGGCTATGATCGTGATGGACTTTGGTCTCGAAGCGGAATAGTAGACAATAAATTACTAAGTGCAATGTTGGCTGATGAGTATTTTAAAAAGCCAGCACCAAAAAGCACAGGCCCTGAGTATTTTAATCTCGATTGGTTAAGTCAATTTTTATCAGGCAATGAAAAACCAGAAGATGTGCAAAGGACGCTAGTAGAATTAACGGTGTTAAGCATTTCACAGAATATTCCAAATACAGTAGATGTGTACTTATGTGGTGGCGGTGTGCACAACTTGTTTTTAAGTGAGCGCTTAGAATATGAAAATCCAAATAATAACGTAATGACAACGAACGATTTAGGCGTGCATGTTGACTATGTAGAAGCTGCAGCTTTTGCTTTTTTTGCCAAGCGCACTTTGGCAGGCAAAACCTCTAACATTCCTAACGTGACAGGCGCTAAACAAAAGTCAATATTAGGAGCGATTTATGCAATTTGAGATAATTAAACCAGATGATTGGCACTTGCATGTGCGTTCGGGAGAAGCACTTAAATCAGTAATAGGCATGAGTGCTAAACAAATGGGTAGGGCGATTATTATGCCAAATCTTACCCCGCCAGTTACTAGTGCTGATCAGGCAAAAGCTTACCGTAATGAAATTATTGAAGCATTGCCGGAAGGCTCTAGCTTTGATCCACTGATGGTGCTATATTTAACCGACAACACCAATGCTCAAGATATTAAAACAGCAGGTGAGAGTCAAATAGTAAAGGCTGCTAAACTTTATCCTGCAGGTGCTACAACTAACTCTGATAGTGGTGTTACTGACATTAAAAAAATATATCCAGCATTAGAAGCAATGAGCGAGACAGGCATGTTGTTATTAGTGCACGGCGAAGTTACTCATCATGATGTTGATATTTTTGATCGTGAAGCAGTTTTCATTGATCAAGTTCTTGGCAAAATTACACAAGACTTCCCAGAGCTTAAAGTGGTGTTTGAGCACATCACAACAAAAGAAGCGGTGGATTTTGTATTAAGTAGTAGCGAGAGTGTGGCGGCCACCATTACTCCACATCATTTATTGGCAAATAGAAATGATATGCTAGCCGGTGGTATTAGACCGCATTATTTCTGTCTGCCTATTTTAAAGCGTGAAAACCCACACCAACAAGCGCTATTAGATGCCGCCACTAGTGGTAACGCTAAATTCTTTTTAGGCACAGACTCTGCGCCACATGCAAAAGGTGCAAAGGAGTCAGCTTGTGGCTGTGCAGGCATACTGAGTGCTCATTGTGCAATCGAGCTTTATGCCACTGCATTTGAATCTAAGGGTGCGCTTGATAAGCTAGAAGGTTTTGCATCAAAATTTGGCCCTAATTTTTATTCATTGCCGATAAACAACAAAACCATTACCTTGACTAAACAAGAGTGGACAGTGCCTGAGACTTATGAATATGCAGGCTCAGTCATAGTGCCTTTTATGGCAGGTCAGACACTGGGTTGGAAGGCAAGTTAAAAAAACTTTTGGCAGCCTGAGTATCTTTTTTGATTTGTTGTTTTAATGCGTCAAGAATCTTTGGTAAGTTTTTTTCGCGCCAAAAAT
>CAYFPI010000001.1:73345-78689 GCA_964344985.1 uncultured Candidatus Thioglobus sp. | reverse complement strand
AACGAATCGAATTTTTGCTCATCTCTGATTTTATGCTTAAAAAACACCTCTGCACACTGGCCGTACACATTGGAATTAAAGTCAAAAATAAAGACCTCAAGTAGTATTTTTTTACCATTAACAGTAGGTCGCTTGCCAAGATTACAAACTCCATGATAGTTTTGTTTGTTGAGTTTTATGTCAACTGCAAATACACCCAGTAGAGGGCTAATATCGCGTTTAATTGGAATGTTTATGGTGGGAAAATTAATGGTTCTGCCCATTTGTTGACCATGAATAATTTTTCCTGCTATTGAGAATTCTCTGCCCAGCATTTGTGTTGCAGTTTTAAAATCTCCAGTTTCTAGCAAATTTCGGATATTAGAACTGCTAGCTCTACAGTCGTTGCATAATATGCTTTGTGTATTTTCAACTTCAAAACTTGAGGCGTGTGTTGAATAGGTTTTTAATAAATTAAAGTCTCCTTGGCGCTTTGCACCAAAACGAAAATCATCACCAATCAAGCAGTAGCGCATTGCGAGCTTATCTTTTTGAATAAAAGATTCAGCGCTTAACTCAGAAAATTGTTGATTAAAATTAATAATAATATGCTTATCCACTCCAAGTTGAGACAACAGCAAGTGTTTTTCTTTAAAGTTGCTTATGGTTGCTTGTGATTGACCAAAGAAGCTTTGCGGCGTGGGTGAAAAAGAAATTACAACAGCAGGCACC
Organism: uncultured Candidatus Thioglobus sp.; assembly: GCA_964344985.1. Lineage (GTDB taxonomy): Bacteria > Pseudomonadota > Gammaproteobacteria > PS1 > Pseudothioglobaceae > Thioglobus_A. The sequence continues at coordinate 77,978 of CAYFPI010000001.1, read as the reverse complement.
CCAAGGGATTTTGCTTGATTTACAAGGCGTTTGATAATGTTTTGATGCCCTACATGGACGCCGTCAAAATTACCAATGGTGACAGCACTTCCTGTGTGTTTTTCTAAGTTATGCAGTCCGCGAACAATATCCATAAAGATATTTTAATCTAATTGTTTGTCAAGCCGCTGAGTATCGATTGTTTGTTGTTAGTTGTGACAAAATTTTTGCAACAGGTTTGGGCGTGCCAACGCCAGGCTGTTCAATGGCAAAAAAATTGTCTGTTGTTGAAAGACACTCAATAACTACCGGATGAATATATAAGTGATAGTGAGTAAAAGTGTGTTTAAATTTTTCTAAGCTTTGAACTTTTGTATGTGACAATCCAAAGTTTGCGATTGATTGTTGAATAGAGTCATTAGAATCTTGACATTCAACAAAACTCCACAATCCTCCCCAAATGCCACGCTCTGGTCGTTTTTCTAAGTGTACTTGATTATTGTGAGTGAAAATCAGCATTGCTACAGAGCGAGTAGGCTTGACTTTCTTAGGCTTTGGATTGGGGTAGATGTTTTGAGTGTGATTGATATTAGACAGGCATCGAGTGCTAATAGGGCATGATTTGCAATCAGGATTATTGCGCTTGCAAATGGTTGCGCCTAGATCCATAATTGCTTGAGTGTAGTGATTGTTGCGTTTATTCGGCGTGTGAAGTTCGGCCAACTCCCATAGTTTATTTAATGTTTTGTTTTGTCCATAATGACCTTTTAATTGATGATATCTGGCAAGTACACGCTTAACATTGCCATCTAGAATTGCATAAGGTTGTTTAAAGCCAATGGATAATATTGCACCAGCTGTTGAGCGTCCTATGCCTGGCAATCTAACAACATCATTAAAATTATCTGGAAAAGCCCCTTGATAGTTTTCGGTAATAATTTTCGCACTTTTATGTAAGTTTCTGGCTCGTGCATAATATCCCAGTCCTGACCATTGTTCCAATACATTGTCTTCGCTAGCACTGGCTAATGATGCTATTGTTGGAAAGTGACTGATAAATCGGCTGAAATAATCAATAACTGTTGCAACTTGTGTCTGTTGCAACATAATTTCGCTTAACCATGTGTAATAGATATTGATGCCAGTGCTTAGTGTATCAGTAGAATTTTCTGCTGTCTGCCAAGGGAGATCTTTTCGACCATATTGATCAAACCACGATAGCAGCTCAGGTGAAAATGACCTCAATGGCTCAAACTATCCCAATAAAACCCAGCGATGCGCCAAATAAAGCACAAAGATTAACACCAGACCAAAAACATACGTGGCAATGCATTTTTTAACGGTGTCCAGATTGCACTGCTGTTTGCAATTAAGCTGGATATTGTACAAAATAAATAAAGTCCAAACGGCTGTTAGTGCTAAGAGCGCATAATTGATGACACTTAATGTTTCCATACTCTCCCCTGTATAGTTTTTAGTAAGATTATGATAAACCAAAAAAATAGAAAATGGATTAAGTTTTGATTTTTGTTAAGCTTTTTGTTTTAACCCAAGAGGGTCATTAGGATCAATGTTGTCCATGAAAGGCTTGCGAATGTCTTCATGAGTAACCTGATACACACAACCAATCCAGTTGTTGATGATGCCACTGGTTGCATCGTGCCATGTGTTGCCTAGTGTTTGACTGATAAGCGCTTCTGGAAAATCATTAATACTAAACTCGCCAGACAACAGCCTATCTTTATATTCGTTTAGTATGGCTTTGTTTTGCTCAGTTAGATAATTTTTTGGGAAAACTGGATAATCAGCACGAGTTTTCGTAAGGTAAGATATGATTTCACGCTTATATTCTTTTAATAAGCTAATAGTGTCATATTCAGGGTGTCCTTGAAAGAAAACCACTCTTAGCAAGTCTTCACTAACACCAAGATGAACGCCAACATCACCTTCGACTAAGATTTTTATACCAGCATCAGAAAATTGTTCTTTGGTAATTTCGTTAAAACGAGAGTGAGGTACGTTAAATCCAGTATTTACACCACTCATCAGCGGATGCGAACGGTCTTTGATTTTATGTTCAAATACGCCCCAGCATTTTTCATTCATGGCCTGACGTTTTTTATTGTACTTAAACTCCATAACCGCATGTGTTGCTAAGCAAGAGCATAGTGTTGAGGTTACGTGCTCATAAGACCAATCAATCACTTCTTTTAGTTGGTTGTAAAAAGGTGCTTTTTGTAAATCAGCTTGCTCAACATGCGCCCCAGTAATGATGAGTGCGTCTAGACCTTGAGCCTTAATCTGCTCGAATGTTTGGTAATATTTGTCAACATGCCCAGCTGCTTTCTCGCCACGTTTGATAGAAGATAGTGTGAATGGATGCAAGTAGAACTGTGCAATCTGATTGGAATGTCCAATTAGGCGAAAAAATTGACGCTCAGTTGCCTCAAGCGCTGCATCTGGCATCATGTTTAATAAACCAATATGTAGTTCTCGAATTGTTTGGTGATTGGCTCTATTCTTAGAAAGAATGGTCTCCCCTTCAGATTCAAGACGCTTAAATGAAGGCAGGTTAGAATGGGCAATTAGAGGCATTAGTCTAGTGCTCCACAAATAAGCGTCATTACTTCATCAGTGGTCCTACACTGGTAAAGGTCCTCGCTATCAATGGTGTATCCATACCGCTTTGCAATGAATTCATATTTTGGTTTTCTGTGTTCAAGCAGTTTGGGAAAAATCCAACGTACAAATTCATCAGGGTTGATTTGCGCTACATAAGTAAGCTGTTGCTCATTCAAATAAACCTTTAGCTGCTCGTTTAAAAATTCAGCTTGATAATAAAGCGGCTTGGGGTGAGTTTGTGCACGCTCAATAAGTGCCTGTTCATTGTTCTTGCTAGCGCGAATATAAAGAATTAGCGTGTGTTCAGATAAAGATTGGTAGACTGTATCGTCATCCAATTCACACAAGGACCCGCCCGCATCATTGATAAAGTTATCAATACCTTGGTCTTGAGCTTTATTGATAAACTCGGGCACGTCAAGCATGGTGCGAACTTCTGCTTGTCTATGCAATTCTTGACGGCGCATAAATTCATCAATGGGTAGCCCGCCTTGTTCAGGGTTGCCGACCTTGCCTAAAAAGCTAGAAACCGAAGATAAATTGTCAAAGGTGATGTGATTATGAATACTAATTGATTCATTTTCTAATAAACTGCTTAGCCATTTGTCTTGTCTGACACGCTCTTTAATGTTGTCCAAGATGGCTGAATTTAGGTATTCAGCGCCAATGCGATAATCACCTGAATAATGGAAAAACTGATTTTGTGGCGAGAGTAGCTTTGCCAAATGAGTTTTGCCTACACCAGACATGCCGAGCAAAGTAAGGCGCTTGTGTTTAGCGTTTTTGAACTCGTCAGCAGATAATCTCATGCGTTTGATTTTAATGTTATTTTGGCTATTATAACAGACCGTCTTGTTTAAACATTTCTCGAATACCTCGGACTGCCTGGCGCGTTCGGTGTTCATTTTCAATTAAACCAAAGCGTACATATTGATCACCATAGTCGCCAAACCCAATGCCTGGAGAAACGCCCACTTTAGCAATTTTGAGTAGTTTTTTGGTAAATTCTAAGGAGCCCATTTGTTGGTAAAATTCTGGAATTTTGGCCCATACAAACATAGTGGCCTTGGGAGGGGTAACTTCCCAGCCAATTGAATTAAGACCTGCACAAAGAACATCACGTCTATCTTGATACATGTCAGAAATTTCTTGCACACACGTTTGGTCACCTTCAAGCGCCTCAATAGCAGCAACTTGAATCGGAGTAAACATGCCATAATCTAAGTAGGATTTAATTTTTGCAAGTGCACCCACCAGAGTTGGATTGCCCACCATGAAGCCAACTCGCCAACCTGGCATATTGTAACTCTTTGATAATGAGAAAAATTCTACAGCAATATCTTTAGCGCCCTTAACTTGCATAATACTAGGCGCTACATAGCCATCAAAAGCAATATCGGCATAAGCCAAATCTTGCACTACCCATATTTCATGTTCTTTAGCAATTTTGATTAAATACTCAAAAAATTCAATATCAACACACTCTGTTGTTGGGTTGGACGGGTAGTTAAGCACCAGCATTTTAGGCTTTGGCCAAGTGTTTTTAATAGATCTTTCTAATTCAGCTAAAAAGTCATCCTCAGGACCACAAGGCACATGTTGAATGTCGGCACCGGCAATAACAAATCCATAGGGATGGATAGGGTAAGCTGGGTTTGGTACCAATACTGTATCTCCACTGCCCACCACTGCTTGCGCTAAATTAGCCAGCCCCTCTTTAGAGCCAATAGTAACAATGGCCTCTGAATCAGGATCAATGTCAACGTCAAAGCGTTTTTTGTACCAGTTTGAGATGGCACGACGAAGCCTGGGTATGCCGCGAGAGGTTGAATATCTGTGTGTGTCCTTTCGACGCGCAGCCTCTACTAATTTTTCAACAATATGATCAGGTGTTGGCTGATCAGGATTGCCCATACCAAAATCAATAATATCTTCACCACGCGCACGCGCCTTAGATTTGAGCTCGTTTGTTACAGCAAAAACATAAGCAGGCAGTCTTTTAATACGTGGAAAATCGTCGTTCATAATAGTA
>CAYFPI010000001.1:63277-73277 GCA_964344985.1 uncultured Candidatus Thioglobus sp. | reverse complement strand
CCAGTTGAAAATCAAAAGGATCATTTCTATCGACACTAGAGTCAAATTTTTTTCCATTGGTCAGCCAGCCAGTGTAGTGCATAGATACATGATCTCCAGCTTTACACGCATCGCCTTCGCCAATATTTAGGTCTTCAATAATTAAATCTGCCATTGTGTTTTCCTTAATAAGTTAAATCAATATTGTAAGCGCTAAATTTTCGCACATTCAGCACACCACAATCTAGAATAAGGTATTGTGCTTTAATGCCTTTTAACACACCAGTTATGCTTGGTGTTTTGTCAAAATTTAACGAATTAATTTTGCCCGGATATTCTACCACAGGGTAGTTTATTTCCAAAGCTTCATTGTCTAGTAGTGTCGCACCGGTTGAGTCGATAAGTTCTGATATGTTGGGAATTAGCTCTTGTTTAAGGCTTGCCAAATCTAGTGTCTCAACATTGTTTGTTAGCATTTTTCTCCAGTTGGTTTTATCAGCAACAAAGGCTTTAAGCGCAACTTCAATTTGGCCAGACTTTAGACGCGTATCAACCTCGAGTATGGGTAGAGCGCAGATTGCGCCTTGATCAATCCAACGACTTGGAATATTGCTTTTGCGTGTAATACCAACTTTCACACCAGAAGAATTAGCCAAGTAAACCACATGAGGATTAAAGCAATTGCTAAGTCCCCATTCAGGCTCTCTGCAAGTTCCTAAATGATAATGACAGGTTTCTGGTTTCATGATGCATAAATCACAGCTTGCTAATTTTTGAGAACAAGGATAGCAATACCCTTGAGAATAACTTTTTTTTGTGGTTTTTCCGCAGTTGCAGCACTCAATATGATTGTTAAATTTGAGCGAAATCTCCTCGCCCACCAAATCATTCATATTGAGTAATTTGTCTCCAATTGGGAGTTGATACTGAGCACTATTCCCAATAAGATGGGTGTGCATTTTGCTAATCAAACCACTTAAGCGCATTGGTTGCTAACTAGTAAGTAGTTGCTGTGCTTGTTTGTATTTGTCAGCAGTTTGTTGTATGACATGCTCTGGCAATGTGGGCGCAGGCGGAGTTTTATCCCAGTCAAGTGTCTCCAAGTAATCACGTACAATTTGTTTATCAAAACTGCTTGGGCTAGCGCCTACTTGATAATCATCGGTTGACCAAAAACGCGATGAGTCAGGTGTTAACACTTCATCCATCAATGTAAGCTGATTGTTTTCATCCAAACCAAATTCAAATTTAGTATCAGCAATAATAATGCCGCGTTCCAGAGCATAATCACTAGCATATTCATAAATCTTTAAACTTGCTTGTTTGACTTGTTCAGCCATGTCTTTGCCCAGTATTTTAATGGTTGTTTCAAAATCAACATTCATGTCGTGGCCGCCAACCTCAGCCTTAGTGGATGGTGTATAAAGCACTTCAGGTAGTTTATCAGCCAGACGTAAATTTTGAGGAAGGTTAATGCCACACACTTTTCCAGTTTTTTGATAATCTTTCCAGCCAGATCCAATAATGTAGCCTCGTACAATGGCTTCAACAGCTAAGGGTTTAAGTTTTTTGACAATAATTGCACGGCCTTCAACTTGTTTGGCCTCATCTTGAGATAAAACGCTGTCTAAAGAGTCATGAGTTAAATGATTGGGAATAATGTGCTCAGTTTTATCAAACCAAAAGTTTGCCACTGAGGTAAGTACCGCCCCTTTTTTGGCAATGGGTTGGTCAAATACAACATCAAAAGCACTTAGCCTATCAGTAGTGACAATCAGCATGCGCTTTTCGTCAATATCATAAATATCTCTTACTTTGCCTTTTTGTATAAGCGGCAAGCTTAAATTGGTCTCAAATAAGGTTTCCACTGATTGTTCCTTATGGGGTTGAATAACTATTAAACGTCATTTTAATGAATTGTACCAGGCTGTGTGTTTATTCATAAAGAGTGAGTTGTGGTAAAATTGAAAATAAACCGTTATGCTAAAAAAGTTAATACTTGTTATAGCCCTTTTCAGTTCAGTTGTTAGCGCCTCCCCGCTTTCAGACGGTGCGCTCCGACTCATTCAAATTGGCAATGAAATTTCTTCTCGAGATGTGGTTTTACGTGGTCAAGCGTTATTACTAAAAGGCGCATTCGACATGGGTGATTTGGATGCTATGTATGAAGCATCAAAGCAGGTTCGTCAAGGCAGCGAGCTGATGGGCTATGCTCCGCGTGAACATGAGGCCAACGAGGTTCTTATTAACTTAGTACGTCAAAGCTATGATCCAGCTTTATATGAATACGGGTTGTATTTGCTTGATGGCAGTAATGGATTTATTAAAAATGAGTTTTTAGCATTGAATTTATTTGAAGAGTCTTTTAAGATTCACGGTAATGCCAAATCTGCCATGATGGCAGCCATTATTCGCAATGAGTCTTTAGTTCCCGGCACCAAGAGAGGGGCTTATATTGACGAGTTGATTACGTATGCAATATTAAACAAAGTGCCGGGCGCACAAACTTATCAAGACAAATATATTAAGCTGGATTATTTATCTGATTTACAACCATTAAGCTGGCAAGACTGGCTGTTAGAGCAAGAGTATTAAAGACTGTTTAGAATTTGATTGACTTTGGTTCTAAAATCCCAGAGTTGGCTTCGACTAATGCTTTTTTGTTTTGGTGTTTTATAGGTTAGTGGATTTTTCCTTTTGCCTTTATAGCGCAACTCGTAGTGAAGATGAGGGCCTGTAGATCTTCCTGTGGACCCAACATAGCCAATGGTTTGACCTCTTTTTACCTTCTTGTTGGTATGTAACCCTCTAGCATAGTTAGACAGGTGAGCATACACCGTTACGTAGTTAGCGCCGTGTTTGATCGATACAGATTTTCCGAGCGCACCTTTTCGACCTTTGGTTTTAATAACACCATCTGCCGTTGAATAAACTGGGGTTCCGTAGTCAGCTGCATAATCGACAGCTCGATGAGGGCGGTAAGTTTTTAAAATAGGATGATAGCGTTTTAGTTGAAATTTAGAGCTGATACGCTTGTACTTAAGTGGGGCCTTTAAAAAAGATGAATTAAGCGATTTCCCATAACGATTGTAATAATGAGTTTGGCCATTTTTATCACCGTAAGCAAATGCTTCAATGCGTTTATTGTTGCCTTTGTAGATAATAGCTTCAGGCTTATCGCCCTTGCCTATAATGATAAATTGGTCTCCTGTTTGTAAATCTGAGCCAAAATCCAAATCCCAAGAGAGTGCATCAACCACGGTATTAATGGCGCTAAGAGAAAGACCTTTTTTTTGTGCATCAGCACCAAAAGAATGCTTAATAACAACAACCGTCTTATCTAGTGTTTGTTTGGCTGGGGCTGTGCCATTACTAGAGGTGTAAAAATCATAGCCATGTAAAGTAATGGTTATTTTGTTTTTACCAATGCTTTGATGACTTAATGATTTAAAACGTTTGTTTTTCTTTAATTGTATGGTGATTTTGTCACCAACATTTAGTTGGTTAAGGCGTTTGTTTTGATGATCAGCTGCTAATAAATTAGCCAGCAGGCGTTTAGAAAGGCCGAGTGATGAGAAATATTTGCTTAATGAGTCGCCACGCTTAACCACAAATTGGTGTTTGTTATTATCAGCATAAGCCGCTGTAGCACTAAGTCCAATAGCTAGTACGGTTAATAAAACAATACGGGCAATAAGCTTCATGATTGTTGGTTAATGATTTGCAATGCGGTATTACGGGCCAACAGGTCGTTATCGATCACCTCCTCAAGTGAGTTGGGCACAAAGTATGAGACTTCACTTAACACTTGCTCAATAATATTGGCGATATCTAAGAATTTAATTTTTCCTGATAAAAAACTGGCTACAGCAACTTCATTTGCTGCATTAATAGTGCCCATGCTATTGCCGCCTTGCTTAAGGGCTTCAAAGGCCAGGCGAAGGCAGGCAAATTTTTTTAAATCTGGTTGATAAAACTCAAGTGGAGAGTGCTTGGCTAAATCTAGCGCGTCAACACCAGAGGCTATTCTTTTGGGATAACTCATGGCATAAGAGATAACGCTACGCATATCTGGATTGCCAAGTTGTGATAAGGTTGACCCGTCTTCAAAATAAACCGAAGAATGAATAATGCTTTGTGGATGCATAACAACATCAATTTGATCTTCAGGCAGTGAAAATAAATAGTGTGCTTCAATAACCTCAAGCCCTTTATTCATCATGGTGGCAGAATCAACTGAAATTTTACGCCCCATTGACCAATTTGGATGAGCGCATGCTTGATCGGGTGTGATGTCAGAAAGCTCTGCGATTGGTGTGTGCAAAAAAGGTCCGCCACTGGCAGTGAGTTGAATTTTGCTTAATCCTGAGCGGCCACCTTGAAGACATTGAAAAATTGCACTGTGTTCAGAGTCAACAGGAATAAGTTCAGCATTGTTGCTTTTAACAGCGTTCATAAATAAATCGCCTGCCAAGACAAGCGACTCTTTATTGGCAAGCATGATGCGCTTTCCTGCTTTAGCTGCACAGAGTGCTGATGACATGCCAGCACTACCTACAATGGCGGCCATTACATAATCAGTTTTTTCATGTCCAGCAATTTCATCTAGCGCATCAGCACCAAACAGAACTTCGGTGTCATTATTAATAATGCTTTTTAATTGATTAGCACTAGACTCATCATTCATCACTGCAAATGCTGGATGGTATTTATGACATAAATCTAACATCAATTGCCAATTTGTATTGGCACTTAAAGCAAACACATTAAATTTATCTGGATGCATGTCAACAACGGCCAAAGTAGACTGGCCAATTGAACCGGTTGCACCTAATAATGTAATGTTTTTCATAAAAGGTTAAGGCCTACTAAGAAAAATGGTGCAGCTGCCGTAAGTGAATCGATTCGATCAAGCACACCACCATGTCCAGGCAAGATATTGCCGCTATCTTTAATATCTGATACGCGCTTAAACAAACTTTCAAATAAGTCACCTAAAACTGATACGCTAGACACCACAACAGCTAACAGTAAATAACCAACATACTTATCAATACTGATAGACTGGGCTTGTAAGAAAATCAGCATAACTATCAAAGCAAATCCAATGCCACCAACAACACCCTCGATGGATTTTCCAGGGCTAACCTTGGGTGCTAGTTTGTTCTTTCCAAATGTTTTTCCTACAAAATAAGCGCCAGAATCAGCACCCCAAATGAGCAGCATCAGTAATAAAAAATATTCGCTGCCTTTAAGGTGTAAGTTGATCAGCGCTACCCACATAGGCACCAACAGCAAAACACCACTCATTACCCGTACTACGCCAGAGCCAAACCAAGCAGCTACATTTTTTGGATAGCTCAACACCCAATATAAATTAAGCACCCACCAAAGCATTGATACATATAAAACAGTTTGTAGGTTTTGTGTATTTGCACCAGCTAAATAGGCGCAAGCGGTAATGCCAGAAATTACCAATAGCTTACCAACAAGCCCATTGATTTTGATTAATCTGGAAAACTCCCAGGCGCCAAGCGCTACAAATATAAGTAATAACAATGAAAAATATTCATTCGACATAGAAAAAATGGCCAGAATAAATAAAGGTGCCAATATTAAAGCGGTCATCACTCGTTGTAATAGCATGGTTAGTTTTTCCTTCCTCCGTAACGTCTATCTCTATGATTATAGCTTTGGATGGCTTTATCAAGCTCAGCCTCATTAAAATCTGGCCATAAAGTATCAGTAAAGTATAACTCACTATAGGCAATGTCCCACAGTAAGAAATTACTAATTCTAAGCTCGCCGCTACTACGAATGAGCAAATCTACACTTGGCTCGCCTGCTAAAGATAAGTATTGAGAAAAATTTTCAACATTGATGTCTTTGGCATTAATATCGCCATTAATAGCGGCTTGTGCTGCCTGTTGCGCTGCCTGAGCAATATCCCATTGTCCACCATAGTTGGCAGCAATAACCAAAGTTAGGCCTGTATTGTTTGCTAAAAGCGCTTGCGCCTTATTGGCATTTTGCTGAACCTCTTGTGGAAATAAAGACAAGTCTCCAATAATCTTAAGCCGAACATTGTGCTTGTTAAGTTTATTAACCTCTTGTTTAAGTACGGTTAAAAACAGCTTGAACAATAAAGACACTTCTTCAGTGGAGCGGTTTTTATTTTCACTACTAAAGGCAAATAAAGTTAGTGTTTGTACGCCAATCACGCCACAATGTTTAACAATAGAGCGTACAGCTTTTACCCCTTGTTGATGGCCAACGATACGCGGCATTTTGCGCTTAGCAGCCCAGCGGCCATTGCCATCCATGATAATTGCAATGTGTTTTGGTATGTTCATAGTAAGTGGCAATTATACCCATAGCAACGTGATTGACTAGCTAAGGAGTTTGTCCGAGCAATTCTTACGGTAAAATTACTATCATGAGTTTAGCTAAAAGAATTATTCCTTGTCTTGATGTGCGCGATGGTCGCGTTGTTAAAGGCGTACAGTTTGTTGATATCAAAGACGCTGGAGATCCTGTTGAAGTAGCCAAGAGTTATGATGAACAAGGTGCTGACGAGATTACATTTTTAGATATTACCGCCTCTCATGAAGGGCGAGATACTACTATACATATGGTGGAGAGTATTGCTGAGCAAGTCTTTATTCCGTTAACAGTGGGCGGTGGCATTCGTAAAGCTCAGGACGTTCGTGCCATGCTGAATGCTGGTGCTGATAAGGTTGCAGTAAATTCAGCGGCAATTTTTAATCCGACACTTATTAATGAGCTTAGTGAAAAGTTTGGCTCACAATGTATTGTGATTGCAATCGATGCTAAAAAAGTATCTGACAGTCCTGCAAAATGGGAAATATTTACTCATGGTGGGCGCAAGCCAACAGGTATTGACGCCGTTGAGTGGGCGGTTAAGATGACACAGGGCAGTCATGGCGCTGGAGAAGTTTTGTTAACATCAATGGATTGCGATGGGGTTAAAACAGGTTTTGATCTTGAATTAACTAAAGCTGTATCAGATGCAGTTAGTGTGCCTGTTATTGCCTCGGGCGGTGTTGGCAATCTAGAGCACTTATCTGAGGGTGTTCTACAGGGCGGGGCTGACGCAGTATTGGCTGCTAGTATTTTTCATTTTGGTGAGTACACAGTAAAGCAAGCCAAAAAATCTATGCAAGAACAAGGTATTGAAGTAAGGCTGTAAATAGCTTTCTTTATGAACTTTGTTGTTTTTTCTTTGCTTTTATCAAAAAAAGCTAAAAAATTGATTTATATCAAGAAACCATAATAGTATTGACTGTATCATAAGCTCTAGTGTAGAATTGCACGCTATCTTTATTGTCACGTAGAAAATAAGGGTATTAACTAACAAAAAAACAAAGAGGACTATTCATGAACTTAGTAGAAAAGTATGATTTAGGCGTTGTTAAATGGTTTACGATCATGTCGGTCGTTTACTTGGTAGTGGGAACACTACTTGGTGTATACATCGCTTCAGAATTGGCTTATCCGTTCCTAAATGATTTAGGCACTGGTACTCCATATTTCCAATTTGGTCGATTAAGACCACTCCATACCAATGCGGTTATTTTCGCTTTTGGTGGCTCAGCATTAATGGCAGCAGCCTTTTATATTGTGCAAAGAACCAATCAGACGCGCCTTTGGTCAAACAAAATGGCTTGGTTTACGTTCTGGGCTTGGAATACAGTTATTGTACTTGCAGTGGTAACACTGCCTTTAGGCTTAACACAGGCTAAAGAGTATGCAGAGCTTGAATGGCCGATTGATATCTTAATCACTTTGGCTTGGGCTTCATATTTATATAACTTTATTATGACAATTCATATTCGTGATCGTAACAAGGTGCCACACGTTTATGTAGCTAACTGGTTCTTCATGGGTATGATGGTGATGGTAACTTACCTTCACGTAGTTAATAACCTATCAATTCCAGTTGAGGCATTTAAGTCTTACTCTATTTTCTCTGGTGTGCAAGATGCAATGATCCAGTGGTGGTGGGGTCATAATGCGGTTGGCTTCTTCTTGACAGCAGGATTCTTGGGCATCATGTACTACTTTGTACCAAAGCAAGCACAGCGTCCAGTATATTCATACCGTCTATCAGTAATTCACTTCTGGGCATTAATGTTCGGTTACGTATGGTTAGGTGCTCACCACTTACAATACACAGCATTACCAGATTGGGCAGGCTCACTAGGTGCAACTATTTCACTAGCAATGATCATTCCGTCATGGGGTGGTGCATTAAACGGTATCTTGACACTATCAGGTGCTTGGGATCGTCTTCGTGAAGACTACATCTTGCGCTTCTTAATTATGTCATTAGCATTCTATGCAATGAGTACTTTCGAAGGTCCAGTAATGGCAGCGAAAAACGTAAATGCATTATCACACTATACAGACTGGACAATTGGTCACGTGCATTCAGGTGCATTAGGCTGGAACATCATGGTAGCAGCAGGTGCGCTATACCACATGATTGAAAAGATCTATAATGTGAAGTTATCTCAGAAGCTATTAGCAACACACTTCTGGATTCATACAATTGGTACAGTAACATACATTGTTGCAATGTGGGTATCTGGCATCATGCAAGGCTTGATGTGGAGAGCATACGATGAGTACGGTACATTAGCGTACACATTCGCAGAGTCTGTATCTGCAATGCATCCTTACTATGTGATGAGAGCAGCAGGTGGTGCGTTAGTATTCGCCGGTGCAGTAATCATGCTTATTAACATTGTTAGCACAATCCGTAAGTCGGCTTGTGCGCAAACAGCATAAGAGGAGATAACAATGGCAAATCAAAACGGAAAAGAAAGCTTACAAGTAAAGTTTGAAAAGAATATTTTTGCTATGTACTTGTTTATGGCACTGTCAGTGTCACTAGCAGGTATCGTACAAATTGTTCCGCTATTTACTAACCCTGATGCAGTAAAAGATACAGTAACAACTGCTCAAGGCGAAAAGAGCTTATTGTGGCAACGAGCTGAAGGTCAGTCTCTATCTGATTGGAAGCCTGGTGATGGTGTTCGTCCTAATACAGCGTTAGAGCTGGCAGGTCGCGATGTTTATCAGCGTGAAGGTTGTTACTTATGTCATTCACAAATGATTCGTCCATTTAGAGATGAGAAAGAGCGTTACGGTCACTTCTCTCTAGCGGTAGAATCAAAATACGATCACCCATTCCAATGGGGCTCTAAGAGAACTGGTCCAGACATTGCACGTCTTGGTGGCAAGTACTCAGATGAGTGGCACATTCTTCACTTGCGTAACCCGCAAGCAGTGGTGCCAGAGTCAGTAATGCCTAAGTATGCATTCTTAGACAATGCTACGATTGATGGTGACTCTATTGCGAAACACATGAGTGGTTTATCTAAAGTGGGCGTTCCATATACGGATGCTGATATTGCAGGTGCTGCGGCTAGCGTTAAGGGTAAGACTGAAATGCAAGCAATGGTAGCCTACCTACAATCATTAGGTAATATGATTCAATTTGAAGACGGTGTTACATACAGAGAGTAATGACATTAGTTGACAAAATTGGTGCTGTTACGGCAGTAGTTATATTTGTATTATTAGCAGGCGCTTATTTTTATGCCTTTAGGCCTAAAAATAAGCAACAATTTGAAGACTTACGAAACTTTGTCAACGACGAAGATAAGTAAAGAGGAGAAAATTATGAGTGAACATAAAAATCCATTCCCAGGTGAAAACATCACAGGTCACTTTTGGGATGATGAGAACGCTGGAAGGGCGTTGAATATTTACTTCCCAAGCCTACCTTGGTTTGGCGATAACACAAAAGGTGTATCTGGCCGGACACAAGTTAAAGAAATGAACGAAAGTGTGGCAGAGCTTGAAGCGTATCGTGAAGCAAAATTTGCTGATACAGAAAAAGCAATTGCTGAAAATTCATTAGAAGACATTGTTCGTGATGATGAGTTAAGAACTTACGCGATCAAAACAGCTAAGGTAATTTTTGGTGATAACT
>CAYFPI010000001.1:54365-63267 GCA_964344985.1 uncultured Candidatus Thioglobus sp. | reverse complement strand
GGTGCTGGTGGCCAAGGTAATGCTGGATTCCCAGTGCTTGCTGATGATGATTGGTTATTTGGTGGCACATTAGCACAAATTTCTCAGTCAATTACTAATGGTCGTAAAGGTAATATGCCTGCACGTATGTTAGGCATTACTGATGCAGAAGCGGCTCAGTTGGCTACTTTCTTGATTGAAACAGGCAAGGGTGCAAATGGCGCTCCTGATGCAGCGTCAAAGGCTATTTATATGTCTAAGGGTTGTATCGGTTGTCATGGTCCTACATTGGCTGGTAATCAAATGTTGGGTGCGGCAAACTTATCTGATGGCATCTACCGATTTAAAGCAGATGATCAGCACGCTTCAGTAGTTCGTACAATCTTGCATGGTGTAAACCAAGGTCATGATAGTGAAACTCAAAATGCTGAAATGCCAGCATTTGGTAACTCTAAAGTGATTGATGCAGTGCAGATCAAAAAGCTAGCAGTATATGTTCACCAATTAGGTGGTGGTGTGCCAGTTAAGGAAGCATCTAAGCAAGCTAGCGTGTCTAAAGATCCTAAGTACACGCCAGTGGTTGCGAAGAGCGGCTCATTAGCAGACGTACTTGCTGCTGCAAAAGCAAACTATAAGAAAAACTTTGCTCAGAACGCTGCATGGAGAGATACGCAGAAGATGATTAAAGATGCTGAAAAGAACAACGATGTAGCATTGGCAAAGAAAGCCAATACTCAAGCGGTTAATGCACTTAGACAAGCGTCTATGGCAGGCTCTGCTGGACCTAGATTTTAAGAAGTTGTAGTTCTTAAGAAAATGCCTCTTTATTGAGGCATTTTTTTCGTCCATAAAAAATAGCAAATATTAAATTTTTTTATTAATTAGAAAAAAAGTTCTTGGTATAATTTGCGTTAATGCCGAAGTAGCACAGTTGGTAGTGCAACTGATTTGTAATCAGTAGGTCGCCAGTTCGAGTCCGGCCTTCGGCACCATATTTAAGCCTTGAAATGAGTAATCGTTTTGAGGCTTTTTTATGTCTAAAATTCAGCCTAATTTTTTATTTAAAATAAGTGCAATAAATGGTTTTTATTTGTCTATAATAATCAACACTTATTGCTGGGGGAGGGCTTTACAATGGCTACCGAAGGTTTCTATCACTGAAGCTGGATAAGCCTTTGGCAGTAAGACTAAAAGCCACCTTGTGGCTCTTGAGGAGAAGCTATAAAAATAACCAAATCTGGTTATTTTTTTTCATTGATTTAAAAGGTTTTTTGTTTTTATTTTAAAAACTTGACCTAGGTCAATTCCTTTTGGATTTCTTTTATATAAACTTGACTTCATAGCTAGGCTAATGCCCATAAATAGTTTATGGTTATTAAGCGCTATATTTTTTTGTTTTATTAAAAGGAGGAGTTGTATGTCACAAGCATTCACGAAGTCCATGGCACGTAATATCTTTTACGGTGGATCCATGTTCTTTTTCTTGCTGCTTTTGGTGTTGACGTTTGATACGGTAAAGTCTTTACCACAAACAGATAACCGAGAAAATTTGACCGCACAAGTAGCCAAAGGAAAGCATGTTTGGGAGAATAATAATTGTATTGGCTGTCATACCTTGTTGGGTGAAGGCGCCTACTTTGCACCAGAACTTGGTAATGCTTATCAACGCCTTGGTAGTAAAGAAGCAATTATTGCATTTATTAAGTTTAGACCAAAAAATGGCATTCCGGGCAGACGCTCAATGCCGCAGTTTAATCTAACAGATGATGAACTTGATGCAGTAGCAGAGTTCTTAAAATACACATCTGAGATTAATACTCAAAATTGGCCACCTAACATTCAAGGATAAGGAGAATTTGATATGAAATATACTTCTCAAATGGTTGCAAAACCTTATTTTATTGCCGCAATTGCTCTGTTTGTTGGACAGATATTATTCGGTGTTATTATGGGCATGCAATATGTTGTTGGCGATTTCCTTTTCCCGGAGATTCCATTTAACGTTGCACGCATGGTACACACCAACCTCTTAATTGTATGGTTGTTGTTTGGATTTATGGGTGCAGCCTATTACATGGTGCCTGATGAAGCAGAAACCGAACTACACTCTCCGCTATTGGCGAAGCTGATGTTCTGGATCTTTTTGGTTGCAGGCGCGGTTACAATTTTGGGTTATTTATTGGTACCTTATGCAACACTTGCAGAAATCACTATGAATGATTTATTACCAACCATGGGACGAGAGTTCTTAGAGCAGCCGACCATTACCAAGATTGGTATTGTGGTTGTTGCCCTGGCCTTCTTGTTTAACATTGGTATGACTATCCTAAAAGGTAGAAAAACAGTAATTAACTTAGTACTGTTGATCGGATTGGTAGGTTTGGCAGTATTCTTCCTGTTCTCATTTTACAATCCGGATAATCTTGTACTTGATAAGATGTTCTGGTGGTTTGTGGTTCACTTGTGGGTTGAAGGCGTTTGGGAGCTTATCCTAGGATCGTTGCTTGCTTATGTATTAATCAAAACAACAGGCGTTGACCGCGAAGTAATTGAAAAATGGTTGTATGTGATTATTGCCATGGCTTTAATTACTGGATTAATTGGTACGGGTCACCACTTCTTCTGGATTGGTACACCGGGTTACTGGCAATGGTGGGGATCTATTTTCTCAGCCATGGAGCCAATTCCATTCTTTATGATGACAATTTTTGCCTTTAACATGGTGAATAAGCGTCGTCGTCAGCATCCTAATAAGGCAGCTGTACTATGGGCATTAGGTTGTTCGGTAATGGCATTCTTAGGTGCTGGTGTTTGGGGTTTCTTGCATACATTGTCTTTTGTAAACTATTACACACATGGTTCACAAATTACTGCAGCACACGGACACATGGCTTTTTATGGTGCATACGTAATGATTGTATTAGCGATCATCTCATACGCTATGCCAATGCTTAACGGTCGTAAAGTGGCTAACAGCATGAAGTCTCAAGTAGTGGAGATGTGGTCTTTCTGGTTAATGACAATTTCTATGGTATTTATTACTTTGTTCTTAACAGCTGCTGGTATTTTGCAAGTTTATCTTCAACGAATGAATGGCGATGCATCTCTGCCATTTATGGTGGTTCAAGATAAGATTGAGATCTTTTATTGGTTGCGTGAAGGCGCAGGCATTGTGTTCTTAATTGGTTTAATTCTCTATATTGCAAGCTTCTTTGTTGGCAGAAACTTGCCTGAAGCTGAGATACCTAAATAAGCCAAATTATTAGGAGAATAGAGGCCGTCTGGTTAACCTCAGACGGCCTTTTTTTTGAATAAGTATGACTAAGGCAACAAGATACCCACCTGGTGAAATTATTATTTGGTTATTTATTATGGCCGAGCTTTTGGTGTTTGGTTTATTTTTTGCTGCTTATGCAATAACACGTATTGATAATATTGAAGTGTTTGAGTTGTATCAGCAAAACCTAGATACAACAGCAGCGTTGTACAATACGATAGCGTTACTTAGTAGTAGTTATTTTGTTATTAGGTCAGTTATAGCCATTAAGGCAGATGAGCAAAAATCAGCGCTTAAATGGATGTTGTTGGCAGTTGCTATGGGGCTGGTATTTATCGTTATTAAAACTGATGAGTTTGCCCATCACATTGACAACGACATTACCTTGAGCACCAATACGTTTTATATGTTTTATTTGTCATTGGCCTTTTTTCATTATTTACATGTGATTTTGGGCTTGATAATTCTAGCAGTGCTGGCGCGTAATATGAATAAAGGCATGTACTGCTCTAAAGAATGCACCAGTGTTGAAACTGGCGCTAGCTATTGGCATATGGTTGATTTGGTTTGGCTGATTTTATTTCCTTTGGTTTATGTGATGTAGCATGATGAAAACAAAAAAACAATCAACAACTATAGAAACCGTGGTTTTTTTGCTATTAATAGTGCTGACTTTGGTCACTTATCAAGTTGGAAAAATGGGGTTGTCAGGTATGGAGATATCCTTAGGTGTGTTTGCCATCGCTCTATTTAAGGGCGCACTAATTAGTGAGCATTTTATGCAGTTAAAACATGCTAGTGGCCTTTGGCGCTGGATGGTTTTGATTTGGCTTATACTATTAGGCATTGTTATTTACTTAGCATTTACAGTGTAGAGAAATTATTATGGATAAACAAAAACAAGATTTGCCGTTTTACAAGCCACAAGGCAACGAAGTGGAATTATTTGAGCATGCTTATAATAATCAATTGCCACTACTAATCAAAGGCCCAACAGGCTGTGGAAAAACACGCTTTATTCGTCACATGGCAGCCAAGCTTGGTAGAGAGCTTTATACAGTTGCTTGCCATGATGATTTGACTGCTGCTGATTTGGTTGGCAGGCATTTAATTAATGAAAAAGGCACCTATTGGTGTGATGGTCCATTAACCAAAGCAGTTAGAGAAGGGGCGATTTGCTATCTAGATGAGGTGGTTGAAGCGCGAAAAGACACAACTGTTGTTTTGCATCCACTCACTGACGATAGGCGAATTTTACCCATTGAGCGTACTGGTGAAACCTTGGAGGCGCCAAAAGAGTTTATGCTGGTTACTTCTTATAACCCCGGTTATCAGAATTTACTAAAAGGCATGAAACCCAGTACCCGTCAGCGTTTTACCGCCATGAGCTTTGATTTTCCCGATAAAGAAACAGAAATATTTGTGCTTTTGGCAGAAACTGATATTGACAAAGATAGTGCTGAAAAATTAGTAAGTCTTGCCAGCTCAATGCGAGCACTTAAAGATCATGACCTTGAAGAGGCTGCCTCTACTCGACTGCTTATTTATACAGCTACCTTGATTGCTAGTGGCATGCCTGCGATTGATGCTTGTCGTTCAGCACTGGTTGAGCCGTTAACAGATGACCAAGAAACCATTGAAGCATTAATGGAAGTTGTGCATGCTACATTGGGATAAAAACCATCAAAATTTAGCCATTACTACTGAAGTGTTGTATTTGTTAAATTTGCTGTTATTGCCTGGTTTGGCCTTTTTGCTGTTGGCAAAATTATATATAAAGCATCGAAACCATTCGTCTGTGCTGGTGCTATCACATTTAACACAAACTTTTTTTACCAGTTTAATTGGTGGAGTTATTATTATTGCTGTTGTGGCATTATTGCTGGTGTTCGGTGGCTTTAATAATGCCTACATTTGGATGTGGGTGATCCTATATTTTACTTTTGTGCATTCTACATTGGTAGTATTTGGCGCGCTCGGCTTAGCTAAGGCCATGGCTAATCAGCCTTGGCGTTATCCTATTATTAGTAATTTTTTGCCCAAGGTTGAGTAATGGAAGAACGTGTTGGTGAAATTTGGCATAATTTTATTACCCGCATGGCGGATAAGAATTATCCAGAAGCACAAGTCAAACTGGCGGATGTTAAAAAACTAATTGGTATCTTTTTTCGAGCCTTGGGCGGTGATGGCGGGTTAAATGTGGTGCAAACTGATGCTAGCGAATACACATCAGAACGTGGATTTTTAAGACGCATTGCACGCAGTCAAGAGAAATATGAGTTTGCTTGGATTGATGATAACTCGCTACGACTGCCTGCGGTCATTGATTATTTTCCAAAACAATCCTTAAATAAAGATTTGTATCTTTGGCTATCTGCGCTTGCAGCAACGCCTAATACGGGCAAAGACTGGATTATTGATAATCAATTACGTACCCAAAAGGCACTGGAGTTATTTCCAGGGCTAGAGTCACTATATCAACGACTACTTGCTGCACACTTAGAGCAACGTCCAGCATTAGATCAAATCTCTAAATCTGAGAGGGAAACTGAGAGCTTGATTCGCAAAGCATTGTCAGACCCTGGCAGTGTAGGCGCACTACTAAAAGGCAAATATATGCCTAGACCAGTTGTGCTGTGGTTACACCCCAATCCGCCACAAGTTTCATTGAGCGATCAACAAGACTTTGGTGATAGCGACAACCAGAGAACGGGACAAGAAAAAGATGCAACCGATATTGGCAAAAAACAAGCCAAACGCGTAGAAACCCCAGAAAAAGGGCGTGGTTTAATTACTGTTCGAATGGAAAATATCTTTACCTGGGGCGAATTTGCCAACATGGATCGTTCTGTTGATGATGACGAAGATCCGGAGCATGCTAAAGATGTAGCCAAAGATTTAGATGAGCTTTCAATTGCGCGTAATCAGCGCGCTTCTAAAGTGCAAATGAAGTTTGATCTGGACTTGCCATCAGAGGCGATGGATGATGAGGTATTGGAAGAAGGCATTTTGTTGCCAGAGTGGGACTGGAGAAAACAACAGCTTATTGAGGACAAGTGCCGTGTAGTTAAACTGGTCTCTACTGAGAATCAAAGCTTAGAATTACCAGAACATTTAAAAGCAACGGCTAAAAAATTACGCAATCAGTTTCAAGCCATTACTCCAGCAAGAGTCTGGCATTACGCACAAAATGATGGCCAAGAAGCAGATCTCGATGCTTATTTAAAATTTAAGTCTGATGCTTTAGCGGGCGTTAGTGACGGTAAGAGTAATTTGTACAAATCACTCAATAGTGGTGCGCGCGACCTATCTTGCTTGTTGTTGGCTGATTTATCTTTATCAACAGATACTTGGGTGAATGACGACTCAAGAGTGATTGATGTTATTCAAGATAGTCTGTATTTATTTGCAGAAAGCCTGCATGCGACCGGCGACAGATTTGGCATGTATGGATTTTCCTCCAGAAAGACCAACCCTATTAGAATTCACACACTGAAAGATTTTGATGAAAATTATAGTGCGAATATTAGAGGCCGAATCTCCGCCATTAAGCCGGGCTATTACACACGTATGGGTGCAGGCATTCGTCATGCAACAGAGCTTTTAAAACCACAAGTGGCACAACAGCAATTGTTGTTAATTCTAACAGATGGCAAGCCTAATGATCTAGACATGTATGAAGGCAGGTACGGCATTGAAGATACTAAGCAGGCTATTTCGGAAGCGCGAGCTTTAGGGCTAAAGGTGTTTTGCGTTACTATTGATGAAAAAGGTAATGATTATTTGCCAAATTTATTTGGATCTAATGGTTATGCTTTGGTTAAAAAAGTTACTGATTTGCCAAAAACCTTGCCAATGCTGTATGCCAGATTAACTTTATAAGCTTAATTTGGCAATAAAAGTGAAAATTTCCTAAATTTTTATCAATTTATCTTGTTTTTGGATAAAAAAGTATTTAAAAATGCTGTTTTTGTTCAAAAAGTGGTTATTATTAGGTCATTTTTTGACAAAAATAGATCTATTTTGATTATTTACTAAATTTTTATTAGTGAATACACCTTTCTGTTTTGAAAAATGAACAATTAGACCCAGTAACAGGATCACAATAGTCACACAGTTCATCGCCATTAGAAAGTTTGATTTTTTTGTTTTCTAGAGTCACGCCTTCTTTTTTAAGCTCAGACAAGGCCCTAGAGAAAGATTCAGGCTTCATGCCGAGATAAGCGGCAGTGAGTGATTTTGAATAAGGCAGTTCAAAAGTATTGTTAATTTTAGCGTGCACCAAATACCAGCCTACTTTTTCTTTCGCAGTTTTAAGTTGTAATACTTCAGCGCTCAACATTAATGATTGCACTTGTTCGGCCAAAAAATTAATAATGTTTAGTGAAAACTGGTGCGAGTGTTGCATCAGCTCAGCAACAGCCTCTTGCGGAAAATAAAATAATGTTGTGTTTTTAACAAAATCAGCTGCAACATCATAATGAGGTGAAAAATGCATTGGTGAGATGATGTTTTTTTTATCAATAATTCGAAGCACAATTTCATCGCCTCGTTCATCAATTCTGATTAGCTTGAACAGTCCATCGTAATTAATATAGAGTTTGGCATGCTCTTGAGCATCAAAAGTAATTATTTCACCTTTGTGAAATTGCTTGACTTGCATGGAGGCAAAAAACGGCCTCAAAATCTCTTCTTTTAAACCTGCAAAAATTGGCAGTTTAAGTAAATATCCATGATAACGATCAAGGTGTTCTTTAGTTGGAATCATAATTCACATTGTATCATTTATTGTCGATTGTCGCTTTTATTTTATGGATATAAGCAAATATTGGTAATTTTTTCTCATTTTCTTGACCGTGGTCAAGGGCTAGTTGTCAGGTGTTGATAAAATTGTAGACTCTCCCCCGGGGTTAGGCAATAACTGACCCCACCCTATTAAACAAAATCCCTGTTAAATTAGCAGGGATTTTTTATGAGTATAATGGCGTTATGAGTTTATTTGATTTAGCACTAATAAAAAAATATGATCGCTCTGGGCCTAGATACACTTCTTACCCAACGGCTAATAATTTTTCTACCTTTTCTGAAAAAGATTACCAGTCTCAAGTTGCGTTAAGTAATCAGCGTAAGGGCCCAATATCGCTATATTGTCACATACCTTTTTGCGATACGGTTTGTTTTTATTGTGGTTGCAATAAAGTTGTTACTAAGGACAAAACCAAAGCTGAGCCATACTTAGATGCTTTATTTAAAGAAATTGATGCACAAGGCGCATTGTTTGATAAAGACAGACAAGTGGAGCAAATGCATTTTGGTGGCGGTACGCCGACTTTTTTATCTAATGAGCAAATTATTCGCTTGAGTGAAAAATTACAAAGTGCGTTTAATTTTATTGAAGATGGTGAGTATTCTATCGAAATTGACCCACGAGGCGTTGATGAACAAACCATTAAGGCCTTAGCTAAGGCAAAATTTAATCGTATTAGTCTTGGTGTGCAAGACTTTAATGATGATGTACAAAAGGCAGTAAACCGTATTCAAAGCTTTGAGCAGACCAAGTCGGTTATTGACATCTCTAGAGACAATGGTTTTAAGTCAGTTAGTATTGATCTTATCTACGGATTGCCAAAACAATCAGTTGAAACA
>CAYFPI010000001.1:50574-54299 GCA_964344985.1 uncultured Candidatus Thioglobus sp. | reverse complement strand
TGCGACCAGATAGAATTTCTATTTTTAATTACGCGCACTTGCCAGAGCTGTTTAAACCGCAACGACGTATTGATGTGTTAGAACTGCCAAGCGCAGATGAAAAGCTGGCTATTTTTAAATATTCAACAGATTTCTTGCTAGACCAGGGCTATGTTTATATTGGTATGGATCATTTTGCCTTGCCAGAAGATCCTCTTGCTATTGCTCAAAGTGAAGGACAGCTATATAGAAATTTCCAAGGTTATTCGACCCACGCAGATTGTGATATTGTGGGTTTGGGGCTGAGTTCAATCGGGCAAGTGGGTGACAGTTTTTCTCAAAATGAAAAAAACCTAGAGGAGTACTATCAAAGGATTGACGTGGGCGAATTGCCAGTAATTAAAGGCCAATTAATCAATGAAGATGACAAGCTTAGACGAGCTGTCATTATGGATTTGATTTGTCATTTTGAGCTTGATTTTTCTAAAGTTGAATCAGCGTTTGGCATTGACTTTTCCCAGTATTTTTCTGATGCTTTTGATGCGCTCAGTGAGATGCATGAAGATGGTCTGATTAAGTTAGATGATCATTCAATCACAGTAATGGAAAAAGGAAAGCTGTTAATTCGTAATATTTGTATGGTGTTTGACGCTTATCTTGCTAGTAGTAAAACCAAGTTTTCCAAAACTATCTAATTACGTCAAAATCTGGACCTAGGCTCAGCTTAAAGACCGATGGCTTAATGTTTGTATTGAGCCTGATATTGCTCAATACTACTTGTATGGTTTGAGAAAGCTCGTTATTGAGTTTGATTGTATTAAGCATTCCGTCTTTAAAGCCAAAAGCCAGTTGCTGATTTTCATTATTCAAATACCAATCAATGCCATTTGTTGTTTTTTGGTAGGTGGGGATGCTATCTAGTTCGTTAGGGCGATTAACCAGCCAATAGAGTGGCGAGCGGGACAAGTCGTCAATCTTTTGTAGACTTGCTTGTTCTAATTCTGTATCAATAAGCCATAGCTCATTTGCAGTTAATAGTAACTTTTGATCGTTAGGCGAGTGTGTGTGCCACAGTAATTGTTGTGGGCGTTTAAACCAAATTGTGCCTTTGCTGCTGGCAATTAATTGCTGGTATTCATCAAAAGTATTTTGATTGAATTCGGCACTAAGAGATTCCGTAGAATTAAAAAAATCTGTGAAATCGTTGTTGGTATTGGCAAAGATTATAGATGTGTAAAAAGCCAGCAGCAAGGCTAGAAGCCTATTCATCTGTAATTGGCTCAGGTGCCAGTACTTGTCGATTGCCTGCACTGTTCATGGTGCTGACAACGCCAGCTGCTTCCATGTCTTCAATGATGCGTGCGGCACGATTGTAACCAATGCGCATTCTTCTTTGCAAGCTAGAAATGGACGCCCTTCTTGATGAGGTGACAATTTGTACAGCCTCATCATATAAAGGATCCATCTCGCCAGAATTTCCAGACGATGAAGTGGAGTCGACGCTTTCGTGTGAATCTTGTGATTCGCTGTGAGCATTTAAAATGCCATCAAGATAGTTAGTTTCAGAATTTTCTTTTAAGAAGTTGACCACTCTTAAGATTTCATCATCATCAACAAAAGCACCGTGTACACGTGTTAAGTGAGACAGTCCAGGCGTCATGTAAAGCATGCCGAGTAATTGTTCAGCGCCGCCCTGGTCTAGAATGGTGCGAGAGTCCACCTTGGATGAAACCTTAAAGGCCACACGGGTTGGTACATTAGATTTGATAAGCCCTGTAATAACATCCACACTAGGGCGCTGAGTAGCAATGATCAAGTGAATGCCAGCAGCACGCGCTTTTTGTGCAAGACGCACAATGAGCGCCTCTACGCGTTTAGCTTTGGCGCGATCTTCCTGGGCAAGTGCACCTAACATATCAGCATATTCATCAATTACCAGCATGATGAGTGGAAGCGCTTCAAGTTCAGGAGCCTGCTCTCCTTCTTCAGCGGTTTTTTCGTTAAACGACGGATCTAGTAAAGGCTTGCCATTTTCTTTGGCTTTTTTTAGTTTTTCGTTAAAGCCATTAATATTTCTAACGCCAAATTTTGCCAATAATGAATAGCGACGTTCCATTTCGTTAACACACCACCAAAGTGCTGAAGCAGCTTGGTTCATGTCTGTTACAACTGGTGTAAGCAAGTGTGGAATGTCTGCATAAATAGCAAGCTCTACAATTTTAGGATCAATCATGATGATGCGGACTTCATCAGGCTTGGCCTTGTATAGAACACTTAAAATCATTGCATTTAGGCCGACCGATTTACCCATTCCAGTTGCACCAGCAACTAATAAATGAGGCATTTTTGCCAGATTGGTAATAATTGGATGGCCGTTAATGTCTTTGCCAAGACCCATGGTTAGAGTTGAAGTGGAATTGGCAAACTCTTGCGAGGCCAACACTTCTTTAAGGCTAATCATTTCACGTTGAGTGTTTGGAATTTCAAGCCCAATAACAGGCTTTCCAGGAATAACATCTACAATGCGCACGCTTTCTACCAATAGTGCGCGGGCTAAATCTTTATTAAGATTCATGATTTGAGAAACTTTAACCCCAGGCGCTAATGAGATTTCAAATTGAGTAACCACAGGCCCTGGTGTAACAGTAGTAATGCTAACATCAAAGCCAAAATCCTTAAGTTTGATCTCAACTTGGCGAGACATGTCTTCTAGTGCTTCTTGAGAATATCCAGCAGTATTAACAACTGGCTCATCTAGCAAATCAAGACTTGGTAGGCCTGCAACAGTTGCAGTGTTAAATAGGTTTGAGCTGGCCGGCTTATTGATTGTTTTTGGTTTTTTTAGTTTGGTTTTTTTAACTTTAGCAACCACACCAGTTGCAACGGTAGTTGGGGCTGGCTTCGGTGTAATTTTAATTTTTTCTTGTTTTTTGGCCTTAGATTGCTTGCGATTTTGTTGTAACACTACAAACAAACGAGACAGTGCGCCACCTGTTGAGGATAAGATACTAATCCATGAAGCACTTGCTGCAATGCTAAAGCTAATCATCATAATGCCTAGATAGATAATGAACGAAGCAGAGCCAAATAAAACACCAAAGTAGTCATGCATGCTAATGCCTAAGTAGCCACCAGAAGCACTGACTTGAGAAAAGTTTTGACTTAAAAAAGCGGCTGAAAAAGCAATTAGAATAATGAGTGCCAATAGGCGAATTGCAACGACCGATCTGGCAGGCTTGTCTTGATTGACATTTTGATGAGTGTGCCATCCAAGTAAAATTAATGATACAGGAATAATGTAGGCACTTAAGCCAAAAATAGACAAAGATATGTCGCTTAAATAGGCGCCAAAAACACCAGCTGCATTGGATACGGGCGCATTTAACAAAACATCGCCTGACCAAGGGTTTTCATTGGTGGAATATGTGAATAGTGCTAATAAGTAAACAAGCCCGATGGCAACCAATGAAATAAATAGAATTTCACTACCGGCTTTACTGCGAGTTTGTCTTGGGAGTTTTTTAGCTTTTAGTTTGGTATTCTTTTTCAACGATATTTACGCTTGCTTTATAATGTTTTGAACTGTGTATAAGTATAAAGGATTGGTATATAAATGAGTGAAAATAAACATTGTAAGGTATTGATTGTCGGTTCTGGCCCTGCGGGCTATTCTGCAGCTATTTATGCAGCACGTGCAAACCTAGACCCTGTTATGGTGAGCGGTATGGAGCAAGGCGGTCAGTTAA
>CAYFPI010000001.1:38242-50564 GCA_964344985.1 uncultured Candidatus Thioglobus sp. | reverse complement strand
ACCACTGAAGTGGACAATTGGCCAGGCGATGATGCTGGTGTACAAGGTCCAGATTTAATGGAGCGTATGAAAAAACATGCACAGCGTTTTAATACAGAAATTATTAACGATTACATTGCCGAGGTTGATTTCTCAAATAGACCTTTTGTTTTGAAAGGCAGTTCAACAACATATACTGCAGACAGTGTTATTATTGCAACAGGTGCATCGGCCCGGTATTTAGGGCTAGAATCTGAAGAGGCGTTTAAGGGCAAAGGTGTATCAGCCTGTGCAACTTGTGATGGTTTTTTCTACCGCAATCAAAAAGTCGCTGTAGTCGGTGGTGGCAATACAGCAGTAGAGGAGGCGTTATTTTTATCTAATATTGCAGACCATGTTACTATTATTCATCGCAAAGACAAATTCTCTTCTGAGAAGATTCTTTCAGACCAGTTAATTGAAAAATCCAAAACTGGCAATATCAGCATTGAATACAATCACAATCTTGATGAAGTGTTGGGTGATGACATGGGTGTTACCGGTTTACGCTTAAAGGGCAATGATGGCAGCACTAAAGAAATTGATGTGCACGGTGTATTTATTGCCATTGGTCATACGCCAAATACAGGTATTTTCGAAGGCCATCTTGAGATGAATCACGGCTATTTGCAAGTACAAAGCGGCACTCAAGGCAATGCAACACAAACCAGTGTAGAGGGTGTGTTTGCTGCAGGCGATGTTGCAGATCATATTTATCGTCAAGCGATTACTTCAGCGGGTTCAGGCTGTATGGCAGCGCTGGATGTAGAAAGATTCCTAGGCGAATAGTTTTTTAGTTTAAACGAGTGGTTTTATTGGTATAATTCTCACTTTCTGGCCACATAGCTCAGTTGGTAGAGCAAGGGATTGAAAATCCCTGTGTCCCTAGTTCAATTCTAGGTGTGGCCACCATCTTCTAAAGCGTACGCAAAGTGCGCTTTTTATTGCCGAATTTCAAACCTCTGTGTGTAATTAATCGAATTTGTCGATTACAATTATGTATTTTTTTCATTTTACTAATACCTTAAAGTTTGTAATAATGTTCGCATTATGTAAAACATGCGGTCTGTTATGACCAGCAAAAAACAAGAAATAACAATGAAAATAAAAAAATTACTAATTTCGATAGTATTTATCGCATCAAGCGTTGTATCCACCACTGTATTGAGTGCTGGTGTTGTGGTGACTCTAACGGTGTCAAAGAATGATACTTATGCATCAACATGTTCACGCACTTGTAAAACTGTAGATAGTTGTTTTGAACAAGCTAAAAAACTTGATCTCAATGCAGGAAAACGCGGGCTGTTAAAAAGCATTGTTATTAGAGCTAACAATAAAGTGCTTTTAGAAAGAAATTATAGAAATAAAAGGTAGATTTGTTAAGGACTGTTGATTAGAGTAGAAATTTTAACAATTTCTTTTTTGTTTGGGTGTACATCTCGACAAGCGATTGCAATACTTCTAAAGGCTTTTTGACAAGCATCCTCTACAACTAAATCAGGGTATTGAAGTGTCACTGTTTGTTCGATAGACATTTCTGGTAGAAAGCTAACGCCCATTTTCATATTAATCATAGCAACCAATGTGGCCAAACTGGTGCATTTCAAATCAGAGATAGACTGTACAGTAATATTGTGGGACAGCAATACATGGTCGCGTAAGCAGTTGCCTTCGGCTAATAATAACAACTCTTTGTCTTCAAATTTTTTATGATCTCTGTCTTTGTGACGCACAAGATGTAGTGGATCTTCAAACAAAATATGAGTATAGGTGTTGTCTGGAATTTTGGTTGGTAGGGCGATGAGCGCTAAATCTAGCTCCATTTTTGACACCATTTGCAATAAGTTTTGATTAGTGCCTTCAATTAAAGAGATGGATAAATTTGGATATTTGTCATTAATTGATTTTAAAAATTTTGGCAATAAAAAGGGTGAAATGGTTGGAATAACGCCAATTTTGATGCTAGAGTCAAAAAAGGACTTTTGTGCCGTTTGTACTAAATCATTGGCAGACAAAATAACAGCTTGTGCTTGCAGTACAACCTTTTCCCCAATTGGAGTAAACAGAACTGATTTATTGTTGCGCTCTACCAGCTTAATTTGTAATAATTGTTCTAACTTGTTAATGCCAGCACTAAGCGTTGATTGGCTAACAAAACATGCTTCTGCAGCTTTAGAGAAGTGCAAGTGTTTATGTAGTGCAACAAGATATTCTAAATTTTTGATTGATGGCAGCATAATTATTAATCGTTTTTTTCGATTATTATAACTGGTTTTTTTCGTTTTACTAAATCAATAGGGTTTCATATAATGCCTACTAAGTTGCCACGCTAATGCTTTATCTCCTCAATTGTGCGTAGGCTTGGCAACCATTAATTGAAAAAATTAGGAGTAATAACATGAGCAATAAAAGCAATCTTCAAGTGTTATACACAATGTGGCTAATGAATTGCCCTATGCCAAGACTATATAGAAGGATTTTTATCAAAAAAATCATAAGCATTAAATATCAATAAAAATGCTATGTTTATTGTTAGTTCTTAAACTATATTAGATAATTATTATATTATTATCTTGACATATAAGAATTTCATGATATACTATTGCCCATGTAGCCACTCTCCCCCAAGAATTATTCTCTCCTCAAGAGATAAGGTGGCTACATACTAATTACAAATGGACAAACATGAAAACAATTATTAACGCAATCGTAGTAACAACTTTATTAGCAGCAACTCAAGTTTCTGCTGAAGTGTCAAAGCCTTACGGTGTGTTTAATCCTTTGGCTATGTTTAGTCTTCCTGCAGAAAACACTTTAAAAAGAGTTGATTCAGCATTTTATAACTATGGACATAGAGGTTATGAGTTTGTTGTTGAGGCTTTTCCTATGCCTGAAGAAAAACTTCCTCAGCAACTAGCAAGTCTAGATCGTTAAGAATTAGTAGGCAACTGCGGCATTAATAGCAACATTGCTAGGATAGGCTAACAAATCACTTTTTACTCGAATTCTAAGCTTGTCTTGTGAAGGCTTGTGTAGTGTTCTAGTGGTAAATATGTTGTCTTTATAGCTAAGGCTGATTCGATAGCCTTGTAAAACCTTTGATGCTTTCTTTTGATAAGATATGTTCCAGCAGTTTCTAACTTGGCGAGCTTTGCAAGGCGAAGAAACTTTTTGCAATGTGTAGTTCATGTAAATTGGCTCAACACTAACAACATCTGCATTAATGACTTGCGTGTGATAACCGTTTGCAATAACAGTGCTATGTATGCCAAATAGTAGCGCTGCAAAAAGCACTATTTTTTTAGCGGGGTTGGCTATTAAATTTTTCAACATATTGTTTTTTGCCTTGTGTTTTATAAAATAAATTTACAAACTATATTATATTCTTCTAATATTATGGTATAATTATATTTAGAAGATCATATTCTCTCCCCCGAGATACATTTTTGATTTTCTACTAGGTAGTCGTTTTTTTTATTCTCCTCAAGTTTAGTTAGGCGGCTACCTCCTCCTCAAGATTTAAAGCCCTATGGGTTAGCCATCATAGACGTTTGCAAACTAATTGCAACACTATCATTACAGCATAATCTTATGATATGGTTATATTATTAGAGCTTAAAGTAGATATTTTGGCTTGAAAGTATTGCTACCAAAGCATTAGTGCAGTGTTTCTGGGCTAATATAGTCTTGTTTTGATGGTTGTAGTGTTTCTTGGATAAGTAGCGTTCCCATGCGAACGAACTCAATAATCTCGTATAAATCTTGTGCATTTTCTTGTGTATCGAGCACATCAGCGTCTAATTTTGAGATTTCTGAGAAGTCTTTGATCATTTCTAGGACGTCTTCATCATGGGTAGATATTTTTTGCAATCCTAAGCCTGTTAAAAATCCTTGGCACCACTCAATCAATGTATTGGCCTGTTCACCCAGTCTAGAATCTTCATCGGCAATCAAAAGTTGAAAATCAAGTGTTTCATCGTTTAGTTGAGACAGGGTTGTGTTAAATATTTGCGCCAATTCTTCATGGGCAGATTTTTCATTTAGGTTGTTAAGATCAATACTAACAAAAACTTCATTGAGCCAATCATCTAAAGTTAATTCTGGCTTAACACATGCAAAACCACATAATATTCCGTGACTACTAGAAATTGTGTCATCTGTATTTAGATGATGTAGAGTGGTTTTTAAAAGGTCGTAATCTAGTTTTTCGCTCATGCGTTGGCTGCCAATATTTCCATCACCGCCATGCGCACAGCAATGCCGTTAGTAACTTGTTGAAGAATGATTGATTGATCGCCATCAGCAACAGCTGAATCAATTTCAACACCTCGATTAATCGGGCCTGGATGCATGACAATGGCATCAGGCTTGGCTAGCGCTAAACGCTTGGGCGTTAGTCCGTAGCCATCAAAGTATTCTTGTTCGTTTGGAATGTCTGCTTCAAGCATGCGCTCTTTTTGTAGGCGCAAAACTATAACCACATCACAGTCTTTAAGACCGGTGTCAATATTGTCAAAACACTTAACAGTAGAGCAGCGCTCAGAATCATATTGTAATCCTTCTGGCGCAATTAAGCGAATGTCTGTTGTGCCCAGTGTTTTTAAGGCTTGAATGTCTGAGTGAGCAACACGAGAATGAGTAATATCACCGACAATGGCAACTGATAAATTCTCAAAGGATTTTTTGTATTGGCGAATACTAAGCATGTCCAGCAGTGCCTGAGTAGGGTGTGCGTTAACGCCATCACCTGCATTTAAAATTGATACACCGTCAATATTTTGTGCCACATGGTGTGGCAAGCCATTTTGCTTATGGCGAATAACAAACATATCAATTTGCATGGCCTTAAGTGTTAGCATGGTATCTAACAATGCTTCATTTTTCTTCAGTGCTGAATTTGCCAAATCTACATTGATTACTTTGGCGCTGGTTCGACTGGCAGCTATTTCAAAAGTGTTACGAGTACGTGTTGAAGGCTCAAAAAATAAGTTGGCCACACTCATGTCATCAAGCACTTTAGATTTTTTCAGATTGCCAGAGTCGTCAATTAGGCTATCTGCTTTATCTAAAATATCAATAAGATGGGATTTTGGCAGATCTTCAAGACCTAAAAGATGAATTAACTTTCCAGCACTGTTGAGCTGAATGTGGTTGCTAATCAAATCTTTTTTCATGAATCTCCTAACCAGGTTTGCAATATGAGCGCTGCTGAGCGTTTATCCACATCACCACGATTTGCATTTTTATGATGATGGTTGTATTTTAGTTGTTTTTTGGCATCAAATGAGGATAAATACTCATCAACAAAGACAGTCTCGATGTTGTATCGTGCTGTTAATTTTCTACCAAAAGATCGAGCAATAAAAGTCATTTCTTGTTCTTTTCCATCTTTATCAAAAGGCAACCCTACAATGAATAAATCAACAGAGTGTTGGTTGATGATTTCATCAAAACTCGTCCAATTGGTAGACCCGTCTTTATGATGAGTGACCACAGCAAGCCCGCTTGATTGCATGGTTAAATCATTTGCAATGGCAACACCTGTGCGCTTGGTGCCAACATCAAACCCTAAATAAGTTTGAACATTCATTGAAGCTGTTTGAGTAATTGATAACCAACATAACCATCAATAGGAAGATTATTAGCGCGCTGATAATCACGCGTTGCATTGCGAGTTTTTGGCCCTGAAATACCATCAGGATTTCCTGTGTCAAACCCTAGGCTATTGAGTTTGGTTTGAATAAGTGTAATATCGCTCCGACTAAGCGATGGCTCTTTAATGGGTGTGGCGTAGAGTTTATTTGTGCCTGCCAAACGATCAGACAGGTGGCCTACGGAAAGTGCATAAAGAATGGACCTATTCCAGCGAAGAATAGCATAAAAATTTGGATAGGCAAAAAAAGCGGGTCCGTTATAGCCCATAGGCAAGAGAAGGGATGCCTTCATGTTTGAATTGGGCAGGTTTTTTCCTTGAGCGTCTTTAATGCCAAGTGCCGCCCATTCGTTAATAGGTTTTTTAATACTTAAGTGAGACAGTTGGTAGTCAAAAGACTCAGGAAGAGTTACCTCTCTACCCCATCTCTCGCCTCGCTTCCAGCCTATTTTTTGCAAGAAATTAGCCGCACTGGCAAAGGTATCTTCAGTGCTATTCCAAAGATCGATCTTTCCATCTTTATTGGCATCAATGCCATAAGCAGCAACATTGCTAGGCATGAATTGCACATTGCCCATCGCGCCCGCCCAGGATCCTTTGGCTGTTAGTGGAATTTTGTTATCATCAATAAGCTTTAATAAAATTAGCAATTGGTCAGTAAAAAAATCACGACGACGCAAATCATGACTTAAGGTGGCAAGTGATTGAACAAGGCTTAAATTGCCAGTATTGGTGCCAAAGTTGGTTTCCAGCCCCCAAAATGCAACAACAATATGAGGCGGAACCCCATATTTTTTATAATTATCTTGCAGTGTTTGTTGATGAATTTTTAATTTTTCAGCGCCATTTCTTAAGCGATAATCACTCACTCTAGAGCTAAGATATCGCCAAAAGTTTTGGCTAAATTCAGCCTGAGTTTTGTCGAATTTAATTACAGTTGAATTAGGTCTTAATCCATCAAAGGCTTGATTGATGGTAGTGTTTGATATGCCATTTTTTAAGGCTTTGTTACGTACCTCATCAAGGTAAGCATTAAAGCTTTGAATGTCAATAGCGGGTGTTATTTTATTATCTTTTGGTAGGGTATCATTGCCATATGCCAATGTAGAAAACAATAGGATAAATATCAGTCGTAACATGTCAAAATTATAATGCCTAAGATACTCATCTACCTTCTCTTTTTGCTTTTAAATGCCTGTGTTGACAATCAGCAGATATCTGAAATTAGTGGCAACACTATGGGTACAACGTACACTATTAAAGCCCAAGATGCTTTTATTGATAAAGACAATATCGAACAACGTTTAGCACAAATTAATCAAACTTTTTCTACTTGGGTTCAAGACTCAGAGCTCTCGCTGTTAAACGCCAAGCCAACTAATGAGTGGATTAAGGTTTCCAAAGATTTGTTTGACGTACTTGAGGAGTCAGTCAAGATTAATAGACAAACTCAAGGTTATTTTGATCCAGGCATGGGCCGGTTAATCGACAAGTGGGGATTTGGTGCAATCAAGGTGGAAAAAAAGCCTGATAGAAAATCTATTGCTCAAGCTTTGAAAAGCTCATCAATTAAGTATCTGCAGTTAAAAGAGTTAAGTGTTAAAAAAAATAAAGACGTCCATATTAATTTATCCGCAATCGCCAAAGGTTATGCAGTAGATGAGATTGCAAAGTTATTGCGCGCTCAAGGGGTAAAGCGCTTCATGGTTGAAATTGGAGGTGAGGTAGCAACACGCGGTGTGTGGAAAATTGGTATTGAAATGCCAGAAAATCAAGTGCCAATTGCCATTGACTTGAGTTCTACAAGTATTGCCACATCGGGCAATTACCGCAATTTTTTTACTTGGGAGAGTAAGCGCTATCCACATATTTTAGATTCGCATACGGGCACACCAGTTGAGAGCGATTTGTTTTCTGTTAGCGTGATTAATGCCAGCAATATGAGAGCTGATGCACTGGCAACCGCGATGATGGCTATGGGCAGTGAAAAGACACTGGTGCTAGCAAAGCGCTTAGAGTTGAAAGTAATTATGGTGATGAATAAAGCGCATAACTACAAAGTATTGCGCATAGGACTATGAAGCCATTGGCTGAGATATTAAGGCCAATTAGTTTGGATGAGTTTTATTCACAAACCCATCTACTTAACGATACGCATCCGTTAAAGCAGGCCATTAATAATAAGCAGCTTCACTCAATGATTTTATGGGGTCCTTCTGGCGTTGGAAAAACAACACTAGCAAGAATTATTTGTAATCAAGTCGAGGGTTATTATGTGCAACTCAGTGCTGTTCTTGATGGTGTTAAAGAGTTAAGAGCGGTTATTGAAAATGCTAAAAAATATCAGCAAATTGGACAGCCAACCGTGCTGTTTGTTGATGAGATTCACAGGTTTAATAAAGCTCAGCAAGACGCCTTTTTGCCGCATATTGAGTCAGGACTAATTACATTAATTGGTGCCACAACAGAAAATCCATCGTTTGAAATTAATCGAGCTTTATTGTCTAGGCTTAGCGTGTATGTCTTAGAGGCGCTTGACGAGGATGGGCTTTTACAAATTCTTAATCGTAGTCTCTTAAGTGTTGAAATAGAGCTTGATGAAGCCATTAAAAAGCAAATTATTATGGCTAGCAATGGTGATGCTAGGCGTTTGATCAACATTGTTGAAAAATTATCTCAGGCAAATCTTAAAACTGTTGATAAACAAGCTGTTGAAGGATTTTTGCAAGACAATGTCGCTGGTTTTGATAAAGGAGGTGATGTGTTTTATCAGCAATTATCAGCCTTTCATAAGTCAGTTAGGGGTTCTTCACCAGACGCGGCATTGTATTGGATGGCTAGAATGTTGGTCGGTGGTTGCGACGTAAAAACCATTGCCAGACGACTATTGGCCATCGCCTCAGAGGATATTGGCAATGCCGACCCTAGAGCGTTAGAAATTACACTTAATGCTTGGGATGTGTATGAACGTGTTGGCGATAAAGAGGGTAATCGAGCCATTGCACAAGCAGCAGTGTATTGTGCAGTTGCACCAAAATCTAATGCAGTTTACAAGGCTTTTAATCAGGCCATGAGTGAGGCTAAAGCAACGGCCAATCTAGCAGTGCCTAAGCATTTGTGCAATGCAAGTACTCAGTTGATGAGCGAGCAAGGCTATGGTAATGGTTATCGTTATGCTCATGATGAAAAAGATGCAATTGCCAAAGGGCAGACTTATTTTCCTAAAGAGTTGGGAGAGCAAACTTATTATGTGCCAACTGATCGTGGTTTAGAGATTAAAATTGCGAAGAAGCTTCAATCATTAAAAGGTTCGATATGACTATTTTACCAACTGTTTTAGCTATTGGCGCAGGTGCCACTATTGGTGCAAGTGCACGTTACTACTTGACTCAATTTATGCAAAGTGCTTTTGGCTCTGGGTTTCCTTATGGCACACTAAGCGCTAATATTCTGGGTTCATTTTTAGCGGGCATTTTGGTGGTTATTGTGCTGGAAAAAGCAGCACTTCATGAGGCTTATCGTTTAATGTTGCTTATTGGTTTAACAGGGTCATTAACCACCATGTCAACGCTATCTTGGGAGTCGGTTGAAATGATGAGCTTAGGTCATTATGGTCAGGCGGCCATTAATATTCTACTTAATGTTTTCTTGTCATTGTCGGCAGCAGGATTAGGCGTTGTGCTTACTCGGTATTTATTTGGCTCTCAATAACATCAAATAATTCGCCCGCAATATTTAAACCAAATTGTTCATCGAGCTCTCGAATGCAGGTAGGACTGGTAACGTTAATTTCAGTAATATAATCACCAATAACATCCAGTCCCACAAACATAAGACCTTTGTCTTTTAAGGTGGAGCCAATTTGCTCACATAAGTAATAATCTCTATCGCTTAAGGGTTGCCCAACGCCTGTTGCGCCAGCCGCTAAGTTGCCTTTAAAACTTCCTTCTGCTGGCATACGCGCTAAAGCATAATCAATTGGTTTGCCGTTAATCAGCAGAATGCGCTTATCTCCTTTGTCAATATCACTAAGAAATTCTTGTGAAATAATAGGCCGCCTACCTTGATCGGTTAAGTAATCCAGTGTTTCATCAATACTGTTATCATTCGCCTCTAGTTTAAAAATGTCACGCCCACCCATGCCGTCTAAAGGCTTAACCACAATGGTTTTCTGAGCGCCAATAAAGGATTTTATTTGATCTTTAGAACTGCTGAGCAGTGTTGTTGGTATGCACTGTGGAAAATTAAGAGCAAAGAGTTTTTCATTGGCATCTCGTAGGGACTGGGGTTTATTAACCACAAGCACACCTTGATTTTCCACCTGCTCTAAAAGATAAGTGGCATAGATATAGTTCATATCAAATGGCGGATCTTTGCGCATTAATATGACATTAAATTCGGTAAGATTAATCACCTCTTCAGCTTGTTTTTCAAACCAGTGTTGATTATTGTCAAACACTTGTGTTTTTGCACAACTAGCAAATACTTGGTCTTTTTTGGCAAACATATCTGTTGAATCAAAGGTGTAAATATCCCAGCCTCGACGGGAGGCTTCTAGCATCATGGCCAGAGAAGAGTCTTTATGAGGCTTGATGTTTTTAATGTCGTCCATTAAGACAGCGATTTTTATATTGTTCATGCGCTTATTATAATTCATATTGCTTGGTTTTCTCGCTCAGAGACTTAACACGTTGATAATTCAGACAAAATGTGTACAATAGCGCCTTGAGGAGAAAGTACATTTGGCTTACACAACATTAACATTAGAACACCCAAAAACTCAAGAAGTTAGGTACGCACCTGTGGGCTTTTCTTGGACATCTTTGTGTTTGTTTTTTTGTCCAGCCATTTATCGTCGTGACTGGAAGTCTTTTTTATTAATGTTTCCATTGTGTATACTGACATTAGGGTTGGCAAATATTGTTTTTTTCTTTACTTATAATAAACTTTATTTAAAGCACTTGTTGGCACAAGGTTACAAAATAACAGTGCATGGTGCAGCTAACGTTAATCAATCAAAGCTGTAAATTGTTGATAAATAGAAAAATAAACTAGACAACAGTCTAATAACAGCGTATCATTTCGCCACTTTAGTGCGGGGTGGAGCAGTTCGGTAGCTCGTCGGGCTCATAACCCGAAGGTCATAGGTTCAAATCCTGTCCCCGCTACCAAAATTTAAGTCTTTTTGCAGCTACATCAGCAAAAAGCAAATGAAGACCCCCCTTTTTAGGGGGTTTTTGTTATGCAAAGAAAAGCGATTAACAATAATCAGATGATAGGGTTTATTGGCAAAACAAGCTAGTGACCCCAGTTGTCTAGAAAGGTTTTTGTTATGTAGAAAAAAGTGAAGATAATAAAAATAAATGGCAAAAATAGCTGACAAAATTACCGATTTGATTAACCCTGTTGTTGAAGATATGGGCTATGAGTTGGTGGGTGTTGAATATGTTTCTAGTGGAAAGCATTCTATTTTGCGTATTTATATTGATACTGAGCATGGCATTGGTATTGAAGATTGCGTAAAAGTTTCTCATCAATTAAGCGCAATTTTTGATGTGGAGGATCCTATTGCAACCCAGTACAACTTAGAGGTGTCTTCACCGGGCATTGAAAGACCGCTATTTAATATTGGACATTATCAGCGTTTTTTAGGTCACGATATTAATTTGCGCATGGTACGCCCTATTGACGGGCAGCGTAAATTTAGAGGCACTATTAGCAGTGTTAGTGAAGTCAATAATACAATAGAATTAGTAACAGAATTAGCGCCAGTAACACTGGACATTAACATGATTGAAAAAGCGAATTTAGTCGCTGACTTTTAGGAGAAAAACATGGACGGCAAAGAATTATTTTTAATGGTTGAGGCAATTTCAAATGAGAAAAACATTTCAAAAGAAGATGTGTTTGAATCATTAGAAGAGGCGTTAGCGGTTGCAACAAAAAAACGCAAAGAAATTGACGCCCATGTAGAGATTGATAGAAAAACAGGCGAATTCTCAACGTTTAGACAGTGGATGGTAATTGCAGATGGCGAGAATTTTGTTGATGA
This sequence comes from uncultured Candidatus Thioglobus sp., assembly GCA_964344985.1. Classification (GTDB taxonomy): domain Bacteria; phylum Pseudomonadota; class Gammaproteobacteria; order PS1; family Pseudothioglobaceae; genus Thioglobus_A. The sequence goes on along the minus strand of CAYFPI010000001.1, from coordinate 38,841 downwards.
TGACGGTACTGCGTTTGATCCAGAACTGCACATTCATGCAAAAGACGCTAATGGTGTTGCGGTGGATGATTTTGTACGTACACCAATTGAAACAGAAGAGTTTGGCCGTATTGCTGCACAGATCGTAAAACAAGTTATTATTCAAAAAGTTCGTGAAGCAGAAAGAGAGGTAATTGTTAACGATTACTCAGAGCGAGTTGGTGAAGTAATCATGGTAACAGTTAAGCGTATTGATAGAGGTAATGTCTATGTTGATATGGGCGGTGTTGATGGCATGATCTCAAAGTTTGATTTAATTCCAAATGAGTCTGTGCGTAAAAATGATCGTCTAAGAGCCTACATCAAAGAGGTTAAGTCTTCAACGCGCGGTGCACAAATTTTCTTGTCTCGTACAGCACCAGAGATGATGATTCAATTATTTGAAATGGAAGTGCCTGAAATCTCAGAAGGTGTGATCGAAATTATGGGCGGATCGCGCGATCCTGGTTTGCGTTCTAAATTAGCAGTTAAAGCCAAAGATAAGCGAGTAGATCCAATTGGCTCATGTATTGGTATGCGTGGTGCACGTGTTCAGGCGGTTTCTAACGAGCTTAATGGTG
>CAYFPI010000001.1:38017-38232 GCA_964344985.1 uncultured Candidatus Thioglobus sp. | reverse complement strand
TCGATGTTATTTTATGGGACGAAGATCCTGCTCAATACGTAATCAATGCGATGGCTCCGGCAGAAGTTAGTTCAATTGTAGTTGATGAAGATAAAAACTCAATGGATATTGCTGTTGATGAAGATCAATTAGCATTAGCAATTGGTCGTGGCGGTCAAAACATTAAATTAGCCTCTCGCCTAACTGGCTGGAAGTTAAATGTTATGTCAACAAGC
>CAYFPI010000001.1:8477-38007 GCA_964344985.1 uncultured Candidatus Thioglobus sp. | reverse complement strand
GAGGCTGATGAGAAGCAAGCACAAGAAAATCAAAAAGTAAGTGACAAATTAGCTGATCAACTAGGTGTTGATGCTGAAGTAGCAGGTGTATTATTAGAAGAGGGTTTTGCTAGTATTGATGATATTGCAGATGCTGATGCACAAACACTGGAAAGTATTGAAGAGTTTGACACAACAATGGTTGAGGAGTTGCAAGAGCGCGCTTCTGATGCACAGCTGGTTCAAGCGCTTGGTGATGCCGATTCTCAAGAAGCGTTAATGAGTGTTGAAGGTGTAGATGAGGAATTATCTCAAGCCTTGATTGAAGCAGAAATTGCAACAGTTGATGATTTAGCTGAGCTTTCAATTGATGAATTACTGGACGTGCAAGACATGGACAAAGAGCAGGCTTCAGCCATTATCATGACAGCAAGAGAAAACGAAGGGTGGTTTGATTAATTTTTTTGTATTATTGATAATTAAAAAAACACATACTGATAAAAATATAGGCAAGCATTATGGCACATACGGTTCAAACACTATCTAAATTACTTAAAAAAACCTCTGATGAGGTTATTGCAATTCTAGCAAATGCTGGCATTGAGGGTAAAAATGAGAGTTCGGAGATTTCTGCTGAAGAAAGAAAAATTCTAATGAACGGTCTATCTAAGCGTTCAGGCAAGTCCAATATGTCTGTGTCACGCAAGCCAGGTGCCAAAACCACTAGTGCATCAGCAGGCGGTGTCAAGGTTCAGGTAAAGAAAAAGCGTGTTAAAAAAACCGCAACTTCTGAACACGAACCTGTTGCTAACAATGAGGCGGCGCTTGCTGCACAAGCGGCACTTGATGCATCACGTGAAGCAGAAGCCAAACAAGCTGAGCAAGATGCCAAGCGTCAAGAGATGATTCGCTTAAAACAAGAGCAAGAAGAAGCAATTAAGGCTCAACAGCAAAACGCTAAAAAAGAGCAAGAAGCCGCCAAAGAAGAGAAAAAAGCCAAAGAGGAAGAAAAGCCTAAAGAGGATAAAAAGCCAAAAAGATTGCGCAATGCGCCAGATGCTAAAAACACTAATAACAGAAAGCAACTACATGTTGCTAAGCACAATCCAAATAGAAAGCTAAAAAAGAAGGATAGAACGCGCTTAAGTCAAAAAATTCAAGAAGAGCAGGCGCAACACGGCTTTCAAAAGCCAGTTGAAAAGGTGGTTCATGAAGTGGCTGTACCTGAAAATATTAAGGTTAGTGAGCTAGCTCAAAAAATGACAACCAAAGCCGGTGAGGTGCTAAAAGTATTAATGGGCATGGGTGTTATGGTAACGCTTAATGATGTCATTGATCAAGACACGGCGTTATTGGTTGTTGAAGAAATGGGGCATAAAGGTATTGCCAGCAAAGAAGAAACAGTTGAAGATGCATTAATTGAGAAGTCAAAGCCTGCAGGTGATGAAGCGCCACGCCCACCAGTGGTTACAATTATGGGTCATGTAGACCATGGTAAGACATCACTGCTTGATTATATTCGAAAAGCCAAGGTGGCCAGTGGCGAAGCGGGTGGCATTACTCAGCATATTGGTGCTTATCAAGTTGAATCTAATGGCAACAAAATCACTTTTATTGATACACCAGGACACGCGGCATTTTCAAAAATGCGTTCTCGCGGTGCCAATGCAACAGATATTGTTATTTTAGTTGTTGCTGCAGATGACGGCGTGATGCCACAAACGATAGAATCAATCAAACATGCTCAAACAGCGGGCGTACCAATGATTGTTGCTATTAACAAAATTGATAAAGAAGGTGCTGATTTAGACAAGATTAAGCAAGTGCTTTCAACGCACGATGTTATTTCAGAAGACTGGGGTGGTGATGTCATGATGGTGCCAGTATCAGCGCATACAGGTGAAGGTATTGATGCACTATTAGATGCTGTTTCATTAACAGCTGAAATTTTAGAATTTTCTGCAGCTCCTAAAGGTCCGGCACATGGTACAGTGCTTGAAGCTCGATTAGAAAAAGGTCGAGGAAAAGTAACCACCATTCTTGTGCAATCTGGCCTTTTAAAGAAAGGCGATATTATGATTGCTGGCCTTGAATACGGAAAAATTAAGCAAATTGTTAATGACCAAGGTAAGGTTTTAAAACAAGCTGGACCTTCAACACCAGTTGAAGTGCTAGGCTTATCAGGTGTTCCAAATTCAGGTGATGAAGTGCTTGTGGTTGAAACTGAGCGTAAGGCTCGTGAAGTGGCAGACTTTAGAAAGACTAAAGAGCGTGAGGCAGAACTACAAAGGCAACAAGCATCGAAAATGGAGAACTTCTTGCAAAAAATGGAAGAAGGCGATGTATCAACGGTTAACGTTTTACTTAAATCTGATGTTAGAGGATCGGCTCAAGCATTGGTTGAGGCTTTAGAAGAGTTGTCAACTGATGAAGTAAGAGTAAAAGTGGTTTCAAGCGGTGTGGGCGGTATTAATAATACTGATATTACCTTGGCAGCCACTTCTGATGCTTTAGTATTAGGTTTTAATGTGCGTGCTGATGCAGTAGCAAGAAAAACCGCAGATAACGAAGGTGTTCGTATTGAATACTACTCAATTATCTATAATCTAATTGATGATGTGAAAGCCATCATGAGTGGTCTGTTAAGTCCAGAACTTAGTGAAAATATCATTGGTATTGCTAATGTTAAAGATGTTTTCCGTTCTCAGAAGTTGGGCGACATTGCTGGTTGTATGGTTGAAGAAGGTGTTGTAAGACGAGACAGTCCAATTCGTGTACTGCGTGATAGCGTGGTAATCTATGAAGGCGAGTTAGAGTCTCTAAGACGCTTTAAAGATGACGTTAAAGAAGTTAAATCAGGTACTGAGTGTGGTATCGGTGTTGCGGGCTATAACGATGTTCAGCCAGGTGATCAGATTGAGGTATTCGAGCGCATTGAGAGTGCACGCACACTGTAATGCACCAACCAGATTCTTTTCGAATTGAGCGTATTAATGAGTTAATTCGTCGTGAATTAGTCTCTCTTCTTCGTAGTGAAACTAAAGACCCAAGACTGGCTCAAATTACAATTACTGATGTATTGACCAGTCGTGACTTAGGTAGCGCTAAAGTTTATTACACTGTAGATGCCGCCAACAAAGAGGCGGTTGAGCCACTACTTGAGAAGGCGGCTGGTTTTTTCCGATCGCGCCTATCTAAAACAGTTGATCTTAGGCACACACCTGCACTCAGGTTTATCTTTGATCCTGCGCCAAATACAGGCGCTAGAATCGACGACCTTTTGTCAAAGCTTTAATTACTAACCATGTCTAGGCGCAATCCTAAAGGCAGAGAGATTAATGGTATTGTTTTACTAGATAAAGATACAGGCCTTAGTTCTAACGCAGCCTTGCAAAAGGTGAAGCGTCTATTTTTTGCGAAAAAGGCTGGTCATACAGGTAGTTTGGATCCACTAGCCAGTGGCATTTTGCCAATATGTTTGGGGCAAGCTACCAAAGTAGCTCAGTTCTTGTTGGATGATGATAAGCGTTATTTTGTACGTGGAAAATTAGGGCAGACAACAGATACGCTTGACTGTGAAGGCGAAATCATAACTTCTAAACCTTTCGAGCACTTGAATAAAGATGAAGTCTTACAGGCTGTAAAACAGTTTGAGGGAAGTATTAAACAAATCCCGCCCATGTATTCAGCGCTTAAAAAAGATGGACAACCACTTTATAAGTTAGCCAGACAAGGTGTTGAAATTGAACGCAAGGCTAGAAAGGTTGTTATTCACAATATTGACTTTATCGATTATGACAAAGGTATTCTAACATTAGAGGTGTCTTGCTCAAAGGGCACATATATTCGCACGCTTATTGATGATATTGGCGATAAATTAGGTTGTGGTGCGCATGTTATTGAGCTTAGAAGAACTGGTTTTGCTCATATTGATATTTCCCAAACAATTAAATTTTCAGAGCTGGAAAAACTCTCTGGTGATGATTATCAACAATTAGACACAGTTATTTTTCCTAGTGAGCAGATGTTGCCAGAGATGGATGGTATCTATCTTGATGAGCAACAGTCTATTGATATTAAGTATGGCAGGTCGATCACTTCTGACGATAAAAAATCTTTTGAAGTTATTAAGTTATTCGATAATCACAAACAATTTTTAGGTGTTGGTGAGTCAGATGAAAATGGCGGTATTAAACCCAAGCGATTATTCATTTAATAATTGACTATAATTTGAGAGTATGAACACTGGGAAGAATAAAAAAAATGCCTTAGTTGGCTATTACTTTGACGACAACTTAATGCGTAGCGTTAAGGGCGATAAAAGTTTGAGAGACAGTGTTTATAACCGTGAACGCACACTGAATTTGGTTGATGAAAATATTGATGAACTGCTAGAAGTTATTTTATTTTTACTATTATCAACGGGTGTTTATCGAATTGTAATTGGGCTTAATAATGGCGAGATTAAAACCTCATCAGTGTTTGATCCGTTTAATGTGGAAGTGCACCTGGCTGAAGATTTGTTAGTGCCAGATTATGTGTTTAATCACTTTGGCACTATCACCGTAGAAGAAAAAGAGGCGTTGATAAGGCGTTATTATCAAATGCTTGAACATGATAAAGCGTTTGAATATTTATCTGATGAGTGGCAAGAGGCGTTTCATCAAAGAAATGAAACCATGAAGCAGCTAACCAATGAAGATGAATTAAGATACATTATTGAGCACATTCCTGCGCTTAGAAATTTGGATGGTTATTACCTACGCTCAACGGTAATTAATTTATTTAATTCCACCATATCTATGTCGTTTAATTGTGACGGCACACAGATTATGTCACATAAAAAATTTAGAGAATTTATTGAAGAGTACGTATGAAGATTTTAGTTATCGGCAGTGGCGGTCGTGAACACGCCTTGGCTTGGCAATGCGCCAAATTTGACACAGTAGAAGAAGTGTTTGTAGCGCCTGGTAATGCAGGCACATATCTTGAAAATAAACTAAGCAATATTGATGTAGGTTCAGAAGATATTGATGGCCTTATTGCTTTTGTTAAAGATAATCAAGTAGATCTTACTATTGTTGGCCCTGAAGCGCCTTTAGTGATCGGTGTGGTAGATCGCTTTCAAGAACAAGGTTTGGCTATTTTTGGTCCAACTGAGGCAGCGTCACAACTAGAAGGCTCAAAAGCTTTTTGTAAAGATTTTCTAGACCGTAATAACATTCCAACTGCTTTTTATGATGTATTTACTGAAGTGGCACCAGCCATCCAGTATGTTAAAGATAAAGGCACACCAATTGTAATCAAGGCAGACGGCTTAGCAGCAGGCAAAGGCGTGATTATTGCCAACACTCAACAAGAAGCAGAAAATGCCATTAATGACATGCTAGAGGGTAATCGTTTTGGTGATGCGGGCTCAAGAGTGGTTATTGAAGAGTTTCTGGTGGGCGAAGAGGCAAGCTTTATTGTTATGGTTGACGGTAAAAACATTTTGCCAATGGCAACTTCTCAAGATCACAAAGCAAGAGATAATGGCGACAAAGGGCCAAATACAGGTGGTATGGGCGCCTACTCTCCTGCACCTATTGTGACTAATGAAATTTTCCAAGACGTTATGAACACAGTTATTCGCCCAACTGTTGACGGCATGGCAGAGGAAGGCAATCCATACACAGGGTTTTTGTATGCAGGTCTAATGATTGATAAACAAGGCAATTCTAAAGTTTTAGAATACAATTGCCGTTTTGGCGATCCTGAGACACAACCGATCATGATGCGTCTTCAGTCTAATTTGGCTGATTTATGTTTATTAGCCACTCAAGGCAAGCTAGATGAGGCCGATATAAAATGGGATGAGCGCACGTCTATGGGTGTGGTATTGGCGGCTAATGGCTATCCAGATGCTTATCCATCGGGTGAAGTGATTGGCCTGCCAGAGGATTCTGATAGTGCTAAAGTTTTCCATGCAGGCACAAAAATAGATGGCAGCAATGTTGTTTCTAGTGGTGGTCGAGTGCTGTGTGCAACAGCGCTTGGGTCTGATACTAAATCTGCACAAGACAATGCCTATGCACTGCTTGAAAAGATTAATTGGCCGAATGCCTACTACCGTACGGATATTGGTTTCAAGGCTTTATAAGCTTGATTATTGTTGGAGTTGATGAAGCAGGTCGAGGTCCTTTAGTTGGTTCGGTGGTTGCTGGTGCAGTTATTCTTCCGAGTCAGTTTAATCTGCCAGAATTAACAGACTCTAAAAAACTTACTGAGAAAAAACGTGAAATGCTTTATGAGTTGATAACTCAGCAGTGCCAATGGGCGGTGGGCGAAGCAAGCGTTCAAGAAATTGATGAAATCAATATCCTGCAAGCCACCATGTTGGCAATGAAGCGCGCAGTTGAGGGGTTAAAGGTTAAATATGACCAAGTGTTGGTTGATGGCAATCGCTGCCCAGAGGTGGATAATTGCACAGCAATTGTTAAGGGTGATTTAACTGAGCCGGCCATATCGGCAGCATCAATCATTGCTAAAGTAACGCGTGATCGTCAAATGATTGAATTAGATATCAAATACCCAGAGTATGGGTTTGCTAAGCATAAGGGCTATGGCACCAAAGTACATCTTGAGGCGTTAGAAAAATTTGGCATTATTAAGGGGCAACATCGCACCTCATTTGCACCAATTAGACGTTTAGCAGGTTAGAAAGGCGCGCCTTCAGCACTGCCACCAAGCGCTCTTAGCTCTTGCTTAAGTTTGGCTTTTTTGGCATCTAATTCAGCTTGTTGTTTTTTAAGCTCTGCCTCTTTTTGAGCGGCCAACTCTCTTTGTCTGTCGCGCTCAACTTCAGCAGCAGGACGAGTTTTTAGATAGTTAAACAGCTTCACTACTTTTTTAGCACCTTTAGCTTTACTGGCAATCTTAACCGCCTTATCTGCCTCACGTTTAGTGACAGCACCCATTAAATAAACCGTTTGATTTTCAGTCATCACCCTAACATGGGTTGGATGAAATACTTCTTGATCGTGAAACAAGGCTTCAACTTGTATGGTAATAGCTGAATCCTTGGCACGAGACAACAAACTACTGTTTGGACCAACACTTACTTCATTAAACACTTGCTTGATTTTCCCGTCTTGTAATGCAGCTTGTTTGCTAGCATAACTACGCACACTACTAGTAGGCGCCTCACCTGTTATAAGCACAGCTTTGTCATACACCATGAAGTTTAAATGCGCATCTTCAAGCGTCGCATCCGTACTCGGCCATGCGAACAGTCTAAATGCAATGGTTCGATCATCCAATACTTCGCCTGCACTACGTCTATCATTCGCAACCGTAATGGCGGTACTTACCGTTGAGGCACCTTGAATAGTAGGCAAACACCCTGTTAAGAATAAAGAGTTAGCAATTAAAAGTGTTGATAGAATAATTTTTTTCATGGTTAATCAGCTCTCGAAAGCGTCTTGTATCCAGTTAATTTTAGGATATTTTAAATCAGATTCTATCCCCACAACATCAAACCGACAGATATATTCATCAAACTTGTTATGTTGTTGAAGATAGTGCTTTGCAGTACGAATAATTTTTGATTGTTTATTGTGATCAATCGTATCAATGGCTGAGCCAAATTCATCACTGCGCCTGTAACGAACTTCAACAAAAACCAGTATTTGTTGGTCTGTATCAAGCATAATAATATCTATTTCACCAAATTTAGTAAGATAGTTTTGCTCAACAAGCTTAAGTCCGTGCTCAACAAGATGTTTTAGTGCGATATCTTCTGCTTGATTGCCAATTTTTCTTTTAAAACTAAACATGATCGGAACGCTTTATATTGTTGCAACCCCTATTGGAAATTTAGATGATATCACTTTTAGAGCAATTGAGACTCTAAAAGCGGTTGATCTGATTCTGGCAGAAGACACGCGTCATTCAAAAAGGCTGATGACTCATTATGACATTAGCACCAATATGCGCGCATTTCATGAGCATAACGAAAAACACAAGGCACTTGAAGCGGTTGATGAATTATTAGCAGGTAAAAATATTGCTCTTATCAGTGACGCTGGCACACCACTCATTAGCGACCCAGGCTACGTATTAGTGAGTGAGGCTAAAAAAGTAGGTGTTAATGTATCGCCAATACCAGGTGCAAGTGCCATGATTAGCGCCATGAGCGCATCAGGTATTGCTAGTGATAAATTTAGTTTTTTTGGATTTTTTCCTAATAAGCAAACAGCAAGGATTAAAGTCATTCAAGCCATTGCACATATCGATGAAACTGCAATTTTTTACGAATCTCCAAAGCGTATTTTGGCCTGTGCACAAGACTTGCAGAGTGTGTTAGGTGATGATCGCATTGTCTGTTTTGCTAAAGAGTTAACCAAATCGTTTGAAACTATCAAGACTGATACATTGCCAAATTTAATAAGCTATTTGCAAGAAGATGAGGCGCATCAAAAAGGTGAATTTGTTGTTCTGATCTCAGCAATTGATAAAGACAGTAAAGTATTGGGTGAGCAGCAATTAGATAAAATATTACCTATTTTATTGCTAGAGATGGGCGCATCAAAAGCGGCAAAGATTGCGAGTAAAATTACGGGCATTGATAAAAAATATTGTTATAAGCGAGCGGTTGAATCATGAATAATTTTTATAAAAAACATATTTTCTTTTGCAACAACGTGCGTAAAGATGGCAAGATTTGTTGTTCTCAATTTGGCGCTAAAGATTTATATCGCTATGCTAAAGATACTTGTAGAGATATGGGCAAGCTCAAAGCAGGTGAAATCGGTATTAGCGAGTCGCGCTGTTTAGGCAGATGTGAGCATGGCCCTGTGGCTGTAGTCTACCCTGATGATATTTGGTATCAGTATATTGATAAAGAAGATATTGATGAGATTATCAATGAACATCTAATTGGTGGCAAAGCGGTTAAGCGCTTACAGATTGACTAGTTTTTGATATAAATCTTGTACTTTCTGCTCTAATTCAAAAATTTCCGAATTATTTTTAAGTATATCAGCAGGCAATTTGTCTGCTACTTTTAGACGACTTTCTCGATCAATTTGCGAAGAAATAAGCTTTTTTGCTTGTTTTTCGTCTATTTTTTCACGATTTATGACATTTTTTAGTTGTTTTTCGTCATTACAATCAACAATAATAGCTCTATCGAATAAATGAGTTAAATTTTTCTCTACTAATAGCGGTATTTCGATAATAATTAGCTTATTTTTAACTTTTTCTATCTCAATTTGCATTTTTTCCAATATTTTTGGATGCAAAATTTCCTCAATTAATAACTGATTGCTTTCATTTTTAAGCAAAATGTCTCGTAATGCGCCTCGATTTAAACTGCCATCAGCATTTAGAATGTCTTTTCCAAAATGTTTGGTCAGTTCTTTTAAGCCTTGTGTGCCAGGCTCAACCACCTCACGCGCTAGATCGTCCAAATCAATAACCACAGCGCCCAATTTTTTAAAAATTTGGCTAACGGTTGATTTTCCACAAGCGATTCCGCCAGTGAGCGCTACTTTTAAGTTTGACATGATTTAACTGATTTTATACTTCAAGAGTAGATTTTAAGCTCAATTTTACGTCTTAGCTATTGACATTATCGGCAAATATATCGATAATACCCCCTCTTTGGTTATGTAGCTCAGCTGGTTAGAGCACAGCATTCATAATGCTGGGGTCGGTGGTTCAAGTCCACCCATAACCACCATATTCTATAAGAGGTTTAGCGTTTTTGCGTTAAACCTCTTTTTATTGGGCTACCATTGGGCTACCGTTTGGCATAAAAGAGTATTTGCGATTAATTTCAATAAAGCCTTGTTACGGCGCTGTTTTTTCACTAAACAGTGTTTTTAAACAAACTCCACTTTAAGGCTTCTATCTTCAGCTACTTCACTGTCTGAAATTAACTAAATGCCAGTAGTTAAAGGATATTCACAAAATAATCTTGTTAGAAATAAACAACCATAAATAACAAATCCATATGTTATGTTTATTGATTTAAAAGTATATAATTATATACTTAATTTAATTTTAGTAAATAATTTTTAATATATTAAGTCTATATTTGTATAATTAATATATTAAAATGTAGGGAGTTTTATTATATGGACGTAAACACATTGTTTAATCGGTCAAAAATTCTTATAAGCGCTGTAGTTGTATCGTTGCCGCTTGGCTTGTTTGCAAGTAGTGCAAATATAAAAGAATCTATTGTGAATGCCGCTTCTCAGTCGCTTGATACCTTGCTAGAGGATGGTGTTAACAAACTCTTTCCCAATGCTGAAGTAACAGTTAGCGATGCTGCCAGTGATGATCCTATAGTGAGCATACTCACTGTTGTCCCATTGCAAGAGTCGAAGGACTTAAAAGAAACAACTTTTTTCCAGTGGTCTGTTTATCACCAAGATTCAAGACAAACACTAAATCTAGGATTGGGGCATAGGCAACTTTCTTCTGATGAGAAATGGCTATACGGGATTAATAGTTTCTTTGATCAGGAGTTTCCTTACAATCACCAGAGGGCAAGCTTGGGATTTGAAGTTAGATCTAGTGCGGTGGAGCTTAATGCTAACAAGTATTGGGCTATATCAAATTGGGAGTCTGGCAAGGATTCGTTGCAAGAACATGCGTTGGGCGGTCACGACATAGAGTTTGGTGCAGCCATCCCTTACGTTCCAAGCTCTAAGATCTATCATAAGGAGTTTAAGTGGAACGCATTAGACGGACTTTCTAATCTGAAAGGAGCAACAACCTCCCTCAACCTCTCGGGAGATATTTTGGTTCCAGGCCTTAGACTAGAAGTTGGTAGAACAAATTATAACGGGACCAAATCAGATAAAGATTTTGTATCTTTAACCTACCAAGTAAATGTGGGCAAGGAGTCGTATAAGCCTTTAATTTCGAATAAAGCATTTGTTTTCAATTCAATGAAAGAGTACAGGCTTGATAAGGTGCGAAGAGAAAATAGAATTATTAAACAGAATAGAAGTAGAGGAACTATTAGTTTTAGGTAAGCAATATGATGAATAGAGTTTTAGTAGTAAGTTTTCTGTCGACATTTGTATCAAATGTTTTTGCGGTGGTGTCATTGCCAGATTGTTCTGGAGGGGATTTAAGTATGCAGGGCGATAATGCAAGCAGTTGTATTAGCACTTGCTCAGCTGTTGCTGACTATCCGGCTGCACAATTGTCTACTGGTTCTAGTGGATTTTGTGTTGGCAATGCGACACAAAGTAAGTTCAATGTGTATAAAGTACAGCTAGGAATCTCTACTGCTGCTGAGCCAACATGCGAACTGTGGAATGGTGATTTTGAGATGAATAAAGCATCTTATGCAGTTTCTGACTCAGTGGACCCAGGAGGAAATTATCAAAATTGCACAGATGGAACTTACAACACTGTGTTTGTCACAATTGAAAAAAAAGAAACTTTTTCTGGGTCGGCAGAGTTTCCTGATGGCTCAGGAAAAATAGCTAAAACAACCTCTGCATTTGCCACAGATTCAATTTCAACCTACACTGACTCAAGCACGTTTTTGGAGACTAGTACATCTCACTCAGATGGTGATCTTCCATATGTTAGACCGTCTTCTGGATGGAATACAATTTATAAAAAACTGTCTTCTGCACCTAGCGACTCAAATCTTTCATCATCCTCTGAGTCGTCCATGGTATACGACTGGTCAAAAGTGTATGCCGAGGGAGGTCATGATACTAGTGTCTTTTCAGGATGGTATTGTGAAGACTCTTCTGGCAACTTCTGTGAAAAAGTTGATAGTGACGGCAGGCTAATAATGAGAATGACAAAAGACCTAGATGGCATCTCATTTCCCACTTCAACAGGAATACACATTACTCAAGATAATCAAGCTGCTTGGAATTTAAGCTATTATGGTTTGAATACTAACAAGGAAAGGGGTACTATATTCCTGTGGAGAAATGATGGAGGCACCCTGAAGTATTTGGGTGTTAAGCCCGGAGATTCAGGCATACAGATGACTATATCAAACTATTCGACAGGACTTAATTAGATAGTAGTTGATTTTGTTGCACTACTGTGCAATAACCTGGTCTTTTTCTACAGATACTGATTGACTGTGTTGCAGCATTTTAAACAACACGATTATTCGCTCGTCGCTAGTGTATTTCTCAAAAGTTACATCAAATCCAGCCAATGGGCCTGATGTAACTGTTAGCTTGTCTCCTTTTTGAAATTTTGATAATTCTATAGCTTGATCGATAGTTTGTTGCTCGTTTTTCATGATTAAGTTAATGATGTGCTCTGGCACTATGGCAAATTCACTGCCGAATTTTACAAATCTTGCCACACCTTTTGTTGAGAATATGGGTGTCCAGTTAATATCTTGAGCTAGATGGGCAAAGACATACCCAGGGAATAAAGGCTTGTAGCCACCATCTAATTTAAACTTCGGTAGATACACTTCAAACCCTTGGTTGCTGATATTTTCTTCAGCCACAATCTCTTGTTTGGGTTTGGTTTGAATAAGATACCAATGTTTTTCCATATTACTAATAGGTGCCACACCAATGAGGAGGCAAGCACTACTGGATTAATAAGGAAATAAGAGGGAGTGCTTCGACCTGGCGTGGTCTTTTGTATTAAGTCTATAATTATACACTTAATTTATTGGCATAGGGCATTATGAAAAACCATAATATGTCTTATATGTAGCCAATACTTGGTCTATATTGGTTAAAATCGAACATATGATAATCTAAGCATGTGTACTAATATCAATATATGGATAACATTTACGACATTAAATCAATTACTATCTATGCGTTAGCAACCCTTCTGATAGGGGCATTTCAATCATATGTCATTTTTCCTATTGAGAAAAATATCTTCGGATCAGAGGTTGTGGAGTATGTAAGCTTATTGTTTATACCACATGCATTCCATGTGTTTTTTATTATGTTATTGGGAGCTAGAGGCATTATTCCAATTGGAATAGGTTTGTTTTTGTTTACATTCACTTACTCCGTTGATTTGATAAACAATATTCTAATTACTATTTCGATGGCATCATCTTTGCTGGTCGCTTTAATACTGATGAACTATATATGCGGTAGGAAATGGAGTTCTCATATTATGTTCTTGGAAGATAGCGGAAGACTTTTTAGGGCTTTTGTAGTAATTAGTCTGGTTTCTTCATTTATCAACAGCATCATGCATAATTATTTGTATGTGCCAAACCAGGATCTTTTGGTCCATTTTATTGTTGGAGATACATTGGGTGCCGCCCTTGTAGCTCTATTGTTTGTTGTATTTAGAAATGTCATTTTTGATAAAATAAGATCTATTGATGGTGTGAGCAGTTAAACAGAAATATGAGCAAATTAAAAATGTTTGTGGGCTTGTTATCGATGTTGCAATCAGCATCAAAAGAGCTCGGTATTGAAAACCTTACTAAGTCAGATGAGCAGGTGCTGTGTGTTCTATGGGAGCTCGCTCATGACGACAATGTTAAAGTTAATTATGAAAAGTTTTTAGCAGTGTCGGAAGAGTTGGATTTTAAGATTTCTAGAGCTCAGTTTTATAAGTCTATTCGTCTATTTGAAAAGAAAAATATTATCACCAAGATAGGCAGCGAAAGAAGCCATACATATAAGATAGCCGCCATTTAATCTTATTGCTGGTTTATTTTTTAAATAAAAGGGGACGGTACCCTTTTATTTAAAAATTAGACTATACTGTCTATATGCCTAGACAAGCCAGAAATGTATTTGCTGATATCCCTCATCATATTACGCAACGAGGTAATCGACAAGCTGATGTATTTTTCTGCGATGCGGATAAAGATTATTATCTAAAGCTTTTGCAGCAATATTCTCAAGATCATCAAGTAGAAGTTTTGGCATACTGCTTGATGACTAATCATATTCATCTGATTTTAAAACCTAGTACAGAGGACGGGCTGCAGAAGGTGCTAAAACCTTTGCATATGCGCTATGCGCAATATATCAACAAAAAGAACGACTGGCATGGGCATTTATGGCAAGGTCGATATTTTTCTTCAGCGTTGGATGAGCAATACGCCTATCATGCGTTTCGCTATGTTGAAAATAATCCTGTTGAGGCAAAGATGGTTGCAAAAGCGACCGATTATAAGTATTCAAGTGCGAGCCATCATTGTGGAATGTTAGTTGATGGTTTAATTTCTGAGTATGATATTGGTGTCAATACGCAAGAATATAAAGATTATTTGATGCAAGCAATTAACCAACAAAGTGTTGATATTTTGCGTCGTAACACAAATAAAGGGCTGCCTTGTGGCAGTGATGGCTTTATTGCAAAACTTGGCGAGATGTCTGGAAGAGATTTATTTTATAAAAAAATTGGAAGACCAAAAAAAGGGTACCGTCCCCTTTTAAGAGGATATGAATGAGCATTTGTTAATCCACATTGTTTTGTTGCTTGCTATTGCGGTAGTGATTGTTGCTTTATCACGTCGACTGCATTTTCCACCAATTTTAGGCTACATTATCGTGGGCATTATTGTGGGTCCAAATGGGTTTGGTTGGATTGATAAAGAAGAAAACATCGAGCTGTTGGCAGAGTTTGGCATTGTATTCTTACTATTTGCAATTGGCTTAGAGTTTTCATTAGCGCAGATGATCTCTATGCGTAGGCAGGTATTCGGCCTAGGCACCATTCAAGTTATTACAACAGCGGTGTTGGTTTACGTTATTGGTTATTTTCTAGGTCTGGATACTAATACCAATATTGTTGTTGCTAGTGCATTTGCTTTGTCGTCAACAGCGATTGTAATTAAGCAGTTAACTGAGCAATCAGAGATTCATTCTCGCCATGGTCGTTCTGCCTTGGGTGTATTGATTTTTCAAGATATTATTGCTATCCCACTATTAATTCTAATTCCTACATTGGCACTAACTAGTGGTAGTGATAATGCGCTAGGTTTGGCATTAAGTATTGCATTTTTAAAAGGTGTTATTGTTGTTGTTATCATGCACTTAATTGGCAAGTATCTGCTCAAACCTTTGTTTCATGAAGTGGCGTCTGCTAAATCACAAGAGCTATTTACACTAACAGTATTAACAGTTGCTTTAGGTGCGGCCGCCTTTACAGAGCAAATGGGACTGTCAATGACATTAGGTGCGTTTTTAGCGGGCATGATGCTGAGTGAGACTGAGTACCGTCATCAAATTGAGTCTGATATTCGTCCATTTCAAGATATTTTGTTAGGCCTATTTTTTGTAACGGTTGGCATGCTAATCTCGATTGAAGTTCTGCAGCAGCACCTAATGCTTATTATCGCCATCACCATTGGTATTATTTTGCTAAAGGGTGTTGTTTTGTATCTTGTGGCCAGAATGATGAAAAAAGAGCCGGGTGTTGCGCTGCGTATTTCACTCTCACTCTCGCAGGTTGGTGAATTTGGATTGGTATTGATGACACTTGCATTTACCTATAAATTACTACCCATGGAGATGGGCAATATCTTATTAACCTCAGCAGTTTTGAGCATGTCTATCGCACCATTTTTGGTGAAATTTAACGGCAAGATTGCCAAAAAAATACATGGAAGCTCTTACCTGTCTAATCATCATGAAATTGAAAAAACCATCATGGATGACAATCAACACCTTAACAAGCATGTTATTTTGTGTGGATTTGGTCGTGTTGGGCAAACAGTGGGCAGATTTTTATCTAAAGCTAATGCCAACTTTGTTGCGCTAGATATGGATATTAAGCGTGTACATGAAGCACATGCTGCGGGTGAAAATATTTATTATGGCGATGCGGCAAAAGAAACCATTTTGAAAGCCGCATTTTTAAATAAAGCAAAAATTGTCATTATTACTTTTAGTGATTTTCACGCTTCGATCAAGATTTTAAAAAACATACGACGTATTAATAAACACATCCCAGTTTTAGTACGAACACCAGATGATTCACACGTTAATGAACTGCTTGAAGCAGGCGCTAATGAAGTGATTCCTGATACCTTTGAATCTAGCATTATGCTGGCTTCTCACTTAATGCTAATGATTGGCGAGCCGCCTAGAAAAGTTCTAAGAGAAATTAGAGGTATTCGTAAAAATCGTTATCGTTTATTGGAAAACTTCTATCCTGGAGAGGATGATAATCCTATGGAACAGCACCAGGTAATGAAGGGAATTATCCATACCATTGTTCTAACACCTGATTATTTCGCAACAGGAAAAACTGTTGGAGAACTTGAGTTTAGTAAGTTCGACGTTAGAGTGCAAGCAATAAAGCGTGGCAGTATTCGTGGCGATAATCCATCAAATGAAACCAGGTTGAGAGTGGATGATCATTTGGTTTTAAGTGGAACACCTGAGAATATGGAGCGTATCGAGCCGTACTTAACAACCGGAAAAGAATAGACGGCTATTTTCATTTTTTTAGCGTAAAAACAACCACTTGCGCTACTGTTGAAAGTCAATGGGTTTTTGCGTATAATAATTTTCTTTTGTATTCAAGGAAATCAATATGCCATCACGCAGAGATCTAGCAAACGCGATTCGCGCCCTAAGTATGGACGCAGTTCAAAAAGCAAATTCAGGCCACCCAGGTGCACCAATGGGAATGGCAGACATTGCTGAAGTACTTTGGAATGACCATATGAAGTACAATCCAACTAGTGCTAAATGGGCTGATCGTGATCGTTTCGTATTGTCAAACGGTCATGGTTCAATGCTTATGTACTCATTGCTACATTTGTCTGGTTTTGACTTGAGCATGGATGTCATTAAAGATTTCCGTCAATTACATGCTAAAACAGCAGGTCACCCTGAGTATGGTTACGCTGATGGTATTGAAACAACAACAGGTCCATTGGGCCAAGGTATTACTAACGCTGTTGGTATGGCAATTGCTGAGCGCACATTGGCCGCACAATTTAATAAAGACGGTCATGACATCGTTGATCACCGTACTTGGGTATTTATGGGTGATGGTTGTTTAATGGAAGGTCTTTCACACGAAGCGTGTGCAATGGCTGGTACTTTAGGTCTTGGCAAGCTTACAGCTTTCTGGGATGACAATGATATTTCAATTGATGGTCACATTTCTGACTGGATGGAGAAAGATGTTGCAGGTCGTTTCGAATCTTACGGCTGGCACGTAGTTCGTGATGTTGATGGTCATGATTCAGATGCAATCAATGCAGCTATTGAAGCTGGTAAAGCTGAAACTGGCAAGCCTACACTTATTTGTACTCGTACAACAATTGGTTTTGGTTCTCCAAACCTATGTGGCACACACGATTGTCACGGCGCACCATTAGGTGATGAAGAGATTGCAGCGACACGTAAAGAATTAGGCTGGGACTCAGCACCATTTGAGATTCCTGCAGACATTTATGCTGGTTGGGATCACAAAGAACAAGGCGCAACAGATGAAGCGGCTTGGAATGATAAATTTGCAGCTTATCAAGCAGAATTCCCTGAAGAAGCGGCAGAGTTTGAGCGTCGTATGTCTGGCACACTTCCTGCTAATTTTGAAGCGGAAATGGATAAGTTTATTGCTAGTACACAAGAAGAAATGCCAAACATTGCTTCTCGTAAAGCGTCGCAAA
This sequence comes from uncultured Candidatus Thioglobus sp., assembly GCA_964344985.1. Lineage (GTDB taxonomy): Bacteria > Pseudomonadota > Gammaproteobacteria > PS1 > Pseudothioglobaceae > Thioglobus_A. The sequence goes on along the minus strand of CAYFPI010000001.1, from coordinate 20,429 downwards.
ATGCTATTGAGGCAATTGGCCCACTACTTCCAGAATTATTTGGTGGTTCTGCAGACCTTACAGGTTCAAACCTAACAAATTGGTCAGGTACAGTTAAAGTAACACCAGCAAATGCTAATGGTAATTACATCTCTTGGGGTGTGCGTGAATTTGGTATGGCACATATGGTTAACGGCATGATTCTTCATGGTGGTTTTAAAGCGTACAGCGCAACATTCTTTATGTTTATGGAATTCATGCGTAATTCATTACGTATGTCAGCATTAATGAAGCTTGGCGCTATTTATGTATACACTCACGACTCTATTGGTCTAGGTGAAGATGGTCCAACGCACCAGCCAGTTGAGCAATTAGCTACAATGCGTGTTATCCCTAACTTCCAGACTTGGAGAGGTTGTGATGCGATTGAATCAGCAGTTTCTTGGAAGATGGCAATTACACGTAATGATGCACCAACTGCATTAGTATTCTCACGTCAAAACTTAACACCAATGGAAAGAACGGCTGAGCAAGTAGCTAACATTGAAAAAGGTGGTTACGTACTTAAAGATTGCGATGGTGATGCGGATGTAATCTTAATCGCAACAGGTTCTGAAGTTGGTTTAGCAGTTGATGCAGCTGCAGCAATGAGCGAAAATGTTCGTGTTGTTTCAATGCCTTGTCCAGAAGCATTTGACACGCAAGATCAGGCGTACCGCGATTCAGTATTAACACCAGGTGTTAAGCGTGTTGCAATTGAAGCTAGTATCGATAACGGTTGGTACAAGTACGTTGGCTTAGAAGGTGCTATCGTTGGCATGAAGTCATTCGGTGAGTCTGCACCAGCGGATCAGCTATTTAAAGAATTTGGTTTCACAGTAGACAATGTAGTTGCTACTGCTAAATCAGTAATTGGTTAATTAAAAAAAAGAATTAATAACACACTAAATTTGGTGCGTTGTAATAAAAATTTGCATCCAAGTGATGTGAATGTCATAAAGTAAAAAGGAGTAAAAACATGGCAACTAAAGTAGGTATTAATGGATTTGGTCGTATTGGTCGTATGGCTTTCCGTGCAATTAAGAAAGATTTCCCAGAATTAGAAGTGGTAGGTATTAACGACTTATTAGAAAATGATTACTTAGCATACATGCTTAAGTATGACACAGCACAAGGCCGTTTTGACGGTGAAGTAGCTGTTGAAGGTGACAACTTTGTTATCGATGGTAAGAAAATCCGTCTTTCAGCTGAGCGTAACCCAGCAGACCTTAAGTGGGATGAAATTGGTGCAGAGATCGTAATTGATTGTACTGGTTTCTTCTTAACTGAAGAGTCTTGTCAAGCACACATTGATGCTGGTGCTAAGAAAGTTGTTCAATCAGCGCCATCTAAGGACGGTACACCAATGTTTGTATACGGTGTAAACCATGAAGAGTACGCTGGTCAAGCAATCGTTTCAGCAGCTTCATGTACTACAAACTGTTTAGCACCAATTGCTAAAGTTATCAATGATAACTGGGGCTTAAAGCGTGGTCTTATGACTACAGTGCATGCTTCAACTGCAACACAGAAAACTGTTGATGGCCCTTCAATGAAAGATTGGAGAGGTGGTCGTGCAGTATTTGAAAACATCATTCCTTCATCAACGGGTGCTGCTAAAGCAGTAGGTGTGGTTTTACCTGAGCTTAACGGCAAATTAACAGGTATGGCTTTCCGTATCCCTTCAGTTGACGTTTCAGTAGTTGATTTAACTTGTGAGTTAGATAAGCCTGCAACATACGAAGAAATTTGTGCTGCAATGAAAGAGGCTTCAGAAGGTGCAATGGCTGGTACATTGAGCTACACTGATGAAGCAGTAGTTTCTTCAGACTTCCGTGGCCACACGTCTTCATCTATTTTTGATTCTGGCGCTGGTATTGCACTAGATGACACATTTGTGAAGTTAGTATCTTGGTACGATAACGAGTATGGTTACACTTGTAACATGCTTCGTTTAGTTGAGCACGTAGCTTAAGTTATAAAAAATTACGGCCTGCCTTAAAGCGGGCCGTGTTTTTATGTCAGATATTTATATCAAAGGTTCACAACTTAGTGTTGATGAAGTTATTGAAAAAATAAAAGAAGCCGTTCCAAACAATCAGTTTGGAATTTTGCATTCTTATGACATTAAACAAACATTGGCTGCAAAAGGCCACGAGTTGGCGCAGCAGTGCCATGTGTTTGAAGTTTGCAATCCAAAGGTTGCAAAAGATATCCTTGAGAAGGATATGAATTTGGCGACAATGTTGCCATGCCGTATTTCGGTATATACACAGGATGGTGCCACTAAAGTTGGTTTAGCACTACCCTCTAAACATATTACTCAACTGTCAGACGCTGATGATTTGTCATCATTAATCGACCCAGTTGAACAAAGCCTGATCAAGATTGTTGATCAGTCAATTGCATAACAATAGGAGAACAGTATGTCAGTTATCAATTTATCAGATTTAGATTTAAGTTCAAAAAAAGTTCTTATTCGTCAAGACCTTAACGTACCCATTAAAGATGGTGTAGTAACTAGCGATAAGCGTATTAAAGCTTCATTGCCAACCATTGAGCTAGCAGTAAAACAAGGCGCTAAGGTAATGTTAATGTCACATCTTGGTCGTCCAACTGAAGGCGAGCCTGCAGATGAGTTTTCTTTGCAGCCAGTTGCAAATAGATTAACTGAATTATTAGGCCAAGAAGTGCGTTTAGAAAAAGATTGGTTAAACGGCGTTGAAATGAACGATGGCGAAGTGGTGCTTTGTGAAAATGTACGTTTTAACAAGGGTGAAAAATCAAACGATGATGCTTTGTCTAAGCAAATGGCAGCAATGTGTGATATTTTTGCTATGGACGCATTTGGTACGGCTCACCGTGCTCAAGCATCAACTCATGGTGTGGCTAAATACGCACCAGTTGCATGTTCTGGTCCGTTATTAACTGGAGAGCTTGAGGCATTAGGTAAGGCACTAGACAATCCAGCGCGTCCAATGGTTGCAATTGTTGGTGGCTCTAAAGTATCAACCAAACTAACTGTATTGGAGTCATTATCTAAAGTAGTAGATCAATTAGTTGTTGGTGGCGGTATTGCGAATACTTTCATTGCAGCTCAAGGCCATAATGTTGGTAAATCACTATGTGAAGATGACTTAATTCCAACTGCTAAGAAGCTAATGGAAGATTGTGAGATTCCAGTACCGACTGATGTGGTAACAGGTAAAGAATTTTCTGAAACTGCAGCAGCAGAAACAAAAGCAGCGGGCGATGTTGCTGCTGATGATATGATTTTTGATATTGGTCCTGATTCTGCACAGCAATTGGCTGATATTATGAAAAATGCAGGTACGATTGTTTGGAACGGTCCAGTTGGCGTATTTGAATTTGATCAATTTGCTGGTGGTACAGAAACATTAGGCATGGCGATTGCTGAGTCTGATGCATTTTCAATTGCAGGCGGTGGCGACACATTAGCAGCGGTTGATAAATACAATATTGAAGACAAAGTAAGCTATATTTCAACAGGCGGTGGTGCATTCTTAGAATTCTTAGAAGGCAAAAAACTACCAGCAGTAGAAATTTTAGAACAAAGAGCAGCGGAGTAAACATTGCCTAGAAGAACTAAAATCTTAGCAACCTTGGGGCCGGCAACGGATAAGCCTGGGGTTTTAGAAAGCATTCTAGAAGCGGGTGTTAATGTTGTACGTATTAACTTTTCTCATGGATCAGAAGAAGAGCATTTAGGGCGTGTTAAAGCTGTGCGTGAATGGGCACAAGCTAACCAGACCTATATTGGCATTTTGATGGACCTGCAAGGTCCTAAAATTCGTATCGCTTCATTTAAAGATGGTATAAAAATCCAACTAGAAAACGGCGATAGTTTTGCATTAGATGCTGATCTTGACGAGAATTCTGGCAATCAAGATGCAGTCGGCATTGCTTACAAGACACTGCCTCAAGAAGTTAAGCCTGGCAATATTTTGCTATTAGATGATGGCAAGGTTGTTTTAGAAGTGGTAAATGTTGAAGGTAATAAAATTAACACTCGCGTTACTCAAGGCGGTTCACTCTCAGATAAAAAAGGCATTAACTTACGTGGCGGTGGATTATCAGCCAATGCACTCACTGAAAAAGACAAAAAAGACATCTTTACGGCAGCTAAAGCTAAGGCAGATTATGTGGCTTTATCATTCCCAGTTAATGGTGACGATGTTCGTGAGACTAAGGATTTGTTAGCTAAGGCTAGATGTGATGCTGGTGTTATTTCTAAGATTGAGCGTGCTGAATCATTAGCTGATGATATCATTTTGGATATCATTAAAGAATCAGCAGGCATTATGGTTGCTCGTGGTGATTTGGGCGTTGAAATTGGTGATCCTCAATTGCCAGCACAACAAAAACGTTTAATTAAGTTGGCCCGTTCAAATGATCGCATTGTAATTACAGCAACACAAATGTTAGAGTCCATGATTACTAATCCGATTCCAACACGTGCAGAAGTATTTGATGTGGCTAATGCAGTATTAGACGGCACAGATGCAGTGATGCTATCAGCTGAAACAGCAGCGGGTGATTATCCGAAAAATGCAGTTAATACTATGCATGAAGTGTGTATTGAAACTGAAAAAAATCCAATCGCAAAGGTTTCGCATCATCGCCTTAACGAAACATTTGAAAACATTGATGAAACCATTGCAATGAGCACAATGTATGCGGCCAATCACTTGGGTGCTAATGTGGTTGCTGCACTGACTGAAACTGGAAAAACAGCCATGTGGATGTCAAGAATTAGCTCAAACGTTTCTATTTATGCCATGAGTGATAGCGTACAAACACTTCGAAAAGTAACGCTTTATCGTGGTGTGTATCCATGTGGTGTTGAAAAAGATAACAATGCTGATTGGATGGAAGTTAATAAACAAGTTATTGATACACTGACTAAAAACGGTGTTGTTAGCAAAGACGATTTGGTAATATTAACCAAAGGTATGTACAAAGACAGATCAGGTGGAACTAACATGTTGAAGATTCTTCGTGTTGGTGACTCAGACTATTAAGAAATAAGTAATAAAGTAAAAGGAGAAAAATATGTTAATTTCATTAAGAGAATTATTAGACCACGCGGCAGAAAATGGTTATGGAATGCCTGCGTTTAACGTAAACAACATGGAGCAAGTTCATGCAATCATGGAAGCTGCTGACAAGACTAATTCACCAGTAATTATGCAAGGTTCTGCAGGTGCTAGAGGTTATGCGGGTGAGCCGTTCTTGCGTCACTTAATTTCTGCTGCAACTGAAATGTACCCACACATTCCTGTGGTAATGCACCAGGATCATGGTTCTGAGCCTGCAGTATGTCTGCGTTCAATCCAGTCAGGATTTTCATCAGTAATGATGGATGGTTCATTAGAGGCAGATTGTAAAACTCCAGCTTCATTTGAGTACAACGTTAATGTAACTAAAGAAGTGGTTAAGATGGCACACGCTGGCGGTGTATCTGTAGAGGGTGAGTTAGGTTGTTTAGGTTCGCTAGAAACAGGTGAAATGGGTGAAGAAGATGGTCACGGCGCTGAAGGTAAATTAGACCTTGATATGCTTTTAACAGGTGTTGAAGAAGCGGCTGATTTTGTTAAAGCAACTAACGTTGATGCCTTGGCAATTGCTATCGGAACATCACACGGTGCTTATAAGTTTACTCAAGAGCCTACAGGTGAAATCTTACGTATTGATCGTATTAAAGAAATTAATGCACGTATCCCGAACACACATTTAGTAATGCATGGTTCTTCTTCAGTACCACAAGACTGGTTAAAGATCATTAACAACTACGGTGGTGATATGGGTCAGACATACGGTGTACCAGTAAGTGAAATTCAAGAAGGTATTAAAAACGGTGTTCGTAAAGTAAACATTGATACTGATTTACGCATGGCTTCAACAGGTGCGATTCGTCGTCATTTGTCTGAAAATACATCAAACTTTGATCCGCGTAAATTCTTCAAAGAAGCAACAAATGCAATGAGTGATATTTGTGCCGATCGTTTTGAAGCATTTGGCTCTGCAGGTCAAGCTGATAAAATCAGCGTGTCTTCATTAGACGAAATGTCTCAGAAGTATCTTTCTGGCGAATTAGACGCTAACGTTAAGTAAGCGCCTAAGGGTCAAAAGCAAAAAGGCTCGTGTTTAACGGGCCTTTTTTATTGACAGAACAAAGCAAATGAGTCAAGTTAAGCATTATTCGGTTATTGTGATTGGTGGTGGCCATGCAGGCACAGAGGCTGCACTTGCCTCAGCTCGCATGGGTGTTAGCACTTTGCTGATTTCTCACAATATTGAAACATTGGGACAAATGAGTTGTAATCCTGCCATTGGCGGGATTGGCAAAGGTCATTTGGTAAAGGAGATTGATGCCATGGGTGGTGTTATGGCAACGGCCATTGATAAAGCCGGCATTCAGTTTCGTACACTTAACGCTTCTAAAGGGCCAGCGGTTCGTGCTACTCGCGCCCAAGCTGATCGTGTTTTGTACAAGGCCGCCATTCGTTATGCACTGGAAAATCAAGACAACTTATCTTTGTTTCAGCAAGCCGTTGATGATCTAATTATTGATAATGATGTGGTAACTGGTGTAGTTACTCAAATGGGATTAACTTTTAGTGCTGATAAAGTTATCCTAACATCAGGAACGTTTTTAGGCGGTATTATTCACATTGGACAAACTAATTTTCAAGGCGGTCGAGCGGGTGACGCCCCTTCTAATGCTCTGTCAAGAAAATTACGAGAATATGACCTTGGTGTTGGTAGACTGAAAACAGGCACCCCACCAAGGCTTGATGGAAGATCTCTAGATTATTCTGTAATGCAGGAGCAGCCGGGCGACACACCACCGCCAAGTTTTTCATTCATAGGTAAGCAAAGTGACCACCCTCGACAAATCTCGTGCTACATTACACACACCAATGAAAAAACGCATGATTTTATTCGCGATGGTTTAAAAGACTCGCCAATGTATACTGGCAATATTGAAGGCATTGGACCTAGATACTGTCCTTCTATTGAAGATAAGGTGGTGCGTTTTTCTGATCGTAATTCGCATCAAATATTTGTTGAGCCTGAAGGTCTGACTACCAATGAAGTTTATCCTAATGGCGTGTCTACATCATTGCCTTATGAAGTGCAACTTGATTTTATTCATTCAATTAAGGGCTTTGAGAACGCACAAATTGTCAGACCAGGTTATGCCATTGAATATGACTTTTTTGATCCTAGAGGGTTGAGGCAGACCCTAGAGGTTAAAAAGATATCTGGCTTATATTTTGCCGGTCAAATCAATGGTACCACAGGTTATGAAGAGGCGGCTGCCCAAGGTATGCTTGCAGGCATTAATGCTGCCTGTGCTGTTAAGGAAGTTGAACCGTGGCTACCAAAGCGTGATGAAAGTTATATTGGTGTAATGGTGGATGATTTGATTACCAAAGGCACTAATGAGCCTTATCGCATGTTTACCTCTAGAGCTGAATATCGTTTGCTGCTTAGAGAGGATAATGCAGATGAACGCCTGACCCCTAAGGCAAAATCCCTAGGTTTGATAGATGATCAGCGTTGGCAAGCATTTGAAAGCAAATATGATTCAGTGGCAAAGGAAAAACAGCGTCTTAAAAGTACTTGGATTCAAGCTAGCGATGAACAGGCTGGTGAAGTTATGGGTGGAAGGTTAAGTCATGAATACTCACTACTAGAGCTATTAAAACGCCCTAAGGTTGATTATAAAACTTTAAGTCAAATAAAATCAGGAGAGCCTTTTCTAACAGACGACACGTTAATTGGTATTGTTGAGAATCAGATTAAATACGAAGGTTATATTAAACGCCAATTAGAAGAGATTGAAAAATATAGAAATAATGAAGATACGCCATTATCTGTAGATATGGATTACGATTCTATCAAGGCGCTTTCGAGTGAAGTTAGACAAAAACTAAGCTTGCATAAACCAGAAACTATTGGCCAAGCCAGCCGTATTCAAGGCGTTACCCCGGCGTCTATTTCAATTTTGTTGGTTTATTTAAAAACCTATAAAAAACAATGAGCCATACTCAGTTATTAATTGAGGGCGCTCAAGAGATGGGTGTTAAATTGAGCAATGATCAGGCGCTCAAGCTAGTTCAATATCTTGAGTTAATTATCAAATGGAATAAAACTTATAATTTGAGCGCCATTCGAAATATGGAAGACGGCATTAAAAAGCATTTGCTGGATAGTTTGTCAGTTATTGATTATATTGGCGAAAAATCATTACTAGATGTTGGCTCTGGTGCAGGATTGCCAGGTATTGTAATTAGTATTATGAAGCCAAATTTACCAGTTAGTGTGCTTGATACAGTTGGCAAAAAATGTCGTTTTATGCAGTTTGCCAAAACTCAACTTGGTTTAAAAAAATTAACTGTAATAAATGACAGGGTGGAGAAATACCAAGTAGATCAGTGCTTTTCTCAGATAACTTCTAGAGCATTTGCAGAGGTTGATAAAACATTGAAACTTACCCAACACCTATTGTGTGATAATGGCACGTACCTACTAATGAAAGGCGATCATTACGCACAAGAGGTCATTAACAATGCACAGGTTACTGTGCACAAAATCAGTGTCCCATATGTTTCTGATCATCGTTATTTTTTAGAAATTAAACCTGATTCATGATGAAAAAAATACTTTACTTTTTGCTTATTTTGATAATTGTGTCAGTGCTGGCAATTGTTACACTATTTGATTCATTTGCTAAACGAGGCGTTGAGTCTTATGCGCAAGATATACTTAAAACTTCAGTTCATGTGGGTGAGTTTAGAAGTGATTGGGACAAAGGCCAGATTAATCTAGATTTTGTAGAAGTTAATAATCCAATAGAGTTTAAAAATGAAAATGCATTTGTTCTTAATCATTTAAATGTCTTATTGTCTGATCAAACCAAAGGTAATTTAATTGTGCTTGAAAATGTTGAGTTTGATGGACTACTATTTACTTTAGAGCAAAACAAAGACAAGGTGAATTTAGTAGAATTACTGCAAAAATTAAACACTCAATCCAGCTCAAAGCGTTCAAATATTGAGTCTAGCTATTCGCCATCAAGGCCTGGGCAAAATAACGAGCAATATCGAGTAATTATTAACAACCTAAATTTTATCAACACGCAACTTTATGTTGATACTCAGTGGTTTAAAGAAACACTTGAAGTTCCTAATGTGATTATTCGTAACTTTGGTGCGCACAGGGGTATTCCTATTGATCAAGTGGGGGCGGAGTTGATGAAAATTGCCCTTGTTCGCATTCAATCAGAGCTTGAAAAACAAGGCTTAAAATTGGGCGAAAGAGAAATCAAAGAAGGTTTGAAGCGTAAACTCAAGAGTAAGTTAAACACTCTGGGTGATGATCTAGATAGCAAGGCGAAAGTTTGGCTAGAAAAATTGGGATTGTAATATGCGTATTGTAGATTCACACTGTCACATTGATCGAGTTGATTTATCCCATTTTGGTGGCAGTATTCAAAGTATGCTTGCGCATGCTAAAGAGCTATCTGTCGAACAGTTTTTGTGTGTTTGTATTGATTTAGAACATTTTGATGATGTGTTTTCCCTGGCTAAAGAATACGACTTAATTTATGCATCTGTAGGTGTTCACCCAACTGAACAAGAGGGGAAGGATCCAACTGAACAAGAGCTGTTGCAACTTGCTAATCATGATAAAGTTATTGCCATTGGTGAAACAGGGCTTGATTATTTTCATATCAAAAAAGAAACGGCTGATTGGCAGCGTGATCGTTTTAGACGACATATTTCCGCGTCTAATCAATCAGGTAAGCCAATGATTATTCATACGCGTGATGCCAAACAAGACACCATAAAAATCATGCAAGAAGAAAAAGCGAGCGCTGGCGTGATGCATTGCTTCGCAGAAGATTGGGAGACTGCCAAAGCAGCACTTGATTTGGGGTTCTACATTTCTTTTTCTGGCATTATCACCTTTAAAAGTGCCGATAGTTTGCGAGAAGTGGCTAAAAAAGTACCGCTAGATAGACTACTTGTTGAAACAGACTCACCTTATTTAACTCCGGTGCCTTATCGTGGCAAGCCTAATTCTCCAGCCTATACTTATTATGTGGCTCAGAAATTGGCTGAAATACGTGGTATCAGCATTAACGACGTTGCACAAGCAACCACTCAAAATTTTAATCGTTTATTTTTCTCAAAGTAATGGCTGTTTCTTTCCAAACTGTTGATGAGTTTTCGCAAGATCAGCGCCTAGATAACTTTCTTCTTAAGATTTTAAAAGGCGTGCCAAAATCACACATTTATCGTGTAATTCGAAAGGGCGAGGTGCGCGTTAATAAAGGCAGGAAAAAAGCAGACTATAAATTAAAAATTGGTGATGTTGTTAGAGTTCCACCGATTAAAGTTAGTGAGAAAAAATCAACACACGCTTCTCAAGGCTTGATAAAAGCATTAACAGAGGCGATTTTGTATGAAGATAAGGGTTTATTGATTATTAACAAGCCTAGCGGTTTGGCCGTTCATAGTGGTAGCGGTGTTGATGTAGGTGTTATTGAAGCGTTAAGATCTATGTATAAAGAGCCGGTCGAGCTTGTACACCGACTAGATAGAGCAACTTCAGGGGTGCTACTGATTGCTAAAAAACGCGGCGTGTTAAAAAATCTGCATGAGCAACTTAATAATCATGAGATGGAAAAGCGATATACTGCATTGGTTAAGGGTGTTTGGTCAAAAAAACGACACACGGTTGATGCGCCACTGTATCAAAATTCACGCTACGTGGTAGTAGATGCTAAAGGAAAGCATTCAGTAAGTCATTTTCAACCACTTAAAAATTACACGAGTGATGGGTTTGAAGCATCATTGGTAGAGGTAAAAATTGAAACGGGACGCACTCACCAAATTCGCGCGCATGCCAAACATACAGGACACGCCATTGCAGGTGATGATAAATATGGTGATAAGGAATTTGATCGACAAGTAAAATTTAAAGGTCTTAAGCGCTTATTTTTGCATGCACACCAACTTACATTTACTAATCCAACCACAAAAGAGATACAAAAAGTTCATGCACCACTCTCAAGTGAACTTCAAGTGTTTTTAGACGCGTTATGAATCCTTATTTGCGACTAATGCGTCTTGATAAGCCAGTCGGCATTTATTTGCTCTTATGGCCAACACTCTGGGCATTGTTTTTGGCAGCTGACGGATGGCCGAAAACTGAGCTTTTGTTTATTTTTATCGCTGGTGTGGTGCTGATGAGATCTGCAGGATGTGTGATTAATGATTATGCTGACAGGCGTATTGATAAATTTATTGAGCGCACTAAACTAAGACCAATAACCTCCGGCGAAATCACACCTAAGAGTGCACTGATTTTATTTTTTACACTAATTGCAGTGGCGTTCGCATTGGTACTGTTAACTAACACATTGACCGTTCAATTGGCATTTGTGGCTGTTTTTTTCGCAACACTTTATCCATTTACCAAGCGCTGGACACACTTGCCACAGTTTTTCTTAGGTTTGGCATTTGCCATGAGTGTGCCAATGTCTTTTGCTGCTACCAATGGTATCGTGCCAGCAAATGTATGGTGGATTTTTTTGGCAACAGTTATTTGGACCATTGTTTATGACACGATGTACGCCATGGCTGATAGAGAAGAAGATTTAATGGTTGGCGTTAAATCCACTGCCATCCTATTTGCTAAGTTTGACAAATTAATCATTGCAATCTTGCAAATAGCTTTATTTTTAGTTTTGATAAAAATTTCAGAAATTTTCAATTTAGCTGTTTTTTATGACATTTCTCTGATTTTGGTAGCATTTTTAATGATTTATCATCAATATTTAATCAAAAATCGTGAAAAAACAGCCTGTTTTAGAGCTTTTTTGCATAATAATTTCAT
>CAYFPI010000001.1:0-8467 GCA_964344985.1 uncultured Candidatus Thioglobus sp. | reverse complement strand
TTGGTGATTTTTGTCGGAATTGCGCTATCCGTTGCTATGCCTGGTCTGTAGCGTATAAAAATTTCTCATTTTTTCAATATTATGTGTTAATTTTACAACTTTTTTGTATTTTTTCATCAAAAATGCTTGACTTAAGTTAAGAAACACAGTAAATTATTAATAATCCGACTATGAAGTTGGGTTATTACTATAACTAAAGAGGGGAAAATATGTTTGATACTATTATTGGTACAATCAAAAAACTAACTGAAGCTGGTATAGCTTTAATCGCTTTAGCAATTGTTGTTCAAGTGATCTTCGGTACAGGCGCAGCTGGCGTACCATTTATCGGTGGCGATGTGATCGGCACGATTACAGGTATTGTCGCTAGTCTTGGCTCGCATGGTTTGGTCGGTTTAGCAGCGGTTGCTGTTATCTATGCGTTGTTTACACGTAACTAGTAATACATAAAATCCAAAAAAACCCGCCTTTATGCCCTTAGGCAGAAAGGCGGGTTTTTTGTTTTCTGCTTAATTAAATTAGCCCAAGCGCTACCTAAGAATTCATGAATAGCGATTTGTGATTTTTCAAAAGAGACTATTCTTGGAGCTGATAACAATGACTCGTTTTTGCCTTTAAAATCTGTAGGTGCAGCGACGGGATTCATGCCCATATTTTTAAATAACATCATTGCTCTTGGCATGTGTGTTGCTGAAGTAACTAGTACAAAAGGTTTGTTGCCGATGATACTGTGAGTGAAATTAGCCTCTTCTTGAGTGTCTTTTGGTTTGCCATTAATTAGCATATTGCTATCTTTGATATTGGCAATTCTGGCAATTTTTGCATTCATGTCAGCGTTAGAGGTGGTGTTGCCAGGACCTGCATATCCGGTAAAAATAAGGGTTGGACTATCTTTACCGATTTGTTTAAAAATATTAATCCCTTCAAGGGTTCTTTTGAGACTAGCATTTCCCATTTGACTAGATAGAGGCCAGTCTGGATTATTGTGATGGCCACTGCCTAATACATGAATATATTCTATATTTTTATGGCTATGATTGTATTGTGAGTATTTGCTTTCTAATTGTTTGATTAGATGGTTGGCTATTGGTGGATAGCTCAGAAAAAGCAATATAAGAGCAGAAAGACTTAAAAAGAATTTGGCTTTTTTATAATGAGATTTATATAAAAAATATAAGCCAATAAAGGCTATCGTTAGTATTAACCCTAATGGCTCAACAAAGAAGGTTATTACCTTCTTTGCTAAGAATAATATTTCCATTAATAGTTATTAAAGGTTAAATTCCTCTTAATAGTTCATTAATACCAACTTTAGAACGAGTTTTGGCATCAACTTGTTTTACGATAACTGCGCAGTATAGGGAATAGCTGCCATCTTTAGAAGGGAGGTTTCCAGAAACAACCACTGATCCGGCAGGAATTCGCCCATAAGTAATCTCGCCAGTTTCACGATTAAAGATCTTAGTAGACTGGCCAATATAAACACCCATTGAAATTACTGCACCTTCTTCAACAATAACGCCTTCAACCACTTCTGATCTTGCACCGATAAAACAATTGTCTTCAATAATGGTTGGGCTGGCTTGTAATGGCTCCAATACGCCGCCAATGCCAACACCGCCTGATAAGTGAACGTTTGTACCAATTTGGGCGCATGAACCAACAGTTGCCCAAGTGTCTACCATAGTGCCAGAATCTACATAAGCACCAATGTTAACGTATGATGGCATTAATACAGTATCTTGTGCAATGAATGAGCCACGACGAGCGCTTGCTGGTGGTACTACACGAACACCTGCGGCATTAAACTCATCAGCAGACATATCGGCAAATTTTGAAGGAACTTTATCGTAGTATTGAGTAAATCCGCCTTGCATTGGAATGTTGTCTTCTAATCTAAAAGATAGTAGTACTGCTTTTTTAAGCCATTCATTAACAACCCAGTCGCCCACACCTTTTTGCTCAGCAACACGAGCTTTGCCTGAATCAAGCATTTGAATTGCCTCAGCAACTGCTTGTTTAACTTCAGCGCTGGCAGATTGAGGATTGATGTTTGCCCTGTCTTCAAAGGCTGCTTCGATAATGTCTTTCATAAGAGGTTTGTTTAATAAAAAACAAGCATTATATCAGACGACCATTAAAAGATTAAAGCGGACAAGTGTTGCGTTGTACCAATTATCGAATTTATCGATTAATTGCATTGATAAATTTCATTTTATTAATATCATGATGCACGATAAAATATGACCAGTTAATATGTTTTTTCTTGATGTCGATCAAGAAAAAAAACACAAAAAGTGTTATGATGTATCCGTTTGACAACAATAGCCGAGAGAGGGTTTATGAGTGACAAGAAAATTCAAGTTGAGAATTTGTATGAGGAAGGTGAACAGTGGGTTCAAAACCTAGGTGATGAAACTATTCATGCAAAGCGCATGGGCGGAAAATTCCGTAATTTTAAGTGGCTAGCTATTATCTTATGGTCACCATTTTTTTTAGGCCCATACATTACTTGGAATGACAAACAAGCTATTTTATTTGATGTAGAAAACAGACAATATCATTTGTTTGATATTACGATTTTCCCGCAAGATATTTGGATGTTAACCATGGTGTTGTTGTTTTTGGCCATTTTGCTTGCTGCAATGACAACGGTTTTAGGTCGAGTTTTTTGTGGTTATTTTTGCTTCCAAACCATTTGGACAGATGTCTTTACCTGGGTAGAAGAAAAAGTTGAAGGCACACCGGCTAAGCGTCGTAAATTAGACAAGGCGCCAATGGACTTTAATAAGTTTAAACTTAAATTTATTAAGCACAGCATTTGGATTGTAATCGCTCTATTTTCGGGCATTACTTGGATGCTTTATTTTGGCGTAACTTGGGCTGATTATTTTAGTGGCAATATTACAGCCATTACTGCTGGCATTACTGTTGCAATTGCAGTAGGTGCTTATGTGTTTGCTGGTTTTATGCGCGAGCAATCGTGCATGTGGATTTGTCCGTATGCACGTATTCAAGGCGCAATGGTGGATGAGCAAAGCATCATGCCGACCTATGATTATTATCGTGGTGAGAAGCGTGGCAAGTTAAAGAAAGGTCAATTTGTTGAAGGTAATGGCGATTGTATTGATTGTAATCAGTGTGTGGCTGTTTGTCCGACAGGCGTTGATATTAGAAAGGGTCAAGAGTATGGCTGTATTACTTGTGGCTTGTGTATTGATGCATGTGATACGGTCATGGAAAAAGTTGGCAAGCCAAAAGGCTTGATCCGTTACACATCGTTGGCTGAAATGGAGTTTAATCAACAACCAAAAGCGCTTTATAAACGACCAAGAGTAATTGTTTATAGCACTATTTTATTGGCATCACTTGCCATGCTAATTAATGGCATATTAAGTATTGCACCAATGGATTTTAAGGTGTTGCATGATAGACAACCACTGTTTGTGCAATTATCAGACGGCTCTATTCGTAATAAATACGAGTTAAAGGTGATGAATAAGACGGATAATGAAATGTCGATTAGTGTTGATTTTACAAGTAAGATTAAAGATCTTAGATCTCAAAAAGAATTAACAAAGGTTATGATCCCAACAGGCAATGTAAAATCAATTTTTGTTTACTTATCTGCTTATGAGAGTGATGTAGGTGATGATAATGCGGTAACATTCGTGGTCAAGAGTGATCAAGCGACATTAGAGTATGAGACATCATTCTTTACACCTAAGAGTATGAGATAAATGAGAATATATAAATCCCCTATTATGATGTCCATGCTGGTGCTATTTATTGCGCTTGTCGCTGCTACAGGATGGCGCATTATTACTGCTTTAGAAACCCATCCTGGATTGGTTGTTGAAGATGCTTATGTGAGTGGAGAGCGCTATGGTGAAGTGTTAGATGCAAGGCAACAATTGGCCAAACAAGGTTGGACACTTGAGCTGGGAACGCCTGAACTGGTTACTCATGGCGTTGAGCAAACCTACACGGCGCACAGTGCAAAAAATGGAAAAACACTGTCTGCTGCCAAAGCGGTGGCATATTTTTACAGACCGCTAGAAATGAAACATGATTTTTCACTGCCAATGAGTGTGAATGATAAGGGTATTTATTACGTAAATGTTACTTTACCATTTAAAGGCAGGTGGGATGTAGTAGTTGAGCTGACCAAGGGGGATTTCTTGCAGCAAACTTCTGCTAAGTTATTTGCTCAGTAATACTGAGTTTTAATTGTCATGACAATGGTTATGATGATGCTCATAAGTCGCCATTAAGTCATCCATTTGATCAGCAAATAAATCATTAAATTGAGAATCTTTTAGAATAGATTCTGGCTGTCCCATGCAACAAATATGATGATATAAGCATAAAACTTTTGTTGACTCTTTCATAACACGATGAAGATCGTGTGACACCATTAGTACCGCACATCCTTGTTGCTGATGAATATCTTGGATTAATTTATAAAGATGCATTTGCCCGCTAACATCAAGGTTTTGTGCAGGCTCATCTAGTATAAGAACATTGGGCTTTCCAAGTAGCGCTCTGGCCAGCAACACACGTTGCATTTCGCCACCAGATAAATTCTTTAAAGAGTGTTTGAGTAATGAGCTGATGCCGGTTAGTTGAGCAGTTTCATTAATAAAGTCTTCGCCAACCATTTGATTAAGTTTTAAGAATTCAAGTACTGAAATGGGTATGAACTCATTCGGTATAAATTTTTGTGGCGTGTAGCCTAGTCGAATATTTTTTGCTTTAACTACTTTGCCTTGTTTGGGCTTTATTAACCCCAGTAAGACTTTAATCAGTGAACTTTTGCCAGCGCCATTTGGCCCAATCAATGTAATAAATTCACCTGCATTTAGCTCGAAGCTTACATTGTCCAAAATGCGCTTTCCATTACGTTCAAGACTAATTTGATCGGCGCTGATTAATGCTTGAGACATGTGCGTGTAAGTTGCTAAATTGTTACCATTTTACAACTTAAGTTGTTTATACAAATTGGTAAAATCTTAAGGAGTCTTTAGTCAGTTTATAAGTTTTTTGACAATGCTAAATTTTCAAAGGTTATGGGAATTTAGCGCTGTCCCGTAGGGCGAATACTTTGAGCGTTTTAACTGTGTTAAGTTTTTTGATGATATGAATAACTATCACACACAAAACTGTGCCTTGTTAAAATACCCAATGTACCCGCAAAAAAAATTATAAACTGACTAAAGGCTCCTTGACATGTCATACAAGCTTATACTGATGGATGGCTCGGCCTTTTTGTTTCGAGCTTATTTTTCCACCCTATCGCAAAACCTAACCAACCAAGACGGCTTTCCAACAGGTGCTATGTTTGGTGTTATTAATGCCATTAAGCGCTTGCAAAATCAACATCCAGAGGCAAAGATCATTACCATTTTTGATGCTAAGGGTAAGAATTTTCGTCATGATATATATCCTGAGTATAAGGCGCATCGAAAGCCGGCAGATGATGATTTAATTAGGCAAATCGAGCCTTTGTATGAGATTGTGCGTGCCATGGGTTTTCACTTTATGTGTGTGCCAGAGGTGGAGGCCGATGATGTGATTGCAACATTAAGTCGTTGCGCAGATGATAATAACATTAAGACAATTATTGCTAGTGGCGATAAAGATTTAATGCAATTGGTTAGCCCTAACATTTCACAATTAGACATGAAGGGATCCTTGTATGATCGAGAAGCTGTCATTGAGAAGATGGGTGTTACGCCCGAGCAAATTCTTGATTTATTGGCACTAACTGGCGATAGCGCTGATAACATTCCTGGCGTTCCTAGCGTGGGCCCAAAAACAGCAATTAAGTGGCTACAGGCTTACCAAAGCATTCAAGGTGTGAAAGATAATGCTGATCAAATTAATGGAAAAGTGGGCGAAAAGTTGCGTGATAGTTTTCATCTTTTAGATCTTTCGCATGAACTGGTAAAACTTAAATTTGATGTAGAGTTACCTTGTGATATCTTAATGGATGAGCCAGGACAAGATACAGCAAAATTAGCCAGCCTATATCAAGAATATGGCTTTGCCTCTTGGGCAAAACAATTAGATGTGGCACCTGAGTCATCAGTACAAAATTCACCAGCAGAACATTCTTCAGAAGAGGTGTCAGTGGTTGAAATTTCAAATGAAAATATATTAATGGGCTATACGCAATCAGTTATTTTGCAAGACGGTGAGTTTGAAGTGTTATTATCGCGTCTTAAAAGCACCAAACATTTTGTTTTTGATTTAGAGACTAATTCTTTGGATTATATGAATGCGCAGATTGTAGGTTGGGTGTTTTTAGTGGATAAGGACAGTTTTTACCTGCCTGTTGCGCATGACTATTTAGATGCGCCAAAACAGCTAGATTTTGATCACGTTTTGCAGCAATTAACACCAATTTTGCAAGACAATAATATTGGAAAAATAGGGCAAAATCTTAAATATGATGTGCATGTTCTTGCTAATTACAACATTGATTTAAACGGTATTATTGAAGATACTATGGTTAAGTCATATGTGCTTAATTCTGTTGCTACTCGTCATAACATGGATGATTTAGCGCAGCATTACTTAAATCATCAAACCATTAGTTTTTCAGATGTAGCTGGCAAAGGTAAAAAGCAAATTACTTTCAATCAAGTTTCTTTAGAGGTTGCAGCGCCTTATGCATGTGAGGATGTAATTGTAACAGATCGGCTAAATATAGTGCTGGATGAGCACATTGCACAATATCCAAAGCTGGTTAGGCTGTATCAGAATATAGAGCTTCCTTTTGTAAAAGTATTGTTAAAAATGGAGCGCAATGGTGTTGAGTTAGATGAACAGGCACTAGCCGTTCAACAACTTGATGTTAAAAACCAAATGAATGAAATTGAAGCCAAGGCATTTGATTTAGCGGGTGATAGCTTCAATCTTGAGTCTCCAAAACAGATTCAACAAATCCTATTTTCTGAAGAGGGTTTGAATTTAGAGCCAAAGAAAAAAACTCCAAAAGGTGCGCCTTCCACTAATGAAGAGGCGTTGAAATTACTGGATCATCCTTTGGTTGATTTAATTTTGAGTTATCGCACATTAACAAAACTAAACTCTACTTATTTAGAGGCACTACCAAAGCAAATAAATCTTAAGACAAAGCGCCTACATACCTCTTATCATCAAGCAGTAACCGCTACAGGGCGCTTGTCATCATCAAATCCGAATCTACAAAATATTCCAATACGCACTGAACAAGGTGCAAGAATTCGTGGTGCGTTTGTAGCAGGAGAAGGTAATGTTATTATCGCAGCAGACTACTCTCAAATTGAGTTGAGAATCATGGCGCACATTTCAAAAGACGTGAATTTATTAAAAGCATTTAATGAAGATTTAGATGTGCATAGTGTAACAGCAGCTGAAGTGTTTGGCATTCCTATTGATGAGGTGGATAAAGAACATCGTCGCCGCGCTAAGGCCATTAATTTTGGCTTGATTTACGGTATGAGTGCATTCGGTTTAGCAAAGCAAATTGATGTTTCTCGCACCGAGGCAAAGCAATATATTGACATGTATTTTGATAATTATCCGGGTGTGGCTGAATATATGAGCAGTACTAAAGACAATGCAAAAATTCAAGGCTACGTTGAAACTGTTATGGGTAGACGTCTGTATTTGCCACAAATTAATGCTAAGAACAAAATGCTACAGCAGCACGCACTAAGAACAGCTATTAATGCGCCAATGCAAGGATCAAGTGCCGATATTATTAAAAAAGCCATGCTTGATGTTGCACAGTGGATTGGTGAGAATAATCAAGATATTAAGATGATTATGCAAGTGCATGATGAGTTGGTATTTGAAGTTAAAGCTTCAAAGGCTGATGAGTTTGCACATAAAATACAAGAATTAATGGAGAATGCTTACTTGCTCGACATTCCTTTAAAGGTGGATGTGGGCATTGGTCATTCTTGGCAGCAGGCACATTAGTAATTAAGTAAACGGATTTGCAACATGAAAGAACAATTACAACAATTAATTAAACAAGGTTTAGAATCATTAATAGCTGACGGTATTTTGGAAAGCGTTCCAGAAAATATCCGCATTGATCATTCTAAAGATAAAGCCCAAGGTGATTTTGCTACTAATGTGGCAATGGTTTTGTCTAAGCAGGCTAAGTGTGCCCCTAAAGTGCTGGCTGAAAAAATTGTTGATAAGCTTTCTAGCGCCAGTGAAATAGAAAAAATAGAAATTGCCGGCCCCGGATTTATTAACTTCTTTATGTCTCAAGATTCAAATACAAAAGTTCTTGATAGTATTATTGAGCAAGCTGATAAATTTGGTTTGTCAGACTTTGGTGCAGGTCAACGAGTATTGTTAGAATTTGTTTCTGCCAACCCAACGGGCCCACTCCATGTTGGTCATGGTAGAGGCGCTGCTTATGGTGCTACGGTATCAAACTTATTGCGCGCAGTAGGGTTTGAAG